>NZ_KE386815.1:372815-489883 GCF_000428905.1 Brumicola pallidula DSM 14239 = ACAM 615
AATTTATTAATAATGCATGGTGCGGGTTGCACCAGAGAGTTGATTAAGAATGTATGGTTAACGTCACGCAAGAGAATTTATTTAGGATGCGTGGTGCAGGTTGCACCAGAGACTGATTTTAGAACGCGTGATGCAAGTTGCACCAGAGACTGAATAAAGATTGTTAGCACCGGTGAAGAATCGAAATTATTTGCCGCAGCATAATTGATCTTCCCCCGAATTTTTAGACACTATTCATTCGGAAAAAAGTTTATTGAGCGCTAAATTCCAGTTAATGATCAAAAACCTAGTTCAATTTCAGGCCAGTAGTGATATGCCTGATGCAATGCTCGAGACTAACTGAAATAACCAGCTTGACGCCAAAAGCTCCACTGTTTTCAAACAAAATAGGTTGGTTGCAAAAAGAGCTAGCGCAGAATACTTGCCGTGCTTTGTAGGCGAATTAGATTGAGAGCAAACACTAGAAACTTAATTTTAAGTGACAATATTACTTGGACACTTCACTTCCACAACACCACTCTTCATCCCTGTATTATTGACACAACTACCAACTGCGTGGAACGATTGACACCGTATAACTTGTGATTTTCCAATAAGCAAGCTGATCGCCTTCCAGCTTCAGATAAAGTGTTTTTCCAACATAGTCTGGCACGCCTACTGAAACCCAATGTTGATAAGATAGAACTTCATAATCTTTGCCTGCCTCAACCAATTCATAATTGGAACCAAGGAGCTTCAATTATGAATTGGTTGAGGCACCTATAGAAATTTCCTTAGTCGGAAATGGAGAGTAGTTTTTTTCATACTTATTAAAATCTGTAAGCGCCCAACTGGAGCCTGTTGGATTGGCGGCGCATCCACTTAGCAATATAAAAACTAAAAGAACTAATATATGTTTCAAGATTTCCCCTTGTTTATTAAAGCTAATATACTTTAATCTCGGCACCAGTTTAGCCAAAGCTTGATAATAATGTAAATATAATTATTTGTGTCCATCGGGCACTCAGCCAGTTATAACAAATTTATAAAAACCTCCCAGTTTTACTCAAACGTACTAAAAGAATGATTTTTATTTCAAACCCTAGCTAAAAAGTGTGAGCTTTGCCATCAATTCTATTGTTTACAAAAGAGATGCACCGCAGGCTTGCCGTGTTTTGAAGGAAAAGGGCGTATTACAGTGGCAATAACCATGGCCATTGATATATTCGTCTAACCACAGTTACTTTGCGCTCAATCTCATTTGTGGCCAAAATATTGATGTCAATCCAACCGACCGTTCACTTGAGTAAACAGAATTACCATATTGTTCAACGCTAATTTGGTGGTCAAATAAAGTACGCCAAAGCATTTTTTTTGAGTACCGAGGGAAATTGTTTTTGCTTCAATGGCCAAGAAAATGTTGAATTAGAGTGGCTTTGCTATGATTTGTTTTTTAAACATAAGTCCTTTAAATTTCAAGCGACGGAAAGGTATCCTTAGCCCCCCTTTGCTATCAAAACACGTTGATTACAAAAAACATAGCTGACTTACCATAGTGACTCGGCTTTAGTTAGTTAGGGCTTTGAATACAAATTGGTTTGAGTACAAAAAGGCATTTGCTGAAAGCAAAATATTTAAGGTTCTTGAGGCTGCGGGCTATTGACTGCAAAAATATTAATGAGTAAAAGGTAGATTAAGTCGTCCGGATGGCAAGATTAGATAGTGCGACGGACAAGAATGAGCGAATTATATTCGTTGGTTAGCAATGTCGTGATGGACTGCTCTGAGCGATAACCGGCCGTTCAAGTAATATATGAATTTTGGGATTTATCGATTTTTTCGAGTGGTATCCTAATGACAAGTGATCCGTCAAACCGGACCTTAGCAGTTTATCTTGGATGGTCGCTGACTCTTACGAAATCCGCAGCCAGTAACGCCCTGTTAACAGGAAATAAAATAGTTGGTTAAAATAAGCGACGAAGGAGCAAAAACCAACTGTTTTTTATCCTTGTTTAACAGCTTGTTATACATAAACACACCTAACCATAACTAATAGGTCTTGGTGATTGATAATTTGAATCTCTATATGAGCATTTACAACTTAAACAATTCCATGAATTAGTCCCACCACCTTGAAGGCGAATTAATTTTTGTTCTTGGTCATAACATTGTTGGCAAAAAGGCCCATCTTTATCTTCATCTTGGCCTACAAAGTAATATGGCTTAGACCAAAAAACTGAATCTTTCGTGTTGAGTTGATTCCGTAGCTCGGTAATAATCTGGTCTTTTTCGATTAGAATAGTTTGAACATCCGCTAATTCCATTTTTATATCAGCTAATGAGCTTATTAACTCAGCAATTTGTAGTTTAACTTCTGCTTTTTCAAGAGAAGTACCGCTGTTTTTGATTAGCTTGGCAATGTCCGTTGCCGTTTTGATACTGCCAAGTGCAGATCCTAAAATTGCGATATCAACCATATGTATCCTTTATGTATAACGCCTTGCTCAACGGCGTAGCAAGTTGGCGTGTATTTTTGCGGTTTTTTTGCAAAAAGCACGACAGCTTGCTAAGTCCGCGTGCAGCAATTTGTCAAGCGCAGATTTCACGCCATTGCTCAGCCGGTTTGATATTACTTTCCGTGTCAAAGAAATTGCTAGCATCATCTGTATTTCGTGAAACAAGTGCGTTTATTTTTTTTGATATTTCGTCATTAGATAATTCAGTATTTTCAACTATAGTTCTGAATTTAATGATGAATTTTATTTCCTCATCTTTATCGTCTGGCTCTTCATCTCCACGAAGCCCATACCACTTATCTTTGTCGTTACCAAATTCATGCACCTTTTCTTCATATTCTGTAGCCGGGAATACTTTATAAGCGCTCTTGGCAATATCCAATGGTGTTTCTAAATCTGCACTTGGAATGAACTGCCAGCGGAGAATTTTATTGGAAGCAATATCCAGTGCATCTTGCAAAGCCCGATATCTATCATCAGCCTTTTCTTCTACTTTAAGGCTACGTGCATCATAAGCTTGGCTTTGCTGCCTTTTCTCGTCAGCTCTCTCGACTTTTCTTTCTAGAGATCGAAAATGAGCAATAGTTGTCACTTCATTGGCGATGTCTTTTGCAGACTTATTGCCAGCTTGGCCTTTGGCTTTGGCTTTCTTATTTGATGGCACACTTTCTTCACCTGAGAATATGCCGCCAAGTATTATCAATGCTACAACTATTATTATTGCCCATACCCACCAACTCATTTAGAACTCCTTACTTTTGGCGCATAACGCCCGATTAACAGGCAAAAAATTGTGGGCTGAAATGGCGACGAAGGAGCAAAAGCCAACTGCTTTTGTCCTTGTTTAATTTTTTGTTATGTTTTTAGGCCTAGGGCGACTAATGCCGCCCTGCCAAAGACTACAAAAGTAACAGCAACAAATAAGCCGAAGCTTTAATGATGCGAGCGATATCAATCGTAATCTCGATTTTCGAAGTTTTAAGGGTGAACATATAGTTCTCCAAAATAAACCCCGAGCCGGCTCAGGAAAATTAAACACCTGAGCTTAACGTCACAGGCCAGTGACGCCATACTTTGGATTGCTGCCCAAAATATGGATTGTAGTGAAGGTACCAGCTTCACCAACAGGGTGTGGTACCAAAAATATCAAAGGTCTGGTATGACAAAGCCGGGTCACGGCTCAATGATATTTATGCACCCCTAACATAAAGTATCGGTTGGTCTAGCACTACCAGACTCCAATACTTCAGCATTCTTGAAAAACATAAAACTTATTATGAAGACAGTATTGTAACCACTAGATATTGTCATTTTAATAAGCCTTCATATTTTATTACTTTCAGTAGCTTACCTTGTTTTTGATTAATATTTCTACCGTTTTCTGTGTGTTTACTATGCATGCATGGTAACCGCGCATGCTGTTTCAATTTTTATTTATATAAAACAACAACCTAATGTTATTTGACCTATGAATTGATGTTATTACTATGCGAGCATTGTAACAACACCAGCACATCTATCCCTAAGTACTGGAATTATCTGGCCTGTAGGACAATTCACCATTTTTAGAAAGTATTCGACATGTCATGAGAACAAAGCACTATTCAATACAAACCGGGCTTACGTATCTGTTGTGGATAAAACGATTCATTTTATTTAATCATAAAAGGCACCCAAAAGACCTCGGCGAGCAAGAGGTAACACAATTCCTAACTCATCTCGCGGTCAATCGAGAAGTCACGTCATCCACCCAAAATCTGGCGCTATGCTCCATTGTATTCATTTACAAGCATATATTTGAACGAGAATTAACGCTCCTTCCCGATGCGGTTAGGGCGAGAGCGCCTACTAGAGTTCCTACTATACTTTCACATAAAAAAGCGATGCTAATCATAGGGTTAATGAAGCCCAAATATAAACTGATGTTTTCACTGTTATATGGCAGCGGTTTGCGCAAAGCAGAACTGCTTAAATTGCGTATTAAAGATATCGACTTTGAGGCTAAGACAGTATTTGTATTTCGAGGAAAAGGCGGTAAAGACCGCACCACAATGTTACCTAAAAAGCTCATTGAGCCATTAAAGAGTCAAATGGAAAAAGTGCGTTCAATACACCAAAAGGATATTGCAGAGGGCTCAGGAATGACAAGTTTGCCGCCAAGTTTAGCCAGAAAGTACCCAAATGCTGTGAAGGAATTTAAGTGGCAATACTTATTCCCATCAACGACGCGTTGTGAACACGCGTATGATGGGTATTTCTGTCGACATCATCTGCATAGCACTGCACTAGGAAGAGAGTTGAAGCTTGCGGTTAAGAATTCTGGCGTAACAAAGCATGTTACCGCCCATACGTTTACGCACTCCTTTGCTACTCAACTGCTAATATCCGGAGCAGATATTCGCACCGTTCAGGAATTACTGGGACACAACGACTTAAGAACAACGCAAATCTATAAGCATGTGATTGGTCAGCATTCGTCAGGCGCAATAAGCCCATTTGATATTGATTAAAGTGGGCGGACAAATGTCCGCTTTTGTTCAGTTCCTTTCTAAACGGTATTAATCACCTACAACATCTATCAGACACCAAATAACCCTTAAAATTGTCACAAAGAAGTTTTATTGATTGTTCGATCCCAACCTGTTCACCAAAATCTCAAAGGTCGGCTATAGGTCGTTTTTTGTCATTTTAGATGAGCGCAAGGGTGATAAATTATTGGCAAAATTGAGTTCCATCGATGGAAGCTCGACTGGCCCCTAATGGCACACAGTGGACTTTCGGATTGCATATAGAACTTGGTAATGACACTAACCGGCCGAACAAGCCAGCTCAATATTCTTCGTGTTCTTGCTGCTCTCTTGCGCCTGCCCAGCCAACACCGCTTAACCGACTTTTTTTAAATAACATTTTGTTATCAACTAGAAACTGCTTGCATAACCGGGTTGATAACAACATCTTTGATCCCAACCTTTCCGCACACAAGTTATTTGATATCAAAAACCATCAATAGCCAGAAGCTTCGTGTTCTTTGCAAACAAAATAGGTTGATTGCAAAAGAGCACCGAAGACTCGCCGAGTTTGATTGTGCTTTGTAGACAACGTGCCTTGAGGGCAAAAGAAGAGCATTCCAGCAACAATACGATGGCCATTGAGAGCATTCGTCTAACGACAGACATTTTGCGCCCAATCTCATTGTGGCCAAAATATTGATGTCAATCCAGTCGACCGTTCACTTGATTAGAAACAAATATGACATTTTTCAAACTCTTTTAAGTTGGCTTATTTCACTATGCCATTGCACAGTGTCCTGTGGGTGCGAATAAACCTAACCACAGTGACTAGTCAACTAAATAGGCCTGAGATTAAAGCGCATAAAAATCAATGTCTGTTGAATAGGATAATGACATCGTTTATTCTCAAAGCCTGAACTAAAAGGGAATTAGGAATGGCATGTTGTTCATATACCAAGGAGACCTAGTGAATACTGATAAACCAATTCACCAATGTATTAAAGATAAAGATCCAATATGTGTAAATTGTAAATATTACATTAACTTGGCAGGCGTGGGGTTTGGTATGCGTTGCTCTTATAACTTTAGTAAAAAAGAAGGGGAATTACCCGAAAAAATACCATCTCGGTATCACAGTTGTGAGCATTTCAAACTTTCTAAGAAATAACGCAAGTCTTCAACTGGCATTTTTAAATACTAGTTGAAGATAAAGCTGAGATTACAACCTTTGACCTAAGGATTATATGAGCTGCGTAGCAATAAGCTTAATTAGATAGCTTAAAGTTAGCCCTTTCAAGTACACCGTTAACGAAGGGTCTTTTTGCTTGATCCCACTCATACGACACCAATGCCTTGTCCTCTCGCCCCGAATAATCAACACACACCACCCTACTAGTAAGAGGTTCAGGCTCTCCGGTAAGTTGATAATGACCAATAAAAACGGGGGGCACATTATCTGGATACCCTAAAGATTTGTTATCGCCGACCATTTTTATATCCATTAGTGATTCTTTAACGACATCTTCGACTAACGCAATTTGCGCATAATTTTCAACTTGTTCTGGTGGGGTCCACCATTTAACACGAACCATGTTGCGGATCTTACCTGTAAGATCCCTGAACGTTATGTCAATTGGTAACTCCATCTCAACACCTTTCATTAGTGTTTCAGTAGCATCATACAAGGTACTACCTTTTTGGAATGCCTCTTCTATGTACTCCTCTTTAATTTGATTAGTCTTACTTAACATTGTTTTAATCTTTTTGATGTGGTCGGGGTCCCAGCAAGCATGGATAACTCGATAACCTTCGCCATTTAAAAACAGAGGTAAGGTCTTAAACCAGTTAATTACAGAAACTGTCTCCGCATGCCCGATAGGATATTCTAAAAGGAAATCTTGATGCTGTTTTTGATTACTAGTTGAATGTTCCCGCAACGGCTTGCCGTCTGCACCAACTGTATGGTAACCGATAGCGTTAAATTCGTGATTACCCATAACGGCAGATGCATAGCCCATTTCAACCATTGGCCTTACGATATCAATTACACGCTTGTGATAATCACCCCTATCTATGAAATCGCCTAAAAATACAGCATGCCTTCTATCGCAACAGTAAACTCCAAATTTACGTTGATAACCTAACGACTTTAACAATTTCTCTAGCTTATCTGCATTAGCGTGTATATCTCCAATAATGTCATGATATTGAGAATGTTTGCCTGAGCAGCTATTGAAGGAGGGATAGCTATAACTAGAAACAACATCTATATCGTTAACTTCATCACCAAAATACGTAATAAAATTAAAATATACAATAACAAAGTAGCCCTCATCTTCATGCTCAATAACTACAGCAGAGCCAGTTTTCACATACGGACTTTTCCTGACCATATCTTCAAGCTCAGAGTCACTCATTTTCGTTAACTCTAATGATATGGAAATATTTAGCTTTTCCGCATATAAACCACCATGAAATACGGATAAATGCGTGGCATTAAACTCTGCAACTTTTACATCTTTCGGTTCGAAATAATATTTGGAATTCTTATGCTGCATCATTTGATTGACCCTATGTCCTTATTCATCAACGTACTCACCATCTATTGAAGTATTATAATAACTATCTTTGGTAGCGTAACCAAAATAATCGTATCCAATAGTATGCTACTTTGTTGTAACGTATAGTTATTTCACTTTAGATATGCGTTTAGTTCATGTCGCGGATACAAGCAAAGTCAAAGTCAGGCTTGCCAATGCGGAAAATATCAAGTACTACATATAAGCGCCTTGGAAACACCGAGCTTATACGGACATTAAAAAATGTCTTTAAAAATATGAAATACTCGTTTGGTTCTCTCTAACTCGTCATCTAAATGAGATTTCCCTTTTGACGCTAGCAAAAGGTCTTGGTTTGCCTCTTTCAGAGAGGTGTGTTTAATTAGAAGGTAATAGTTAATTAAAACAATAAAATTATTTTGTAATCTATAGCTATATCTAATAGGCGAGTTATCTTGGAGTCCGCTGTGAACATTAGTATTTCGATAGAGTCTGATATTCTCTAAATATAGCCATTCAATTTCAGCGTTACTATGGAGTGCACTTAGCATTTTTGATATTTTGCTGCGATCTTCTCCATTTACCAACAATAGCGTTTCAAACGTTGCCCATAGTTTTATTACAGCAATGTTATTATCTGGCTCGTCTAGTGCCCTTGCAAACCTAATCATAGCTCCTACAATATTTTCAGCGAATCCTATTTGTTTCATTTTAACTAAACGATATGTAACGTTCTTTCTGAGCAAAGCATCATTTGAATAGTTTATTGGCACTCTGTTAACAAAATTAGGCTCAAAATAAACAGGCCTAGAAAGTGCTACCCCAGTTTTATCATGGAGAGTATGTATTTTGCCATACATAACCTTGTTTACTGGCTGCCACTCATTGCCAAATAACAAGTCAGAGGCATTTACATCCAGATTGATTAGCCCTCTTATAACATCTAATGCTTCTAAGGCCCTTTCCATAGCTTCCTTGCAATATCTTGACCTTACAAGAACAGTTACTATCGTATAGCCAGACGGCATTTCATCTTTTGATATTTGACTTCCCTGCTCAAGTAAAACCTTACTTCGATGAGTTAAATGACTAGGACTATGGTGATGGAATTGAATCTGGCAATCCAATAGTTTGACGTTGAACCCCCTTAAATTTTCATGTGAAAGCGAAATGCTTGTCAAAAGAGTATATTCTTCCTCCTGTTTTTGCAGCTCAGAAAGGCAGGTCGCTTTGAGTGTTTCAATAAAATGGTTATCGCTTTTATCATCACTCCTTAGATACTTGTGCAGTGCCGTTGATACTGCAAATTCGAGATTCAAATGCTTGGTCCTTGGCGGGAAAACAAATATGTTTAGCAAAAGGTCCTTTATGTTCGGATATATACTAAGGTCTTCCGTCGTTACGTTCCCTTCACCGTTAAGCGGGAGGGATGCTCGCACTTGAGCTAAAACGATACTTAAATTAAATTCCTTTTTTACCTTTATTTTCAAACTGCTCTCCTTTGTGTGAACCCTAAGCTCCTCGTCTACACCCTAATAGACTCAATTGAAGAAAAATGGCTATCAGAAAGTTAAATGACGTTGCTTTCTGCTCAGTGTAGCTCTAAAGCAGGATGAAGTGGCAATGTTAATTTTGTCGTCTCAATAGAGGTGTTTTAATGGCATGCCAAACGTCCCTACTTACCATAACGTCTCTTTATGTGACATGCGCAAATGAGTTTTCGTCAACATCGGGCTGCAAGGCTTAAAAGTGAGACTTTAATGAGGGACTTGACGGCTATTTCAATGAGATAATAATTGGTCAATTTGACTACTTTTGATTTTTGAGTGATTGATGACGAATCGACTGTTAATGCAGTATTTCAACCCAATAGGAGTAAAGGCATGCTGATAAATAGAAGACAACTGCCTTTCTGGTGAAATCGAAAAATCCTACAGAGCGTATACAACTTGGATAGAAACGCTTTACTAGTTTGACAAACACCGCTAGCGTATTGCTAAAGTGTTTTTTATTGAATCCCTAACTCGCAAGGCCCCCCATTTCAGCTCATCCATCGGAAAAGCAGGAAAATCTGGGCGCACTAGGCATTTTCTAATCGCCATTTTTAACTCGCTCCCACTCCTGCTTAAGAACGATTTGAGACTAAGCTACTATACGTTGACCGGCGTCTTCGAATTCAGATGCGTCAGCTAATTCTTTATTAATTGAATTTATAACCTTTTTATCTACTGATTTAATAAGGCGGATTAATTCTTGATGGTCAGTTTCTTTGGGGTTAATCAGGAGCTTTATAACTTGAAATTGTTCAACAAACTTTCCGTATTCTGCAATAGCATCATCGGTTGTCACTGAACCATTGGCATGGGCTGAAGGCAGATGATGAACTATACCAACTAACGTTGCTAATTCATCTCGAAGCCGATTAATCCATGCCTGACGGCTTGACGAAACAACAGAAGCATTAATTTGTTTTTTGGCGACAATAATGCTCACTAGTGGGCCAACTATTACTGCAACCAAGGCCGTTATCGCACTTACTACTGGTGGTTCAAAGTTCATTACGTCTCCTAATATATGAGGTCTTAATAACCGGACCTTTCAGATTTTGGTCAACCCTTTTGATTTCTATGATGGAGGCGGCTAGTTTAGGAACTTTACCTATTTGGTGATTTTTTAAAAAGTACGACTCGAATAATCAGCATTATGAGCAAAGGCATTATAATTAACGACGCTTTTGGTTCGCTTACAGCTATTACCTCGACTTCATCGCTTCTTGCAAACATAGGTAACCAATCAAATACACCATCGTCTACATTTATTTGAATGCTCACATTGGGGGCTGTATCAAAGCTTAAAATTTCAGTGACCGAGGGTAGTTTAGTGTCCGAAATTGCATCGTTCCCGGTAAAGTCGTAAAACGTGATGCTGGCAGATATATTGGCTATGTCGAAATAATCAGCTAACTCGTTCTCATAAAAGGTAGCGACTCCGCCAGTTTGGAGTATGTAACGGTCCCAAATTCTTCCGCTACTATCGAGGTAGTCATGGGTAACTTCTGCTCTGCCACCTATTCCAGAAAAGTTTAGTTCACCCATCTCAACGCTAAAAAAAAATTCGTCGAAGTAGTGAAAAGCGCGATTGGGCTCAAAATTGGATATTCTGGAGACGCTTGCAGGATCATATTGAAATGTTGCTTTCATATCATCACCGTACTCCAATAAACCTGAAAATATAGAGTCGAGCTGAGTAATGCTGCCTTCTACATTGATCTTTATAGAGCTTCCGTAAGCCGCCGAACAAAACACGGAGAGTGCTAAAATTATAGTTTTTACCATATTAAAATCCTTCTTAAGCTGCGAACGCCCAATATACTTTAATTTTTTGCCAGAGTGTTAATTAGTATTGTCAGTATCTTGTTAATTTGCAGCACAACTTGAGCCAATTTTGCTTCGATTTGCACTCAATATTGACCCTGTTGTGAATTGATAAAGCATTGAATCTTATTGCTACTAAAGGAAATTATATGGTCCACGTTTTCAATGCAAATGTGGGGTAGTTAAGCGTGCAAATTAACAAGTCACATCATCCACTCAAAATCTAGCACTATGCTCCATTGTATTCATGTACAAGCATATATTTGAACTAGAGTTAACGCTCCTTCCGGATGCGGTGAGGGCGAGAGCACCTACCAGAGTTCCTACTGTACTTCCACATAAAGAGGCGATGCTAGCATAGGATTAATGAAGCCCAAATATAAACTGATGTTTTCACTGTTATATGGCAGCGGTTTGCGCAAAGCAGAACTGCTTAAACTGCGTATTAAGGATATCGACTTTGAGCCTAAGACAGTATTTGTATTTCGCGGCAAAGGCGGTAAAGACCGCACCACAATGTTACCTAAAAAGCGCATTGAGCCATTAAAGGGTCAACTGGAAAAAGTGCGTTCAATACACCAAAAGGATATTGCAGAGGGCTCAGGAATGACAAGTTTGCCGCCAAATTTAGCCAGAAAGTACCCAAATGCTGTGAAGGAATTTAAGTGGCAATACTTATTCCTATCGACGACGCGTTGCGAACACCCGTATGACGGGTATTTCTGTCGACATCACTTGCATAGCACGGCACTAGCAAGAGAGTTGAAGCTTGCGGTTACGAATTCTGGCGCAACAAAGCATGTTACCGCCCATACCTTTAGGCACTCATTTGCTACTCAACTGCTAATAAGTGGCGCAGACATTCGCACTGTTCAGGAATTACTGGGGCACAACGACTTGAGGACAACCCAAATCTATACACATGTGATTGGTCAACATTCGTCAGGCGCAATAAGTCCATTTGATATTGATTAAGGTAAGCGGACAAATGTCCGCTTTTGTTCAGTTCCTTTGTAAACGGTATTAATCACCTACAACATTTATCGGGCCCTAAATAACCCTTAAAATTGTCACAACAAAATTTTATTGATTGTTCAATTTCAATTTCAACCTGTTCACCAAAATCTCAAAGGTCGGCTATAGGTCGTTGTTAGCCCTTTTAGCTAAAAACCAGAGCGACAATTTAGTGGCAAAAATCAATTCAATTTAAGTAATGCCCACTGACGGGTTTTGGAACTGAGCCGAACGTCAATAGTGAGCGCAGGCCGTGTGAAAACTATTTTGCTGCCGTTGAAAATAGTTCGCTCTGTAGATGAAACAAAGGATTATCCTCATATTATCAGTAACATTGAATGTAGTGATGATTTTTAAGTCCAAATTACATTCAAAAATCTATAGATTAGAGTTTTCACACGGCCTGAGCGAATAGCTGCCGTTAACTCAAACCTAAATGGCAGTCAGCTCAACTGACAATTGCGGTCATTGAGAGAAGTATACCCGGCTTCATATAGAAACGCGGCTCTCAGGTTTCTATGGAAAAGGAGTTTACTATCAATTCTCAATTATTTTGCAAAGCGGCCACCTGCAAAACATCAGACCCACTCGGTTATAAGAGCTGATTTTGCAATCGAGAATGCCGTTAACTTTGGTGTAGATATTACTGAGTTTCTCTAACCCACATGTTTCCATTGAAACCATATAGTTCGTAATTGAAGTCAAAAGCTATATTGAAGACAAGTCTGTAAAAAGTCTATTTAGTTTTGACATATTCATTTGGTGTGTACACCTCCTCAATTCTATATAAGTCTTCTGGTATATGTTTTGCCAACCACTGCATGGGGGGAACGTTATGAACACAAAGCCTATATTCTCGCTCATGACTGAATCGCATAGGTTTTGTCCAGCGAGATAATGGATTCTTCTTGTCTTCAGCCATTGGTATTTCTTTGTTCGTGTATACTACTGGTTTCAAGTTAATTTCCGCGATGTTTTTTAAAATTGGATTACAGGCGAGGCTGCTACAAACCTTATTAGCAAAAACCTCGGGTTCCAAGATTAATAAACCCAAATTGTAGTCATCGAATTTTTTTAAATTGGAAAGCCCTTCTTGGTCAGTTACAGAGCAGCTCCAGATATATGTTGAATGATTACCGAATAGAGTAAATTTCTTTCCATTTGCATGCATAAGTTGCTGCCCCTCAAATGAATCGCTCACTGCGCTTTTTAAGTGCCGATAATATTGCTGCTGGGTTATTCTAAGTTCACCGTTTATAAAAGAATCACGATGCTCATTGAGTCTGTACTGAATAAATAGATATTCATTTTCTCTAAACATTTAGTCTCAGTTTATTATTTCAGATAGGCAGTAATTTATGCTGAGAATATAATACGAAATACAGAACCGGGATAGTAGCAGTAACAAGCAGTGCAACTTTAAGCTTTACGATGAAATAGAACAAATAGCTGCTGATGCGTTTCTCTTCCCATCTAATTCAAATCTAATTAAAACATTTTCATCGTCAGTAATTTCGAAAACAAGTGAAATATTACTTTTTAAAATCTTAAGAAGCTTAGTGAATTCACTGTCGCTGTTTGAGAGCATAAAGATTAAATTAACGTCGACATCTACATATCGTGGGACTACCTTGGACTTAAAGACTATATTTTTGTCGGGGTCAAAGATTCTGATAGTGCAGGTTTCAGGAAGACTAGCTTCTTCGTCATCTGTTAAAACGATTTCTTCGGATAAAAATACAAAGTAATCAGATTTTGGAAGTGTAAAAAACTTTTCGTAAAAATTTGCAGACAATTCAGTGTCCGGGACGATGTCTAGGTTTATCAAATGAAACTTGCCATTGAACTTAGTCGCTATGATCCATTCAACACGCTGCCAAGTTTCGCTAAACGTCAGCCGACGCTCTCTTCTGTAAATGCCTGTTATGCTTGTTTCATTCTTTAAATCGGAAATTCCAATGTCATTCTCTGAAAAGTCGTCATTGTTATTTTTTAAAGAATCCGCAGCTGACCGCAATTTTGCCCCGCCGAGCATAAGAGTAAAACGGTCTGATAAAACCATATCTTCGTACTCTTTGGCCTTCTCAAATGGGAATTTTTCGAGGTCACTGGCCTTAAAATGACCTGCAATATAAGTAAAATCGTCGTGGCTTAGTTTGTAGTCATAGCCTTTCTTTTTAATCTTAAGAACCAGCGTAATGAATTCGTTTAACCTCAAACTTCCTAAAAGATAAAAGACCAAAAATTTGATAAATTTTTGACTATCCGCTCCTTTTTGTGGGTCGAAGGAATTAAGAAGCCGTTGCGCCCGTGAGGCGTTTAGAGAGTGCAGAAAGCGTTTAGTTGTTGATTCATCTAGCTCAAGTAGATCGCTGCCCAATTTGACAATACGACTTAAGTCAGAATTCATCAACTTTGAAGCTATGACTATAATAATAAGAATGACAACGACTAATGCAAATGCTTCCATGAATAAGATGTTCCCTATATAGTTTTAAATTGCGCGTCAAATGTATCAACACAGCCCGTTTGAAAAAAGTAATCATCCTGATGAGCTCCCAAGTTTTCGACTAATATCTTTTATCTTTTGATCAATTGTTTGCATTTCGTTCTTTATTGAGTGGAGTTCTTTTTTGGCGTCCACATGAGTAATTAACTTCGCTGAATCTGGCAGCACAAACTTAGTTAGTGATTTCCAGATAAAAACTAGGAGGTTTTCAAGACGAAAAACAGCAAGCATAAGTAACATTACTCCAAAATAACCAACGATTGTAAAACCAAAAATCGAGAAAATCACATCTGATAAATCACCGTTTCGTGCAATGTAAATAGCAAAACATACAACCGCAATCCAGATAAGGATAAAAGTATAGATTGAACCAAATAAACTGGAAATAAGGCCAGATAGTCTTGAGCCTACCGACACTAGGAAACTTTGTCGTTTAGATAATATAGTCTTGTACTCAGAGGCTTGTTTTTGAAGTAAGTCTTTTTTATTCAGAAGTTCTTGTTTTTCCCTATTAAACTTGAATACTTCGCGTTCCTTTTGTTCTTTTTGCCGCAAGACTGTTTGTTTAGCTTCCTTAATGCGCGTGGCTTTTGCTTTTTCTTCATCCCGTATTTTCTTTTCGACGATTTGTTCTGGGGTTGGGATTAGTTTGTTTATGATCTGTATTGCTTTGTCTGCATCAAGCTCAAAAAACTCTCTATTTTTACTAACCCTATATTTTGCTAATGCTTTGTGAGCTATCTTTTCGTATTTTTTGTGTTCGCCAGCGGGTACTCGCCATGAAGCAGCAACCTCAAATGGCGTCGGGACTCCTGTTGTATGAAGTTCTGCGGCTCTCTTTTCAGGACTTGACGTTGTCATACCAACTTTGATCGTACCAATTATGCTTTTGTTGGTGAGAACGTAAACGAAACTCATAAAATCCCTTTTGTTTCTTGACCGTTCAAAACAAAAGGATACCATTTTTATTTTTTTATTAACAAAGGTATTAAGGACATGTCCTTTGCACTACCCAACACAATATTACTTTAATAACAACGAATCGGCCGTTCAAGCCTGTTCGATGTATGCTTCTGATACGCTTTTTGATGTCACTCTATTTATCAAGCCCTTATCCATCCTTGAAACGGTCCCAAAAAACTTTAAACACTCCCTTTATATCTAAGCGTGGTTAACCAACTTAAAAAAGGGCCGCTTATGGCACGAAGTGGACTTTCGGATTGCATATAGAACTTGGTAATGACACTAACCGGCCGAACAAGCCAGCTCAATATTCTTCGTGTTATTGCTGCTCTTTTGCGCATGCCCAGCCGACACCGCTTAACCGACCTGTTTTAAATCATATTTTGTTATCAACTAGAAGCTGCTTGCGTAACCGCGTTGATAACAACATCTTTGAACCCAACCTTTCTGCTCACAAGTCATTTGATATCAAAAACCATCAATGGCCAGAAGCTCCGTGTACTTTGCAAACAAAAATAGGTTGATTGCAAAAGAGCACCGAAGACTCGCCGAGTTTGATTGTGGTTTGTATACAAAGTGGTTTGATGGCAAAAGAGGAGTGCTGCATCGGCAATAACCTCGGCCATTGAAATATTCGTCTAACCCCAGTTACTTTGCGCTCAATCTCATTTGTGGTCAAAATATTGATGTCAAAAAAGACCTTTGGCAGTGACAGAAATTTTGTTGTCGAACCAATTAATCATACGTAATATGTTGCGGCATGTATTAAATATTATGATCTGGAGCTATTACATTCGTCGAACGGCGATCAGTCACCGATTGAGTTTGAAGATTCCTTTAGAAAAGGGTCCGGCTGGACTTGACCAGAACAGTTTTTGCTGGTGAAAAAGAATAGACTAAGGTCTCGACGCTGGAGGCATTGCTAAAAATTCATAGGTAAACTTAAATCAGATTTGTTAATGTACCTAGATGCATAATAGATTTTTATTGAAAGGAGTATTCAATGTTTAAAAAGATAGTAGCGAGTATTTTATTTTGCTTCTCATTTTGTTCTTCAGCTTCTTTAATTAATCTAGCCCTCTCTTCTTCAGGCCATTCCATTATTGATAGGGCAACAAATTTAGAGTGGCTAAAATTCGAAAAAACTGCGGGCATGACAGTAAATCAAGCCTTTGGAATTTATGGCTCTCAAGGTTGGAACATCGCAAGTTTTACTCAGATGGATGACCTGCTATCTAGTGTGGCTCCTAGTTACACTAGACAAAATTCATGGAATATTTCCATCGATGGAATAAGAGAAAATGATTTTATAGTTGAATTTACTCAACTGTTTGGTTCTCATATTATTACCCCTAATAATGCATTTGGTGATTCGACATTTTATTCATCCAAGTTTTATATTGGCGCCCCTTTTATTGATCGCCAAGTAACTAACGAGGCTTTTGCTACGATTGGTGTAAGTTCATCCTATGATTATATTATTCCTGCGCATGATTATTGCTATGAGACGGATATCAATCTTCCATATACATGTGAATGGGTTGAAGAATTAGTTGCAACCAAACCTGCTTATATATCGATGGGTGATCCGTACCCACAGAATATGGTTGCGAACTCGCTGCGAGGATTCGCCTTTGTTCGCACTGCCGCTGTACCGGAACCAAATGTGACATATATTTTAGCGGTAGTTCTCTTAATTGCGTTAAACAAGCGAAAGAAGCCAAGACCTATGTAATGTCTAAATTATATTTTTAAAACTGATTTATCTAAACGATTGTAATGAGAAAAAATAGTTTAATATATTGAGATATCACATAATTCCCTGTGTTAGGCCGAGTCAAATTTGAACTGCATAGCTTCTTTGGGCCTAAGTAACCCTCATCTATTGTCGGCTAGAAAAGGTTGAAGAAGAAAAAAGTACCTACTTATCTCTTATTCTCATAATAGTTTGTCTACTGACTTCATATTGTTTTGCTATTGCGTAGACACTTTCTCTTCGCTTAATTTTTGCTTTAACCTCTTTTTGTTGCTCGTGAGTTAAAGATGGTTTTCTGCCGAACTTTACTCCTCTAGCGATTGCTGACTTTCTACCCTCACCTGTTCTCTGAACGATTAGGTCTCTTTCAAGTTGGGCAAATACACCTATTAAAGATAATTGTGCAGTTGCAAACGGGCTGCTGTTGGTCGTATCAATCGAACCATCCAAGGTCTTAAAGGTTACCTTCTTATCTGCTAGGCGTTGTATGGTTTCAAGAATCGACTTCAGGCTTCGACCTAACCTGTCCAGCTTGGTAACTACAACAGCATCGCCATCTCTCGCATAGTCAACGAGCGCTTGAAGTTGAAGTACATTTTCCTTAGATATTCCTGATTGCTTGCCATGAAAAATTCTTTCACAACCTGCACCAGTTAACTGCTCAAGTTGATTCGTCAATTCTTGATTTTCTGTAGACACGCGAGCAAACCCTATTAATGCCATCTCTATTACCTATGTCCGAAAGTTAAAAGTTTAGTACACGGCAAAAACACATGTACTAAATATTGCTATTTAATATTAGTACATGTACGTAATAATCATAATATATTCGGACGCAGTAATCGTAAGTTTGTTTTCGAGATTATATCTATTTGAGTTCTAAGCATCCTGAGAACTGGGTTATTAGCTAATACTCATACTCATTAGTTACAAACTGACTGATAGGTGAATTTATTGGTCAAAACGATTTACAACTTATTAATTTAGATATTTATTTGAGCAGATGTACTAGAGTTACTAAATATTTAAATCTCAGGAGAGGCAATGAGTATTATTCAAAACGCAATCGATTCAATCCAGATTGGGGTTGAAGATTTTGAAAGTGATGACGATAGGCGCAGTGTTTCTGCCGTGAGAAACATTACGGCTGGTATTTTATTACTGTACAAGGAAAAGCTTTGTCAATTGTCCCCAGATGATAATAAAGAGTTACTCATAAAGCAGCATATCAGGCCAGTAAAGATTGGAGACGGTAAAATAGGTTTTGAGGGTAAAGGTAACAAAACGGTTGATGTTATTTCTATAAAGGAAAGATTTAAAAGTTTGAACATTACAGTAGTCTGGAACCGATTCGACGAAATTAGCAACTTAAGAAACGACTTGGAACATTACTATACATCCAAATCGCCTGATGCTGTTCGTGAAATCGTCACGAAGTCATTTTTATTGATTAGAGATTTTTTATCAGAGCATTTAGAACTCGACCCTCAAGAAACTCTCGGTAATGATTGTTGGACAACACTACTTAAAGTGAGTGATGTTTACCTTGCGGAAGAGAAAGCTTGCAAAGCGACTATTGATGCAGTTGACTGGAAGTATGATTCGGTTGAATCAGCTTTGGAGTACCTTCGCTCCAATCAATGCCACTCTTCGCTCATACAAGCGCCATATCAAGAGGATCTTTATCCAACTATCGATCTACGTTGCAAGTCTTGTGGTCATGATTTTTGCTTTGATGACGCACTTGAACAATGTATCTATGATTCTTTTGCTTCTGGGGCAATTAGAAATGCAATGGATGGAGGCTACTCACCTTTTGATACATGTAATGAGTGTCGAAAAAGGACTTTTATTCATGCAGACGCTTACTGTGTAGCATGCGGCTATGAAATGGAGTACATCAGCTGTGAGAATTGTGAAGAATCATTAACTCTTGATGACCAATGTAATGAAGGGAAGTGCAGTTCCTGTCAGTATGAATGGGAAAAAATCATGGCAGAATGAGCTAATAAAGTCTGGGAAGTTCAGTCATTGGATACTATAGTGGCAGGCGATGAGGGTTTCAGACCTTTAGATACATCGATTCAATTTACTGTTAAGGTTCTGGTAGGGATTAATTTAGCCCAAATGAAGTCCATATTTTATTTGCCATCACATTATAGAACGCAAGCGGATAGGCTTATTGCATGAAAGGAAGGAATCGTTGTGAAAAAAGCTGTGTTAGGTTTATTAGGAATATTTTTTTTATTAAGCGGTAAAGTAACTTTGGCACAGAACACTGTCGAAGAGTTAGCAGAACAATTTTCAACTCTAAGCCTCTACAATAGTCTGTTCTCATTAGCCGCTGGCAATAAAGAGGAAAAGCAGACTATTATAAATATTGTATCGATACTCAAACATAAGTCAGAAACTTTGAATCGTTATGCCCCCCCTCAGTTAAGAGAAACATGTAATGCATATTTGGATTACAAAGACATCAAAAAGGAAGCCCTTACGTGGTTTATTGAGGGTTATGTAGCAGGCTTAGATCGTGCATATCTAGGAGACTTAAAAGAAGTTGTACAGTCTGATTTTTCTATTTTTTTGAACACCGTAGACGATGTATGTAGAGAAGATAGAGCAGAGTTTATTGGCCTTGCAATTCTTAAATCATACATGAGGCTAATACGACAAAATTGAGCTTATACGGGATTTCCGAGCTCTGAGGCAAACGTGAACATTTTATCTCCAGTGCCTTACTGCGTGTCATTAGGATCTCAACAGGTAAAAACAAAAATCTAAAGACCTCCGTATTTCTGACCTATTGGTGCAACTCACTGCTTCCTATTAGCTTCACCCGTATATATTACTTTCAGTTCAATCACGATATCATTGGGCAAAATGGTTTACTACTCATAGATCTTAGATCTTGGTTCGGTTAAGCAACCTTAGATTATGCCGTCAATACTGATTTTCATAGTCAGAGCATTTCAGTAGGCTTGGCATTTCTAGTTATTCCGACTAGGAGCGCAATATGCTATTTTAATTATCTATTTAGGGTGTGGTTCAAATAGAGACAAAGCGTTTTCGAATTTGTATTTTGAAAAAAGCTAATGATTCCCCCGACTACCCTCCCGATTTTCTAGGCACTATTCATTCAAAAAAAGTTTATTGAGTACAAAACCCCAGTAAATGGTTAAAAGCCTAACTGAGTTTCAGGTCAATATTGATGCACTTCTTGCAGTATTTTCGTTCCGCATATTTCAGCCCAACGTCAGAAAGGCTAAATGTTCTTTGCAAACAAAACATTTTGCTTGCAAATGACCGGGCTTATTTTATATTCGTTTCAAGCACTGCTGCTTGGTCTCAATATTTGATTGTACTCAAAAGAAAGTTGGTAGTAGTTGATTATTTGAGGCTTGGGTTTATCGTGAACTATTATTAAAGTGACGATTAACTTTAGCAACTCCTTTAATTTAGACATTGCTGGAACTGTCCAACTTCACTTTAACGACCGAACCCCGTAAGTAGGCGACTGTTCTATTCAGCATAATGTGACCATTTACACTAGTCCAGCTTTCGAATAGTGGTATTTAAGTGCTGATTTGAAAATAAGCTTTTTGGCGGCAAACACTATGAAAGAGTCACCTTAATTAGGAATGGTTAACAAAATTGATATACGGAGACTATTGATCTCAGTTGGGTTTACCTCAAGTGCAAAAAGCCATTTACCACAAGTTAGTTGTGAGTCGCCGTCGATTTAATAGCAGCAGTTGATGACGACGGTTTTTGACACTTTTTTATAAAAGTATGTGACCTACTTTGCAAAAATAACTTTTCGTGCGTAAAAAATATAAATTTCATGTTATAAACTATTATAACGATCATAACCATTATAAATTTATAAATAAAAATAATGTATTCTCAATAAACGTGTATTTCTGAAAAAGTTTTGCGTGCTTTTATCAAACAATCAATGCCACAGATGACAGCGTTGATGTCATCTGTGGCAGAGTTGATGTCATCTGTGGCAGAGTTGATGTCATCTGTGGCATTGTTGATGTCATCTGTGGCATTGTTGATGTCGTCTGTGGCAGAGTTGATGTCATTAGTAGCATTGAAGATCCCCCTGCAAAATCCATTAGATAAGTAACTAATTTAAATATGAGAGTCGCTAGAAGGATTTTCTAAACAGTTGGATTGATAACAATGTATTTATATACATGAAAGTAAGTAAGTAATTAGTGTCAATGGCCAAAAATTTTATTGAGTTTGAGGTTAGTAGCATCATCGCCTAATTTTTTTATAGAATAAAAATAAGATACAGGGTGTTGAATAAACCATAGGTGCTTTACTAACAAAACAACTTAGACAGAAGGCTCCGTGGTGGATTTTTGATTACCAGTTTGTAGACAAATTGTGTGTGAAGTAAAAAGCCGACTTGTAACCTTAAATGTAGCGAGATTCTTAAGACTACTTGCCATTGAATGCAAAAACTTTGAGGTCGGTTTGAAGTAGGAAAAAACAGCAATAGTACAAGTCCGTATAAGCAAAGTTCCCGCCAATTACGACACTATTTAAACCAGCGATATAGTGTAAATTCGCCGAATCACTTTATTACTTTAATCTTTGTCTAACTAAAATTAATAATTAGATTGGCTATGTTTGTATTAACTGTTGTCACTCCACGCCCTCAACTTCACTATAATGATTAAATTTTAATCACGACTGGTAGTCTGACAGAGAGGGAAATATCTAAACCAGCCTAAATAATGGTCTAGGTATTTCGTCGCCACCCACATGAAAACGGTTTATCCATCCTTTATAAAGCAGCATAAACTGTTACCTTTTTCCGTGCATTCTTAAGGCTATTTTTAGCTTTTCAATTCCGTCCTTGATTTTGGCTTCTTCCTTTGGGCTATCAAGAAATTTATTTGCCTCATCGATGTTCTTAAAATCATCCATAGATTTCACATAAAACAGCATCAATCTATAAAAATAGAATTGAAGTTGAAATGCATAGTTCTTAGCGTTTTGGTTCTCTAAACCAGAATGAATGTTTGAATTTCGATAATCTCTTATGTGCTCTAAAGTCTGAGCATGGTAGGGGTGATCTTCAAATAAAAATGACACTCTACGAGGGATTGCACCACAATTACTTTGACCTCTTGCTAAAATCGATTCTAAAGTAGCCCAGAGCTTAATAACCGCAGTGTTATGGTCTTTTTCATCAAGCGCCCGAACATATCTTACTACTGCTTCCGTTAACATTTTCTTGTCACAATGTTCTTCAATCTGTTTTTTAAAGAAATTAATGTTTTTAAGAAGAACGTTGGCTTCTTTGATTTTAGAAAGATTTGCTGGTGTAAAGTTTGGTTCGAACCAATACATTTTTTTCAGACCCGTTTTACCGTTTTCTTCGTGCAATGTATGGAATTTCCCGAGTCTTATGGTATTTATTGGTTTATATGAATTACCAATTAGCTCCATTTGTGGATTGGAAAAAAAGCATAACAGCGCCCTCCAAAGGTCTAAGTCCTCAAGGGCTTGTTTAATTGCCCCGTATGGTGATTTTGACTTGCAGTAAATTACAACTTTTAAGTAATGTTTATCCGATACACTATATTCTGATAATTCGTCGGCTCGTGATAACAAACCGTTTCTTTCTGTCTGATATTTTTGAGGGAAATCACTCACAATATGAATTTCACTACTACCAACTTTGAATCTTTTTTGCGGATATGACGAAGGCAATGAAAGTGAGGTTAACACTCTGTAATTTTTAATTTTTGTGGTTAACTGCTCTTTTGCTAAGCTATTGAGGTTTTCCAGTACAGTATTGGCGGTAAGACCCTCCTTTGCCGCTTGAGTGACTGCTTTTGATATGAGCGAAGGTAGATATAAGTCTCGTGATGCTTTTTTAGTTTCAACCATGTTTTCCAATGAAACCTTGATTTCATGATAGTCCAAGCCGATGAATGACACTTTCCCATCTGCTGTTACTTGAACTATTTTTGCTAACTTATCTAACATAACCTGAGGCTTAAGGTTCTTTTTCCAAGTGTAAATAGCTTTACCCATGATTATTACTCATTCAAATACATCTCCGCCATATCATCTAATTTAGATTTCACTTCTTTCCAGTTCGGCATGATTTGGGTAAGTAAACGCCAGAATTTTTCGCTGTGGTTATGTTCGGCAATGTGACAAAGCTCATGCAGTATGACGTAATCAATAAACTCTTTAGGTGCTTTGACTAAGTGCGGGTTGAGCATTAAGTTACCTTTGATAGAGCAGCTTCCCCACTGCTTTTTCATCGCCATGACGCGAAATGATGGGATACCCTTTACCCACGTTGCTTTAGGTAGCAATTGTGCGAGTCGCTCATGGAAAACAATTTTAGCTTTGTGCTGATACCACTTATCAATAAGCGGTTTAACTTTCGCTATCCTATCTTCAGGACCGTGGCTTAATTCATGTTTGAGCGTCACATTTAATCTGCCACGGCTTAGCTTTACATTCGTGACGTGCTCATTATCAACAAGTACTTTTAAAACATAGCGTTTGCCTAAGTAAAATTGAGTTTCACCACTAACGTAACGTTTCGGAAGCACCGTATCTTTTTGTTTTGCAAATTCTTCAATGTGTTGACAAATCCACCTCGCACGCTTTGATACGGCTTCATGGATGGCGTCCTGTGTTGCATTAAAAGGCGCAGACGCCACTACGCGTTGATCTGGGTGTACTTTAATCACGATTTTACGGGGGCTTTTTTTTGCTGCATCAGTAGACAGAGAACTGCGGATCACTTCGTAATGGATCGTGTCATTTCCATAAATAAAAACACCACGCTCAGCGGTGGCATTTTTGCCTTCTTGAGTAAATATCTCAGCAGCAACCGACAAATTTGTCACTCCCATTACCCCCTCGCTAAGCCAAGCCGGGTGATTTTAAGCACGGCTTCAATCAGTTTCTGTGCGTTATCTAGCCCCAAAGCGCCAAATAACATGGGTAGCAATTTCATACTGATCGCATTTTCAATTTCAGCGGGGTTAATCGAATATTCGGCTACCGCGTTATGCACCACCTCATCAATGCTAAAGGCGAGGACAACCAGCTTGTCATTATCTAACGATTTGTCAGTAAGCAGTTCAGGCCCGAACAAGTGCTTAAATAAACCAAAATAGGCTTGGGCATGCTTGTTCAGCTTGCCGGACGCATCAACAAAGTCATTCGGCACATCAGCCACTTTGCGCTCTTTCACTTCTTGTTCAAAATCAGCAAACAGAATGTATTGCTTAACTGGGGCATCAAACATGGCTCTAGCGTCTTCAATGGCTTTCTTCAATAATTTAGAAAAATACTCTTGTGCATAAGGATCATCCGCTAAGTCTTGCGCAATCATTTTAGTGATGCGGCCGGTTATTTTATCGGTTTGATTGCGTGCTTCGTCATCGCTTATATCTTGGGGTTTAACGTCTTTACCTAAGTTACCAACCAAATAAGCGCCATCTGGCTCTTTTATTTCAATACCGGCAATGTGTTTGTCTAACAAACTGCGAATATCTTCCGCATATTCATCGTAGTTGATGGTCTCGTTGGCATCCTCGCGTACTTGTTTACGTAAATCGACAAAGGCTTTTAAGTCTCGCTTATACAAGTCTCGTTTCTTATCAAGTGACTTATCTTCAAAGTAGGTAGCGGATTGCAGAGCGACTTTCATACAGTTTGAAAAGGCAGTAAGGGCTGCATAAAAATCCTCACGCTTTTTAAGGTTGGTATCAGCAAGCTTTCCTTCAACTTCATGCACCTTAGGCGTTAAAGCTTGGCGAAGCGCTGGACCATCTTGTTTATTTTTAACTCCCTCAAAAGTAGCCCAGAGATCACTGTGTAAACCCGGTAATTTTTTGTATTCCGTATCCATGCGCTTATACAAACCTTTAAGATCATCAACATCAAAGCCACCTTGAGTGCGCTGCGCCAAGTCTTGATATTTCTCAATGGTGGTATCGAGTTCTTTTAATATGCCTCTGTAATCAATTAAGTAACCAAACTGCTTTTTACTGTGCAAACGGTTTACACGCGCAATCGCTTGTATCAGGTTGTGCTCTTTCAAAGGCTTGTCGATATATAACACGGTGTTTTTAGGCTCATCAAAGCCCGTCAAGAGCTTATCTACCACTATCATGATATCTGGGCCATCATCACGGCTAAAGTCTTCAATGATGGCTTTGGTATAGGCTTTCTCATCGCCTCCGTAGGTTTGTGCCACATTGCCTTTCCACCAATTTTGGACGATGTCTTTGCTTTCTTGGTCGACAACGTCATGACCTTCCCGTGTATCGGGAGGTGACATCGCCACAACTGACGTCACCTTACCAATCTTATCTAACGCTTTTTTATAGCGAATAGCAGAGGCCTTAGAATCACAGGCTAACTGGCCTCGTAGCCTTTGCTGTTTGAAATTCTGGAAGTGATCAGAAATATCATGGGCAATCAATTCTATACGACCTTCGGTTTGGTATATTTGACCTTTTTGAGAGAACTTTCTTTTTAAATCGGATTTCTGCTTGTCGCTAAGCTTTTCGGTCATACGCTCAAACCACGCATCTATGGCTTTGTCATTCACGTTCAACTCTGGAATACGCTCTTCATACAGCAGCGGTGTGACGGTTTTATCTTCAACGGCCTGTTGCATAGTGTAGGAATGGATAATTTTACCGAATTTGTTTTCGGTCTTATCGTCTTTTAACAAGGGTGTGCCTGTGAATGCGATGAAGGCGGCCTTGGGCAGTGTTTGCAACATTCGCACATTGTTTTCACCGTTTTGACTACGGTGTCCTTCATCTACCAATACAATAATATTGGGACTGTCGTTAAAACAGGCTTCCTGCTTAATAGCAGAGCCAAATTTGTTAATAATTGAAAAGATAACTCGCTCGTTACCTTTGCCAATCTGCTGGGCCAAACGCTTACCTGAGGTGGCCATCGCATCTTTTTTGTCTCTGTCGGTGAGTACACCACCAGAGGCAAAGGTTCGGCTCAGTTGGTCTTCTAAATCCACTCGGTCGGTGACTATTATTACGCGGCACTGAGCAAGCGCTTCAAGCCAAATTAAGGCTTTGGATAAGAACACCATCGTGAACGACTTGCCACTGCCCGTGGTGTGCCAAATGACACCACCTTCACGTGCACCCGCCGCATCAAAACTATTAATGCGCTCAACTAAGGCCTTAATGCCGAATACTTGTTGATAACGGGCGACTATTTTACCTACTTTTTTATCAAACAAAGTAAATAGGCGTGTCATCTCTAATAAACGCTCAGGTCTAAGTAAGCTCACAATGAGCCTGTCTTGGTCGGTAACTGTCAAATCACCCGCAGCAAGCAGTGATAGATAGTCATCTTTGGCGTAAGCGGGTCGATGGTTAAATAAAGCGTTGCGTTGTTTATCGTTTAGCTTATGGTTTTTTAAGCGAACAAACTCCGCTTCAGGAATGAGCTCTTCTTTCCATTTAGCCCAAAACGTTTCCGGTGTGCCGCAAGTAGCATATAAACCCTCGTGCCCATTGACTGCTAGCAGCAACTGGCTATAAGCGTATAGGTGCGGGATTTCAGCCTGACCTTGATTGCGAATATGCTGTGAAACAGCCTCAAAGTTGGTAGATTTGCCTTCTTTATTCGAATCCGGGCGTTTCGCCTCAATGACCACCAACGGCAAGCCGTTCGCGAAACAAACAATATCGGGAATACGGTTGCCAGTGCCCTCGGCATTTTGAACCACGAATTCTTCGGTAAAATGGAACTGGTTATTGTCAATGTTATGCCAATCAATTAAGGCAATAGTGGGTGAGGCTTTCTTACCATCAATAAACTCGGTAACACTTACGCCATACATTAAGGCGTTATAGATAAGTTCATTAGCGGCTTTTAACCCTAAATTCATTGCTGGGTTAAGCTCGTGCATCACTTTATCAATCGCCGCCGCCGATAGCATATGTTCTTTACCAGCGAATAAAAACGTTTGCTTAGCCAAGAAGTCGCGCATAACAGGCAACAGTAACACTTGATGCGTGCTTTTCTTTTCAATAGCACTCTTTGTATAAACTGACGTATTGCCACGCAGTGCTTCGCACTCACTAGGGGGTATAAATTGGTAACCAAGGTTAGTCAATAACGTTAACGCAGGGAGTTTAGCGCTGAATTCTTCTTGGAAGTTAGGCGTTTTTTTATTTATTTCCATATTGGATCTTCTCTCCAGTTTTAAATCAAAGCCAGTACTGCTCGCTCAGCCATGGGCCATTGGCAAAACACTATTATTTGTCGTTATGCCGTGTTTTCGCTATTTCGCGTAAAGCGTCAATGTTAGCCTTTTCTCCCTCAGCTTCTTTTAATAACCGGCGTTGTATAGCAAAAGCTTCGTACGTTTTTTTGGCGGTGTCATCAGGGACTTTTTTTGTTACTGAGCCGCTACCTTCAAGCACACCACGGTCATTAAACCTTAAAAATTCGTCTAGCTTTTTATCCCAATCGTTCAGGAATACTTGCTGGCGCCGCAACGCTTGGTCTTCAGCAAAGTCTAACCACATCACAACAATTCGGTTGAGTGCACTTATTTCATCTTCCCTTAAATAATTTTTAGCAATAGTAACATCCGTTTTTCTAATCTCATCGCCTTTGTAGCTGGTTAGTCCCATGTCGGGCTTGTTGATGTCGACGCGTTCAGCGATTAATTCAGCGGCGGTCATGTGTGTGCTGGCATAGTGCAGTTTGTTTTGTATGCTTTGGAAAAACCGATTAGTGTCTTGATTTGACGGCTCGTAATCGGCGGCCATGGTGAATATTTCTCGTACTCGCAAATACACCCGACGCTCACTGGCGCGTATATCGCGAATTCGTGCGAGCATTTCATTAAAATAGTCTGGGACAACAGAATCGCCCACGGGTGGGTTTTTAAGTCGCTCATCGTCCATTACAAAGCCTTTCACCAAATATTCTTGTAATGTCTGGGTTGCCCACTGACGAAACTGGGTGCCGCGAGTTGAACGAACGCGGTAGCCTACTGCTATCACCATGGGCAAACTAAAGTATTTTACATTGTAAGGCTTGCCATCTGCGGCAGTTGTTCGGTAAAACCGAACAACTGCATTTTCGGCTAACTCTCCCTCTGCAAACACATTGCTAATGTGCTCACTGATAGTGGCTTTCGCTTTGCCATACAAGTCACACATCATGGTTTGAGACAGCCATAACGTGTCTGACTCAAAACGACATTCAACCTGTATTTTTCCACCTTTTGATTGAAATAAAACAAATTCGCCGTTGGGTACATTTGGCGCTTGAGAATGGGTATCGGTATCAGTCACGTTATCGCTCCCATAGCGGCAGTTTCTAGCGTGCGTCCTTGATATTCATGTAAGGTAACACCTTGTGCGGTTTTCCAATCTACCCACCCATTTGATGAGCCAAGCAGTAAAAAGCCAGAGGCACCGCTGGGTGTTTTGAACACATAGTCTTTCGTAAATCTAACGTTATCACCTTCTATGGCCAGTATTCCTTTTAACACCAATTCATCTCGCTTTTCTATCATTCGCGAGTCGGTTTTACGTGTAGATATATAAGGCGCGGATGAGCCTTTAAGCACCACCAAGCCTTCGTTAGTGTATATGCCACTCGCGTTTACGCTGGCGCGAGTGCAGGCAAACACTTGCTCGGTGTTAGATGACGCTGAGCCCGTTAAAGGCTCAAAAATAGGATAGCCCAAGGTGGCTAGTAATAATCCGCCAATGCCATGTATTTCATCACAATCGGCTTTCAGTGGAATGGGCGTGTGCGGCTTTTGCCCGCCGTTGCCATTTAATAGTTCATATCGTTCGCACAGTCGGGCTTTTTCAATGGAAAGGGATTCTAAATAAAGCACATGGGTTTGCGTTAAGTTATTGGTGAGCGACACCAATACTAGTGCTCGCTCCCAATCTTTTTTCTCATCTTTGTGATGTTGCATAAGGCGCGTGCCGACATCGCCCGATTGCCCAATATACAACTCATCTTTACTATCACCGGATACCAAAAAATAGAGTCCTACCTGTTTGGCTTCTGGCATTTTTATAAAGTCAGCCATATCGCTACGAGGCACTTCAATTAAGCGAATAATTGAGGTAGTTTGCTCTGCAATGCGAATGCCAGATGGGTCGCCACTGGGTAGAAATATTTGAATGGTGCGAGGCCGCTTTTGAATGGTCATGCAGATTGCTCTTCACCTTCATTATTCGGTTGCAGCTCAGCGAGTACACCCAACTGGATAAATAATGATTTTAAAGATAGAACTACATCATTAATTGTGCTTATAAAGGCTATGTAATTATTGAAAAATTTAGATGTAATCTCTTCATCATCATTAGATGTTCGTAAAAACAAGGATCGCCCAAGTTTAAGCTCAAGCTTAGTAAGAAAATCCCGAATCATTGGCTTAGACATTACTCTTTCTGATTTGAAAACACCATTATCTGTCCATGAACGCATTACTTCTATAAATTGCAAGGTATTGAATTCTGGTCTGTTATTTTTTTGACCGTCAAACCTCATCTCAACAATTTTATTTAAATCAGAATTAGTATTCTGGATATTATTCTCTAATTGCGCTAATAGCTCATCAATGTGCTGACAAACTTCTCCATCGGGTAAATAGTCAATATAAGAGCAAATATACCGCTTAAGTATATCCAGTTCAGAAAATACAACCGATTCGATACAGTAACCCTGATGGCTATGGGGAACGCAGTTTTTTCTGATTTTTTGTTTCAAATCAGCATCAACTTCTGGTGTTGAAAAGTCTCTGTCAAAAATAGCGTTCCAAGTCTTTCCTTTCATAAGTGAGATCAAAGTTCGCTTGTTATACTCGATTTTTTTAGCAATGTTGTCCTTCCCACGAAGAGGAAAGAACGTTACTTCATTCAAGCAACCCACAACAGGCGTAACTTCTTTCAATTTTCGGTTCAAAGCATGAAGATAACTGGCATCATCTTTACCTTCCACAAAGGCGATATGCTTCGCTTGATTCAATCGCTCTAACGACAAAATCACCCCACCCAAAGCATTTTTTATTATGTCAAAGCCCGAACTGTCTATAGCCGTCAAAAGGCCATCGTTCTTAACATCATCACTGATAAAAAATACTTCACCATCACCAGCATTGGTTACAAACTGATCGTTATGGCTGATGATAAAAAATTGGTTATGATCAATTTTCCTGAGGTAATTAAGTAAATTTCTCTGTAGCTTGGAGTGGATATGAGAGTCTGGTTCATCAACTAAAAGTAACTTGAGAGGCGCATCAACAAACTCAACAGTAGCTAAAATCTCTACAATCTGAAGAAAGCCGCTGCCTTGAAGATGCAGGTCATATGGTTTTGAACCATCAACAGAAACATCAAGGCAGACATATTCATCTTTTTCTCGCTTGGTCGTTGGCGGTAAAGTAAACTTGATCTCTTTTTCAACTATTTCAGAGATACTTGCTTCTAAATCGGAAATAGATTTTCTTTTCGATATGATTTTATTTCTCAAAACTTCATGAGAAGAACCTTTTTGTATTTTCTTCTTAATTTGGGCTTCATTATAATAGGGTTCAAACTGATGGACACCTGCCACAGGTCTAGTTTGGTAGATAAAGATTGCTTCATCTAAAAACTTACCAGCACCACAAAAGGCTTGAGCGAACGAGGTAAACTGGTCTTCGTCTGTTGGCTGAACTCGATAAAAAGCATTTTCTATTGAACTTGGACAGGTCACTTTAAATCCTAAGTTCCAAGTTTGAGCTTCTTCGTCATCGTTTACTAAAGAAATCGAAATTTCTGCACACTTACCTATTTCAGGATCTCTAGGGTCATGAAACAGGTCTTCATCTTTTGTGATCCGAAGAAAATCTAAATCCTGATAGTTTACATATCGGTTGGTTGATTTTTTGACCTTATAAAATCCTTTCCTCGAACTTAATATATAGGTCTGATAACACTTTTCCCATAAATGAATTGCTTCAAATATCGTAGATTTGCCAGAGTTATTTTCACCGATTATGATATTAAAATCAGGGTTTGGGTGAATAGATATTTCTTTAAATGTCTTAAAATTTCTCAGTGTAATATTGCTAATTCTTAACTTCATGAAGTACCATCCTTAGGTTTACACTCTGCGCTTACCCGTTAACAACTGCTGCATTAACGCTTTTTTTTCTTGTTTCAAATCGAATAATTGTTGTTCTAATAATTTAATTTCTCTATCAGCATCTGATAAGCAAGAAGCAATTGCACTTATTTCGGCTTCGTCTGTTGGCATGATAAATTTAAATTTATGAAGGTCGCTGGTATTGATCGAATTAATAGTTGCCCCAAGGTTTTTATTAACTTGCTTATAATAATCACCAGATTGAAATAGTTGGAAAACATAATCTGAGTATTTAGAGCGAAATATCGTCATAAATGCACCATGAGCCTGATTTACTGCTCTGCCTCTGAGCAGAGCACTTTTACCTATAAGATTTTTACTACCATTTCGCACACAGACCAATATATCTCCATCTTGCGTTTTGGATTTAACTGTTAAACCTGACTTTACATACACGTTATCTACAAAAGCTAGCTTTCCATTTTGGACATTTGAAGACCTTAACACTAGCATTCCATCTTTTTCAACAACATCTGAGGGACTATAAGTAAGACCAGTAATACATTTACCAATATCATTTAGGTGAATTTCAGTCCACAATTCCGAAAATCCAGAAAGGCGTTTTTTGCCTGTGAGCAGTTGTTGCATTAGGGCTTTTTTCTGCTGTTTGCTGTTGTCGATTAGGCGCTCGGTGGTGCTAATCGCTTTATCCCAAGTGGATAGGATTTTGGCGATTTTGCGTTGCTCTGGGAGTGGAGGTATGTTCAGTTTAAATGATTTTATTTGCTCGAAATTAAGTCCTTGCCTGTTTCCCCCTGCTTGAAATCGTTCAATCTGCTTTTGCCCATTATGAGACAAGAGGAAATACTTTAAATATACCGGAAAGAGGCTGTTTTTAGTGCGAATGATACAAACGTGCTGATTTACATTGGCCTCATTATTAGATTCAAAAATTGCGACTCTACCTATTGAAGCACCAGTTATATTTAGAAGCGCATCATTTTGTTGAAGAGAGCTTCCTGCCATCTTTAAATGCTGCTTATCATCAATGAAAGCTACGTCAGATAAATCTAACTTTCCCCAGTGAACATTTTGACTTCTTATCAAAGGTATACCAGCTAGTTTGTAAGACGAGCTTCCTCCTTTGGGTGTTATACCACTGCCAATTTTAATAGCATAATTACCTAGCTTTGATGTTTCCCATTCCTTAGGCACCATAACCCAACTCCTTTAAGTGGCCTTCCATTTCTGCTTCTAGGACTTGTAGTTCATTTTGTAGCTCAAGGCGCTCAGTACGCACTGCCACTAAATCAATCTCCGCTTCTTCTTCAAAAGTATCCACATATCTAGGAATATTAAGGTTAAAGTCGTTTTCAGCAATTTCATCAAAGCTGGCTAGGTATGCATATTTATCGACGCTATCACGGGCTTTGTAAGTATCGATGACTTTTTGGATATTCTCTGGTGTTAACTGGTTTTGGTTTTTGCCTGATTTAAACTCGCGGCTGGCATCAATAAACAGTACATTATTATCGGTTTTGTGTTTTTTGAAGATAAGAATAGCTGCTGGAATACCGGTACCAAAGAAGAGTTTCTCTGGCAGGCCAATAACCGTATCAAGCAGGTTTTCCTCGATTAATTGCTGACGAATTTTACCCTCACTTGATGCTCTGAATAGCACCCCGTGTGGCACAACTACACCCATGCGTCCTGTTTCTGGCTTAAGGGTTTCAATCATATGGCTAATAAAGGCATAGTCACCTTTTGTTTTGGGCGGCACACCTCGTCGAAAGCGTCCATACGGGTCGCCACTAGCATCATCATGGCCCCATTTATCAAGTGAAAATGGCGGATTGGCGGTGACCACGTCAAAGTGCAATAAACCTTTGCCATCTTTATCCAGCAGCAGTGGGTTACGAATGGTGTCGCCCCATTCAATACGGTGATTATCTTCACCGTGCAGGAACATGTTCATTTTAGCCAGTGCCCATGTCGAGCCAATGGCTTCTTGCCCAAATAAAGCGTATTTTTTTGAGCCTGAGTTTTTGCGCACCATCGCGCCACATTTTAACAGCAATGAGCCGCTGCCTGTGCATGGGTCGCATATTTGGTCTCCCTCGGTAGGCTCTAAAAGGGTGGCGAGTAAAGTGGATACCTCGGGTGGTGTATAGTATTCGCCTGCGGTCGTACCGCTTCCTGCGGCAAAATGCTTAATCAAAAACTCATACGCATTGCCTATAACATCTAAGCTGCCCACTCGCTCTGTGCTCAGGTTAAGAATGTCTTTACCAAAGTCTTCCAATAAGTGACGCAACAAGTCATTTTTTTGCTTTTCTTGACCTAATTTATCGGTGTTAAAACTAATATCTTGGAATACGTTTTTTAGCTTGGTGCCGTTGGCCTCTTCAATCGCATGAAGGGCTTGGTCGACACGCTGACCATTGCCCGGCTGATGTCGCTGCTCGTACAAATCCCAAAAACTTGCGCCATCTGGTAATACAAAGCGCTGTTTTGACATCATGGCTCGAATTAGCTCAGGGTTTTCGTTACCAGCGCCACCATATTGGACAACTAGCTTGTTGTAATCGTCTTTATATACATCCGAGATATACTTTAAAAACAGCATTGTCAGCACAAAGTCTTTGTATGTGTCTGCGTTAATCACGCCTCTAAACGTATCGCATGCGGCCCATACTGCTTTATTAATATCATCCTGATTGATTTGATTTACTGGCATAGTGTTATTTATCCTTGTTGTATTTGTTCATTTTATTGTTTGTTATTCAACATTTGGTCGTTATTGGACAGCCAACTCGCGACTGTTTTTAGTCAACTGCGTCGAGTTCATGCCGTGCAATAGCGGCGAGTTGGTGTTGTCTGTTTTCGATGAGCTTTTGCAATACTTTATGCTCTTTAACACCACAGCGATGCATCGCCGCAAGTTGGCGTTGTTTTTCTAACGTGAGCAACTTAATAGGGGCATCTTCTATTACCTGTCTGCGAATACTTAAGTACATTGACCCTTCGGCAGTGGCCTTGAAATAACGCTGCGCAGGCTGCTGATTAAGTTGCCAACACAAAAACTCGGGCAAAATGACCCCTTTAAAAGCGGGCTTTAATCGCACCACAAAAAAGTGAGGGGAGCAGACGGTGCGCTCAGGAATATTGTCTACCAATACACTATAGTGCTTTGCTCCCTTTGCGACAAATAACACATCCCCATTTTGCAACCAGTCAGGCTGTTTTTTAGTGGAGAGGATGGTTTTAACTGCGCTATAAGGGGTTATCTCCCCGGTTGCTTCAGTATCTCTTACTTGCACTACGTTTACGTCACCATGTTCATACTGTTTGATGGTGCCACGAAACGGATGCCCCGAACGAATATCGGCCATATTTCGCAGCATAACTGCTTCAGAGGCACCGTGCTCTTTTGCATTCATTTATCTTTAGCCCCCTCGATTAACTGTTTACGTCATTCAGATTAGTTGTCTTGTAAAGCTACTACTAAAAGTACACTTACGAAACTGAATGAATATATCAAAATGATGATGACTGATTTTAAGCCTAATATCAATTTTATTTTGCAGTTACCAAATACTGCAAAATAAAATTGACAAGGTAAGCAATTTGAGTTATATTTGCAGTATTGAAATGGAGCGTATAATTTGAGTAATCACTATCCTAAAGTAGTCAAACAGAGCGTGAACTTAGGCAGCTTGCCTTATTTTTCTGACGTTGATGCAACAGCGTTACGCACTGTCGCCTTTCATGACGATCATGTGGTAGAGCGATTCCCTAGGGTGTTATCTCTCATACGTATATTGGACGCGCTGGAAATTAATTTGTTTTTAGAGCACCGATATAAAGGACTTTTTATGCCGCCCAAGCGCGGGGAAGAAAGAACCCCTTGGGCGGCATATCACTCATCACGGCTCAATCTCTCGCGAATTCGATGTGTTTATTCTTACAGTGGATTGAAATCAATAATGTCGATTGGCATGAAGTATATGCTGTAAGTGATAGCGATAAAGCGAAATACTGGTTGCCTGTTTATCGCTATCGTAAGTATTTAATTGAGAAGGTCATTGCAAAGCAGATTGACCGAGACACCGCTAATTTGTATATCAACCATGTCAGGCAGTTTTATGAATGGGCTAGAAAGCAACGCAGGATTGAAAAGCTTCCTTTCAAATACAAAACAAAGGTCATTAAGAAAAAGCGCAAAGATGGCGGCCTAGACTTGCTATTTACTGACTATGGAAGAGAGGAAAAGGGGTTTACGGTTACCATCACTGACTTACTGATCCCCAAAAAGTACAAACAGAAAAAATCAGGTGATACGAGTTTGTCACCTTATTATCAAGAAGAGCTAAAGCTGCTTTATTCGAGTAAAGCGCTGAGCAAACACGGGCCAAAGCTAAGAGTTGATTTAGCGGTTCAGTGTGGATTACGTGCCGAAGAAATCGCCACCTTTAATGCTGGTCACGTGGTTGACTCTAGTCTCAGTAATAAACCTGTTTATTACATAACCATTGTTGGTAAGTTTGATAAAGAGCGCACCATTATAGTGTCTAAAGGCTTGATGGCATCGCTTTGGCTATATCGCAATGATAAAGAACATCAACACCGTCTTGCCAAATGGCAGTTAGAGCATGGTAATTGTGATGATGCCCCTTTGTTTTTAAATGGTTCTGGCAGCTTTATGTTTCGTAAATCAGTTGGCAACGTGATCTCTAAGGTACGCAAAGAACTGGCGCTTATTGGCAAAGAATTAAAACGTGACTTTCACGACTTAAGCTCTACATTTGAGACGAACGGCTATAAAGTTAAGTCATTCCAGTCCCGCTGGGGGAGCTGCACACCCAGAGGACGAGTTGATTTCAATTGGAAAATCATCATGGCACCAGATCGCGTGGTGGATTACGTGGTAGTGCATGAGCTATGTCACTTGAAGCAACACGACCACTCACCGCAATTCTGGAAACTAGTTGAAATTATCATGCCCGACTTTTTAGAGAGTAAAGAGTGTCTGCGTGAAAATGGGGCGAGTTTGATGGTTTGATGATTTTGATGAATGAAACACCAACAACCACCTATCACGTTAGACGAAACAGCTTGTTCGGCGAATAGAAGAACCCTCGTCCAATCATTAAAAGTTATCTGGCAGTAATTTATGCCCCAATTGAACGGAACAATCCAATTAATTTCGTCTGGTGCCCCAAAAATATTTTTTCAAAAAAACGGTAATTTTCTGCAATGTAGCATCTACTCTCCAAGACCTATTCATTTATCCACCACAAACACTTAATAGTGATGTTTCTAGTTAAAGGTGTGCCAAAGACCAATAGATTTGAGCTTGCATTAACAATGAAGGCCGAATTGGGGTTCTGGGGACATTCCGTCCGCTAAAGACATAATCGCTGTAAGCCCCTGCCCTTCAAGCCCTGCCGAAGGGTAGCATATAGCCTTAATACCACTTATACTCTTAGGGTTAGATTCACGAACTGAGCGAGCAAAGGGCAGACCTCAATAAACCATAAACACTAGACAAGGAATATCGATGAAAAAAATAGTTAAATTATTAACGGTAGTTGCCATAGTAGGAAGTTTAAGCGCTTGTTACTCAACAGGGAAAGAAATAGATTCAGGTACGACTTCAAAGCTCATTAAAGGTGAAACTACTTCAACTCAGGTTGAAGCAGCGCTTGGAAAGCCTCAAACTACTACCAAGAATTCAGATGGCACAGTCTATTGGTCTTATATTTATGGCAATGTGGACATTAATGCTGCCACTTATATACCAATTGTTGGTTTATTTGCTGGTGGGGCTAAAACGGAAACTCAAACACTAGTTATAACATTTGACTCGAACAATATAGTCACTGACTGGACACAAAGCGATTCAGCAACTGAATCAGGCAGTGTCTTTAATAACTAAATCACTCAATTGTTACGCGGACCTTGAGCTAAATCACCATTGCACCACGTGATTGATAAATGTTTTGTCCCTGCAAATCTGACATGTAAGTAAAAAACCCAGTAAGACTGGCCACAACCGGATCTATCTTATTGGGTACTTTTTTCTTATTCGGTTTAACATTACCTGCCGCATCTATATCAATTACCATATTTGAAATGGCCCAGTTCATTACTGGATTGTTATCGTGAATAATGCGCTTTGATGCCACATAGGTTTCATACTTACCCCGAACGAACACCGTTCGCATTTATCACTCGAACGGCTCCTACTGGAACTGAACCGATAGTCAGCAGCGAGCGAATACCCGTCAATCGCAGCTCACTATCCTAATAGCCGGTTTAGGTCGACTCAAGCCTTTTATAGACTTGAAGTGTTAATTTGCATCCAAAATCGATCCATTTAGTGATGTTTTTTGCATATGAATTTGACCATTGAATAAGCCTAAATCCGCATTAATAATGAGGGCTATATGGTATTTAAGTGGTTCACTTATTTAATGCAATTGCGGATCAAAAACTAGTGCAAATTAACATAGAAACTCAAAAAACAATTATTTCACTGCTAATTTACACAACCGCAGTGTTCAAGCGAGAATTCGAAAATAACTCTCGTTACGGCTTGTTGACTGTCGATCTGGAACGATTACTAAAAAACCAAAACTTCTCAAAACAGAAAGTGCTCAGTACCTCAAAAAACTACGATATCAGAAAATCTAATCATCTCTTTTTTGACGGTGTTTGTATGCCTAGGATTTGCGTATTGGCGGAAAGCTTAAATTGACCAACACTCAGTATTTCGAGGGGGCACCAACATATCGCCTTCTTAATCAAGGAAGGGGTTAAGAAAGCCTCTGTAGGTTTCTAATAAAAGATAAGAGCATTATTGAATTTCATTGTGAACCAGCATCGAAGAACTATGATCATACACTTGTCACAATCGATGTTGTTAACCTTTTAAAAAATAAATCTAAAAAAATTAGACAATTTTTTCTTAACAGATATATTAGAATTATCTTGTAGCCGACATAAAAAGATAATTACTGGAGTTTTATTATGAATTCAAATTAATCAAAACAAACTCGACAAGAGACGTTTCCAATACTTCCGAATCAAAAACGACTCAATATATTAAATAAGCTTTTACTGGGACTGGTAGTGATTTTGAAAACAAGTTTAACTAATAACTTGGTGCCCTCAGGAATTCAATTCATAACCAGATTAAATTAAATAATTGTATAAACAGAATGATAAAAGGCTTCAGAACAACAACAAAAAGTATAAGTTCTGACTTGAATTTCAATTTTAATCAAACATTAGAAGTGAAGTTTAAAGCCATTGAAATGGATAAAAATAATAAATAAATCAGGGTGTTTATATGTTCAAGCAGTTATAAAAGAGGTACTGACATGAACTATATAAATAAATTGAAGGTTGTTAGATGTATCAAGGAGGATGAATAATGGTTTCAGCTTCCAATACCACACTATCAATAGAAAATGGCATGAAGCTAGCGATTGTTGATGACAAAGGGAATATTGTTAGACAAGGTGAAGATGTATCAAAGGAGATCTTTGATGCAATGACAGAACAAGTTGTTAGAAATTTTTGTTCCAAGTTCAGCGGTTTTACAGAAGCGGACTTCAAAAAGTCAGCTTAATTAAGATCGAAGCCATTTAACAATTCGGCAGTGTGCCTGTTCACCCTTAGCAGGCGCTTTTTTTCATTGTGAAACTCTAGTGTAAGATCGAAATAATTTGATTGATTATCGCCTAGCAAGAGACGATTTACTGCGCCGTCTAATCCATTCGCTTTTTGCTTTTCCTTTATAGAAACCTGTAAAGTTACAGTCTTAAAAGTATCTTTTACAAGTTGACGCAGAAGGAGTCTTTCCTCATTTCCTAACTCACTTAAATTTTCTGTTAGTTCCGACCAGCGTCGGGTGACGTCCTCTCGAGAAGAATTATTAATTTTCGCTTGAGAATTTCGGTTCTTATCTATTTCCCTTTCAAACGTTGCTACTTCAGCCTCTAGCTGTTTAATTTTGTTAGCAATAGCCTGCGGTGGCGCTCCATCAAGCTTCAACAGACTATTAGTAAATATTTCAATATTTTCATTGATTTGTGAAACCTCATTTTTTAATTCGATTTCCTTACAACGTAGGTTCTCTGCATCACTCTTTTGAACTAGGATTCTTTCGAGATTCACTTTATCCTGACAAAAGAGCACGACTGCTTTTTCTATCACGTCAATTTGTATAGTTGATTTCATTGTACAGTTATTGTTTCTTCGTGCTTCGACGCAACCATACCGTTTATGACTACTTTTAACGTCACCGATACATTTTTTCCTATATATTACATGAGAGCCAACTGATTTTCCGCAGCCTCCACATTTGAAAGTACCTATACCCGATAGGATACCGACATACTTTTGAGTGTGTTTAATGGCTCCGCGTATTGTTGAGTCAGCTAACAATAAATTGAAATCAGCACTGCTTAACAACGCCGGATAGTAGTCTTTTAGTACATAATCAATATTACCTATTTTAACATTGAACTCGCCAACTAGTGTGCGCCGCTTAACCTCTTTATATACATTTGCACCTGTATGGTGAACTGTTCCGACTCCGAATTCACTATTTAGTAATTCGGCTATTTTCAACCCACCAAATCCCTGTTTAAAGAGCTCTATTTTACGCAAAATAATGGTTTTTTCATGAGGCTCATACACATAAACTTTTTCTGTATCATCCCATTTCACCCATTTGGGAGCTTTACCACATTTCAGCCTGAAACCACGCTTGCCAACCAACCAATCACCACATTGTTTTACAAGTGCAGAGCTAACCCTTTTTGACTTCATTTCGCTTTCTTCATTCGCACGGATCAGGAGTAAAACGATATAAACAAGATCCATAGGATTTTGCTTAATAGTTTCCTGATTGTATTCTTTACGATCTGCGGCGGTGATAACGGTGATATCTGCTTTAATTATCTTTGTAATAATTCTCTGACTATCAAGCGGATCTGCTCGTGAAATTCGATCAAGGCTTTCAATTACAAGGATAGAACCAGCTGGGACTTTACCATCCTCTACAGCTTTAAGGAAAAGACCTAAAGCCCCCCTAGTTATGTTCGTTTGGTGAAATGCACTCAGCCCGAGGTCTTTCATCGTAAGCGAGTCATCCAACTCCAACCCTCTTAAATTTGCAATTTCTTTCGCATAGCTCATCTGACGATTAAGTGACTGCCCTCTAGCTTGCTCGATAGTAGAGAAACGAATATAACTGTATAGTAATGGCTTAGTCGACATATTAGTGACCTTCATCAAATTTGCCAATAGTATAAGTTAAGTTGAATTGAGCATCTAGTTTTATTATACTTTGGTTGGCCGACAATTGCCGTTGATACGCATATCTTTCGAGTAAGTAATCGCACTAAACTGGCCATGGGGAAAAATGTCGATAAAGTCGAAGAGAAACTCGTGAAAGTGGTGCCAGCAGAGTTTAAAATTGACGTTCACCACTGGTTAATATTACATGGTAGATATACTTGTATCGCACGTAAACCCCGATGCGGTTCCTGTATTATCGAGGATTTATGTGAATTTAAAGATAAGATCGATTAAGTAATATTAGTTTAATTTAAAAGGATAAAAATAATGAGATTCCTACATACCATGTTGCGCGTTGGTGACTTACAAAAGTCTATCGCTTTTTATACAGAAACATTAGGCATGAAGTTGCTGCGCCAAAGTGAAAACAAAGAATATGAATATACCCTCGCATTTTTAGGTTATGGCGATGAAGATAATAATACTGTCATAGAACTAACTTACAATTGGGACAAAGTCGAATATGAACATGGTGACGCTTTTGGCCATCTTGCCATTGGTGTCAATGACATTTATGCTGTTTGTGATGATATTAAAGCAAAAGGTGGTGATGTATACCGACCACCGGGTCCTGTTAAGGGCGGCAAAACAGTTATTGCCTTTGTAAGGGATCCGAGTGGATATGCTATCGAACTCATCCAAGAAAGTTAAGCCTTAATATTATTAAAAAGGAATGAAATGAGCTTACATAATGTATTTCTGAAGAGTTTTATGTCATTCCTATTTGTTGTCATTTCAATGCAAATCGACGCGGATCAAAGAACTTCAACTGGTATATCCGAAGAAAGCGCTGGCTTTACGATCATCGCACATCGAGGAGCTTCCGGCTATTTACCGGAACACACAATAGATGCCGCGACCCTCGCCTTTATGCAAGGTGCAAACTATATAGAGCAAGATATTATATTAACCTCTGATGATGTGCCTATTGTACTGCATGATATTCACATTGAAACGGTCACCAACGTTGAATCTATTTTTCCAGAGAGACATCGTTCTGATGGCCGATATTACGCGATTGACTTCACTTGGGCTGAAATTCAACAATTATTCGTTCATGAACGCGAAGACCAACTCGGTAATAAAGTCTTTCCTACTCGGTATAGTGGAAGAGGAGCCTTTAAAGTCGCGTCTTTTGAGCAGCACATCGAGCTTATTAATAAGCTGAATAACACCTTTAGTAAAAGTGTTGGCTACTACTCTGAGATAAAATCGCCTGAATGGCATTTATCCGAAGGCAAAGATATCACTAAGATCGTTGTTAACATGCTCGAAAAGCACGGATTAACTCAAGCGCACGCCAATATTTTTATCCAGTGTTTCTACCCTGAAACCCTCAAACGATTGAAAAATGAATTTAAGGTAAAGGTTGCCCTTGTGCAATTAATTGCTGATAACAGCTGGAATGAGTCGAGCGCAGATTACGATATTATGCAGACTAAACAGGGTTTAGAAGAAGTTGCAACATATGCAAATGTTATAGGACCTTGGTTACCGCAGATATACGACCCTGTATCAGAAACCGAAACTGCGCTTGTCCGTAATGCCAAAGCGTTGGGATTAATTATTCACCCTTACACATTTAGAGCGGACGATCTGGCCTTCAATATGAGTCCTGAAACACTGATAGATTTAGTAAAAAACAAACTAAAACTTGATGGCATCTTCACCGATCAAGTTGATATTGTCCTCGAAGAAGTGAATAAAATAGAATCTAAAGCTAGTGACTATAATTTAGCTAACTGAATAATCACACGCCGGTTTTTTGCTCTGGATAATTCATTGTCATTCGGTGATACGTGCCGCTTTTCACCGTGACCTGTGACTTCTATCCTTGCGGTATCAACGCCTTGTGCTGCAAAGTAATCGCGAATTTCATTGGCACGACGAATAGACAATTGCAGGTTGTTCCAAGAACCACCATAACTATCGGAATAACCATCTAATAGCACCAACTCTAACGCGATGTCTTCTTTTAAATAGTCGCCAATCATGTCTAAGCGACGTTTGGAATAATTGGTCAGGTCAACACTACTCTTTTTATAACTCAAAACAGTGTATGCAATATCTTCAAAGCTATAAGGCAATAGATTTGTCACACAATGCGAAAAAGCAAGGTATGAGGGCTCAAAATTACTTGAGTTTAATGCTACCGCAACTGAATCATATCGGTTGTTCCAATCTTGATAGTGAATAGTTGGCCAAAAACCTTTTTCTAACTCGGTCAACATCTCCCACGCTGACTCAGAAGGCAAGTCACCATCATATTGTTTACGTAAATTCATTTTCCCGATCGTTTTTTGAGCAACACCAGGCATCCACTTCGGCGCGACAGAATAGACCGTTGCAGTGTCATACCGATTAGGTAAACGCAACATATCAAGCACGAATTCTAAATTCAGTTGTTTGGATGCTTCCGTTACGAAAGAGGCTATGCCATAACCCGGAATAGGATGCTTGAGTTCGCAAATTAGGCGAGTTTGTTCACCAAGTGTCCATTCGGAATTTTCCACAGATGCGTTATATTCACGCAAGTTTGCTGATACAGCCATGGGAAGCAGACAACACATGCTGATAAGGTATTTTTTCATGCTAGATTCGATCTCCGAGAACATAGATAAGGTATCGACAATTTTGATAAAATGTTTAGAATTGCAGTGAAATCAGCGCTAGCGTCTTTGCACACACTTTTTTTTAGAGCATCTCGACCGATTAGTCTTTTAATAGTGTTTTTACATACCATTTTTTCTTCTGCATTTACGTCAATTGTAATAATACCTAATTAAGGATTTCTGACTACGTCATGACAATAACAAAACCAGCACTCAAAGATAGATTTCGCGGCTACTTTCCTGTCATCATTGATGTTGAAACAGCGGGCTTCAATGCAAATACAGATGCTCTTTTAGAGATTGCCGCAGTCACCTTAAAACTCGACGAAAACGGCGACATCGTTCCTCACACGACTTTTCATGAGCACGTGCAGCCATTCGAGGGCGCGAACATTGAACAAGCGGCTATTGACTTTAATGGTATAGACCCATTTTGTGCACTGCGCGGTGCATTGGATGAGAATACTGTGTTTAAAAACTTATGTCAGCATGTCAGAAAGTACCAAAAGGAAGCAGATTGCCAACGTTCAGTCATTGTTGCCCACAACGCAAGCTTCGATCAAGGATTTGTTAATGCGGCGATAACAAGACATGATATTAAACGCACTCCGTTTCACCCATTTGTATCATTTGATACTACATCGCTATCAGCGCTTGCTTTAGGGCAAACAGTCCTGATTAAAGCATGCCAAGCTGCTGGTATTCCATTTGACCAGTCTGAAGCACATTCGGCACTGTACGACACCGAGCGTACAGCAGAATTATTCTGTTTTATTGTTAACCGCTATAAGAATTTAGGTGGTTGGCCACTTCCAAATCTAATTGAGAATTAATTGCAAAAAGCTTGCAATTAATCTAAATGCCAACTATTATCATTCGCATATTAATAAATAGGTGGTTCTTAATGTTCGTTTGTATGTGCTATGGCATTACTGATAAGCAAATTAAAAACGCAGTGGAAACGCATGGCGTGGGTAACATACGCGAATTAAAAAATGTCATGGCGCTAGGCAGTCAATGTGGAAAATGCATTGAATTAGCGCAGCAAGTTATTGATAATACAATTATGGACGAGACTTTATTTAGTGATGCTGGTTAACTTCCCCCCCTGCCTAACACTATACAGCAGCCGCAGAAAGTAAACTTAATAAAAAAGCCTCAAAGAATGAGGCTTTTTTGTGTCACTTTAGGTGACCACAGTGTTAAGCATTTATTTTACTTCGTCTTCCGACTTCACTGCCGCTTCTTTTAATAATGGTTGAAGTTCGCCCTGCTGAAACATCTCTAAGATAATGTCACAACCGCCGATCAATTCACCTTTTATCCAAAGTTGGGGGAAGGTTGGCCAATCTGCAAACTTAGGCAATTCACTTCTAATGTCTGGATTTAGCAGTATGTCAACGTAAGCGAATTGCTCGCCACAATTCATTAGCGCTTGAACCGTCTGAGCTGAAAAACCACAGCTTGGCAACTTAGGAGAACCTTTCATGTATAACAAGACTGGGTGCTCGGCAATTTGTTCTTTAATTTTATCTATTGTTTCCATTGAATAACCTTTATCTGAAATGTAAATGCTGCGCGTATCATATCCCAAGATATGCGGTTTATCTTTAATAAAACAACCCGTAATTCTTAATCGCACGATATTAATAATATTAGAACGAAAAAACAGTAAAAAAATGATCTTCTTTTCGTGTTTTGTCGAATCAGTTATAACTTATTAATTAATTTATTAGAGTTTATTATTGGGTTTACTATAATAGTCCCAATAACATAGGTACAGGAATGGAAACACAAACAGTGCAAAACAATGCTCGCGTTTGTTATTTCAGTACAGGCTTACCAACATTGGCCTGCAAGTTTGACATTTACACACTGACTCACAACGGAGAAAAACATGGCTTTTGAATTACCCGCATTACCTTATGAGAAAAACGCTCTGGAACCGCATATTTCTGCAGAAACATTAGAGTTTCATTATGGTAAACATCACGCGACATACGTTACTAAACTGAATGGCCTAGTGGACGGTACTGAATTGGCGACTAAGTCACTTGAAGAAATCATCAAAACGTCAGACGGTGGCGTTTTTAATAATGCTGCTCAAATCTGGAACCACACCTTTTACTGGAATAGCTTAAGCCCGAATGGCGGCGGCGAAGCAAAGGGTGCATTAGCTGACGCAATTAACGCAAAATGGGGTTCATTTGCGGACTTTAAGACGGCGTTCAATGACAAAGCAGTGAACAACTTTGGCTCAAGCTGGACTTGGCTAGTAAAATTAGCTGACGGCAGCTTAGATATTGTGAACACCAGCAATGCTGATAATCCACTGACTCAAGACGACGTCACACCACTACTGACGTGTGACTTGTGGGAACACGCTTATTACATTGACTATCGCAATGTACGTCCAAATTACTTGGTCGCATATTGGGCACTTGCTAACTGGGATTTCGCGGCTAGCAACTTCGCGTAAGTTATCGCAAAAGAAACAATATATAAGATTACTCTGAAGATATAGTGTAGCAAACAAAAAACCACCAACGATTGGTGGTTTTTTTTATCTAAAATATACTATTTGCTAAGGGGGTTAAGGCGTGGAACTAAGTCAATTTATAGGTCGCCTAATTTGGTGTCAACGTCAGCCCCAGCAGCCAATGTTTGTATTTTACCGTGTTACCATCTGGTGGTTGCAAACCAATGCAATTTTGTCACCTTTTTCAGAAAAGCGTAGACGACTTATGCCAGCAGGGCACTGTGTGCTCAGGCCGTCTAATGGCGTCCACTTTTTAGCAGCGCTGGTGTGGTGCCATTGATACAATTTACTCTCCACGGCAGTCACCGCATAGCCTTCTGGTGACCATGCGTAATAGTAACTACCTACCGGCATGTCTACCAATTTAGCCGTAGTCTTCTTTTTGGTATCCACAGATCGCAGTTGCCATGTCGCTTCATCAATTTGTTTACTATAACTAAATAAGCTTGAATCGGGGATTGACCATAAACTTGGCCCTATATTGGTATCCAGCACTCGGCCCTGATCAGTTGGTTTATTAATGCTGGCTAAGCGCAGCGTTTGCGGTTTACCTAAAACAAATAGAAGCACTTTTGTTGCACCATCCCAGACATGATAACCAACTGGTTCAACAGCAGGTAATAAGTTTTTTTTAGCTTCCCCATTATCCGATTGTAAATACCAAAGCTCTTGTTTTCCTTCACTATTAACTCTTATTACTGACAGTCCTTTACCGTCAGGTGTCGGTGTTGGGCTATACTCACTGCTCAGCGAATTACTTAAGTTTGTTGAAGACTGAGTAGTGAAGTCATATACGAAAATATCTGTTTGGCTGGTATTCTCACTCGTGATCATCTGAGTGTAGGCCAACGCAGTGTCGCCATTAATGAAGTAAGGCTGATTGGTATAACTAAGTGAATCCGTTATTTTTTGAAAGTTGCTCAACTTGATTATTTTAGGTGCCGGCTTTCCTGCAATTTTGTCAGAAAGACTGTCTTCATAACTAACAGATGCAATCATAATATCGGATTCTGATTGAGCTGATGTAAAAAATGCTACCAAAAAAATAAGCACTGATGATATTGAGATCTTAAAAAATTGCGTTATTCTAACCATTTTCTTACCCTTTTTAGTGCTTTTCTAATAATGGTTTTTGCCTAGAAAAGGCGGAACTGCTAACTAAGAGTAATGCGAAAGCACCAATAAAAGCAAAACTTGCTGATATTAAAAAGCTTTTCTCAGCGCCAGCACCTTGCATCCAGGTATTTCCAGCAATAAAACTACCCAACGCACCACCTATACCAAAGGCAATACTGACGTACAATGCCTGCGCTCTGCTTTGAAAGCCATTGGCAAAATAGGTATGTAAAAAATGCACCGAGGTCGCATGCGTCATACCGAAACTAAACGCATGCAGTGTTTGACTGAAAATAATTACACTCGTAAATTCAGGGACTAACGCTAAGCAAAGCCATCTTATAGACGTCAATAACATTGAAAATATCAACATCCACTTGACTCCAAACCTCACAATAAGTCGTGATGCAATAATAAAGATACCAATTTCGGATAACACACCAACGGCGATAAACAAGCCTGTTTGTTTACCCGAATAATCGAGTTGTCCCATATAAAGTGCAAAAAAACTATAGTACGAGCCAAAACTGATTTGTAAAAAAATAGCGGATATAATAAAGGCAATAAAAACTAAACTACGGACTTTGTACCACTCGTTGACCACCACCCGCTCATGTTTTGGTACGACTTGAGGTGAGGCAATAAAGAGCGAGCTGATATATAGCGCAAATAAACAAAAACTGGCAGTATAAATAATCACTTCTGTCGTGAAGTAATCGAGTAGAAAACCAATAATTAAGCTTAGGACGATAAAACCGATACTGCCCCACAAACGCACAGCACCATAACCACCTTTGCTTTCTTTCGTTGCATTCACAGTGATGACTTCAAGCTGCGGCAGCACCGCGGTCCAAAACATCATCATGATCCCGAAACTAAAGGTTAGCGCCCAAAAACTGAATGAGAAATAAACGGCGGTAAAAGTAACAAATGCAAGCAAGCAACCAAAGCGCACAATATCCGCTCCTCGCCCTGTTTTATCTGCGACCGCGGCCCATAAGTTCGGCCCTAACACTCGCGTCAGTGTAATAATGGCGAGTAAACTGCCTATCTCCTGTGAACTGAATCCACGCCCATCAAGAAAGACCCCCGCAAAAGGGGTAATAACGCCCAATTGGCCGAAATAGAAGAAATAAGTAAGAGAAAGAAGCCCTAAGTTTGTAGGGCTCGACATCGCCGCCTTACTTTTCGTCGTGATCAGTTTAGACAGTAGCAAGACTTATTCCCTGTTCAGAAAGTGGTGCTCAGTAAACACAGCCGATAACATACACAGCCCATAGTAACGGTCATGTTGGCAGTTAACGCTGTGCGGGAATAATTGGCGTTATTGAGTTGACTAGACTGTTTTGAGCTCGATGCCTAAGCAAATGATCCATTAATACAATGGCTAACATGGCTTCCGCTATCGGCACAGCTCGAATGCCAACACAAGGGTCGTGACGACCTTTTGTAATAACCTCATCAGATTGACCATTAATATCCACCGATTCACCTGAAATACTGATGCTAGAAGTGGGTTTCAGCGCCATATGCACTATAATTTCTTGACCACTAGAAATCCCTCCTAGAATGCCGCCAGCGTGGTTAGTATGAAATCCTTCAGGCGACATTTCGTCTCGATGCTCAGTTCCTTTTTGATTGACTACTTCGAAGCCGTCACCGATCTCAACACCTTTAACTGCATTAATTCCCATCATTGCGTGCGCGATATCAGCATCAAGACGATCAAAAACAGGCTCACCTAATCCCACAGGCACATTTATAGCGCTTACGCTTACTTTGGCACCTATTGAGTTACCTTCTTTCTTTAAGTCGCGCATATAGGCATCTAGTGCTTCTAACTTGGTTTCATCCGGACAGAAAAAAGGATTAGTGTTAGTAACACTATGGTCCACTTTATCAACCGCAATTGGACCCAATTGACTAAGGTAACCACGTACTTCAATGCCGTATTGTTGTTTAAGATATTTTTTAGCTATGCCACCTGCGGCAACACGCACAGCAGTTTCACGGGCCGATGAGCGACCACCACCACGATAGTCTCTAAAACCAAATTTTTGCTGGTAAGTATAATCAGCATGACCGGGGCGAAATGAGTCTTTAATTTTAGAGTAATCTTGACTACGTTGGTCTTTATTATTAATTAATAAACCAATACTGGTCCCCGTCGACTTACCTTCAAAAACACCACTAAGAATTTTTACCTCATCATCTTCTCTGCGAGCGGTTGTATATCTGGATGTTCCTGGCTTGCGGCGATCCAAGTCGCCCTGCAAATCGGCTTCGTTTAATGCGAGTCCCGGAGGACAACCATCAACCACGCCACCGATGGCAATACCATGACTCTCTCCAAAGGTTGTCACGGTAAATAACTTACCTATTGTGTTCCCAGACATGTTGTTCTTTCCTTATTTCTGTAGCTAATACTTTTTCGATATAATTCAATTACTTCAAGAATTTTGCGGATGTCGTTCACTTGACATCACTTTTAACTGTGCATTGACGCAGTATTCAATTTTTGTCTCGCCAATAAGTAACCAGCGTTTCTTTTTGAATCGCGAAAATTCCACTGCCACCCTGAGATAACTCACACCAAGTAAGCTGCAAGCCAGCAAAACGACTAGCAATATGCACCTCACTGTTGCCTACCTCAACAAACAACCAAGCACCATCACTCATATAATCAGGGGCTTGTTGCAACATTATTTCGACTAAATCTAAGCCATCTTCTCCAGCTGCCAAAGCATGCTCTGGCTCATGATGAAATTCGGCGGGCAAGTCAGCCATATCGTGAGCGTCAACATAGGGTGGATTTGAAACGATGAGATCGTAGCGCTCTCCTTTTAAGCCCAGAAACAAGTCAGATAGCAACGGAATTACCTGCTCTTCTAATTGATACTCGTGAATATTCATGGAAGCAACATCAAGCGCATCCGCATCGATATCGGCAGCATCGACCATTGAATCAGGAAATTGATTAGCTAAAGCAATCGCAATGCATCCTCCGCCTGTGCAAAGATCAAGGATTCGTTTCGGCTCGTGATTTAAGTATGGCGTAAAGCCCTGCAGGATTAATTCGGCGATAGGAGAACGTGGAATTAAGACACGCTCGTCCACGTAAAACGGCATACCCGCAAACCAGGCCTGATGCGTAATGTAAGGTAATGGCTTTTGCAATTCAACACGCTGTTGCAACCAGTCTGCCATAAGTTGCTTTTCGGCTTCTGTAACGTGAGTATTATATAATGCTTCTTGACGCACTGTAGGCATGTCCAAGGGTAAGTTTATAGCTTGAAAAACTAAACTAGAGGCCTCATCCCATTCATTATCAGTACCATGACCGAAAAAAATACCGGCTTGATAAAATGCAGAAATAGAATAGCGGATCCAGTCTAGTATCGTGACTAGCTCTGGCGGATAAGATGGTTGTTGTATATTCACAGGATCCTTAGGTGGAATAGCGATATTACTGACTTAATATCGACGTAATACTGCTATAATACGCAGAAATTCAATCAAATTCGCTTGTTATCTGCACTTATGAAGAAAAAAACTTCAATATTATCGAACAAAGACAGTCCTCAAGATGAGATTTCATTTACGAGCCTATTCGATGGCGTAAAACCCGTCAAACATGATCGCTATGAATTAAGTCCAGAGGACAGAATAGTTCAATTGAAACAGCGGCAGTTTTCAAGCGCCGCGACCGACAAAAAAGCCAATGCGCTGTTTGAATTTTCGGATGGTTTTGAAGCCAGCTTTAGCAGCACGGGGCCACTCAAGTACGTTGCCGATGGTGAGCGCACTGATAGGGTCAGGCAGCTCCGAAGCGGTGAAATAACACCTGAACTGATCGCTGACTTACACGGCTTGAATGCAGAAGCCGCAAAAAACGAAATTGCGGCATTATTATTTGAAGCACACAGAAAACACTACTCATGCGTTTGTGTCATGCATGGTATTGGCACCGGCACATTAAAGCGCAAAGTACCTAGTTGGTTAATACAGCATCCGTATGTGACTGGTTTTCACCAAGCTACATTAGAATGGGGCGGCAATAGCGCATTACTGGTGCTCATAAAACAAAGTGAAGAGCACAATAAATACGATTGAGCTTACTTGTGTTCGTCAGGTGAACTGTTGTGAATGAACAGATAAGTAAAATAAGCACTCATAATTAGCATCACTAAAATGCCAAGAAGAGAGCCCCAGACTACCGCGTCGCCGAATATCATTGATAACATAAATTACCTCATTGGTTTGTGTTTATGCATTAATAGTAGTCAAACATTGGCATTGTAAATGTGATCGAGATCAATAATTAAACCTCGTTTTGTGTCTTTCAGGGGAATTAATTGCGCTAGATCAATTTTTTAAAATATGAGACGCATAAACCAGTTCTGATTTAGGTCATCTTCACAGGTTTTTAATTGCGTTGCATAGCGTTTTGAACGTGAACCGACTTTTTGAGCAACACCAATCAACCATTGCTTCTTGCGATAAGATTTACGTTTGTAGCCACCCCAACCTTCGTGATAGTTAAGATATTGGGCATTAGCGTCCCACTTAGACACTTTGTTGATTTGATGTGTTTTCTTAATAAACCACCCCATAAAATCAAGGGCATCGTCGAAATCTTCTCTACTAGCAAACATCCGCCCGGTCTCTCTTTTGTAATCGTCCCATGTCATTGTTTTAGCTTGGGAGTATCCATAAGCTGAACTAACTCTTCCCCAGGGGATCAAGCCAAAAAGAATGTAGTCACGGGGAGGCAATGCGTCATGGCGAAACGAACTTTCTTGGTACATCATCGCCATAGGTACATGAATAGGTACACCCCATTTTTCACGCATATCTGCTGCGGCATCAAACCAGTCACGTTTTTCATAAAATATTTCGCAAATATTTTCTTTTTGCGTTGGCGGTTTAGTTGCACAACCGCTCATTAGAATGAGAAACAATGCTAAATAAATCGGATTTGAAAATTTGACGTTAAAAAAAATGAACTTTTCGATGTTAACCTACTCTTATTTGTACATGCGAATTAACAAGTTTCCCTGTTAGCCCGAGCTTCTCAATGAATGTTCGGGTTTTTTTTGCTTCCAATGTCTAAAACATGAATTTCAGAGCCACTATCGTAGTTGATGGTATGACAACATATCTACTTTATTGAGCAAAATAATCTTGTATGAAATCAGAAAATGCTTTGCTGTCCGCTTGTTCAATTTGTACCCGAGATTGAATAGATTCCACTGCTTGTTGGCGGAACATATCCTGCGTCATATGCAAATAATTCAACCCAGAAGCATACTTTTTATATTCATCTGCTAACTCTAAACCTAATGTACTATTGTCGATTTCGTGATCAATTAAGGTCTTTAGCCATTTAGCAGATGGCGTGTTGCTCGGGTCTGTGACTTTCTCGAATTCGCGTTCGACAGCTGCTGAATACTTTGCATTCAGATTTGCCTCATCCAACGTTTTAGCGACTTCTCTTAATTCAGTGAATAATTCAGTGGACCAATCCGTTAACGAAATGGCTTTACCTTCATGCGTTAACATTAAGCCGGGCTTACGCCCCTCAATAACGACTGCATCTAAATTATGTTCGCTTTCATCATACGCAGGTTGCGTAAACTTTGGTGATTCTTTTAGTAAACAATACAACAAAAATACATCTAAGAAATAAAATTGGTTTTCATCGATACCGAGTGGAGAGAATGGATTTACATCTAATGCGCGAACTTCAATATAGCTGACACCTCTATTTTCTAGCGCATCGCTGGGCTTTTCAAGCGATTTTGCAACTTGTTTAGGTCGAATAGGTGAATACAACTCATTTTCAATTTGCAAAACATTACTATTCAGTTGTTGCCATCCATCTTTTTCATTCGACGAAAAGGCAGCGTATTGGTCGGACGGCGTATTTATGGCCGCGCGTACCGAACTGACGTAAGAGCTCAAATTGTTGTAACTAATATTTAACGCTGATTGCTCTGAGTTTGTATAGCCTAAGTCACTCATTCTCAACGATGTAGCATAAGGCAAGTATAAAGTTCCTTTACCTAATTTTTTAAATGGAAACGTATTCTCTTTACCTGCCAAAAATGACTGGCAAAGTGCTGGAGAAGCACCATATAAATAAGGAATAAGCCAAGATAAGCTTCGAAAATTACGAATTAAATCAAAATAATACAAAGAACGATTATCCATGTTATTTTCTACTTCGTGTAAATCACACCACGCTTGCCAAAACTCATCAGAAAAAGAAAAATTAAAATGCACGCCAGCGATGACTTGCATCGTACTACCGTAACGGTTGTGTAAACCTGTACGATACACTTCCTTCATTTTTGCAACATTAGAGCTACCATACTGAGCAATTGGAATGCATGTATCTTTATTCACGAAGCACGGCATACTCATTGGCCATAGCGTTTCATCGCCAATATTTTCATATACAAACTTATGAATATCAGCAAGTTGAGCCAATGTTGTTTTCGGCTCCTTTTCAGGCGGCGTAATGAATTCCATTAAGCTTTCAGAAAAATCTGTAGTGATCGTATCGTGAGTCAGTTTTGCTCCAAGTGCTTCAGGATGGTTAGTAGTCGCTAGTCCGCCAGACGGATCGACTCGAAGCGCCTCTCTCTCTACCCCATGTTTAATATTGGGCAACGAAGTTTGAAACTGTGGTTGAGAAAGTGCTGCTAAGCGATTTGAAAAGGTAAGTGAATGAATGGACAAATTATTATTCCGCTACTGGTTTAAAAAGCCCCTGTAGATTATTACTGCAGAAGCATTAACGTACTGTGCTTGTATTATAGTGTGTAATTTATAAATTCATACCAAAGAATTATCTACTTGGTTACTTCGAAACCTACAATTTCTTGCACAGTGCTAATACATCTTCCGTAACAATAATAACTTTATAGACTGTGTGCACGCTTTTTTATTAGTTTGGCTTCACTATAAGTTATACAGCATAATTCAGGTAGCTGATTGCAGGTAATCCTAGCTACCTGCAATGTAGACTAGCAATTTTCTTATATAAGCAATATATTGTAAGTAGCTTGATAAAAAAACAGCCACTGCTTTTATGTGTATTATGATCGCGCTGAATGCAAACCCACTCGCTAAAAACTGGACAAAAACATGTCGACTAATTTACCCATTCTTAATTATGACTTCGCATTAAACCAACTCGGTGGGAACGAAGCACTCTTGAGCAAAATGCTGGGTAGATTTGTCGATGAATTTGCAAACGTGCCCGCAGAGATAATTAGCCTTGTTCAAGCACATGACATTAAAAATGCAAAAATGAAAGTGCATACGGTGAAGGGGATATCCGGTAATATTGGACTTCAAGCACTATTCGATTGTGCAACTCGTTTTGATGTCGAATTAAGATCAGGCGAAGCGAGTGCCGCGATATTGGAGGAATTCAGCAAACTCATTGACAACACCTGTCTTGAAATTCAACAAATGGAGCATAAAGAGCCACCAGAACTGCAACTAACGGCCTCAACTTTGCCACCTGAGAAATGTAAGTCTGACTTAATAGTGCGGCTAAAAAGAAACGAATTTATTGACGATGACACTTTATTAAATCTCATCGCTGGTTTGCGCCTAACTGAATCTGATGCAAAGCACCTCATTCAGTTAATTGAGGAACTTCAATATCCTCAAGCAATAACAAAAATAGAAGAAAACACTTAAGCGTCCGCTAACAAAAATGCTAACATTAGTGCTCGACAATCAAGATTTCATGGTACTTAATAAACCCAGCGGTATGCCTATGCATGATAGTGAAAATGCGATCATTCGCGTTGCTGAGTCGTTATTTAATTATCAAAAACTATGGTTAATTCATCGCTTGGATACCGACACCTCAGGATGTATTCTGCTAGCGAAAACGAAACAAGCTGCATCTGAACTTTCAAAACAATTTGCCGAAAAGAATGTTCAAAAGTACTACATTGCAGTTATCGATAGTAAACCCAAAAAAAAACAAGGTACGATAAAAGGCGACATGAAAAAAGCGCGCAATGGTGATTGGAAATTAAGTACGAGCCAAGTTAATCCGGCAATCACACAATTTTTTAGTTTTTCGCTGCCAAATACAACAATAGAAACAGCGATCCACTCTGGACTGCAGACACCCCCTGAGCCAACTATTAAAAGTGCGCAAAGCCCAGCCATCAGGTTATGCATGGTCAAACCAATTAGTGGTAAAACACATCAAATTCGGGTTGCATTAAAGTCACTTGGCTCTCCAATTGTTGGTGATAAACGGTATAAAGGTACGCCATCGGACCGCTTATACTTGCACAGCTATGTTCTTCAATTTGCTTATAAAAACGAAATTTATAATGCCACTTGTTTGCCTGAGGCTGGTGTATTATTTGCTTGCAATTTAAACTCATTTTTCTCTCAAAATTCTGACCCACGGACAATGCAATGGCCGACACACAAAGCATAAAAAAAATAGGTATTGTCGGCCGCGGGGCAATAGGCGTGAACATTGCATTTTACCTACAATCTGCAAAAAACATCAATACCACGCTGTTGGTTAGAGATCATTATGAACGGTCCGATGTACTCTCTTTGTCAACCCCCGACGAAATCATCCATTCTATTAAATGTAACCAGGCTTATATTTCAGAGAGTTCTCTCAAACCGCTGGATATGATAATACTGCCCGTCAAGCAGTATCAAATAGAACGTATCTTGCAAGAAATTGCAGAAAAACTGGATCCAAAAACAACAATACTACTTTTGCACAACGGCATGGGTGGTATTGAGTTGGTGCAAATGTATTTACCCAACAATCCTTTACTGGTGGCCACCACCACTGATGGTGTTTATAAAACCTCACCGACTTGTTTTGTTCAAACCGCTGTAGGACAACTTGATATTGGTGTTATTTATAAACAAAGAGCAAACCAAGAAAGCTCTTATGAACAAAGCTCTTATGAACAAAGCTCTTATGAAGAAAACATAGTAGAAAACTACAACGATCCCAAAAGTAATTACATCAACTGTCTTCATCCACACCTTGTCTGGCGTAATGACATTGTATTTGCCTTATATCAAAAATTAGCTGTAAATGCAGTGATTAACCCGCTAACTGCATTGAAAAACTGTAAAAATGGTGAATTAGTTAACTATTCAGAAGAAGTATCAAGAATAAAGGAAGAGATATTCGATTTGTACGAATTCATGGATCTACCCTTGGACAACCATGCGCTCTCTCTGCATATTGACACCGTGATACAGCTCACAAAAGAAAATTACTCCTCAATGCATCAAGACTTTCAAAATGGGCGCGAGACAGAAGTAGAAGGTATCCTTGGATTTTTACTAGTAAAAGGTCATGAGACGGGGATGAAAATGGCGTATGTACAACAGCTATATGAACAAATAAAAGCTGCAAGCAAATAATAATAAAAAAGCCTGAGCGGTTTAACCGTAACAGGCTTTTAGTGTTTCAACAGCAAATAAAATACATCGTCTTATGTCATTTTAATCCTGCGATTGTGGCTTCATGTGCGGGAATAAAATAACATCTTTGATGGTTGGGCTGTCAGTAAACAACATCACTAATCTGTCAATCCCGATACCTTCGCCTGCTGTTGGCGGTAAACCGTATTCCAATGCAGTAATGTAATCGTCATCAAAATGCATTGCTTCATCGTCGCCTGCATCTTTTTCTTGTACTTGCTTTTTAAAGCGATTTGCTTGGTCTTCAGAATCATTCAGCTCCGAAAAGCCATTTGCCAATTCTTTACCACCAACGAAAAACTCAAAACGGTCTGTCACAAACGAATTATCGTCATTGCGGCGTGCCAATGGAGAAACTTCCCATGGATATTGAGTAATAAAAGTAGGTTGATCAAGTTGTTCTTCAGCCGTTGCTTCAAAAATCTCACAAAGGTACTTACCAGCGCCCCAGATACCGTCAACTGCTGGTTCTTTAATATGTAATTGCTTAGCCATCGCTTTAAGTTCTGGCAGATGATTTTCAGGATCATTAATCGCCGCTACATTCGCATCAGGCCAATACTTTAAAACAGCATCACCCATGCTTAAACGCTGGAAAGGTTGAGCAAAGTCATATTCTTTTGTTTCAAGCACCTCACCTTCGGCATTTGTCACTGTGTTGGTAATTATTGACGTACCCATAACAGTCTCTGCAAGATAACGTAACATTTCTTCTGTTAAGTTCATCAAGTCGTTGAAGTCAGCATATGCTTGATAAAATTCAAGCATGGTGAATTCAGGATTATGACGAGTGGATAAGCCCTCATTACGGAAATTACGGTTAATTTCGAAAACACGCTCAAAACCACCCACAACCAAACGCTTCAAATAAAGCTCAGGGGCAATACGCAGATACATATCTATATCTAATGCATTGTGGTGTGTCGTAAATGGTTTTGCTGTTGCACCACCCGGGATGACTTGCAGCATAGGTGTTTCGACTTCCATAAATTGGCGCTCAGTGAGAAAGTTACGGATACCGCTGACTATCTGGCTACGAATTTTAAATGTCTTGCGCGTATCCGGATTCGTGATCAAATCTACATAACGTTGACGATACTTAGTTTCTTGATCAGCCAAACCGTGGAATTTTTCAGGCAAAGGACGCAATGCTTTTGTTAATAACTGATATTCAGCCATATCAACATATAAGTCGCCTTTACCTGATTTATGTAAAATGCCGCTAACACCAATGATGTCCCCAATATCTAAAGATCCATATCTGGCTTTAATGTCTTTTTGCGTATCTTTGGACGCATAAGACTGAATTTGCCCGGTCATGTCCTGCAAGACCATAAACGGCCCTCGTTTCGCCATAATACGACCCGCAATGCTGAAAATATTTGCTTGTTCGGCTAACGTTTCTTTTTCTTTATCACCAAAGGCTGTCTGCAAATCTTGTGCATAATGCTTACGATCAAATTGATTTGGAAAACCGTTAGAAGGGCAGTTTTCGCGTATTTGCGCTAACTTGCCACGACGCTCGGCAATCAACTTATTTTCATCTTGCTGATGGTCACTCATGAGTAGTCCTGTTAATTGCTATGTTACTAAAGGCCAGACTTTAAGCTGGCTTCAATGAATTTATCTAAATCGCCATCCAATACGGCTTGTGTATTTCTTGTTTCAACGCCGGTTCGTAAGTCTTTAATACGAGAATCATCTAATACGTAAGAGCGTATTTGGCTACCCCAGCCGATGTCAGACTTACCATCTTCCATTACTTGTTTTGCTGCGTTTTGTTTTTGTAGCTCGTATTCGTATAGTTTGGCTTTTAATTGTTTAAATGCTTGGTCTTTATTTTTATGCTGCGAGCGGTCATTTTGACATTGCACGACAATGTTGGTTGGCAAATGCGTTATTCGTACAGCAGAATCTGTTCTGTTAACGTGTTGACCACCTGCGCCAGACGCGCGATATGTGTCTATGCGGATGTCTGCTGGATTAATTTCAATTTCAATATCATCACTCACCTCTGGGTAAGCAAATGCCGATGCAAAAGATGTGTGTCGGCGACTGCCTGAGTCAAAAGGCGACTTTCGAACAAGCCTATGCACGCCAGTTTCTGTGCGTAACCATCCAAAGGCATACTCGCCCCCAAAACGTATCGTTGCGCCTTTGATGCCGGCAACATCACCAGCAGAAACTTCGATCAGTTCAGTTTTGAAACCGTGCGCCTCACCCCATCGCAAATACATGCGCAGTAACATATTCGCCCAATCTTGCGCTTCTGTGCCGCCCGAGCCTGACTGTATATCCAAATAACCATCGTTAGCATCATTAGGACCGGAAAACATTCTTCTGAATTCAAGCTTTTCCAAAGACACAACTAATTCTTTTAATTCTGTTTGTACATCATTTAAGGTTTCTTCATCGTCAGCTTCAACGGCAAGCTCAAGAAGACCTTCAACGTCATCTGTGCCTTGAGTCAGCTTATGAATAGTGAAAACCACGTCTTCAAGTAATACTTTTTCTTTGCCTAAGGCTTGAGCTTGCTCTGGATTAGTCCAAACATCAGGATTTTCAAGCTCTCTTGAGACTTCTTCTAAACGCTCTACTTTGACATCAAGGTCAAAGATACCCCCGAAGCGATTCAGTTCTTTGACGAACATCGGCAATAGCGGCATGAATTGGATTAATTTCGAACATATATGACTATTTTGACTAAAAAATTGAGAGCATGGATATTACAGAATTTATGATGAATTTAATAGGTGGAACAAGGTGCAAATAACCAGAAAGCCGAAATTTTATGTTCAAAGCGATCTGCAACCTTGTGAATTATTAAAATTAAGCTATTTTGCTGCCTGCAGAAGTGCTTCGGCCAATGTGTGACCAATTGCATACAGGTTTGTTTTGGTTTTTTCATCAACCACGTTTTGTTCCTCATCTACTAATTTTCCAATACCGCCAACAGCTAACTGATTTGGTAAAACATGCATGCCAATATTCCCCAATAACATGCGCAGAGGCACTAAGCCTCTTATGCCACCTAAAGCGCCCGAAGAAGTAGCAATTATAGCGGCATATTTGCCCTTAAAAGCTTGCAACGGTTTTTCTCCTTCTTCCTTACGTGACGCCCAATCAATCGCATTTTTTAATAACCCGCTATAACCACTGTTATATTCAGGATTAGCAATAATAAAACCATCGTGGGACATTAGCAGTTGCTTGAACTTTTTGGCATTTTCAGGAAGACCATGAGCTGCTTCAAGATCTTCGTTAAAAATCGGCATATCGAACTCTGACATGTCAATAACGGTTACCTCAATACCATCCTGATTGGCTCCTTTAGCTGCACATTTAGCAATGCTGAAGTTATATGATTTTTTGCGACCGCTGCCGGCAAAGGCAAGTATTTTTGGCATATTAATTCCTGTAAATTAATCAATTATTATATAAGGTCAAATAAGGTCTTTTTAGCACGTAAACCTACATGGCTTCTAAGGTGTCAATGCCTAAGATATCAAGTCCTGCTTTTAATGTTTTCGCTGTTAATGCGCATAAACCTAAACGGCTGTTTCTATCTTTCTCACCGACTTCTGGTTTTAACACCGGATTAGCTTCGTAGAATCGCATGAATAAACTCGCAACTTCATACAAATAAGCACACATAATATGCGGTGTCGCTTCTTTACATACTGATTCAAGTACTTCATCAAATTGCATTAACTTAACAACCAGATCATGCTCTTGAATTGAAACGACTGACACTGCAGCAAAATATGTATCCATATCTTGCTGTGCATTTCTAAAAATGCTCTTTACACGTGTATAGGCATATTGCAAATAAGGAGCCGTGTTGCCTTCGAAGCTCAACATCGTATTCCAATCAAAAATGTAATCAGTTGTTCTATTTTTGCTCAAGTCAGCGTATTTTACAGCACCAATACCGACTGTTTCTGCAACGTGCTGTTTAGCGCTGATGCTTAGACCCGATTCGCGCTGACTAATTAACACCGCGGCTCGTTCAATAGCTTCATCAAGTAGGTCTGATAATTTTATGGTTTGACCAGAGCGAGTTCGGAACGGCTTATTATCTTTGCCTAACATCATACCAAAGGGGCAATGCTCGTAGCTGTCATTGGCAGACAAATAACCCGCTTTACGCGCGACTATTTCTGTTTGTTTGAAGTGCAGTGCTTGTCTGGCATCAGTAAATATTAAGGTTCTTTGTGCTTTCAATTGGCTTGCGCGATATCGAATTGCGGCTAAATCGGTGGTTGCATATAAGTAACCGCCGCCGGATTTCTGCACTATGTAAACAGCAGGCTCACCTTCTTTATTTATCATTTCAGGCATAAAAACAACCTTCGCGCCTTGGCATTCAACAGCAATACCTTTCTCGGTTAGGTCGCTAAGCACATTCGCTAAATCATGGTTATAACTGCTTTCTCCCATGATATGCTCGCGTTTGAGGCTAACATTAAGCTTTTTATATACGTCTTCACTGTGCTGAATTGAGATATCGATAAACTGTTGCCAAAGTGCCAAACAAGCACTATCTCCGCTTTGCAGTTGAACCACGTAATCACGAGCGCGATCGGCAAAACCATCTTCGTTATCAAATCTAACTTTAGCTTCACGATAAAAGTCTTCCAGATCAGAAAGTGCGGTTTCAGCGAAAGATGATTTTTGTAATTTATCATTCAAATGAGCGAGTAACATACCAAACTGTGTGCCCCAATCGCCCATGTGATTTTGGCGAATAACCTTGTGCCCTAAATACTCCAACACATTAACAACGGCATCACCGATGATAGTGCTTCTTAGATGCCCTACATGCATTTCTTTAGCAAGGTTTGGAGACGAATAGTCCACTACAATAGTTTTACTTTCATGCGCCTCAATGGTCAGTTTTTTATCTTGCAAAGCACGCTCACACCAAGCCGACAACCATTCATCTTTTAGGTAAATATTAATAAAACCAGGTCCTGCAACTTCCAGCTTGCTAGCTATATCATCCAATTTCACATTAGCTAAAATTTGCTCTGCAATATCGCGTGGCTTCTGTTTTAACTGCTTTGCTAATGCCATCGCACCGTTAAATTGGTACTCACCAAAGTCAGGTCTTGTGCTTCTGCTCAACGGAATACGAGCATCATCAATACCCATTGCTTGAATAGCGTGGGAAAATCTAGCGCTGAGTAAATTATGAATATTCATATTGTAGTAAACCTAGTGTTCTCTGGTAGTGGTGAATTGGATATGTGGATAGCGCTCTTGTGACAAAGACAAATTGACCATAGTTGGTGCAATATAAGCCAAATTACCGCCGCCGTCTAAAGCTAAATTCACCTCAGATTTGCGCCGAAATTCGTCTAACTTGCGGGCATCGTCGCAATATACCCAACGCGCAGTAGACACGGCAATACCCTCATAAATGGCATCTACGTTGTATTCAGCCTTAAGCCTAGAGACGACCACGTCAAATTGCAGAACACCTACCGCACCTACAATTAAGTCATTGTTTTGCAATGGTCTAAATACCTGCACTGCGCCCTCTTCAGAGAGCTGTATTAAGCCTTTTTGTAATTGTTTTTGTTTTAGAGGATCTCGCAGCCGAATACGCTTAAACAATTCGGGAGCGAAGTTAGGAATACCCGTAAATCGATATTTTTCACCCGAGGTGAATGTGTCGCCGATTTTAATCGAGCCATGGTTATGTAAACCAATAATATCGCCTGCATAAGCCTCTTGCAGTAAGCTTCTATCGCCAGCTAAGAAGGTCACGGCGTCCGCTATGCGCACATCTTTGCCTATACGACTATGGTACATTTTCATGCCTTTCTCATATCTACCCGACACAACGCGACAAAAAGCAATCCTATCACGATGTTTAGGATCCATATTTGCTTGAATTTTAAAGATAAAACCACTGAAATTTTGGTCGCTGCTGTCGACACGTCCGGTATCATGTTCTCGGCTCTGTGGCTTGGGAGCCCATTCAATTAATCCATCCAGCATGTGGTCAACGCCAAAGTTGCCTAACGCTGTACCAAAGTAAACCGGTGTTAATTCACCAGCCAAGAACGCCTCAAGATCGAATTCGTTGGATGCGCCCTGCACTAATTCCAGCATATCTCGTAATTCTTTAGCATAAACACCTATAGCAGTATCCAGCTCCGGATTATGTAATCCTTTGATAATTTTTGTTTCTTGAATTGTATGACCTTGACCTGTTTTATACAAAATAGTTTCGTCACGCAATAAGTGATAAACACCTTTAAATTCTTTACCCATACCGATTGGCCAGGTAATAGGTGCACACTTAATCTTTAAGATATCTTCAACTTCATCTAATAAGTCGATAGGATCTCTGGTATCTCTGTCTAACTTATTTATGAAGGTAATAATTGGCGTATCACGCAAACGAGTGACTTCCATAAGCTTTATTGTGCGGGCCTCAACTCCCTTTGCAGCATCTATGACCATTAAGCAACTATCAACTGCCGTTAATGTTCTGTAGGTGTCTTCTGAGAAGTCTTCATGACCTGGAGTATCAAGTAAGTTAATTAAGTGATCTTGATATGGAAACTGCATAACCGAGGTGGTCACCGAGATGCCCCGCTCTTTCTCCATTTCCATCCAGTCAGATTTGGCATGCTGTCCAGATTTTTTACCTTTGATCGTGCCCGCAACCTGTATGGCATTTCCGAACAACAATACTTTTTCTGTAATAGTGGTTTTACCCGCATCAGGGTGAGAAATAATCGCGAAAGTACGACGTTTCTCTATCTCACTTTGGTAACTCATAATATCTCGTTAAGTTGGCGTAAATTAAAGGGCGCAAATTCAAAGGCCCGAATTGTACCCTCTTCGAGACTTTTTTTGAATGCTAAATGAAGATAAAGGCTATAAGATTTTTTTCATGATGTAGGCATGTTCTCGGGGTGCAATGACCGTAATTTTATTATTGATATGTGTCACATGTTCCTGACCTCTTTCGGTTTCATAATAATTTTTACGTTGGCCGATGAGTTCAAATCCCATTGAACGGTAAAGTTCGATAGCAGGCGTGTTACTAAATCGTACTTCTAAATAGATAACAATTTGCTGCATTTGGGTCGCTAGGATAAATGATGATTGAATTAATTGTCGACCGATACCCTTATTTCGCTGATTAACTTGCACTGTGATATCTTCGATTGTTAATTCGTCTAAAATACTCGACAACAACACAAAGCCAACCGTAATTTCATTTTTCTTGGCGACTAAAGAAATACTGTTTAAGGCGCTTTTTTCAAACGTACTATACGCCCAAGGATTCACTCTATCAGTTTTAAAGATACAATAAGCAAGCGCAACCTCTGCCTCAGTAAACGCTGATATTACGACCATTCTTGTGTCATGAACAGATCTTGTAAGGCTTCCCACAACTGTTTTTTCAACAACGGTGATGTCAATGTATTTGCATCGGGTGTCATGAGTATATTATTTTTCAAAATAATAGTTTCACTATCCTGAATTTGCCAAGTAAGTCCGAGTTCGGCAATACTAGTGACATTAAAAACAGCCAGTATTTGTTTAATAAATGTGTCGGCTTGATCAATAAACTTAGCTTGCTGAATGGCAGGATTATTCGATTCGATATCGCAAGTATCGTCGCGTAGTTCATACAATACGATACCCATCGCCTGCAGCGTTGCCTTCTGATAATCACTCAAGAGGCTATTTTTTGAGGCGCTTTCTTCAGATGCACTGCTGCTAGCTTGCAGCGGACTCGGTTTAGGCGAATACAATGTGGCTACCCTTTAATTTTTTGCTTATTTATTGCGTCAACTAAGCATAGCCAAAATCTGAATTTGATAAAAGGTTTTTGTAGCTAAAATGATGAGTGATAGCAAAATAGCCCACGCAAATTGGAATAATAAGAAAGTGGCAGGGGTGGAGGGACTCGAACCCCCAGCCATCGGTTTTGGAGACCGCTGTTCTACCAATTGGAACTACACCCCTGCAGTCAGGCAGAGTATACGTTGACGAATGAAAAAAGAAAGAATTTTATGACATCAATTGCATGACAGCTTAAATTTTAGGCGCAATACCAACCGCTTGGTGCCACAATTGGTAAGTTAATTCCATAAAACTGGCCTGCTGAGAACAGCCGTCATAGACTACATTGATAGGAATATTATTTTTCTTGGCGTAGGTAGTTAATAGCAAATCGTGCTGTTGAGTATTAAGATTATTTACTTTGGCACAGGAAAGAATATCAAAATAGCGATTTCCAATACCTGCATACTCCCAATCAAGAATTAGTTTAGTCGGCACACACAAGTGTGCCCATACAAGGTCATTGTGGCAAAAAACCTGATCATGCGAGGCCAATTCTCTGCCTCTAATCCATTTTTCGGTTTCTTTTGTTATCTCATCAACTAAACAAAGGGATGGATTTACCAACGTCGTCAAATACTGATGCCATTCTTTTGGTAAATCAACCAATTTGGCTTTTATATTACTCTTGTGCACACGAGTCAGTGCGGTAGCTAAGGTATGTATATGTCGATCATCAAACACTAACAACATTTGGCTTGTATGCTGCTTTATCCACTGTTCAACATAAATACCTGTATCAACTGATAAATAGATAGGTTTGGGCGCCAAATGCTTATTAAAGAGGCTTAATTGTAACTCAAAGCGTTCCTGACGGTCGATGCAAAGTGAGCTTTCACCTTGAAACTCCTTTACCATAAATTCCTTAGAATCATCATTCAGATAGTAAGAACGATTAATTGCACCACCCGATAATGGATATACTATTGCATCCTCAGTTAAACCGAGAGGCGTTTTTAATAGCCTAATTAGCTCATCATTTTGCACTTAACGCCCCGCTTTCATGTTAAATTTTTACGCCAATTTAAAAATCCATAAATTGACATGGCAGTGTACAAAAACATCAATAGACAGACCAAGTAGAGTCCGCTCTGAAACATTAAATACCCACTGGCAGGATTGACAACTAACCAATAAACCCAATTATCGATTTTTTTACGTGCTGTCATTACTGTCGCAATAACAGAAAATACAGCAGTTCCTGCATCTAACCATACCCAATCGCCAGAGAACCAATGCTCGCCAACTTTAGCTAATAACAGCGTCGCAGCAATACCAACACCAATCAAGAGTAAGTGAGCTTTGACGCCCACACGAGTAATAGCCAGCGTTGGTTTGTCTTTTACTTCCTTCCAACTCAAAAAACCGACCACCGCCATCAAGATATAATAAAAGTTTAATAGCATTTGAAAAATCAAAGTGACTTCCCAAAATAGATAAACAAAAATAATAGTGCTGACAAAAGCGCAAGGCCAACACCATATATTTTGTCTTGCTGCCAAGATAACGTATAGCACAGAGAGCACCACGGCAAGCAATTCCAACAAACTCTGCTGCTGGAATTGCTGCGCGGCTATATCGAAAAACTCAGTCACTCACCTGAGCCCATTTTATCACCATTTAAAAACTTACAAACGAACACGGCTTGGCCGGTTTCGCTGTAAGTTTGCTTCATCTCTCGGCCTAAGACGGCCATAACATGCTCGTATTCACCCCTAATAATAGTGCTCGCTGCAGACGTAGTGGTTTCAAGATGCACGTCTTCATTTAGTCTATCAATGAAACCCTTTATAGGAGCTATGTACTTTTCATTTAATGGATACAAGGAAATATCAACGACAAGTTTCATTTTACTTCTCCTTTAAAAACGGTAGGTTGCAGTCACACCAAGTTGGCGCTCCTGACCAAATTGATAGTATGGTTTTGACCCTTCGTAGCCGTCCCTAGGATCATTATTGAATCCACCAAAACCTCTTGTAGGTAGTTCCCTATCAAATATATTCTTGGCCCATAGTTGCACTAGTATATTTCCCTGTTGCCAATTAACGTCGGTATTAAATACTGCAGTGAATGGCGCTCGTTCATTGTGCCCAACAGAAAAACGATGACGGTCTTTACCTTCAAATTCAACTACCCAAATGATGTTGTCAGTGACTGCATAACTAGTGGACGTATAAAACGTTATTTTAGGAGCCTGAGCTTGTAATTGTTTATCTACAAAACTGCCATCAACAAGCTGATAATTGCCAAAGGTTGCGTCAAGATAACCGACGTTGACTACAGCACTCAGTCGGTCGTTTAACTGCCAATTGCTTGAAACTTCGATACCCTTGTTAATACCGGTATCTGCATTTCCAATCACATCGATGAATTCAACTGCACCGCTACCATCCTCTCTGTTCAACACAGAGAAGTCACTCACTTGAGCATCTTCTCGTTGCATGTAAAAGAAAGTAAGCGACAAATTTGCTTTAATACCACTTGAGGTGTCTATTTTACCTTTAATACCAAGCTCATAATTCCAGTTATATTCTGGAGAATACAATCGGTCTTGCTCCGAGACCCGCTCATCTGCATTGAATCCGCCTGCCTTATAAGAACGCGAAATACTTGAATAGAATGTCGCTTTTTGCAGTGCATAGCTCGCCGTTAATTTACCTGCCAATAAGCTATCGTCGAGTACTTCAACAAAATTATTACTATCAACATAATCGGCATCAAACTTTTCTACCCTTGCACCTGCTGTAATTGACAATGGTTCAGATAATTGCCAACTACGTTCACCATATATGGCAATTGAGTTGGGTTCATAAAGACTGGTAAAGTCTGCAGCGGCATAAGTATAGATTCGAGTAAGATCCTGTTCACTTTGCTGATAATAAAAGCCGATTACCCAAGGAGAGCTAGCATCAGTAGAAGCGTATCTTGCGTCTACCGTCTGGTTACGTACCTCTCTTTTATACTGGTCAAACGAACTATACGTTCCGGGATGAAAATCAACAAAGGTCCAGTCTTCATCGTAACCATAATCAAGATCAGCATTTAACGTAGTAAGCGAAAGGGTAAACGAGTGTTCTCCTAAGTCTTGTATGTACTTAATACTTGCAGCTTGCGTTTCGGTGCGATCAAAGCCTGGCTCATCGGAACGTGTTTTGTTGTCGTTGTCCAATGAAAACGCATCGTAGCCGTTGTCGACATCAAAATGATAAAGCTTAAGTTCAAGTTCTGCTGTATCTGACAAAACATAGTCGACTGCAAGTTTGGCATTAAACTCGTCAATATTATTAGTGTCGTCGCGGTTTAAGTAAATATTTTCTACAAAACCATCGCTCTTAACATGCTGCATAGCAATACGCGCGTTTACACCGTCTACTATTTGCTTAGAATAGGCGGCGCTATATCGTTGCGTATTGTATTCTGCGAAACTTCCTTGCAAATAGCCTTCTTGGCTATCAGTCGCGGTGTTACTGACTACTTTAATGATGCCAGCCAATCCTGTCGCACCAAATCCAGTCGATTGTGGTCCAGACAGGACCTCTACTTGTTGAACGTCAAATAGCGCACCTAAGCCGCCTAATCCGGAAAAATTAATTTCATCAACAATAAGAGCGACCGACGCGTTAATTGGTTCGGCAAATAAACTGCGCTCGCCTATCCCTCTAATTTGAATGAATTTGCCGCGTGAAGCACCACTGCTAAAATTCAGGTTAGGTACGATACCAACAATATCTTCTAGGTGTTCAGCTTGGCGTAAATCTAACAATTGCTCACTAATTACGACAACGCTACTGGCTAGATTACCGGGACTACGCTGACTAAAGTCGGATGTTACTATTATGCGTTCAATGCCAATATTTGCAGCCTTATTAGCAGAAGCATCAGTATTTAAAGTGACACTGGCAATGGGATTTGCGACCGCCGTAAGACCCATGCCCGCACTTAATACGGCAAGTGTTATTGCACTAGCAATTCTATTTACAGTAAATAATTTTTTGTAATGACTTGATGTTGTGACGTTAGGTAATTGATTTAGTTTTTTTGTATTTTTCATTTGGTTCTCTTCATATCGGTAGAAAAGAGCCGGTGTTGGAGCAGGTAATTGATGTGTTTATACAACCATTCCTACGCCGGTACTAACCGGATCAGGTAAATAAGGGTTCTCAATAGAATCTCAGCAGCAAATAGCTGCACCCCTTGGCTAAACGCGATTTAATTATCGCGTTAAATGCTATGATATCAATTAAAAATAGAATGTAAATCAATCGTTTGACTAATTTTCATATTCTAGTCTCTAGTTAACATAATTGTTACAAAACAAGCACACTGAAGGTCTCGCGAGCACCTTATTGCTTATCGGAACTAGGTACTCTACTCTATATTTAACGCTCTCATTTCCTGTTCTGTTTGTAATAACAAGCCCTCCATTGTTTTATCATGTTCGACAGGCAACCTTGTTACTGGGTCTACTCTCACAAATACAATATCATCCGCAAAACAGATGGTTTTCTTTGTCGCCTTATTTCTCACTAAACAAGTTACTGTAATTGAGGTTCTACCTACTTTTTTGGTCGCTAATCCAAATTCAACTATGTCGCCCTGTGTGGCAGGCGATTCAAATGATATTTCGCCAATATGTTTAGTCACTAGACAGTTTGTTTCTAATTGACAAATGGCATAGATCGCAGCCTCTTCATCAATCCACTCTAGTGCCCTTCCACCGAACAAAGCATTCGCATAGTTCAAATCATTTGGCATTACTAAACGTCTGGATAAAAAACGCATTTTTTTCCTTATCAATGTAGAATAAATAGGTTCGCAATACCCATTATAAAAGAGAGCACACAGATTGATAGGCAAATTAATGATTGATTGGTTAGCAAAAAGACAACAGCAACCAAGTCATAGACAATTATTGCTAATTTCTGGCGACCTTGATTGGTGTCAACGGCAAACCGCATGTCTGCTTGCACAAACAAAAGCCCCTTCCTTGTTACTAAGTAATGCTGTCTTGAGTTTTGATAACAACGCCCAATTAAATTTTGTAACGTCGTGCCAAATATCTCAATATAAACAGCAATTAGGAACTGAGTATGCGCTCGTCATTTACAATGCTTTCGATGGTCTTAAGCCCAGCGCTCTTTATGCGGTAGAAGGTACTATTGGTAAATCTGGTTTACTCGTGATCATGTGTCCAGACTTAAAGGAATGGCAACATTATGAGGCTGCGCATTCAGGTATCGCTTTTAGCTACAATACCCAGCATGCAACGAGCCTGTTCATTTCAAGAATGAAAGAAATCTTGTTAAAAGATTTGAATATTGCCTACATAACCCCAAACACTGCGCATCTACCCTTCGCTTATACGAGGCAAAATACGCAGCATGAACATTTACTAGGGGCCTTAACGTCGCAACAGCAAATGGCATTCAAATCGGTGTTAAGTAATGCTAAACACGACAAATCAATTGCGCTTATAACCGCTAAACGCGGTAGAGGGAAATCCACATTGTTAGGACAAATAGCAGCTGCATTCGCTATTCAAGGCGAGGATACTCGTATTTATATCACCGCACCGCATATTAATAACGCGCAACGAGCACAAATAGAATATAAGCAGGCCATAGCGAATTCGAATCTTGACACAATTAATACGATCCGCCGCAGCGGCCAACAACTCAGCAAACTTGAACTGACGTTTATTGCACCAGACCAATTAGGCCACTTACCAAAAGCCGCTCTATTAATCGTAGACGAAGCTGCAGCAATCGCCCCATCAATTGTATTGTATGCCTGTCAAAACTTTGCTCATGTTGTTATGGCAACTACGCTTGCTGGATATGAAGGAAGTGGACTGGGTTTCAGAATACGTGTTTTACCTAAACTTAAGATACTGAGTGACGCACTGACTTGTGTTGAATTACATAAGCCATTGCGGTGGTACAACGAGGATAGTTTAGAAACTGTATTTAGTCTTATATTTGCCCCCTTTGTTAAAGACACAACAGCCCAGAATAACTACATGACATCGCCCACCGACTCCCTGTTGCACAACACTCAGATAGAAGCCACACACTCGTACTTTCATCAATTAAATAAACTCTGGCTAATTAAAAATGAGCAAATATTGGGACAAGTATTTAATTTGCTAATACAGAGTCACTACCAAACCACTCCTGATGACTTAATGCGAATTCTTGACGCATCAGAGCAACATATTGTGGTGCTGACAAACAGTGCTGACATCAATGCTCCTTGCCTTGCAATTTCTGCAGTTGCTATTATTGCACAGGAAGGCAATATTGCATTTTGTGAAAACGACTCACTGTTAGCCAAGATCATATGCTCACAACGACGGGTTAACGGGCATTTAGTTGCTCAAAACCTAGCGATGACATTCTGTGATGGATGGTTTATGACAGCCAACAGTTGGCGCATCAGTCGCATTGCAGTCAAGCCAGACCTCCGGCGACTGGGACTTGGTAAAATGTTACTACAAGAAATTAGAATATTGGCACAGCAAAGTGCGGTTGACTTCTTATCCACGTCGTTTGGTTTAACCAGTGAACTAAGCTACTTTTGGCAATCACAAGCTTTTACACTATTAAAAATTGGCGCTCGAAGAGATACATCCAGCGGCGAACATAGTGGCATCATGTTCATGTCGTTAACCGAACAAGCAAGCGATACTTTTGATTCTTACCGTAATGTGGCAATAAACGATATCGACTACTTTTTAAAACACCTATTAAAAAACAGTAAAGACATTAACTCGGTTTTACTGACTCAAATCGTTATTCAGCATCGCTTAGAGCCAAACATTTTATTAGATAAGCATGCTACACCTGCTACTACCCACTATTTACGCAGCACCCAGTTTATTAATAACAAACGAACTTTCGTTAACGCTGCTGCAAGTATTTACTATCAGTTAGATAAGCTAAATATATATGCTTCAACAGAATTGTATACGTTATTTATACAAGCACACCAAAAGAATTTGTCCAAACAAAATAAACAACAAATACTCTCGAAACTCAAACTCAAACTAACAAATACCATAGAAGCGGTTAACCATCCGCCGTAATTTCTTAACAATAATATTGCTTAAAATATAAAGTAGCCCTTAATGAATCCTACCAATGACTTAATTTTAGACAAAAAAAAGCTCCGTTAAGGAGCTTTTTATGTTGTGAACCAAGTTAGATTTGAATGCCTCTATTTGAGGCTTTAGTCTTTATGTAAGGTTCCCAAGCTAACGCGTTTTTGCGAAGGCTTGTATCTTTCTTAGCTTCTTGTGCAGCGGCCAGAGCTGCTTTGTAATCACCTAAATAGAAATAAGCTTCGATAAGAGCAAAATGCACTTTACCTTTGCTTTCTTCATTATCGATCAGTGACATCTGCAACGCTTCAACTGCGCCTTTGTAATCACCCGCGCTTAACAGCATTGAACCTTGTCTACGATAAAGTTCTGGATCTGATGAAAACTTTGCAGCTTGACCAAAATACGATGCCGCTTTCTTGAAATCGCGAGATTGAAAAGCAGAATTCGCTACCGCAGATAAAGTAACTTTATCTTTGGGTATTAAACCTGATTTCATGTGCTTTTCCATCAATACAGTAGCACGGTATGGTATACCATTTACGCTATACAATTGAGCCAGCTGTTTATGCTGAGTCGCGGTTGTTAAGTGACCCTGCATATAAGCGAGTTCAAACATAGTAAGCGCCATTTTGTAGTTCTCAGTAATCTGATAAAACAAACCTGCGTTCTTGTACCATGCTTCCGAGTCAGGAAAAACTTGGAGCGCCGTTTCGATAACATCGATGGCTTCCTGATATTTCTTCTGATCATAGTAAACACTCATTTTTATCGCATATGGGGTTTCTTTTGCCGGATCCAAGAACTGAATTGCCTTGTCTGCCGGCGCGATAACTTTATCTAATTGCTTCATCTCTTTATAAGCATTGGCAATTTTAAGAAACGTCATCCCGTCATCCCTGCAAGTAAACGCCATCCACTTTTCGAACCACATTATCGCTTCTTCATATTTGCCGGCTTCGTACTTTAAATCGCCAACTAACTTGATAATAGGAGCGTGGTCGTTATCGTTTAGTATTTTGGTTATTACCGCACGTTCTAAATAATCAGCTGCTTCTAACCGTTTGCCTGGTTCTGAAACCAGTAATTGGCCTAAAAACCTATCAACAGATGCTCTGTCAAATGGGTCATCAGCTTCAATTTCGTATAGCAAATCAATCGCTTCCTTGACCAAATCTTGGTTATAAGCTTCGAAGGCTTTGTTTAGCTTCTTACCTACTTTCTGACCTAACAATTGTGTTTTTGCTGGCTTATAACCAGGACACTGAATTGCTAAGTTGGCTTGTGCCATTGATAGGGTCGAATACGACCCCATCACAAGCGCCGAACCGATCAACAATGAAGCTTTGAGAGATTTAAATTTCATGGCTTATTCTCCTAGCTTAAAGTCTAATTGAACTTCGAGCCCGAATTGTTTTTGAGCAACACCATCCACGATCTTCGGACGGTACTTCCACTTGCGAAGTGCACGCTTGGCATTGCGGTCAAAGATTCGTTTTGGATCGGCATCAATTACGTCAACATCTTCCACGCCACCCAGTTCATTAATAGTGAATGACAAACGTACCCAACCTTCCTTGCCATCGCGAGCTGCTTGTGGCGGATAGTCTGGTGGTATACGCACAATTGGCGATGCATCGCCATCACGCATTGCACCTATACCACCTACTGACGTTGTTATACCACCTGTATCGACAGAGGGTATTGACAAACTAAAGCCAGATGCATTTGGATCAGCTTGGTCAGGTTCAACCAACTCAATCTTTGGCGGCTCTTGCGGTGGCGGTGGTGGCGGTGGCGGCTTTCTCACACGAGTCTGTAGCTCATCGTCAGGCTTTTGCATGACAATGTCAATAACCGGTGGAGGGGGCAGCGCACCCATCGCTTTTCCGTCGTTTTCGATCAATTTTGCCATAACAACAAACAAACCAAACGCAATTGATGCACCAAGTAAAATGGAAACTATAATTCTAACCATGTTAACCCCTTACCGCAATTGCAACGCGGTCAATACCGGCTTCCTTCACTTGATCCATAACTTTTACCACAACGCCATGTTTGGCTTTGGTGTCGGCCTGAATAAAGACAACTTCTGAAGGTTGCTCTGACAATAGTTTCTCAAGGTTAGCCGAGACAGCTTCTACTGAAATCTCTCGTCTATCCATCCACACATTGCCATCTGCGGTAATCGCAATAAATATATTTGCCTTCTTCATTAACACTGCAGTTTCGCCATCAGGTTTATTAACATCTATGCCCGCTTGCTTAATAAAAACAGTCGTTACAATGAAGAATATTAGCATTATGAAGACAACGTCCAGCATCGGCGTCATGTCGATCTGAGCGTCTTCTTCCTCAACTCTTACTTTACGACCCATTATAATCTCTCTTAATGATGTGGCAGGCTATCGACTAATTTCTCTCTTGCCATTTTAGCTTTCGCTTCAAGGCGTGAACTGAAAAACAGTCCAGAAAGAGCTGCAACCATTCCAGCCATCGTCGGAATTGTTGCCATCGAAATACCAGCAGCCATTATTCTTGGGTTACCAGTGCCTTGCGTTGCCATACTCTCGAATACACCGATCATGCCGGTTACAGTGCCTAATAATCCAATCAATGGACACATGGCCACCAATGTACGAATAATAATCAACCTTGCATTCAAAGCGTCTGACGCTTGTGAAATCCACGTGTCACGAATTCTATGCGCATACCATGAAGTAGTATCTTTTCTCGCATCCCAGTCGGCTATAATTTGCTTCTTAACCCCTGGAAATACTGAACTAAAATACCAATAACGCTCGACCATTAAAATCCACATTAGGACGAGTGCAGCAGCGACGAAATACAACACGTCACCGCCGGTAGCGATAAAGTCCCTGACAGATTCCCATAATCCAATCAGGTACAACATATTAAGCTTTCTCCGACTCTGCGCTAGTTGCAATGAAGCCAGCTGTTTGCTCATCTAATACATGAACAATTGACTTCGCCTTTGCAGCAACAAAACTATGCACCAAAATAAGTGGTAACGCTGCAATAATACCTTGAGCTGTTGTTACAAGTGCCATAGAAATTGAACCAGCCATGATCCTTGGGTCGCCTGTACCAAACAAAGTGATTTGTTGGAATGTCTCAATCATACCAAGTACCGTACCTAATAGACCGAGTAAAGGGGCAATTGCCGCAAATATCTTGATGATGTTGATACCTCTATCTATGCTCGGTAATTCACGCAAAATAGCTTCATCTAATTTCAGTTCTAAGCTTTCAACATCAGCTGCTTTGTTTGCTTGATACACAGTTAAGATACGACCCAATGGGTTTTTAGTATTCGGCGTATCAATGTTCTTAAGCTGCTTGCTCATTTTTGCGCCAATAGTAGAAAGCGTTAGGAACTTGTATAAACCAATTAACAAACCTATCACTAGCATGACCGTAATTGTATAACCTACCGGTCCACCAGCATGATATCTTTCGATCATGGTTGCTTTTTGCTTAAACAGATTCAGGATCGCGCCTCTGGACGGATCAACAAAGACCGGAATGAAACCATCCGATGCTGTCGCATTAAAAATATCTTGAGTTGTTGCAACTTGATAACCGTCTGGTTGGCGACCTAATGGTTGCACAGTGCCATTAGAGTCATCGTAAACCAAATAACCTTGAGTTCCGATTAAGTTAAATGTGCCAATACGCAAGACTGTTTGCATTCCTTTACCGCCATCCAGATTAAGAACTTCTGTTTCAAATTTTTCAACTTGACCAGACGCTGTCATTTCTGTTTGCAGGGAAAACCACAGCTCTCTTAATTCGCCAATGTTTGGCAGACCTTTTGAATCTTGTGCCATATCAGCTAAAAATACGTCGCGACCAGGATACTGAGCACTAACGATTGAAGTAGAAATTCTACCATACGCATCAGCAGAAGCTTGACGCACAACACCAAACATTTCGCCAAGGTCACCCGTTGCTATGTCTAATTCAACTTCTTTATCAATTAATGTTTGTTCATTAGCAGAAAATGAGTTGGCCAAGCGATCACCGCGCGTCTCTTCCGCACGCATTTCAGCTTGAGCTTTACGCAAAAGGCCTTGCTTGTCAGCGCGGTCTTCGCGGAACTCTGCTTCACGTTGCTCATTAACACGGGATTGAACTGTGCCTTCCTGTTTTACTTTTTGCAGTAGGTCTTGCAATGTTGTTGACGACTGTGCTTGTGCAAATGACGCTACACAAACCATTGTCGCTGCAGCAACAAGTGTTTTAATTGTTGTTTTCATTATAATTTATCCGCAGCTTTAATTGGTAATTTGATGAGATCTTCAGGCACTAAGCCTTGCGCCATGCGCACTGCTTGAATAATAGAGTTAAGATACTTATCGCCTAATTTTTGATAACTGCGTGCATCGTTGTCCCATGCCCAAGCATGCTTTTGATCTTTTGACAGCGCTAGTAAAGCAGTTCGACCTAACATAAAGAAATCAACAGATATTTCCTGACCACTATCTTCGATAGTACCGGCGTAAGTCTCAATTTTTGAACCATATTCATTTTCCGTCTGATATGCTTCAAGCACAAGGCGAAAACGTTCCGCAACTGTCACGCTTGAGTTAGACATAACGTCACGAAGTCTTTGGACGCGAGCTGTTCTCTCTTCGATATTGATTGGAATATCGAGTTTAATAAACTCTTCAAGACTGTTTATCATCTTAAACATCAATGGAACGATGTTTTGCTTAGTCTCATCAATTGAATCAATCTGACGTTGCAGTGAATCAATGCCACGTTGTTGGTCTGCCACTAAATTGGCCAAGTAGTCATTATAAACCTTTAAGCTTTCCGTCGAATCAATGACGTTTCTATATTCCGCCAATAATTCCTGTGATTGTTCGAAAAGGTTATTAATTTTTTCTTGAGATTGCGCTGCTGCTTTATGGATCTTAGCTTCTTCATTTTGTAAATCCCGAAGCTGATCTGCAGAGACAATCGAAGCATTCCCCAGTGCTAACGCACCCAGAATGCATGATGCTATTTGAGTTCTCTTGCTCATTTTGGACATATTCCCAACCATAGTTTTGATGTTCACGCCCTTATAAATAAAGGACGTCGTAATTATAATAATCATAGTCGTGCATTCATTAGAACGATGCACTCGCCTTAGATAGTCACAGGATGTTATGTGAATGTCAAGAAAACGGATAGGCTAACTTTTAAATTATTACGCAATTTATGCCCCTTATTAATGAAAAAATTAATAAAAAATTAATAAAAAATTAATAAAAAAATAGTGGTAATAAATGCATAGAATTAAATTAAGCAATTAGCACTTTTTTACTTGATTTTTACAACAATCTGCGATTCCAAAAATACCATCAATTAAAAATAGTGTGTAAATACAAAATACTAATTTTACAATGCGAGTTCCTTCCGATGCTTTACTAGCGCTAAAATATTCAGCAACAGTTGATATTAATGAGCTTATTCATCATATTCTTTGTGCAAAGCCCTCGCGTTTGCATCATTAGTACTAAGAGGACTTGGACACTTTTTTCGTGGCTTATTAAATAATTAAAGCGACGCACAAACCCGCATGAAGCTGCCATAGCATTTATATTACTAATCAGTACAGATATTACGACCTTCATATTAGATAGAGGTTCCTGCATCAATTAAACAATTTGCCTCATCGTTGTCTTTGCGACTGCAATTATTACCGAATTCGAGTTTTTAACAAAATACGGAAATACTTTATATAGATTTGGATTTAAAATAATAAATAGCTATATAGCATTCTGGTTTCGTATTTTTAGCCGATATGTCTTAAACTATAAACAGTAACGATAAACCAACAATGGTGTAAGATATGAGATTAGATGAAGACATTCACAACTATTATGAACATTTGGTGTTAGACAAAATTCAAACTCTTGGCTTTAGTCAAAGCAAGACAGCTGACTTTTTAGCCGACCTTACCTGTTTGGTATTGAATCAATTACCGCCCCGATATATTCGATTTGAAGTGGACATGGCATTTTATTTACCGATGTCAGAGCGCAGACAAATGGAAATGAACGTATCGCATGCCATAAGCAACGTGGTTAAGTATTTAGAAACGCATCCAAAAAGTGACGATACCGAATAGAAATGTTCAAAAAAGGAGATTGGGTGGCAAGCCCCAGCCACATCTCGGCACATAAGTCCTTCGGTACGGCTGCTCCCTTCCGGGCCTGACCGAGTTTCCAAAATATCATTGCGAGAGAACCAGAGCTCACCATAGAAATCGTCTTGAGTTCAAGACGGCGTGGAGTATGCCGATTTCTGCGATTACTTGCAACCGCTACAAACCAATTTATTTAAATTTTAATTCAGCTATCGAGTCAGCCACTTTAGCCGTAGCTAACCCGCTCTCCTCTGCTTCCACAAAAATCGTTCGCAAAGTTTCACCAATCTGGTTTAAATGCTGACGTAATTTATCTACATTGCTGTCTGAGCGCTGATGATAAATGTCAATAATACCGCCTGCGTTAATGACGTAATCCGGTGCATACAAAATACCGTTGTTGGTTAATTTAACCCCCATTTCGTCTGACGCTAGCTGGTTGTTTGCTGCACCAGCTACAATTCGGGCTTTGAGATGATCAATATTCTGATGGTTAATCGCGTTACCTAAGGCACATGGGGCAAATACATCAACATCAAGCAAATCGATTTGATCGACGCTAACTTCGATAGCGCCAAATTCAGCGACCGCTTGGTTAACACCGCTAGGAAATATGTCAGCCACATAAAGCTTGGCGCCCGCATTGTAGAGGTGCTCAGCTAACCTAATGCCAACATGTCCCACGCCTTTAATCGCGACTTTCTTACCTTGTAAGTCGGATTGGTAGACGTGTTTGACTGCCGCCTTTATACCAGCAAAAACACCATAAGCGGTTGCTGGGGCAGGATTACCATCCGCAATACTGCCGTCAAAACTGTACTTGGAAAAGGTACCACTGACATGTTTTGTATTTTCAGACATTAATAAGATGTCAGACACCGCAATGCCCGAATCCTCGGCTGTAATGTAGTTACCTTTTAAGGTATCAACGAAGTGACCCATTTCACGCATCATGTCAGGCGTTTTATCTTTACGAGGATCGCCAAAAATAACTGCTTTGCCGCCACCTTGCGCTAACCCGGCCATTGCTGCCTTGTAAGTCATCCCTCTGGATAGTCTCAGTACATCGGTCAACGCTTCTTCAGAATTAGCATAATTCCACATTCTACAACCACCTAACCCGGGGCCTAGATTTGTATTGTGCACAGCAATAATTGCTTTTAATCCTGTTGCTTTATCATGGTAAAACGAAACTTGTTCATGCTCTGCAAACTCTCGGTGGTCGAAAACTGACATATGTACCTTAATTGTTGAAATTGTTATTTTTTGTCATTGTTACTATTATTTTGTTAATCTTCATGTTTTTGATAATGCATCTTTTGATAATGCATTTTTTGATAATGCATTTTTTGATAATGCATTTTTTGATAGTGCATTTTTTGATAATGCATTTTTTGATAGTGCATTTTTTGATAATGCATTTTTTGACAATGCATTTTTTGATAGTGCATTTCTAAATAGTGCATTTCTAAATAGTGCTTTTCTAAATAGTGCATTTCTTGATGCTATAACTCACTGCAGATTGTAGCCGAAGATTTAGAGGACGTATCTTGCGATTTACACTTATATAGAAAATAGTTGTTCACTAAATGTATTTATTATTTTCTATTTATAGGATATCTATCCTATAATGGTCGAGACATAAGTGATACACCTCTCACCACGGAATAAAAATGAAGTTAGATAAGTTTGATCGAGAAATTCTAAGAGTAATGCAAAGAGACGCAACGGTATCAATGGCAGAACTAAGCCAATATGTTGGTTTATCCCATACTCCTTGCTGGCGCCGAGTTAAACGCATGGAAGCTGACGGGGTTATTCGTCAAAAAGTAACGCTGCTAGACAACAAGAAACTTAATCTTGGTGTCTCAGTTTTCATTTATGTTACGCTAAAAAACCATGATGGTGATTCACTTGTCGATTTTGAAAAAGCCGTCCAAGAAATTGTCGAAATAGTTGAATGTCACACCACTAGTGGTGAAAAAGACTATCTGTTAAAGGTTATTGTGGAAAGTATTGAAGAATATGAGCAACTGCTCAAAAATAAACTCACGCACCTTCCTTTAGTTGATCATTTGAGTTCTACATTTGCACTAAAACAAGTTAAAAATACGACAGAGCTTCCTATTAAAAATATATAAACTCTGTCATTGCCGCCTCAGGCTGCGTCTGACTGTGCTTCAGGCTTGGCTTTTTGAAAAGCCTCTAATTCATTGCAATTGTCATAAATTTTTTGAATCAATGGAAAGCGCTGCATATTGACCCTAAATCGCAGCGCATTATATACTTGCGGAATAAGGCAGACATCAGCTAGTGTTATATCGTAACCGAAACAATACTTACCTGAACGCGTCACGAGTCTCTTTTCTAATGCGCTAAATCCCTGTTCAATCCATTTCACGCACCAAGTTTCAGTTTGTTCGCTGCTGGCTTCAAAGTCAGACTTAAGGCTTTGTAAAATCCGCAAATTTGTAACGGGTTGAAGGTCACAAGCAATATCTTGTGAAAGAGCCCTTACCCTGGCTTTATCTAGCGCATGAGTAGGCAGCAGCGCTGGCGTATTAGGGTATTTATCATCTAAATATTCTATAATTGCTAACGATTGGTTAAGCACAATATCTTCGTCATCATCAACAAAAGTAGGTACTAACATTGAGGGGTTTATGCTGCTGTATGCATGACTCCGGTGTTGGCCTCCATCCTTCACCAAATGCACAGGCACGTAGTCAAAATCAAGCTGTTTTAAATACATCGCTATCCTTAAGCGATAAGATGCAGATGAACGCCAATAACCATATAATTTAAGACTCATTATTACTCCTTCTCGGCCGCTAGTGTGCAGCAGATTTCTTAATGACTTGGTCAATTGCGCCAAAAATACTCAGTCCTGCGCTATCAAACATCTCGATTCGAATAGAGTCTTCAAATGACATAAACGGCGTCGACGGTTTGCCATCGCGAATGGTTTCTATCATTCTAACTTCGGCAATACAGGAATACCCAACACCACCTTGCGCTATCGAAGATCCGTGCTCAGTATCTTGTTTATTTGAGACTGTTCCTGAGCCAATAATTGCACCCGCACCCAAGTTACGAGACTTTGCAGCATGAGCGACTAGTTGGGCAAAATCAAAGGTCATATCCTCACCAGCTTGTGGTTTTCCGAACAACGCACGATTGTAATGCGACACTAACGGCAGATGTACTTTGTTGCCAGACCATGCTTTATCAAGCTCATCAGGAGTAACTGCAACAGGGGAAAACACGGACGCTGGTTTTGACTGAAAGAATCCAAACCCTTTGCCTAGCTCACCAGGGATTAAACCACGTAACGAAACATCATTAACTAACATCAGCAATTTTATGTGCTGCCCTGCATTTTCTGCTGATACTCCCATTGGAACGTCATCAGTAATAACCGCCACTTCGCCTTCGAAATCTATTCCCCACTCGTCTGAGGGCAATAACACGTCGTCTCGAGGACCAATGAAATCATCTGAACCGCCTTGGTACATTAATGGATCAGTCCAAAATGAGGCTGGAATTTCTGCACCACGTGCTTTTCTAACAAGCTCCACATGATTAACATATGCACTGCCATCGGCCCACTGAAACGCACGAGGCAATGGACTTTCACAAAGCGATTGATCAAAATTTTCAGCACCCAAACCATCTGCATTTAAGACTTCATAACGCGCTTGGAGTGCAGGTTGAATGCCATGCCAATTGTCCAATGCTTGCTGCATAGTTACTGCAATATCAGCAACTTCAATTGCTTTTGTTAAGTCGCGGCTCACGAGCATCAACTTGCCATCTCGTGTATTGTTTTTATAAGTCGCTAATTTCATTCATTCAACCTTTAATTTATGTCATCGTTCGCTGAACAGCTTTAAAAGAAAGTAAAGCTTGCTTTACTCGGTTATTCAACACCATTTTCGAGTTGCTATTGATTTATACTTATTATAACGCTGAAAAGAGAATGAAACACCCCGAACTTGTGTACTCGCCGCTTGAAAAAAAGCCAAAAAAAAACCCCAAAACGTGGGGCTAAAGGAATACATTGTAACTAATACTTTACAGTTGCCTTACTGATACCATATTCACGGAGCTTGTTGGCGATTGCTGTATGGCTTAATCCAAGCTTACGAGCTAATTGGCGAGTACTCGGATAAGACGGGTAAAGCCGCTTGAGTAAATCCTTCTCAAACTTTTTAACTTCTTGCTCCAATGTGCCTTCAAAATTCTCATCAATATAATTTACCGTGGTACTGCAGCTCGGCAGTTGAATAGCTTCTTTTGTAATTTCATTGCCATCCATTAAAGCTATCGCTCTGTAGAGGGCATTTTTCAATTGTCTTACGTTACCTGGCCAAGGATAAGCTTGCAGATAGTCAACGCAGGATTTGCTCAGTTTAGGAGAACGAATACCGAGCTTGTTACTGTGTTGTCTAACAATGCTTTCTGACAGTGGAATAACATCAGTTTTTCTCTCGCGAAGCGGGGGAAGTACCAGTGCAAGCACGTTTAATCGATAATATAACTCTTCTCTAAACGTACCAATTTCGGCTGCTTCAGACAAATCTTTGCAAGTCGTGCAGATGATTCGAAGATCAACTTTTACAGGTTGCTTCTGACCCGCCTTGCGGTAATGTCCGTCTTCAATAACCCGCAGTAGCTTAGATTGCAATTGCTGCGACATTTCGGAAATTTCATCCAGCACCAAAGTGCCGCCAGAAGTTAATTCAATTAGCCCTGTTTTAGTCTCTGCACCAGAAAACTCGCCCTGTTCAATGCCAAATAATTCAGTTTCTGCCACATCATCAGGTAAAGACGCACAATTCAATATATGAAATTCGCCTTCAGCACGGGGGCTGCTATCATGACAAGCCCTTGCTATGCTTTGCTTGCCCGTACCGGACTCACCATAAATGAGCATGTGTCCATCCAGTTCAGCCATGCGCTTTGCATCACGTATCACCTTTTTCATTACCGGACTTACCGCTTGAAAAGTGTCAAAACAGTTTGACGTTGTTTTATTGAAGACGTTGAGTTGTTTGCCTAATCGGGATTCCGACTTCAGTATCACAACGGCTCCCGCAAGCACCGTTTTGTCGTTGTCTGGCACATCGACAGGCAAAATATCAGCAATGTAATCTTGCTCTATAAACTTAACCCGATGAGTTTGGGCATATATTTCTTTGCCTTCTAGCCATTTTGTAATGTTGAACCCAAGTAGAACTTCGTCGATGTTCAATTGCAGTATTTGCTCACGCTTGAGTTCAAGTCCTCTGGCAACCGCATCATTAAATAAAATGATTTTACCGGAAGTATCAGTCGAAAAACAAGGGTCAGGCAATGTTTGCAGCAGCGCTCGTAATTGGTTTCTTTCGCGCTGGATCGGCATGAATGGCGTCGTTTTAACATCGGTAATGCCTTTAATCCTTCGAATTTTAGGCATTAGATGTTGAAAATTTTCAAATTCAATGGTGGGGAAATCGAGGAAAATCTTACCTGTCTCATCAATTTCTATACCGCGCAAGTCGATGTCATATTCGGTTAGAATATCTAGGACGTCTTGCGTAATTCCAAGTCTATCTTGACAGTTTATTTCCAATCGCATGAGTGTAGTCTATATCCGAAAATTCACCCGAGGGTGATTAAATTCACTTCGTTGCTAGAATATACGTTTATCTGTGGGCCTAGATCAATATCTAGTGTGAGCGCTGACAGATTCTATTACATATTAAAATAGACAGACTCAGCGCTTTCTTTATTCTAAATTAACCGGCGAGTTAATTTTTTGGTGTAAATTTAGGCGCGAATAAAGCCAGTTTTTTAGCTTCTTCTACCAGCGCCATAATATCCATTTCGGCCATATCAATTAAATTATCAAAATCTTCAAGCAGGAAATAAAGCGGCTGCATAATATCGATACGATATGGCGTTCTTAAAACATCAATCGGTTTTAAATCATATCTAAAGGGTATTTCACTCTCCAAAGCATAATGAGTTTCGCCCGGTGAAGACAATATACCGCCACCATAAATGCGCAGCCCATCTGCGGTTTTTAGCAAACCAAATTCCACTGTAAACCAATATAACCGGGCTAAATACCCTCTATCTTCTTTGTTAGCGGCTAAGCCTAATTTACCATATGTATGAGTAAAATTAGCAAAAGCAGGGTTAGTTAGCAAAGGGCAATGGCCAAATATTTCATGAAAAACATCCGGTTCTTGCAAATAATCAAAATCTTCTTTATTTCTTATAAACGTCGCTACCGGAAACTGTTTATTGGCCAATAACGTAAAAAAGTCTGTAAAATTAATTAGAGCGGGCACTTCAGCAGTCTTCCAGCCTGTCTCACGCATTAAGACTTCATCAATATCTTTTAACTGGGGAATACGATCTTGCGATAATTTTAACAGGTCAAGACCTTGCATATACTGTTCGCAGGCACGTCCAGGCAATAAAGCAACTTGGCGTTTATATAACTGCTGCCAAATTTCATTCTCATCATTTGACCAGTGAATTATGCCATTTTCGTCCGATTGGCGAGAAACGTACTGCGTTTTCTTCAGCGGTGCACTTAACATAACATTTAATCATTCAGTTAATTTCGACCACATGATGGTAACTAACTTTTAGCCGATAATGATGATCTCAGCTTTTCCCATAACAAGCCAAAAATATCGTTTTGTAATCTTTACTTTACAAAAACGATGCTCAAGCCCAATAAAACAAAAAATACCACATTAAATGTGGTATTAAAAAGGGAGGTGTTTTAAATCTATCTTGTGTAATTTAAAGACTTACAGTCTACTAATCTCTCGATTTAGTTCAAACTCTTTAGAAGTGACATAGCCTTCTAATTTACGTAACTTCAACTCAGCCACTCTAAACCGTTCTTGAATATCAAAAAATGCTTCTCTGGGCGGTTCACCTGCTTGCCAAACACGAGATTTAACTTCAATTTTGTGTTCTGCATTTGATCCTGTATTACCAGTTTTACGCCAAACTTTGTGGGCGGATCCTGAATTAACTGAACTCGAATGCATGTTATCGCCTGCCATTTGAGAATAGCCATCTGGTTTCTTATCTAAAATAAACCAAGCTGCTATGTAGGCAACAAACATAAACGGACCAGCTAGTAAAAAAAATGCGGTCACTGTTAAAATTCTCACCAACCAAATTTCTAACTTAAAGTAATCGGCGATACCAGCACAAACACCGGCTATTTTGCCATTTTTCGGGTCGCGATAAAGTGAGGTTCCAGTTTTCATGCTCTTTCTCTCCATTTCGGCGTTTCTTCATCAAGAATACTTTCTAAGGTTCGAATTCGATCGGACATTAGCTCTGCTTTTTCTGCGAGCGTTTGTAATGTCGCAAATTCTTCTTCAGACAATCCTTGTTTTACTTGTTTTTTGCTGCGGTAATGCAGAATTAGCCAGATAGGAGCAACAAACAAAGTAAATAAAATTAAAGGAACGCCTGCAAAAATAACTGATAATTCGCCCACGATAGTTCTCCTAGTGACGGATTAGAAGGAGAGAATGATACGGCACTCCATGTACCGCAGCTTTTGTTCTGATAGAGACACTATTCTCTGTTAGTAAAATTCTCTGTTAATAAAATGCGCTGTACTGTATTACTAAGGTTATACCAGAATTAAGATTTTTTCACTTTTGCTGCTGGTTTTTCAGTGTTAGCTTGCATTTTTTTCTTTAATGCTTCCAATTCATTATCAATTTTACCACCCGCTTCTAACTCAGCAAATTCATCTTTTAGCGTTTTTTTACCAATATCATAAGCTTCTACTTGTGATTCTAGGTCGTCAATTTTACGCTCAAATTGTTCAAACTTCCCCATAGCATTATCAACGGTGTTGCTATCAAGACGCTTCTTAACTTCAAGTCTCGAGCTTACTGTCTTCTGGCGCATCAGAATCGTTTTTTGACGAGTTTTCGCGTCAGCTAACTTCTCTTGCAACTGACCAGTTTCACTTTGCAATTTCGCAAGCTCACTCTCAATTAAACTAAGCTCATGCTTTAATGATTTAGCCGACTCAGCTGTTTTCTGCTTCTCGTGTAATGCAGCTCTTGCTAAGTCTTCGCGATCCTTGCTCAAAGCCAGTTCTGCTTTATCCTGCCACTCAGAAGCTTCATTAGTTAATCGCGCGACTCGGTTGCTAACGTCTTTCTTGTTGGCAATGGTTTTTGCAGATGCTGAACGAACTTCAACCAGTGTATCTTCCATTTCCTGAATAATAAGACGAACCATTTTTTCAGGGTCTTCAGCCTTGTCTAATAGCGAATTAATGTTAGAGTTTATGATATCTGTAAAACGTGAAAATATACCCATCGTCAATTACCTCTGTTGGTGTAAACTAAAAAATTGTTGTTTAATTTAGTATACTCTATTCAATATGCTTGCCAACTTATCAAAACGTCACAAAATATTGATTTATATAGATAAAAAAATTATTAAAGAAATTGAGGATTTTTATTTATTTTCAAGTAGACTATATTTTAGTGAAATTGACTAATTTTCAAGGAAATCATAATGAGTCGCTTTAAGCAGCAGGATAATTTGCTGGGTCAAGCCAATAGCTTTATGGACGTATTGGAACAAGTTTCCCAAATTGCCCCTCTCAATAAGCCCGTTTTGGTCATTGGCGAACGCGGTACTGGTAAAGAATTAATTGCCGCAAGACTCCACTTTTTATCTCAGCGTTGGGAACAAAATTACGTAAAACTTAATTGCGCAGCATTGAATGACAACTTACTCGAAAGTGAACTCTTTGGTTATGAAGCAGGTGCATTTACCGGTGCAGCAAAAAGAAGAGAAGGTCGCTTTGAATATGCCGACAACGGCACCATGTTTTTGGATGAACTAGCCAATACCTCCGCACTGGTCCAAGAGAAACTGCTGCGTGTCATCGAATATGGTGAGTTTGAGCGTGTTGGTGGCACTCGAACGGTAAAAGTTGATGTGCGTTTGGTGGCAGCCACAAACGAAGACTTACCAACGCTAGCAGAGCAAGGTGAGTTTAGAGCTGACTTACTCGACCGCTTGGCCTTCGACGTGATTACGATCCCACCGCTGCGGCATAGGCAAGAAGATATCATGATGCTTGCTGAGCATTTTGCGATTGGTATGGCACGTGAGCTGGAAATGGAATTATTTAGTGGGTTTACCGCAAAAGCGAAGAAAACATTATTAGAATATAATTGGCCCGGCAATGTTCGGGAATTAAAAAACGTTGTAGAACGCGCAGTTTATCGAACTAATCCGAATTTGCCAGTACATGACATTGTGGTCAATCCCTTTTTATCCGAGTTTCGTCCGCAACAACGTATACGGACTGCGATACAGACATCGGCTGTGCACTCCGCAATGAATAGCTCAGCGCCTGTAGACAATAATACTCTGCTTGATTCTATTGCACAGTCAAGCGACGAAGCAACAACTACCGTATCGGTCTCTCCGGCAGAGAAAAACCTTTATTTTCCGATTGACTTAAAGGAGCAATCGCAAGACTTTGAAATTCACATGTTGAATAGCGCGTTAAAAGATGCACAATTTAATCAGAAAAAAACTGCGGAAAAGCTTTCATTGACGTATCATCAATTGAGAGGATATTTAAAGAAATACAATCTATTAGATAAAACCGACGAATAATGAATCCAAATGCCCAACTACGTATAATAAAAAGCGCAATATTACTGAGCTTCAGTCTGATATTGATGTTGGGTTGCTCTAAACAAAAGACCCAAATAACCCAAGCAGGCATCACTTTCTGTTCAGAGGGTAGTCCCGCCTCATTTAACCCACAACTAGACACATCGAGCACCACTGCGGACGCTTCTTCGCATCAGATTTATGACCGATTGCTTGAATTCAATACTGACAACGGTGAAATAGAACCCGGCTTAGCCAGCAGTTGGCTAGTCAGTAATGACGGCCTAACCTATACTTTTCAGTTGCGCAAAGGCGTTGAATTTCACGATACACCCTATTTTACACCAACGCGTAATTTTAATGCCGACGACGTGGTATTTAGTATTGATCGCTGGCGTGTTGCCTCACACCCCTATCATGAAGTATCCGGCGGTAGTTATCCCTATTTCCAAAGTTTAGGCTTAAAAAATACAATCAAAGACGTTACTAGAATAAATGGCTATCGAGTGGAGATTTCATTGTATAAGCCAGATAGCTCGTTTTTAGCAAACTTAGCGACTGACTTTTCGGTGATTTTATCGGCAGAATATGGCATGAATTTGCTGGCTGAAGGATCGCCAAGCAATATAGATGTACTTCCTATTGGCACCGGCCCTTATAAATTCGTTAGTTATCGTAAAGATCAATTTATTCGCTATCAACGCCACAGTGATTATTTTTTAGATACCATTGGACCTGAACATTTAGTATTTGATATTACACCTAAAAGTTCGTTGCGTGTAGCAAAGTTAATTACAGGTGAGTGCGACGCAGTGGCCTTTCCATCACAAAACGACCTTGAAATAATAAGAAACAGAGACGACTTGACGCTATTGGAAAGACCAGGCTTAAATGTTGGATTTTGGGCATTCAATACCAGTAAACCTCCTTTTGATAATCCGAAAGTGCGTCGGGCTCTGGCGCTAGCAATCGACAACACATCGTTGCTTGAAGCGGTTTATCTTGGCCAAGCCACTAGAGCAAAAAGTTTAGTTCCTTCCGCTTCTTGGGCCTATCAACCTAATATGCAGGATACTGGTTATAACCCAGTGACCGCTCGAAAATTACTAGATGAAGCGGGCATTCCCGACAACTTCACAATGAATATTTGGGCGATGCCAGTGCAACGTGCATACAACCCAAACGCAATGAAAATGGCACAGTTAATGAGTACATATTTAGCCGACGTTGGCGTTACTGTTAACATTGTTAGCTATGATTGGGCGCGGTTTAGAGAAAATCTAACAGCCGGTATGCATGATTCGGTGCTTATTGGTTGGTCTGCCGACAACGGTGACCCAGATAATTTTTATCGTCCACTATTAACCTGTGCGGCAATCCCCTCAGGCACAAATAGAGCACAGTGGTGCAACCCAGAGTATGATGCCCTGATTGAAAGTGCGTTGAAAATAGAGGACTCCGATGAGCGTCGTATTTTTTATCATCGAGCCAATCAAATTATATTTAGAGAGACACCTCTAGTACCTATTGCTCATGCATACCAATATCAAGCCGTAAACAATCAAATTGAAGGCTTGACCATCAACCCTTTTGGTGGTATCCGGTTTGACGATGTGGTGCGTAAATAATGCTCAATTTATTACTACGATATATCAACTTAATGGTCTTGACTATTGCCATACTGGTTATTATTTCGTTTTCTTTAGCCTACATGTTTCCCGGTGATACCCTAACAAACATATCAGGGATTGTGCCGCAATCAAATGAACAACGAGTTGCACTTGAAGCCGTTTTCAAACTAGACCGTTCTATTTTTGTGCAGTTTTGGTATTATCTAGAAAATCTAATTAGCGGCGACTGGGGCGTAAGTAGCTCCTCGCAAGTCAGCCTGTTAGAAGAAATTAGCATTGCCTTCCCTGCCACCATTGAATTAATCACCTACGCTTTATTAGTTTCTATTTTTGTTGGTATCCCGTTAGGCTTTATTGGTGGCATTTGGCACCACAAGCCTTTCGACTTTGGCGTTGTGACTTTTAGTGTCGTGAGTTATTCATTTCCCGTATTTTGGCTTGCATTAATTTTTATCACTATATTTTGCCTGCAGCTAGGTTATTTGCCACTTTCTGGACGCGTAAACTTTTTGTATGACATACCACACAGCAGTGGATTTATTCTTTGGGATATCATGCGTGCCGATATTCCTGATAAAAAGGATGCTTTTTTAGATGCGCTAAGGCATCTTATACTGCCAACAGCGTCTATAGCACTGGTGACGACTGCTATTTTTATTCGATTCACACGTCGTTCAATTATGGATGAAATGAACAAAGGCTATATTGAAGCCGCTAAATCTCGCGGATTTACCACTAAGCAGATTTTCTTCAAACACGGTTTACGCAATTCGTTGCTACCTATTTTACCATTAATGGCAATGCAAATATCAACACTGTTCACCAATGCAATGGTTGTTGAAACGATTTTTTCTTGGCCTGGAATTGGTAATTGGATTATTCAAGCCATCTATCAGCGTGACTATCCAGCTATCCGGATAGGCATGTTGGTTGTTTCTGTATTTGTTGTTACGCTTACTATAACCATTGAATTCATCAGTCGAGCAATCGACCCAGCTAGGGATAAGTTTCAACGTGGCGCAGTTTAATCTCTATCAGGAGGAATTTCATCCCTCCCCAGTGATGCATATTTGGCTCGAATTCAAACGCAGTCACTTTGCTCTTATCGGATCCGCGATCCTGTTGTTATTTTGCGCTATCGCTATTTTGGCTCCCCTACTAGCGCCGTATGATCCTAACGTGCAAAATACGAATACCATATTATTGCCACCGGCCTGGGAAGGGAATGGCAGTATTTCACATATATTCGGTACCGATGCTTTAGGTCGTGACGTATTTTCACGCACACTATACGGTTGCCGCGTTACCTTTGGTTCGAGTATTTTTTTAGTCTTAATTGCAGCTACTATTGGTGTTGCCCTCGGAACGTTCGCCGGTATAAATAAAGGCATTAAGTCCAGTATTCTAAATCACCTTTTGGATTCTTTAATGGCGGTGCCAACCTTACTCATAGCAATTATTATTGTGGCAATATTAGGTACTGGTTTGTGGAATAGTATGTGGGCGATTATCTTGGCGTTGATCCCTCAATTCGTCCATCAAACTCGTACCTTTGTTCGCGAGGAGATGAAAAAAGACTATATATTATTGGACAAATTAGATGGCGCAGGTTCGACTCGAATATTTTGGTCATCAATATTACCCAGTATGTTTGAGCTTTTAGTGGTGCAAAGTACCTTAGCTTTATCCGTGGCAATAATCGATATTTCAGCCTTAGGTTTCTTAAATTTGGGAGCCCAAAGCCCGGTTGTTGAATTAGGTGCTAGTTTATCGCAAAGCCTCGAAGTTGCTTATTCGGCTCCTTGGCTAGTTGCGCTGCCAGGGTTCTGTATCTTTTTAATGGTACTTTCAATCAATATTGTAGGCGAAGGACTTCGCAACGCATTGCGCAATAGGTTAATTCACTAATGCCACTTCTTGATGTTAAAAACCTAACCGTTGAGATAGACACCGGTTCGGTATTTGTAAAGGCTTTGGATAAAGTCAGTTTAACTGTCGAAACCGGTGAAATTAGAGCACTTGTAGGTGAATCAGGGTCAGGTAAAAGCCTGATCGTAAGAGCTATTATTGGCGCAATACCCGACCATTGGATTATCACTGCAGACCGCTTAACTTGGAAAGGCCAAAACTTATTGGGCATGTCTAATGAACAACGCCGCATCATAATGCGTCGTGAGATTGCGGTGGTTTTTCAAGATCCGACATCATCACTTGACCCATCGGCAACCTTGATATCTCAATTGGAAGAAAGTATTCCAGAAGAATTACTCGACAAAGGCATGTTTTGGCATCGCAATAAACAACGCCGACAAATTGCTGTTGGCTTAATGCATAAGGTTGGGATTAAAAATCACGAAGCATGTATGCAACGCTATCCGCATGAAATTGCCGCTGATATTGCGCAAAAATTTATGATTGCAATGGCACTTGTGTCAGAGCCTGAACTGCTGATTGCCGATGATCCGACCCGAAGTATGGAAAGCACCACGAAAAATCAAATATTACGCTTATTATCGGGTTTAAATGAAACCAGAAAGCTCGCCATTTTATTTGTAAGCCATGACCTACTTGCGATTTCTAGCATGGCTCACACGATGACCGTGTTGTATTGCGGACAAACAGTCGAATCGGGCAAGGTAAAGCATTTGCACCGTCGACCTTTGCATCCTTATACCAAGGCATTGCTGGATAGTGCACCTAGTTTTCAAATCAATTTGCCTCCTAAATCGCACTTAGTCGCCCTGCCGGGCACTATCCCAACATTAAAACACTTGCCTATCGGCTGCCGTTTGGGTCCTCGCTGCCCTAATGCGCGCAAAGAATGTGTAAAAGTTCCCGAACAAAAAATGGTACACCAACATTCATATAGCTGCCACTTTCCGCTGCATTCACCAGTAGACGATGATTTAGAGAACAAGCAATGATCCCTGTATTGGAAGTCAAAAACCTAATTTATACTCATCGGGTAAGACGCTCTATCTTTAAGCCCGTTGACGAATTCATCGTCGGCCCCATCGACTTCGTATTGAATACCGGTGAAACCCTCGCGATCACCGGTCATAATGGCTCAGGCAAAACGCTCTTAGCGCGCGCACTGGTAGGCGCAATAACACCGCAGCAAGGCAGTATATTGCTGGAAGGAAAAAAGGCTGAGCAGAGTGATAAGAAAACACGCAACCACGATATTAGACTCATACTCCAGCACACTAAATATAGCTTAAACCCGGCGGTTACGGTTGGTTCTGTGCTTGGCCAAACATTATTATTAAACACTGAGCTTAATCAGCAAGAACGCAAAACTAAAATAGAACAAACATTAGTCAAAGTCGGTTTATTGCGAGAGCACTACTATTTTTACAGACATATGTTATCAGATGGTCAACAGCAACGCGTTTCGCTCGCTAGAGCGATGATACTTGACCCCAAGGTAATAGTCGCAGATGAACCATTTGCCGCCTTAGACCCCTCTGTACGTTCACAAACGGTCAACCTCATACTCGACATCCAACAAGAACTCGGTATGGCGTTTGTATTCATTTCACAAAACCTGGGCATTGTTCGTCATATTAGCGACAAAGTCATGATAATGGATAAAGGTAAGGTGATTGAGGCAGGTTCAAGCAAAAGCGTTTTTGATGATCCGCAACATGAAGTTACCAGAAAATTGATTGATTCGCATTTTAGTTTGGTGGATAAGCATTTTGAGCAGTTTTGAGTATATTTCACAAGTTCTATCAACAAAATAACCCTAACCTCTCCTTTCTATTGACTCTTCACTACTTAATATCCAAACAATTATTTTTTTCTTGGCATAAGAAAAGCCAGCGCTATGCTGGCTTTCGAATGACGTCTGGCTAATGCATTTAAACGTTTAAATGCTTATCTTAGTAAGATACTTCTACTGTAAATGTTCCGGTGTAAGTTCCATCCGCATAGGCGACAGTTGTTGCAGCATTTGGTGTAGATATTGTTGCACCTACGTTGAATGACACAGAACCGTTAACATCAGTAGTAAACGTAGCGCCTTCTACGCTACCCACACCTGCGGTACCCACTTCTTCAAACAAGAATTGATCCACAGTAAAGTTTGGTGCGCTAGGTGGAGCAAGTGCGTTGATCAACGTAGTTGAATCACTTGTACCTGAAGCAAGAATTTGAATCGGTGTGAACGGAGATGCACCAGACGCTGTATACGATGCTGCACTGCCCGCCGCTAGAACACTCATAGATGCTGGCGTAGCTTCATCACCCGTAACCGCTGCACCAGCAGAAGTAAGTTGTCTTACTACAGGTATAGTTACTGCACTATCAGGACGAACCGTATAAGTTGCTACTGTAATACCAGGAGTAGCGGAACCATCACCGCCGGAATCTGCAGCACTAGAATCAGCATTTGCTCTTAGTGTGCCGAAGCTCAATGCTGCATCTTGTGCAAATGCGAATGTGTTTTGAACAACAACTGTTGCGTCGGTGTTGATTGGGTCTTGAGCATAAGAAGCAGAACCTGCAACTAATAACCCAGAAACGAAAAACGATTTAATAATTTGATTGCGTTTTAACATGGAAATCTCCAAATACTCTTTAAAAGTTAAACGACACAGTCGATTGCATTATTGCCTTCTCTGTGTCAACTCAAACGTGAAAGTTTGATCGTAAGGTTTTGCTGCCTAACAAAAACTATATCGACTAAATTTGAAAAACCTTAATAAAAAATTGAAACTTTTAGTAAACACGTTTTATTTGCTTTTCAAACTGGTCCCACGTTCTTTGAACTGTTTTTTCATATAACGATGTACATTGCAAAACAACTAATTTGTGATCGTCATATTCAATATAATGTTTAGCTAAAAGAGTAAAGTTTAATTCGAGAATGAAAAAAAAGGGTTAGAATTAACCCTCTCTGAAAGTGCCTAAATTGAAATATTGCTTGTGCTTTTATCAAATACAAGCCCTGTAAACTCTTGGTTTCCCAAATACTCAATTTCAAGATTACCTTTATATGGGAGATACGTCTCGAAGTTTTGCCATATAATCTTGACCGTTGTTTGCTCTGTTTCGTGGAGCATCTGAACACTGTTTAATTCCCCTACTCTTATTCTTTTGCCCGTTTCTTTGTCTTCTATGTATGCAAACAATGACCCTATGATACTCGTACTGCTTTTCTTATTTAGTGTCACAAATATTTCTGTTTTGTCGACAGCATTTTTTTTGATGTCAACCGACACTATATTTATCTGAGGTTGAACTTCAACTGTTCTGTAGAGAATAGGAATTGTGTAAGAGGTAAGTACATCTAATCGCAATGCCATACCTGCCACTTCAGATTGTTCTGGCGCTTTTGTCTCAACAGGCAAAGCCAAAAACCTTAAATGGGAGCGGTATTCATCCAAGTTCATTTGGTTATTCTTTCGAATAAGTAACTTAACAACTTGTCTTTCTCCCGGTTGCAAAGACACCTGTCGAGGAGAATATCGAATAAATGGACTAACAGCAAAATCAGGAGTTCCCTCGTTTATCTCTAAATATTGCCCGGTTTTTGAAACCGCTTTTTCGCTCCACTCTATTCGATAACTTCTTTTAAAATTGCCGGTATTGATTAAGATAACCTCTTTAACTCGGTCTCTTTCTCCAAAAATAATCCGGGTTGGTGACACCAAGAGATCAGCGTTTGCAAACAATGGTGAACAAATTAAACAGGTAAAAAGTAGTAGCTTATATAACATAGTAAAACCTCTAAAAATCTATTGAAACTCGCAATTGAGTTGTATACGTTGTGTCTCTAAAATTTGTTGTGCCCGATCCACTTGTTTCGATAATACCTCCTACCAAAAACTCGGTAACGCCTAATCCGTTGGTTGTCACTGATTCGCTGTGATCATAAGAAATAATAGTGAACTGTTCAGGCGAAAAATCTTCTGTGGTTGTTGAGCCTTGAGAAGCGGTTACTGTAATGAACAGTCTTACGTTGCCCGCAAAGCCGCTGATTCGATATAAACCTGCTTGCCCTCTTCTCAATATATAGATACCAGTGCCTACTTGATAATTTCCGGCACGATCCAAAATAATTCTTCGAGGACTGTCGTTATTCACAATAGCAACGGTACCAAAGTCTACTTTTGTAATCTCCTCAAGCAGCGGTGTTTGTCCAAAAGAGTTTGACGCTGACATCAGGATTAACAAAAGAAAACAAAAACGTGCTATTGCCATCAGATTTCCACACCACTAAAGCTAGCAACTTGACAATAGTCCCCTTGAATTCTAACTCTTGAGCACATTTGGTTCGCCACGTTTTTGGAAGCGTAACCACCGACACGTAAGCTAAAATAATCGATTCCTTTTACGTTCACTGTTTCCAATTTTGCAGACGCGTCGCACCAAGTGCTAGCATATTTCTGACGCAACTTGACCCATCCCGATTTAGCGTTATTCAAATTTTTATATGAAGCCAGATGGAGAGCAAAATTACTGCTATTCGATGTTGGCTGATTTGCACATTTATCAACAATCGGTAACTTCTCGTTTGTTGGAGATTGGGATGAAAACTTACTTGGGGTCATGTTTTCTATATTGCCCACAATTTCATTGGGTCCCTGATTGCCCTGAAATTTATTGTTTCGTGATTTATCAATAGTCAGGATTTGTTTCGCAGAAGCCACTTCTACATCTTGATTATTATTACTTCGCGACGAGAATTCCCCAACGCTCAAAGAACTTGAACCTGGTTTAGCTGAGGCAAGGTTTTGCTGCAGACGCAAAAGGTCGAACTCAAGATTTCTAGTTTCAAATTCACTTACATTGTTGTTATTGTTATTCTTTCTATCAGCACTAGACGCCATAGAACCATCCGATTTATAGACTACATTGTTACCCGAGGGTACTTTTGATAATTCGCTAGCGGGAGTTCTACTTGACTTGTTATATACGACAGGGTTGCTCTCGCTAAATCGACTTACTTCGTCTAATAAAAAGTTTAAATCTGACTCTAAAGCAACCAACCGAGTTAAGCTCGGTTTTAATGCTTGAAAATCTTTTAATTCAGTTGCTAACTCTTGTGATCTTTCTGCTAGCTCAATCTCTGCATCAATTTTACTGTTGTCACTTACTATTGAAGAACGCAACATGCCACACCCAGTAACAGCAAGCAGACAAACCATGGCTTGAAACAAAGTCAGTATGCTTCTTGAAAACGAGTTCATAAAGTTAACTCCATCTGATGTATGTTTTAATAAATAATTGAGTCATTTTTTTGTCAGGTGACTCAATCGGTAGACTCTGTATATGAAGATAAGCAAAATACGCGCCAAGGTTTTAGTATAGTATTTTATGCGAGCGAATTTTACACGATTTAACATCGTTGCTAATTTGTTGACAAAGCTGTTCGGCTGCATTGTCCTCTGAAAACAAAGCAAGTCCGATAAAATATCTATCCGACTTTTTATCGTGGCTTAGAAAAGCATTGCTCAATATTGGATTATTAGCGCTGCGTTGCTTCAAAATTCGAAGATACGTATTTGCCACCTTTACAGTTGAAAAGTCTGCGATATAACTTAAAAAACCATTGCTAATATTTTGTTGACTTAGTGTCAGTTTAACACCATTGATGAAAGCTCCTGGTTGATCTAAATGCAGTTCAACCTTGTCGTTAAAGCTAAGACTTAAGGAATCTAAAGATTCTACGTCTATTGCAACGACATATTTTCCTGGCGGTATTTTATTAATGTAAAAGTAACCATCAAACTCGCTTCTTGCAGAGGCAACCGTAATTCCCTTTGAGTTTTTAAGCTCAACATTAGTGTAAGGAAGTTCTTTCTCTTCTCCGTACTCGTCAATGTAAACAATCACACCATCAATTTCAGTACTTTGTATGAAAGGATAATTGACTAGTGTCAGTAAACCTGTCCTCGGCGTAACAGCAGTGCTTTCAGTGGAGTGAATTAAATATGGGTCATCTAAGGTCGTTAAGTCAACTTGTAGGTCTGTATTTTGAAACGAGTTTAGTCTTCGCAGTTTTACTATACCTTCGTGATCACTTTTAGCGCTAATATTAAATTGGCTAGCTGTTACTTTTACATCCTCAAGAGGCCGATCGCCTTCATCAAAGATAAAATTGAAATTTTTATCCTCATATAACCTTACTAAAACAACGCCATCTGAAGTTAAGCTAGAGTCTGTGCTTAAGTATCCTTGACTAACGGGCGCTTCAGACAAGCTAAATCGCGCGTTCACAGAAACATTTAACCCCGAACTTGTATCGTGTCTTAATTGTGTGTTAATCGCATAGCTTTTCTCACGCCAATCGACACCGAAGGAAATGCTTTCATTGTCAGAGATCGCTGACTTTTGATAGGCAAGTCGTGTAGAGTATTTGGATGCAAACTTCCAACTTATTCCTGCGCCATAAGATATCCACTGAAAATCAGCGGTTGAATCATAATTTGCATTCAACCGGGCATTGACTCTATTGATTCTAGAACCAAGCGCAACTAAGCCTGTCGTAGACTCAGTTTCAGTGCCATCACTTGATTTTTGATTTTGATAGTTCAACAAATGGTTAAATGTGAGATATCGACTGTCGAAGGTCAAGCCATTGGAAAAAAAGGTACTCGCAACATCATTTTTTGTCTCAGAATATCGATAGTCATTTGTATAGCTAACACTGCCCCAAGGTTGAGAAAAAATATTACCGTTCATTAATATCGAAAATTGTTTTGATTCTTGGCTATCAGCATCAAGGTTTCTCGCAACACTGATATTTAGATTTTGGTCAAAGTACCTTGATTGGATACTGGCACGCAATGACGTTGCGCCGGTGTCAGAGTAAACAAAACCCAAATTACCCAGTAGTCTACTCGAGATTCTTGCTGAACTTGAAATATTGTAACTATTAGCAAGGTCTGAATCTCCTAAAAATAAAGAATGGCCAACACTTGTTGACAACCAATTGTTGACAGCATAGCCGTAGTTACCTGATAGATTCCAATCATTAGCCAAACCGTCAGTGTCACTAACGCCTAACAAAGTCGAATTGGTCCGCGTTAACGAAACATTGTAGCTAGGAGCGTTGGAGAACAAATTACCGTCAACATTTCGTTCGAACTGTTCTTTTTCCAATTGCCCTTGAGGACCGTACTTCCTAACTTCAAATTTATTCAAGCCTGTAAAGAGCGGAATATCAACAAAATCGTAACGGCCATTACTCACATTATTGGCTTGTCTTATCAGTACGTCGTTTTGATAAAGTTCAACATCCCAATTATTTTGTACTAAGCCTCTTATAGACGTAATGTCGCTGTCATAATTAGCACCCAGTTTATTGTTGTTAATAGATACGCCTAAACTTTGGCTACTTGAACTGCCCCCTGTGCGAGTGGGTAAAATGTCGCCAAAACTAATATTGGTCGCATTGAGTGGTCCCAATAAATTACCTTCAGGCGATTGTCTTTGAAAATTTAATTCAGCTTGCTGGAGGGCGTCCTGCTCTGAGCCCGAGAAATAGAAGCGAGTAGATAATTTTGCAAGGTCTTGAATACCAATAACACTATACGAACTTCTAACTTCGTCGTTTGCGTATTGTGAAAAGACGCTTGCATCGATTAGTTGATGCGACCGCCAATGGTAGCCAAAATCATAATTTGGATATTTAAGCGTTCGACTTGATGAATTAAAAACCTTTCGGTTCCCTCTTTCAAACTTTAATTGAATGGGAAGCTTAACCTTAGGCTTACCCTGTATTATTAGATCTCGATAATCAAGTGTAGTAGAAATGCCAAACCAGCTTGCCATTTGGGTGATATCAAAAAGCCGCTCACCTGCAAAATCATAAACATCAGAATAACTTAACAATTTGAGATCATCATCGATTTTGACCTCACCAATGATTTGACCACGAGCTGTTGTATATAATCTTAGTTCAAAAGCGTTGTCTTTGTTAATAAACCATCCAGAATACACATAATCTTCCTTATTTTGTCGTTGAATAGGAAAATCCAGCATTGTGATAAACTCAGTGAACGAAATCATCACTCCTTTCTCTTGCACGACCCCAAACAGCTCTCCATATCTGAGATTATCAATTTGCAGTGTAAATATAAGTTCCTCACCAAGCTGATAACGCTCAAGCGCGGCGTTTATTGAAGTTTGCTGTGCACTTACCCAAAAAGCTGTACACAGCAGAAAAGCTGATGCAACAGTGGCTTTTGTGAATAGATGAAGAGGGAACGCTATATGCAAATCAAAATACTCATAAATAAATTTATCGTAATATTTGGATTAAGCAAAAGTCATTCCAACTAGTCCTTCAAATAAAAAATCTCGACTAGATGCGTTATTCGTATTATTTTTGCAAGCTGAAATTTTAGAAGCTATAGGCTAGGCTAATGCCTAGAAAAATACGCGCCAACCAATCAGTTAAAAATTAAGGCCCAACCAGCGCCAACAATATCCCCGCGGCAACCGCCGACCCCAATACGCCGGCAACATTTGGCCCCATGGCATGCATTAGTAGGAAGTTATGTGGATTAGATTCAAGCCCAACTTTATTCACCACTCGCGCTGCCATAGGAACAGCAGAAACGCCTGCAGCACCGATTAGTGGGTTAATATTGTCTTTGCTGAGCTTGTTCATTAATTTTGCCATCAATACCCCGGTTGCAGTGCCGATTGAGAACGCAACCGCACCTAGCGCTAAAATACCCAGCGTTTCAACCGTCAAAAATTTATCGGCACTGAGTTTGGAACCCACACCCAGACCAAGGAATATGGTTACAATATTGATCAGTTCGTTTTGAGCTGTATAACTTAAGCGATCCACGACCCCACATTCTTTAAGCAAGTTACCAAAGCAGAACATACCAACCAAGGGGGTTGCTGCGGGTAAAAATATTAAGGTTAAGACCAACACAGCTAACGGGAATAGGATCTTTTCTTTCTTAGACACAACGCGTAGTTGAGCCATAGGCAGTTTGCGCTCTTCAGGCGTTGTTAAGGCTCTCATAATGGGCGGTTGGATGATCGGTACTAAGGCCATGTAAGAATAGGCGGCAACGGCAATAGCGCCCAACAGTTCTGGAGCTAACTTGGATGCCAAAAATATGGCGGTTGGCCCATCGGCGCCGCCAATAATGGCAATTGCTGATGCATCCTGCATGCTAAAATCAAACCAAGGCAAGCCATTTAATAGTATCGCACCAAACAAAGTTGCAAATATACCGAATTGAGCAGCGGCCCCAAGCAATAGCATACGAGGATTAGCGATCAATGCGCTAAAATCTGTCATCGCGCCAACACCCATAAAAATCAGCAGCGGAAACACGCCTGTATCGACACCAACGTAATAAATATAATGTAACAGCCCACCCGCTTCACTAAAGCCGGCTAAGGGTATATTAGTCAGGAGGGCACCAAATCCTATCGGTAACAGTAAGAGTGGCTCAAATTTGCGTACAATGGCTAAGTAGAGCAAACCAAAACCAACTAGCATCATTACTATTTGACCCGGTTCAAAATGCGGAATTGATGTGCTATCCCAGAGAATTAATAACTTTTCCATGAGTCTACCCGATGACCATCATTGTTTGACCTGCCTGAACGGCATCGCCTTCTTTGGCTATTATCTGCTGTACAACACCAGATACCGCACTTCTTACTTCGGTTTCCATTTTCATGGCTTCGAGAATTAAAATAACATCACCCTCGTTGATTTGTTGTCCTTGTGCTACCAGAATTTTTAAGATGTTGCCTGACAAAGGTGCTGCGACATCAGTCCCTTCACCAACTGGCGCCGGGGCTGACGCTGGGCTATTTGATGCTGCGGCGATATTACTGACTTCACCGTTTTCAGCAACTTCCACATGATAAACCTGACCTTCAACGCGCACCTTGTAGGCGCCAGCATCGCCAGCCAATGGCTCGGCACTAGTTGCTTCAATAACCGCTGACTCCTGAGTTGGAGCGGGTTCAAATGCACTTGGATTGTCTCTATTTTCAATGAACTTTAAGCCAACTTGCGGGAATAAGGCATAAGTCAGCACGTCATCAATTTTATCTTTAGCAATACGCAATGACTTTTGTTCAATCAGCGCATCTAGCTCTTCTTCTAACTTGACGAGTTCGGGCGCAATTTCATCTGCAGGGCGACAGGTAATTGCTTTTCCACCTTCGAGCACACGTGTTTGTAGTTCTTTGTTAACCGGGGCTGCCGTAGCACCGTATTCACCTTTAAGCACACCCGCCGTTTCCTTGGTGATACTTTTGTAGCGCTCGCCTGTTAATACGTTCAATACTGCTTGGGTACCTACGATTTGAGAAGTGGGTGTGACTAGCGGAATAAAACCCAAGTCTTCACGTACTCGGGGTATTTCAAGTAGCACTTCGTCGAATTTGTCCTCAGCACCCTGCTCTCTCAATTGGCTTTCCATGTTGGTCAACATGCCGCCCGGCACTTGCGCAATAAGTATTCTCGCATCAACGCCTTTTAAGGAGCCTTCAAATTGTGCGTATTTTTTACGTACTACACGAAAGTAAGCCGCAATCTCGGCCAGCTTCTCAATATCTAAGCCGGTGTCGCGATTGGTACCCTCAACAATGGACACCATGGTTTCGGTGGCAGTATGGCCATAAGTCATGCTCATCGACGACACCGCGGTATCTAACATATCGATACCAGCATCAACTGCCTTTTGATAAGTTGCTGTACTTAAACCTGTGGTCGCGTGACATTGCATAGCAATAGGCACATTAACGGATTTTTTTAATCCCGTAATAAGTGCTTCACAATCGTATGGTTTAAGTAAGCCCGCCATATCTTTAATACAAATCGAATGCACACCCATGTCTTCTAGGCGTTTTGCCATGTCCAGCCATAACGTTAAATTATGTACAGGGCTGACAGTATAAGAAATCGTACCTTGCGCATGCGCACCCACTTTAATTGCCGATTTAACTGCAGTTTCTAAATTTCGCACGTCGTTCATTGCATCGAAAATTCGGAACACGTCTACGCCGTTAGCGTGAGCTCTTTCAACGAATTTTTCCACCACATCGTCAGCGTAGTGACGGTAACCAAGTAAGTTTTGACCGCGCAATAACATTTGTTGTTTGGTTTTAGGCATTGCTGCTTTGAGCGCTCTGATACGCTCCCAAGGGTCTTCACCTAAGTAACGAATACAAGCGTCAAAAGTAGCACCGCCCCAAGACTCAACGGACCAATAACCTACATCATCTAATTTAGCTGCAATCGGGAGCATATCGTCCAAGCGCATGCGAGTTGCAAGTAAAGACTGATGCGCATCTCGCAAGACCAGTTCGGTGATCTTTAATGGATTGGACATAATGTGTTCCCTATGATTTTAAAGTTGTGTGTCTGTGTGTATGCACGGCTGCAGTAATAGCGGCGGCGACTTGAGGGCTCACTGACGTAGGTGATTTTTTATTGTTATCTTGTGTAGTGCGATCTTGTATAGTGCGATTGTGTGCAGCATGAGGAATAACTTCAGCAGACGGATATTTACGGCAGAACCAAGCAATGCCGTGGATACCAGCTATTAGGAGTATTAAAAATGCAAACACGACTGACATACCAACGGCAAGTAAAATGCCGGCTTCCATTAGTTGGTCGTTCATTTGCGTTGACATGATGTTGCCTTAAAGAGGACTTCCAAAAATCTGGCTAGGATAAATAGCACGCGACGAAAACAATTACAATCGAAAATATTTTTTTGCAAATGAATAAAAACAATAATTTTATGCACTGCAATCGATAGTTTCTCAATTATTATTCATTATTTACGAATTTTTAATGCTCATTACGCAAATAACCTTATTTATCCACCAACAGTGCGCGATATATCGATCTGGGAGGTTGGCTGCTTTCTTACATTAGCAAACCTTTACATTACAATACGTATTGTGTGGATAGTCAGAATGGGACAAATAGCAAAAAAAAAGCCTTAGTAAAGACTAAGGCTTTTTTAAGCCCCGAAGGACCCTAATGTGGTGCGCATGGAAGGATTCGAACCTCCGACCGCCTGGTTCGTAGCCAGGTACTCTATCCAGCTGAGCTACATGCGCAAAACTTTCTACTAAACTTTCTACTAAACTTTCTACTAAACTTTTTACTAAACTTGCTACCAACGATGTATGGTGCGCATGGAAGGATTCGAACCTCCGACCGCCTGGTTCGTAGCCAGGTACTCTATCCAGCTGAGCTACATGCGCATGTTGTTTCTGTTACTACTTAATTGTTACTGCGATTAAGTTGTAAAACTTAACCTTAATAACGTCACATTTATACCATTAAAAAATGGCGGAGAAGGAGGGATTCGAACCCTCGATAGGGCTATAAACCCTATACTCCCTTAGCAGGGGAGCGCCTTCAGCCACTCGGCCACCTCTCCTAAATGTGGGGCGGAAGTTTACCTTCTGAGTAGTATAAGTCAATGCTTTTTTAGCAACTTTTTCACTGTCTTTGATCGTTTGTTAGTTTTTTAACCAACACGCTGTGTTTTCAACCTACAAAAATTAAAAAACTCAGAATGACCCGAGTTTTCCTTCGCCATTAATTTGATGGCACTGCGATAATACAAACACTACCCTTCGTCTTCAACAGCAGGTTGGTTGCCTTTCTCTGCCTGTATTCTCATATAAATCTCTTCCCTATGAACTGAAACTTCCTTCGGTGCATTAACACCAATTCGCACTTGATTTCCTTTGACGCCTAAAACAGTCACCGTGACATTGTCACCTACCATTAAAGTTTCCCCTACGCGTCTAGTCAAGATAAGCATGTTGTCGCTCCTTTTAGTTTAAATCCGGTTAATCATTCTGAATCGAAGAACTGTTATGTATCTTGTACGACATTGACCATTAACAGGTTTAAATATACTTTAATTAGTTAATTTTTACCAAAGAAAATCTAAAATTTTTGCCTATATATTATACAAAAGTCTACTTTTTCCGTTTAATCTGGCTAATTTGTAACAAAATATTTTTCACCCAATATCAAACCTTACCTTCAAGCCAGTTTTTTACTGACGCAAGCGCTTTATCAAGATTTTCCGGCTCTGTTCCACCGGCTTGTGCCATATCCGGTCTGCCACCCCCTTTACCACCCACTTGACTCGCCATATGATTCACTAAATCACCAGCCTTAAATTTCCCGACCAGATCTTTGGTTACTCCGGCAATTAAATTTACTTTACCGTCACTGGCTACGCCTAAAGCGATAATACCGGATTGCAGTTGATTTTTAAGGTCATCCATCATGCCACGCAGTGCCTTGGGTTCGATGCCTTGCATATTCGCCACAAGGAGCTTGACGCCTTGCACATCAATCACATTGGACATGACGTCCTTGCTTTTCTGTCCAGCCATTGACTGTTTAAGCTGATTAAGCTCTTTTTCTAGTAGCTTAATTTGTTGTAAAGCCGTTGATACTTTGTCAACGACAGAGGTTTTATCTGATTTTAGTAAGCTCGCGATAGCATGAAGTTTGTCAGATCCGTCATTCACAAAGTCTTGCGCCATTTGCCCAGTTGTCGCTTCTATACGACGAACGCCAGATGCAATGCCACCTTCAGATATTATTTTTAACAAGCCAATATCGCCGGTTCGAGCAACGTGCGTGCCACCACACAATTCAGTTGAAAACTCACCCATTTTTACAACCCGTACTTTTTCATCATATTTTTCACCAAACAACGCCATTGCGCCAGATGCTTTTGCTTCATCGAGTTCCATCAATTGAGTCGTCAATGCATTGTTTAAACGAATTTCAGCATTGACTAAGTTTTCAATTTCAAGCAGTTTCTTAGCAGAAATAGAGTCAAAATGTGAAAAATCGAAACGCAGTTTTTCGGCATCAACTAAGGATCCTTTTTGCGCGACATGGTCGCCCAACAAATGACGCAAAGCTGCGTGTAATAAATGTGTAGCACTGTGATTCGCTTTAATGCGATCACGGCGTGCTTGGTCAACAACAAGTTCGACCTTGTCACCCACCTTAATAACACCCTCAATTTTCACTTTATGCGCAAAAGCTTGGCCTAGCTTAACCGTATCGATAACATGCGCTTTACCGCTGCTCGATGACATAAAACCGGTATCGCCTACCTGACCGCCAGACTCTGCATAAAAAGGAGTTCGTTTAAGTAATATTAATGCTTCGTCACTAGCCTCGGTTACGGCTGCATTATTAACAATAATATCCATCACAGTAGATGCACCGTTTGCGTCGGTGTAACCCGTAAATTCAGTTTTATGCTCAATACTCAACACGCTCGCATAATCAGCACCGAATTTACTCGCCGACTGGGATTGTGATTTTTGTTGTGCCATGGCCGTTTCAAATCCGGCTTCATCAATGGTCAATCCCTGTTCACGCGCAACATCGTTGGTTAAATCGGCTGGAAAGCCAAACGTGTCATACAATTTAAATACGAGTTCACCGGGCACTTGCTTGCCTTCTAATTGGCTAAGCGCATCATTTAAGATAGCCATACCGCGTTCTAGCGTTTTTGAGAACTGTTCTTCTTCTACTTTAAGCACCTTTTCAACCACTGCTTGCTGCTGCACTAGTTCAGGATAGGCATCCCCCATTTCGGATACTAATGTGTTGACTAGCTTGTAAAAGAAAATGTCATCTGCGCCCATTTTGTAACCATGCCGCACAGCACGGCGAATAATACGACGCAATACATAACCGCGACCTTCATTCGATGGCATTACACCATCACATATTAAAAAACTGCATGAACGGATGTGGTCGGCAATAACGCGTAATGATTTATTTTCTAAATCTTGCGATCCGACAATCTCTGCTGCCGCAGCAATTAAGCTTTGAAATAGATCAATTTCATAGTTGCTATGAACACCTTGGAGTATCGCTGAAATACGTTCTAAGCCCATTCCGGTATCGATCGACGGTTTAGGCAATGACAACATATCGCCATTTTTCTGGCGATTAAATTGCATGAAAACCAAGTTCCAAATTTCAATAAAACGGTCACCATCTTCTTCAGGTGAGCCCGGAGGTCCACCCCAAATTTCTGCGCCATGGTCATAGAAAATTTCAGAACAAGGACCACATGGTCCGGTATCGCCCATTGACCAAAAATTGTCAGCGGTTGCAATTCGAATAATACGCTCGGCAGGTATACCGATTGTTTTCTCCCATATATCGAAGGCTTCATCATCTTCGTGATACACCGTTACTAACAACTTGTCTTTGTCTAATCCGAGTTCGCCAGTTAAAAACTGCCATGCAAATTTAATCGCTTCTTCCTTGAAATAGTCACCAAAACTAAAATTTCCCAACATTTCGAAAAAAGTATGGTGCCTTGCTGTGTAGCCAACGTTTTCTAAGTCATTGTGTTTGCCGCCAGCACGAACACATCGTTGCGATGACACTGCGCGCGTATAGTTGCGCTGTTCGGCCCCTAAAAAAACGTCTTTAAATTGATTCATGCCAGCATTTGTAAATAGCAACGTTGGGTCATCATGTGGGACAAGCGATGAACTTGAAACAAGATGATGTTGATGTTGTTGAAAATATTCAAAGAAAGTGCGTCGTAATTCGGCTGTAGAGCGTACCATTTATGTTCCTAAATCGTTCTATGTGGGAAAGATGTTGAAACAGCTTTTATCTTGATCCCGCTTGCTTTCACCATTGCTGGATTTATGTTTACAACCGTTGCTAACACAGCGCTTTTTTCTACAGAGCGGAGTGTTATCAAGCGGTATTAGTCATAAATCATGTTTTACGTTGGTGTTTGCGACGCGTTTCGAAAATCAAAACAAAAAATGCTGTTTATATATGAATAGAAGATATCATGTTAAAGGTGAGTTTGTTAAGCCTCTTAAGCCCCCTATTTTCCTAAACTTTCACTCAAATGCGTATTTAATTTGTTCTTGCGTAAAACCACGGTATTGCAAAAAGCGCATTTGCTTTTGTTTATCAGTCCAATCATCTGGTAACGGGTCACCAAATCGTTTCATTCTGACTGCTTTTGAGGACTCAAACCAATCAAAACTATCATCATTAACAAGCATTCTTACCCGTTGCAAATCAATATCATGATTATATAATGTGCGTTCAATAAAGACAGGCCCCTTGCCCTTTCGGTAAGCCGTGCGCACAACTGCCTCAGCATAACGAGTGTCACTTTGAATATCTTTTTTAGCAAATTTTGCAATCGTGTCGTCGACTAACGTCATGTCAACGTCCAAATCGGATAACTTTTTACGCAGTTCTGTTTGACTATGCTCGCGGCGAGACAATAGTCGAGTTAATTTGTGTCTAATGATCTTTGCATCGTTATCTGACATAGTGACTAATATACTTCCTAATAAGTAAATTTCTAATATGGCGTTAAGCTGGCAACCTATCCTTAGTGTAGATGATATAACTCAACAACAATGGCAACAACTGTCCGATCATGATAAAGAATATTCAACTCCTTTCTTAAGCTATGCTTTCCTCAAAGGGCTAGAAGAAACTAAATGCGTCAATGGCGAAACAGGCTGGCACAGCTATCATATTGGCATTTATGAGCATCCTGAAACAAATCAAGGAGGTACCGAAGAAAAGGGTATCGAAGGCAACGTCGAAAAACAAGATGTGATTGAAACTAGACAAAATGTGGTTGCAGCCAGTCATGATGTCATTGAAGCCAGCGGTTCAATCAACAGACTCATCGGTTTCATTCCCTGTTACTTAAAAACTCACTCCTACGGTGAATATATTTTTGATCACGCTTGGGCTAACGCATATCAACATCATCAAATTCCCTATTATCCTAAACTAGTTGCTTGCATTCCATTTACTCCAGTTACTGGCAGCCGCCTGCTCATTGATAACGAGTGTGGCTATTCATTTGACGAAATAACAGCATTTATTACCACAAGCACAAACAATATATTGAAGGAAGCACACGCTTCATCTTTTCATTCCTTATTTTTGCCAGAGTATCAAAGCGACCAGTTCGCGAAGGACAAGCTATTACAGCGTCTCAGCGTGCAATTTGTTTGGCATAATAGAGGGTATAATAATTTCGATGATTTTATGCAGCAAATGACCTCAAGAAAGCGTCGCTCTATTCGCAAAGAAAGAACGGCAGCAGTGAGAATATCGGAGACTGACACCGTCGTTATCAAAAGGTTAACCGGAGACATGCTAACGAAAGAAGTGTTGGATGACTTTTATTTGTGCTATCAACAAACCTATTTGAAACGAAGTGGACACAACGGCTATTTAACTGGCGAATTTTTTGATTATCTCCAAAGCAACATGCAAGACAATATAATGATTGTGATGGCTTATCATGCAGAACAATGTATCGCCAGCGCACTATTTTTCTACAATGACCAGCAATTATTCGGGCGTTATTGGGGTGCTTTGCAGGACGTGTCAGGCTTGCATTTCGAATGTTGTTATTATCAGGGGATAGACTTTGCGATAGAAAAGAAACTGCGCCAATTTAACCCCGGCACACAAGGCGAGCATAAAATACTGAGGGGGTTTGAACCTACCTTTTGCTATTCAAATCATTATTTACAGCACCCCGATTTTCAAGCCGCTGTGCTTGACTTTTTGCAACGTGAAAAAATAGGTATTCAACAATATAAACAACAAAGCGAAAGTGTGCTTCCCTTTAAACAAGCTTAAATTAAACAAGCTTAAAAATCGACTTGCACATCCTAATTGGGCCTACTTATCGGCATGGTAGGTCCACTTGACACAAAAAGTAACGATTTAGTTACGGACTAACGCAGTCATCATCATTAAGATACTTATGCACGGTAAGTCAGCAAGCAACAATTTGACGAAAAATTCAAATTAGAAATAAACGACAAAAGAGAATTCATGAAAAAATCGATTTTAGCCATGGCTATCGCCAGCAGTTTTATCCTTGGTGCCTGTGATTCAACAACCAATATGGCCGCCAAACAAAAAACGCAAAATATTCAAACCAAATTAGCGCAATCAACCAGTGAACCTGAGTTAGGGGTCTTTGGGATTGAATTAGCCGCGCGTAATTTAGCTATCAAGCCCGGTGATGATTTTTTCATGTATGCCAGTGGCACTTGGTATGACAATTTTGAAATGCCGTCGGATAAAACACGTTATGGTGCTTTTTCTGTGTTGGCTGATCGCAGTGAAGAACGTGTTAAGCAAATTATTAATAACATTAGCAAAGCAAAAGACTTGTCGTTTGAAGAACAACTCATTGCTAACTTCTACAATGCTTACATGGATATTGATACAATAAATGCGAAAGGATTACAGCCAATCCAAACAGTATTGGAGCAAATCGACGATATTGATTCGGTTATCGATTTAACCTCCGTTTTTGGTAATGCATGGCTATCAGGAGTAAGCAGTCCAATAAACGCCGGACTTGGTATTAACCGTCTAGACCCAAATGCATATCAGATGTCGGTTGGTACCGGCGGTCTTGGTCTGCCTGATCGAAGCTACTATTTAACAGATACCGAGCGTTTTAACGATATTTTAGCCGCCTATAAAGAGAACATCATCCAGACCCTTTCTTTCATAGAGGTTGACGATGCAGCCACTAAAGCCGATCAAATCATTGCCTTAGAGACAAAAATTGCAACGCTCCAGTGGCCCCGTGAAAAACGCAGAAACCGTGACCTTACGCTTAACCAAATTGCTCGCAGTGATTTGCTAGAGGAGTATCCTGGCTTTGACTGGGATACCTATTTTGCGTCTTCAGGTTATATCATTCCAGAGCTGAACATTACCCAACCAGACCCGGTAAAAGAAATGATCAAACTGGTTAACAGTCAGCCCCTGTCAGTTTGGCAAGACTACTTGCGTTATCATGCTATTAGTAACAACGCAGGCATGCTATCTGACGAAATATACCTGACCAACTTTGGGTTTTATGGCACCATGCTAAATGGCCAAAAAGAACCAAGACCACGCTGGAAGCGGGCTATTGCCGAAATATCGGGAACGCAGTCATTAGGTTTTGCTATTGGTAAAGTTTATGTAGACAAGTATTTTCCTGCAAGCTCCAAAGAAAAGATGGCAACCTTAGTTGAGAACCTGCGAAAAGCACTTGGTGAACGCATCGATAATCTTGATTGGATGGGCAGCGAAACCAAAGTGAATGCTAAACTTAAGCTAATGGCTTTTCATCCCAAAATTGGCTACCCAGATGAGTGGCAATCGTTTGAAGGCGTCTCAATTGGTGATGATGACCTCATTGGTAATGTGCGAAACTTACGGCAATTTTTCCAAGCTCAAAGTGTGCAGCGAGAACGACTAAAAACAGATCGTGAACGCTGGGGCATGGTGCCGCAGCAAGTCAATGCGTATTACAATAGTTCGTTTAATGAGATTGTATTTCCGGCGGCGATTTTACAAGCCCCTTTCTTTGATCCAAATGCTGACGATGCGGTTAACTACGGCGCTATAGGAGCCGTTATTGGGCATGAAATGGGACATGGTTTTGATGATCAGGGTTCAAAATCTGACGCCAATGGTATTCAACGTAATTGGTGGACGGAGGAGGACCGCGCTGCGTTTGATGCTAAAGCTGACAAACTTGCCGCTCAGTATAGTGAATATGAACCTATCGTGGGTAATTTTGTGAATGGTCGTAATAGCTTAGGTGAGAACATTGGAGATGTAGGTGGGCTAGCGATGGCTTACCACGCTTATCAGTTGTCTTTAAACGGAAAAGAAGCGCCGATTATTGCGGGTTTAACGGGTGATCAACGTTTCTTTTTGGCATGGGCTCAAGTTTGGCGAGAAAAGCGCACAGAACAAAGTATGCTCAATCAACTTCGCGCAGGTACCCATGCTCCCGGCCGATACAGAACCCAAGCACCACGAAATCACGATGCATGGTACAAAGCGTTTGATGTGCAACCGGGTGATGCACTCTATCTTGCACCACAGGATCGTGTGCGGATTTGGTAATGTTGCGCTGAGCTACAAGTGACAATGATTTAGATTTTTAAAACAAAAAATCAGCTGAGTTACATAAATTAGCATTAACGTGAGGATTTATAAAACCAATAACATACAGGCCGATCAATAAGCTGGCTTACATTTTCCTAAAAAAAATATTTTTTTAAAAGTTTTTGTAAAGAATTCAGACCATTTAAACACTTTTTATCTTTTTGTTTTTATTAGCTATTTTTATTTTCATAACTATATTCTAAAAAAAATACGTGATTTCGATTAAAAAACGCACAATAATGTTGAATATAGAAGTTTGACTGTTCATACCACATTGATTAGATTAGTCCGCGTAGATAAAGCGACTGTTTTATCTGTCTGTTCTTCGCGATGGCAAAAGCTTCCCAAATTATAAGAGAAACTGGTGTCATTCATTGCATAGGACACATGGAAATTACAAAAGTTGCACATTTAAACCAAAAAATATCTTTTGGGATAAAACAATAATATTAATCGCTATAAAGCGGTAACAGGGAATCAACATGAATCAAAGTAACGATACTAAGTTGCACAAAGTATCTTTAGCGGTTTTAGTCGCTCTAGGATGCTTAGCAGCCCCAAACGTATACGCTCAGGAAACTGATAGTTTGCTTGAAGAAGAAGACGAAGAAGTCAAGGAAGTAGTTGAACGTATTGCCGTTACTGGCTCGCGTCTAAAGCGTGAAGAGTTTTCAAACGCCTCTCCAATTCAAATTATTAGTGGTGACATTTCGCGCGAACTGGGAATGTTTGATACAAGCGAAATGCTGCAATCAGCTTCACAAAGTGCGGGCCAACAAATTGACAACACATTTTCTGGTTTTGTACTAGATAACGGCCCGGGTGCCGCAACAGTTGGTTTCCGTGGTCTTGGTGCTGCTCGTACACTGGTGCTAATCAATGGACGCCGAGTTGCTCCTGCTGGTGTGGGTGGTGCACCTACCTCTCCAGATTTGAATCTAATCCCATCGGTACTCATCGACCGCATTGAAAACCTGTTCGATGGTGCTTCTGCGGTTTATGGCTCTGATGCTATCGCGGGCGTTTCCAACGTAATATTACGTTCAAACGTAGAAGGTTTTGACTTTCAAGCAACATTAGCCGCACCAAACGAGGGTGGTGAACAAACTATCTTGTCAGCAATGTACGGCATGTCAGGTGACAACTATTCATTTAACATTGCTGCTGAGTATAATGAGCGTCGCTCGCAAACTTTCGCCGAAAGTGAGTACGTTAATGAGTGTACAGAATTTGTCTATGAAGGCGACGATGGTAACATTTACGGTGATTACCGTGGTATTGGTCCAAATACGACACCGCCTGATGCTTGTGATATTTTTCCGCTCTCAAATCGTATGAGTATTCCTTTCTTCGGCAGTGTTTACCGTACTGAAGGTTCTACGAACATCGGCATTCCAAACTGGAGTGATTCAACAAGCGGCTTAGGAAACGCAGCGTTCTTCCCAGGTTTCGTTACTGAAGTTGACACTAACGGTGATGGCATTATCGATAATGCAATATGGGACGGTAACGGGGATGGTTTCTTAGATTTTAATTTCCAAGACCCGTACTATTCGTTAGAACGTTCCGACTATGTGAATTCAAGAGATTGGGTTAGCCCGCTTAAACGTTTGAGCCTGTATGCAAACGGTGACTATTTGCTGCAAGATGATAATGACACGCGTATCTTCTATGAGGCACTTTATGCACAGCGTGACACAAACGTATTTAGCCCAGGTGGTCAATTTTTTGAATCCGTTAGCGCTGAAAATCCATTTAACCCATGTGGTACAGACATTGAAAACGGCATAGATTGCCGCGCTGGTGTTGGCTTCCCGTACGGTTCACAAGACGTACAACCAATTGTCAGTATTAGAGGGGATAGAGACAAAAACGTTGTTGATGTTTCTCAATATCGTTTAGTCGGTGGTGTGCAAGGTAACCTCGGCATACTGGCAGACGTCGGTGAAGGCAACTGGACATATGAAGTATCTGCTATTTATAGCGCGTCTAAAGGCGATAACAGCATCATCGGTATTAATGAAGCGAATCTATTGAATTCTTTGGATACTTCTGTTCGTAACGCTGATGGTTCAATCACTTGTGGTACCGGTTCAGATGGTTGCGTACCGGTAAACTTATTCTCGTCTAACATCTATCAAGAGGGTGGCGGTACATTAACTGGCGCTGAAACTGCATACCTGTTTGATAGCCGTGAAATTTCAACTGAAGTTAAGCAGACAATGTTATCTGGTTATATTACGGGTGATGCATTTACGTTGCCTTGGAATGATCAAATAGTGCCTTTAGTCCTTGGTGCTGAATTCCGTAAAGACGAAATCATTACAGATGCCAACCCAGTAGCTGCCGAAGGCTTGTTATGGGGTTACTTCTCCGATGAAGGTGCTGACGGTTCTAGAAACTTGAAAGAAGTGTTCTTTGAAACTGAAGCGCCGTTGTTACGAGGCGAAAAATGGGCTGAAGAACTAACTGTAACGGCATCTGGTCGTTGGACTGACGAGAGTTTTTATGATCCCGAAACAACGTTTAGCTTAAAAGCTATCTACCGTCCGACAGAATGGTTCACAATTCGAGGAACGCGTGGTACGTCTTACCGAGCTCCGAACCTACGTGAACGTTTCTTAAACGGGACGTCTGGTTTTGCAACGCTATCGGACCCTTGTGTTGTTCCTAACGCAGCGAGAATTTCTGATCCACTAGATATTAATTCAAGCGAAACTTATGATGCAGCAGAAGACCAACGTGCACAACGTATTCTTACTGCTTGCTCCGCTAACGGTATTGACCCCACGTCTCTTGGCCTTCAAACTGACACGCAAGATCGTTTTGAAGCGGGAACATCTACAGAAGTAAGCACGGGTGGTTCTGAAACACTAGCCGCTGAACGGTCAGTATCTGAAACCTATGGTTTCATATTTGAACAACCGTTTACTGACGCATTTGACCTAACATTATCTGCAACTTGGTATAACATTCGTATCACTGACAGTGTCGCTGAGCCAAGTGGTGGTTTCATTGTTAATAATTGTTACAACAACATTGACCGTCCTGACGGTTCAAGTGCGTTCTGTGGCAGTATTAATCGTGATGCCACGACTAATCGACTGCAATCTATTAATGCTTCATTCATTAACATCGGTCTTGAAGGTTCTGAAGGTACGGATTTCAATATCTACTATGAACAAGATTTCGTTGTTGGTGAAAACGAACTAAGCGTGTCTTTAGATGTGCAAGCTACCAAACTCAAATCTGCAGAGCAGGATATATTGGGTGACTTTGATGACAACTTCGGTGAGCCTACTTTTCCTGAGTGGAGAGGAGGTGCCCGCTTAGCAATAGCGTATAGTGATTTCAGATTTAACTGGTCCACTCGTTACATAGGTAAAGGTGAAGCAGATGAGCCAGACGATTTTGCCACTTATGCTCCTTGCGATGGTTTAGACGTTTTATGTCGTCCTGTGTATTACACCGCTAGCTACTACACGCACAGTGCTTCAATCAACTATAGTCAAGACAACTGGGCTGTCACTGTAGGTGTTAGAAACGTTTTCAACGAAGCTCCACCGAAAGTTGATGACTCAGGTGTATTCTCTACTCGTAACATTCCGTTGGGTGTTGGCTATGACTTGTTTGGTCGAACTGTATTTGGAACGGTTAGTTACTCGTTTTAATTAGCAGCGTTACTTAATATAAAGGACTCTCTGGGCTTTAGTCCGAGGGTCTTTTTTTTTACAAGTGAGAAAGATAATGTTAAAGAGACACTTTTTTAAAATAGGCTTGTTTAGCGTTGCTTCACTGCTGATTGTGCAAAATGCAATAGCCGAAGACAACGTTACTAAAGTAGAGCCAGCATCGATAAAAATGCCAATTGAAGCATTTGCAATTGAGGCTGCAATCAAGTCTGTAAGGTTAAGTAATAACGGTAAAAGCATTGGTTACATGAAAGCCACTAGCAAACGGGGCGACTACATATTGGAAGTTAGGCCAACTGACAATATGACTACGGAACCGGTCACTTTTGCTGCTGATAAAATGGAACTAACTAGTTTTTTTTGGTTAAACAATAAAAAAATCATGGTCAGTTTTCGTCAAAATATCCAAGATGGGAATGAGAATTACTGGGTAACTAAAAGGGCAATTGTTAATGCCGATGGTACCGGTAAATGGCTAGTTCCTTTCGCAAAAGAGAATTTTACTAACTATGGTATTATCTCAACATTGATTGCAGATCCTGAGCATATACTACTAAGTTATGACATCAATGATGATCGTAAAACAGATGTTATAAAATATAATATAAATACGGGTTCAACACGCACTATTTATCGTGGAAACGAAAAGGTGAGTGGCGGATTCCTTACCGATTTTGATGGCGATGTGAGAGCCGGTACTGGTTACGATATTTCAGCATCTGCTATTAATTTATATGTTAGAGCAAAAGGTTCAGACGAATGGGAATTGATACATCAAAACAAACCAGAAAATAGAGAAGTATTTGATTTTCTTGGCTTATCTGTAGAAAATCCGAATGAAATTATGGTAAGTGCAACGCTGGATCGCAATACTGCGGGTATATACAGCTATAATATTGAAACCAAAAAATTCTCGGAGCGATTATTTGGTTTAGAGACAGTTGACACAGACGGTCTAATTACAAGCCAAAAATTAGCAAATCGTGGTGAGCTTTTAGGTTATTCCTATACAGCAAAGCACCCAACTCGCTTTTTCTTAAGCAGTACAGAAGCTGCGGTTAAAGAAGCAAGCCTGTATCAAGCAATTGAAGACCAATTCACAGGAGAATTTGTTCGTTTATCTAGTCGTTCAGAAGATGATAATGCGATGGTAATATACACTGAGAGCGACAGCAATCCGGGTACTTATTATTTGTTAATGAATAAAAAAGACCTGAGTTTAATTGGCGATACTGCGCCTCTTATTGATAAAAGCAAGTTAGCTAAAGTGATGTATGTTAAATACAAAGCCAGAGATGGCTTGGTCATTCCTGCGTACGTTACTATTCCGCAGGGCAAAGGTCCTTTCCCTACTATCGTTCACCCGCATGGCGGGCCATGGGCAAGGGACATCAATATATTTGACCCTTGGTCACAAATGCTTGCAAACAATGGTTACTTAGTTATTCAGCCCCAATTCAGAGGTTCACAAGGCTTTGGTCTTGAACTTTGGAAAGCGGGTGATGGAGAATGGGGTAAAAAAATGCAAGACGACCTTGACGATGCTGCAATGTGGTTAGTCAAAAAAGGCTTGGCCGATGAAGACAGACTAGGTATGTTTGGTTGGAGCTACGGTGGTTATGCCGCTTTTGTTGCATCTTTGCGCAAAAATAATATTTATAAGTGCGCTGTAGCTGGGGCGGGTGTTGGCGACTTAGACAGAGTGTTGTCTAGTATCAATAACAGTCGTTACTTGCGAGTATTCCAAGCACCAACGGTTCAAGGAATTGACCCAATCGATCATGTTAAAGATGTAAATATCCCTATCTATATTGTACATGGGGATATCGACCAACGAGTTCCAGTTAAGCACAGTAGAACGTTCGTTGACGCTTTGAAAAAGTATACAACCGACTTTAAATATACTGAACTTGAAGGTGCAGACCATTTCTCTAATACATTATATTATGAGCACAAAATGCAGTTTTATGGTGAGTTGATTGATTGGTTTGATAACCGGTGCTTTAATAATAGCGAAATTGCAGCTACTGACTAAATATTAGTTTTTTAGGCGTTATAATTTATGGGCGCAAGGCTCTCAAATTGACAATATCGAGCAGGGTGAGGCTTATGCCTCATCCCTCTCACAGAACCGCACATACGGACCTCGTATGCGGCTCATGCAATCTACTATTTCTAGTAATTAGAAGCAAGAACACCTGTTTTCACTTCGCCTACGGGATATAACCCTATTTCGTCGAACCAGCAGTTTGGCATGGCATAACTTGCAAGAGGACTGGCGCTATTGCGCCATGAACTCAAGTCAATAAACTTAAAAGGAGGCTCATACTTAAGTTGTTTTAGTCGGCGATGTAGCTTTGTTGCCTTCTTCCACAAGTTAAGTTGTACGCTTCGCAGTCTTCGTCTTATCCATGTTGCTAATCTTTTCAATATAGTGCTTATATTCGCTATTTTGAAGTAGTTAGTAAATCCCCTAAGCACTGGGTT
>NZ_AUAV01000005.1 GCF_000428905.1 Brumicola pallidula DSM 14239 = ACAM 615
AACTTCTTGATTTGTCCCGGGCGCAAAACTCGAATACCTATTTACTTAAGCCGATACTTATCGTCAAACCCGTGACCGATGCCTGCCAGCTTTTAGGTCCCCTGGTACTGCGTGAAGATAAAGATCTCGAACTGATAGTAACAGGTAATAATGACTCGGTTATTTATGGTGACCACAGTGCACTGACGATTGCGTGTAAAAATATCATTGAAAATGCAATTAAGCATGGTGCCGTAAATGGATTGATCCGTGTTGAAGTCGGCGATAACTGGATAAGCTTTTCAGATAATGGTCCGGGCATAGATAAAAAAAATCAGACTCTCGCTTTACAAGCATTTTGGCGGAATAATCAATCAAATAACGATGGTTCAGGTCTCGGTCTAGCCATAGTTAATGAAATTTGTAAAGCGCACAATGCAAAGTTAACAATTAAACGTAGCATCAGCTTAAAAGGTGCTGAGATCACCATTCAGTTCTAAAATACAACAGAATTGAGCACAAAGAAAAGTGATGGCAAAAAACGGGTATAGGTAGAATAAAACGTCATGTTGCAGTCTTGATCTGTACTGGGAGCTTAGCTTAAATTTATGAGAGTTCGGACAGGGCAATCAACATGAAACCAATGATGCCATTGCGCTATCACCCGTTTTTTCGAAGCAAATAAGCACTCTTTGCGGCTTATACCCTCTTAAATTTGAATTTGAATTTGAATTTGAATTTGAATTTGGTATAGGGGTATCACTGATACAAGATTTGCTGGCAAGGATATTGGATCTCACTATCAGTTTGAAGACCGACTAGAAAAGTCCGTGACGATCCGCCACATGCATTATTCAAATAATGGTCTTAATAATAATAATCCTAGTTTAGATTTTCTGAATCCGTCGTATGCAAGAGAGTTTTAGTCTTAATTAACTCCGTTGGAGTCGGCTATTGTTACTGCTACAGACTATTCATAGACAATATTTTAGTTTCTCTTTTATTTAATCATTTTACAGCTCGTAAGGAGCGCTTAATCATGAATACAAAATTTTCGAAAGTAATAAAAAACCTCAGTAAAACAGCACTGTTGATCATCAGTTTGCTGCATTCAAAGTGTTGGGAAATCAATTTAAAACCGTTCCTAAAGATAAAACCCCAGAATTTGTGAGTGAGTTTAAGCAGTATTTAGTGGCTAATTTTGCTGTTGTATTGGCAAGTTATGGTGGACAGACGAGGACATGCTGGCACTTTTTGCATAAAAGCACGCTACGTATAAAGACTCGTTGCATATAAATGCACGCTATACATAAAAAGATATTATTCACTCAAATGTTTGCCACAGGAGATACATTAAATGAAAGCCACAGGAGATACATTAAATGAAAGCCAAAGATTGACTTTAGATGACACCATAGCCGAGTAACGCAGGCGCTTGCATGACACTAGTTGCATGATGCGCCATCTGAATGAATACATTGCCAGAGAAGCCAGCCGCTAACTTAATAGGCCATCCATAATGATCTGCCTGTTTTTTGTACTGCATTGGCTAAAGACAGTAAATAAAATCCATTAGGTCTAAGCTTAAGTGCATCCATAAAACTAAATGTTTAGTTTCTAAAACGATTACAGAGACCTAATCAAAACCGTCCTAAGATACAATTGTTGACTGTTTACCCCTTTGTTATCTTTGATTAGTAACAGGAGTTACATTGCAACCGAGTTTGACCTTAAGCGAACATGCAGTGCTTAAACAATGCCGGCTAATAAGCTGGTTGCGTTAGCCAATTTTTCGCCTAAAAGGGCAAATTAACGTTAATTTATAAGGATATAAAAATGAACATCAAGAAAGATTTACTGGATAATTTGTCTAAGAATGAACTAATAGATTCGGCGTTATTGAACGCTGTTTCAGGTGGTGGTTGTGAACGGTGGGTAGAAACCTGCGGCTGCAAAAGTGGTCTTTGCGATTGGTGTGGTAAATGGGTGCCCAAGACAATAACAATCAAGGTTGAGTTCGACGAGCTTTAATCTGTCGTAATTTTGAAGATACCGTTAACGTTATTAAAAGCGCTAATGAAAAGCTAATAAAAGCGCTAACAAAGTAAGGTAGGGCTGCAACATGTCATGTTTAAAATTTGACAACTCAAGCTCATTAGGCGAAAAAGCCGTCTATCTTGATGACTTAGTTCAAAATAAAACCGCCATAATGCAGCCGTCTTTAGACGTTATTTTGGCATATAAAAATCAACATATAATTGATGGATTAATGTCTGCATTAGAAATAAGTCCAGAAACAGCATCGCAACTATTTGAAGACGGTCTTCTTTGGCTCTGGTATTGCAATAACCACGCATCAGAAGGTTATAGGGATATAGATGATCCTATTTTAATCGTGGATGAAGTTTGGCATACATTTATATTGTATACACCCTACTATACGAAGTTCTGTACCACTTTTTTTGGCGAGTATTTGCATCATATGCCGACATTATTAAAAGCTAACGTTCCGCAATCTGACAATAGTCAAGAACATTACTTTATCCGCAAGAAAAGGCAGTTGGAGACCATTTACGAGTTGCTTGGTCGCGACGTTTTTACACGTTGGTATCACACATATCCAAATACGTTTAGTCGTGAGCAAATTTTGGCAATACGTAAGAGGTAGATACAGATAAAAAAGGCAAGAGTTTATGTGTACGCTCGGCAGTGAAACTGAATTCACTATCGAGTTTGCAGCAACGGGTACAGCATAATATTAATTAGTTGCTTGTTTGATACTATCGTTGGCCCTAATCCTCATATCATCAGAGAGGGAGATGGCAGCACGAGCATCGGTGTCAAAAAGTACTGAGATACTGCTGAGTGTCGCCACCACTTTGTTACTTCCGCTTTCACGCATTTCATAAGAAACAGTAATCGACTTACCACCGACTCTTGTCAGCACCCCTGTGACATCCAGCAGTTGGCCACTTCTTACTTCTAATAAATATTCAATGGTGTGCTTTACGTCAGCCCATCCAATATTATTGTTTTGACTATCTGTACCCGACCATGCAAACACTCGATTTAGAAAGTGGTAGCTGGCGTCATCGAACATCGCCATATAATGTCGGGTAGTCATGTGACCCATTGAGTCACAGAGCCAAGGATGGCAAACGCCTTTATAATCTATAGCCATTAGCTGTTAATCTCCTTGTTTACACTGCGCGAGCGAGCTCAACCAGTGTATTGTGCTTTTTAAGACCTAGGCTCTCTCTAGCTTGCGCAGGTGACTGAATGCTAGCACCCATCAATTCAACAATCTTTCGAGCGCGCTCAACCAGTTGTACGTTGGTCGCTAAAACACCTTTTTCGAGATAAATATTGTCTTCTAATCCGACCCTAATATTGCCTCCTAACAGAGCGGCTTGCGCCGCCATCGGCATTTCATTTGAGCCCAAGCCAAATGCCGCCCAGTTCGCACCTGTAGGCAAATTATCAACCATGGCTTTCATATTCGCAGTATTGCCTTCTGCCCCCCATTTTACGCCCATACACAGCTGGAAAAGTGGTGGTGCGTCAAGTATGTCTTCAGCTATCATCTGTTTGGCAAACCAAATATGCCCTAGATCGAATACTTCAAGCTCTGGTTTTACACCCAGCTTTTGTAATCGCTCGGCACCGGTGCGAAGCATGTCGGTGGTTGAAACATATACATAATTGTTCACATCATAATTAAATGAGCCGCAGTCAAGCGAACATATTTCAGGTAAAAGTAACTCTACATGCTCTTGACGTTTTACCTGCCCAACCAAATCAGTATGTTGACCAAGCTCTGTCGGATTACTGTCAGGCCCTAAAAACAAGTCGCCCCCCATTCCTGTTGTGAGGTTAATGATAACGTCTGTCGACTCTTGTCTTATTCTGTCCACAACTTCTTTGTACAGATGAATGTCACGGGAGGGGGCACCGGTTTTTGGGTCACGCACGTGGATGTGCGCAATGGCCGCGCCAGCTTTGGCTACAGCAATTGCCTCATCAGCTAGCTGTTTGGGAGTAATGGGTAGATGAGGCGTTTTGTTTTCAGTCGGGCCTGAGCCTGAAATTGCAGCAGAAATAATTATATTACGATTCATTTAACGTTAAGCCAAGTTGGATACATTCGTTGGAAATTTGGAAAATAATGAATATGTCGACAACTCTAGCGATTTCCTCTAATTGAAATTTAATTAGTAGTCTAACTAATTTTTGACCTTATTTCAATTTCTAGGCACTGACTGACATTAAATGTATAGGCCAAACAGATAGCTTTTGCAGATGGGCTTTGCGCTCAAGCGATACTGACTATATTCTAATTAAAGCTCAGAAAGACTGTAATTCAGTTAAGAGTGGTTTACATGCAGACGATTAATTAGGATACATTGCTAACGACAATCGATATTAAGAGGCTTGTTCGCTGATTGCTCTGTCCCGTGAAATACTAAGCTCAGGGTCGGCCTCTACCTGTTCAATTAACCAAGTTTCGAATAGTTGAATTTTTTTCTGTTCGAATTTCTCCTGACGATAAACAAAATACCAATCGCTGTGATGTTTAACACGCATTTCAGGAAAGGGTTCAATCAACAGCCCTGCGGACAGCTCTTTGTTGACATAGGGTTGCATACCAAGTGCTACTCCCATGCCTTGTAAAGCAGTAGAAATTGAATGATCGTAGCTATCAAATTGTAGACCTGACTCTGGGTCAACACTAGTACAGCCAACCTCATCCAGCCAAATGTACCAATCTCTATGCGAAGGATAAACCTGCAGTATAGTAAAATCGTTTAGTTGCTCAGGACGCGACAGTTGGTCTTTTCCAGTCAGTATATTAGGACTACATACAGGAAATACATCGCTAGAAAACAAATATGAGTAATGCAAGCCATTGGCAGCACGACTACCGATCTTGACACAGGCATCAACATCACTTTTAGTAAAATCAACATCGAACTGTGAGGTATGTAATCTTACGCTGATATCGGGATACTTGCTTTGAAAGTCGGGCAGCCTTGGTATTATCCAGCGAATAGCTAATGTTGAATATAATTGAATCGTTAATACATCTGATTGTGTTGGTTTTAAAATTAAGCTGGTTCCCTCAGCAATTTTATCAAAGGCATCGCGAAGGATAGGGTAATACTGTTTACCAATTTTGGTGAGTTCGACGGAGCGTGTTTTGCGAATAAACAATTCAACATTAAGTACATGTTCTAGTTGCTTTATTTGATGGCTAATTGCCGAGACTGATACAAAAAGTTCATCCGCTGCATTTCTAAAAGAACAATGTCTTGCTGCTGCTTCAAAACTTTTTAAAGAATTTAAAGGTGGGATCTTTTTGCGCAAATGAATACCCTCTCAATCTTCTAAGCCCAATTATGGTTGAATTAATTTCTACCATGAACAAGTAAAATTAGTTTGTCAGAGCCAATTGGGCATGTCAATATAATGTTAAAAAAGAGGCAGCTGATGACTCAATTCGAAGACCACAATAGCCATAGCACCCGTGATATTCGTGTTGCGGTGCAGCATGCGCAGGAAATGTTACAACACAACGCTTTTTCGGCTGCAGAACAACAGGGTAGAGAAATTCTAAAATCTTTTCCTAATGAACCCAACGCACTTTTTATCGTTGGCGTCGCGCTCAAGGGTTTAGGCCGCCTCAGTGAAGCTCAAAAAATCTTACAGGTATTGGTTGAGCAAACCCCTGATTTTGCGTTAGCTCACCAAGAGCTTGGCATGACACTGCATGCTTTAAAAAAAATAAAAGCGGCGATAGCAGCATTGAACTGTGCGGTAAAAGTTGATGCTAAGTTAACCCGTAGTTGGCGACTTTTATCTGAATTATTGCTGGTGACAGGTGACAGCAAAGCCTCTGAGAAAGCTTATAATAGTTACTTACGTTTCTCAGCCAAGCACCCGCTTTTAGGAGAAGCTCTACAAGCTTTTATCGACGGTAAATTAGCATTAAGCGAGCGTCATTGCCGCGGCTATCTAAAGCAATCCCCGGATGATGTCAGTGGGTTAAGGTTATTGGCTGAAATAGCAATTAAATTGGGCGTATTTGAGGATGCTGAACAGCTGCTTGTTCGTTGTCTAAGTTTAGCACCAGACTATCACCTTGCTCGTTTAAATTACGCGCATGTGTTGAATAAACAAGAAAAAAGCCAACAAGCACTATTAGAAATAGAAACCTTAGAAAAGCACCAGCCCAACGTGCCGCCTCAACAAATACTCAAAGCTGCTATTTTGGTCAGGTTAGGGCAATTTGAAGAAGCCATCGCGCTATATGATGGATTAATTATGGCGTTGCCTGAACAAGCAAATCTTTACACTAGCAGAGGACACGCGCTTAAAACAATTGGAGAACAAGATGCGGCTATCGCTTCGTATAGGCATGCGATCGCATGCGAGCCGAGTTACGGGGAAGCTTATTGGAGTTTGGCCAATCTAAAGACCTTTGGTTTTGGACAGTCTGAAATACAACAGATGAAAAAACAGATGGAGATAAAAAATCTCCCTTCATTGGATCGAATCAATATATGTTTTGCATTAGGTAAAGCGCTCGAAGACAACAAAGAGTTTGAACAATCATTTCATTATTATAAATTAGGTAATCAATTCAAACAGAGCATTGAACGTTATGATGCCGACGAAACGACCGAACTCATTGAACGAACCATTACAACGTGCCAATTGCCCATTTTTGAAAATAATCGTGAGCAGGGTTGCAGTAAAGCTGATCCAATATTTATAGTTGGACTTCCGCGTTCTGGTTCTACGTTGCTAGAGCAAATATTAGCAAGTCATTCAATGGTGGACGGCACCAAGGAGTTGCCAGATATTATTGCGATGGTTCGAAAATTAAGTGACCGTAAAAAACGTAATGAGATCTCAAAATATCCAGAGGTTATTGCTAAGCTTTCTGCACAGCAACGCCTTGAGTTGGGTAACGAATACATAATGAAAACTCAGATACATCGGGGCGATGCCCCTTTTTTCATTGATAAAATGCCTAATAATTTTGCTCATATTGGATTGATTAAACTGATATTACCTAATGCAAAAATCATCGATGCACGTCGCCAGCCAATGTCTGCTTGTTTTAGTGGCTTTAAACAATTGTTTTCTGCCGGACAGGCGTTTAGTTATGACTTAGAAAATATTGCCCGCTATTATAAAGATTATCTGCACTTAATGGATCATTGGCACAAAGTACTTCCTAAGCAAGTGCTCACTGTGTCTTATGAAGATGTCGTTAATGATTTTGAAAATCAGGTTAAACAAATTCTAGATTTTTGCGACTTACCTTTTGAGCAGAACTGCTTAGAATTTTATAATAACTCTCGTGCGGTCAACACGGCTAGCTCTGAACAGGTTAGACAACCTATTAATACAAAAGGGCTCGATGCATGGAAGCCCTTTGAAGAGTTCCTTTCCCCACTACAGAGCAAATTGTCATCGATATTGTGATAAATAGTAAGCTATATGTTTCTCTTTAGGCAAATAAGAGGCAGGTTAAAAGGATGGGGTAAGTACGTTCTCTGCTTAAGTATGATTCAAAAAAATGCACTAGTTAATTTATAATTTATTATAATTATAAACCCAATAAATTAAATTTATCTTTATAATTCAGGTGGTTAAATTTATTAAAAGATAAGTATTTATATTCTATATTAGGTCTAAATATTTTATATAGTTTAGTTTTATTCAACCATGGGAGAGATATAATCGTTTGTTTTCAGTAGGCCCATATTGCTATCATTAAATCCTTGTTAATAATCTGTTAAGTGCATGTTAACTATTCAAAATGTTATTGCGAGTCTAAATTCTATTTTATTGGGCTTTGTGACTTGTTCGATATACATATTATAAAAGGTAAACACAATGACTGATAAGCATCTAAAACATAAAACGAGATCTACTCGATTAAACCCCATAATTGCGGCAATACGCGATTCTGTTAACGACAAAAACGTTCAAAGCATTGCATTGTCAGCGTTGCTAGTTAGTGGCATGGCAGTGATGCCTAGCGCCAATGCACAAGAAGTTGATGCGTCTCAAGCCGAAACTGATAGTAAAAAGTCGTCTCAGGGCATGGAGACAATAATAGTTACATCACGCAAGCGTGTTGAAAATCTTCAAGATACTCCCTTAAGTATTACCGCATTGGGCTCCACTAAGTTAGATGAATTAGGGATCGAAAACTTCGATGATTACGCATTGATGTTACCGAGCCTCTCTTATCAATCATCAGGGCCTGGTTTGTCACAAGTCTACATGCGCGGAGCATCAGATGGTGGCAGTGGAAATGCATCAGGCTCTCAACCAGGGGTTGCTATTTACTTAGATGAACAACCGGTAACCGCTATCGGGCGAAATCTTGATCTACATATTTATGATATAGAACGAGTGGAAGCACTTGCCGGACCACAGAGCACATTATTTGGGGCTAGCGCCCAGTCGGGCACGATCAGGATCATTACCAACAAACCCCAAACGGATTTTTTTGAAGGTGGTTTTGATGTTAGTTATGGCACTACCAAAAGTGGCGATGCTAGCCACTCATTAGAAGGATTTGTTAATCTTCCGGTAAGTGACAATGCTGCCATTCGTTTAGTCGCTTGGACCAAAAAAGATGGCGGCTATATTGATAATATAGCGGGCACGAGAACTTATGGATTGTTCACTGATGGTGGAAATTTTTCAACAGTCGAAGAAGATAATGATGATTTAGTAAAAGAAAACTTTAATGAATTAACCAACAGTGGAGCTAGAGTCGCCTTAAAAGTAAATCTTAACGATAACTGGACAGCAACAGCAAGTTACCTGACTCAAAAGCAGGAGACTGAAGGTGTATGGTTTCAAGACTCAGAAAATCCCAGTGGTGAGGTTAATGACTTAGAGGTTCAGCGCTTTTTCCCGGATGCAATGGACGATGAATTTAATCAAGCAGCACTGACAATAGAAGGTGATTTGGGTTCCTCTAGCTTGGTGTATGCTGGCTCATTTATGGAGCGAGACGTACAGTACTTTAATGATTACTCAGACTATGCAGACTACTTTTCTAGTAGTTGGATCCAATATTATGGCTGTGAATATTATGGGACAGCAGATGCAGACTGTTCAAGTATGGCCATTTTTTACAATGATGATAATAAATATAAACGCGATACTCATGAACTGCGTTTGCAATCAACAGATAATGACCCACTGCAGTACATTGTTGGTTTATATTATGAAGATGCCAGTCATGATTACCGCCAAGAGTGGGAAATGAACGGCATGGCCCAAGGAGCCGACTTTAGACAGTTTGGTGAAGCCAACCTATGGTATTTAACCGATCAAAAACGGGCAGATAAGCAGTCGGCAGTGTTTGGTGAAGTGAGCTATTCATTTACCGACCAACTCACCACAACATTCGGTGCTCGGTGGTTTAAAAATGAAAGTACATTAGCGGGCGTGTCTGGTTACGGACTGATTGCTCCTGGCTCTCCTATCATTAACGTTGATAGCAAAGATGATGACAGTGATAGTATTTTTAAATTCAATCTAAGCTATAAACTTGATGATAAAAAAATGGTCTATCTTACGTGGTCAGAAGGTTATCGCCCCGGTGGCATAAACCGAGACGAAACGGCTTTGGTGCCCCGTATCTACAAACCTGATATTGTGACAAATACAGAGCTAGGCTGGAAAACCATGTGGTTGGAGAATAATCTTCGTTGGAACGGCGCTGTTTACCATATGCAATGGGATGATATGCAGTTCACCCGCTTTGATTCATCGTATGGCTCTCCTGTTGGTTTAACAATCAACGCCAGTGAATCAACAATTGTGGGTATTGAATCTGATCTCACCTACCTACTAACACCAGACTGGACTGTATCAGCCGCATTTAATTTTAATCAAGCTGAGTTGTCCGCTGATTTATTAGTTGGCAGTAATTTATCACCTGACGGTACTGAACTTCCCAACGTGCCTGATTTTAAAGGGAATCTGACCAGTCGTTATAACTTTGCGATCGGTGATTATAGAAGCTTTGCGCAAGTCGTTTATTCCTATGTCGGCGAGACATACAGTGATATCTACAAGTATAAAACCAGTGATTTAAACCTAGACCTACGTGATATTAATAACAGCTATAGTATTGTTAATTTATCCGCGGGAATAAATATGGGCAACTGGGGAGTCAACTTGTACGTTGATAACTTGACCGATGAACGTGCTGAGTTGTCCCGAGGCAGCGCAAGTTGGGATAGCACTGTAACAGTTAATCGCCCTAGAAATCTCGGGATTAGGTATCACATGTTATTTGAATAAATATCTTCTCGCGTGTCTTCGCTGGTTTACTAAATCCAGCACGGCACGCACCTCTCTCTTCTAATTTTTAAATATTCATCTTTGTAATATGAGGACATTCTAATGACTGTTGTTAATAACGGATTGGGCCCAGAGCATGTCGTGCTTGTGACAGCTGGAGCCAACGGCATTGGCCGTAAAATAGCCGAAAAGTTTCTGGGATATGGTTGTAAAGTACATGTATGCGACATTGATAAAAAAGTCATCGCTGACTTTCTTGAAGCAAATCCTAGCGCCACAGCCTCGGTAGCTGATGTTGCAAATGTTGATCAAGTTAAGCAAATGTTTGCTGATTTAATGGTTCACTATCAACATCTGGACGTGTTAGTAAATAATGCGGGGATCGCTGGCCCTACAGCGCTTGTTGAAGATATAGACCCCGACGATTGGGCGCGCACCATTAATGTTGATTTGAACGGACAATTTCATTGCACCAAGTTCGCAGTGCCCTTATTGAAAGCAAATGGATCGGGCAGTATTATTAATATCTCTTCTAATGCTGGTTTTTTTGGTTTTCCAATGCGTTCGCCTTATGCTGCATCTAAATGGGCACTTATTGGTTTAACAAAAACATGGGCGATGGAGTTAGGCCCACATAATATTCGAGTCAATGCTTTATGCCCAGGCAGTGTCAAAGGAGATAGGATTGACAATGTTATTCGTCTTGATGCCGAAAAACGTGGAGTTACGCCAGATGTGGTGAGAGAGATATATGCAGAGCAAAGTTCACTGCGGCTTTTTGTCAGTCCGGATGATATTGCTAATATGGTTATATTTTTAAGCTCTGACCTAGGAGCTAGTCTCTCAGGACAGGCTATTGGAATTGACGGTCATACCGAAAATTTATCTAGCAAATTTTAAATAATAGGCGCAGCTGTAGTTAATAGATAATCATTAATTAAATACAGCCCAGCGTAACGCGATTCAATGAAATTAAAAATTGGAAAAAATAATGAAAGCAGCTTGGTTTGAAAAATTCGGTACACCCGCAGATACAATAATTATAGGTGAACAACCAAAGCCTGTTGCTGGTGATGGTGAGGTATTAGTAAAATTAAAAACCACTGGGATTAATCCCTCAGATGTTAAAAAGCGCATAGGCGCTTTTCCTAATCTATTAGATAACGGCCATGTCATTCCACATAGTGATGGCGCAGGTATTATCGAAGCGGTGGGCAGAGGGGTTCCTGAAAGTAGAATAGGCGAACGAGTTTGGGTTTATCAGGCGCAGTATGCTCGCCTTTTAGGAACGGCAGCTGAATACGTCGCAATTGATGCTTCTCGAGCAGCGACGTTACCGAGCAATACATCGTTTGAGATAGGCGCTTGTTTAGGTATTCCCGCAATGACGGCCCATCGGGTTGTTTCATCCGATGGCTCTGTTAAAGGCCAAACAGTGTTGGTCACCGGCGGCGCTGGTCGTGTTGGTTACTATGCTATTCAGTGGGCTAAACTTGCTGGAGCTAAAGTCATTACAACGGCAAGTAACCCAATAGATGAAGCAAGTTGTATTGCAGTTGGAGCTGATTTAGTGGTTAACCATCGTGACGTTAACTGGGGTGATAAAGTCCAAGAAGTTAATGATGGTGAAAAAGTTGATCGCGTTATTGATGTTGAGTTTGGCTTTAACTTACCCGAAGTACTTAAGTGTATTCGTACTGGTGGTGTCATCGCCACTTACGGAAATACCCAAATCAAAGAACCAAAATTACCTTTTCTCCAAATGATGTTTATGGATCTAACTATACGCATGACCATAGTGTATGCAATGCCAGAGTCAGCTAAACAACAGGCTATCGATGATATTTATAAGGCATTATCTGCGGGACACTTGAAACACAGAGTGACTCACGTACTTCCTTTTCAACAAATGGCCAAAAGTCATGAGTTAATAGAGGAAAGTGGATTACGCGGAAGTGTTGTCGTTAATATAGAAGCGTAAATTATAGTTTTAAAGGACCCAACTCATCATGAATACATCGCTACTCTCTAAAAGATTTATTTGTTTTCTTCGTTGGGGCCTATTTATGTCTCTACCCTTTACTATTGCATGCCATGCAAGTGAGACCATATCGCTTGAAGTAACCGCGGGCAATGAAATATTAATTGGTCAGTATGCTGACCCAACCAGAAAGGTAGCCGCTTTTAAGGGCATTCCATATGCTGCGTCGCCAGTAAATCAGCGTCGTTGGCAAGCACCAGAAAAACACCAACCAAGGCCAGGAAAACAGTTGGCAACTGATTTTGCCGACGCTTGCTTTCAAGACAACTACAATACTCAATGGTATCAAAAAGTGGGTAAAGCTTTTGGTGCCTCCCCTGATATATTCACCGATCCAAACTTTAGTGAAGATTGCCTGTACTTAAATGTTTGGACGCCATCGTTGCATCAAGATAAGAAATTACCAGTGATGGTTTGGATCCATGGTGGCAGTAATAAGGCTGGCTGGTCATACGAAGCAAATTATATCGGCGCTCAACTTGCGCAACAGGGACAAGTTATAGTTGTTAGTATCGCCTATCGTTTAGGTGTGTTTGGTTTTTTCTCACACCCTGAATTAACACAAAGCACAGCGCCTGCAAATTTTGGCTTGTTAGACCAAATCGAAGCACTGAATTGGATCAATAAGAACATAGCGCAATTTGGTGGTGACAGTTCAAATATAACGCTCTTTGGCGAATCAGCTGGTGCCGCTAATATTGGTAATTTAATTTTATCACCGCTCGCTGACGGACTATTTCAGCGTGCAATCAGTCAAAGCGGTGGATTCCAGTTGTGGAATAATGCCGATTTAAAAAGCCAGCAAACATTCGGTCATGACTTAGCAACTTCTCTGGATATGACGGACAGCTCACTGTCGACGCTAAAAAATACCTCCGCGAAAGTCCTTTTTAATAAAGCAAAACAAGATTTCTCTGAATATTATTATGGTGCCGCTGTGGATGGACATGTGCTCCCTGATGAGGCGTTGAATTTGCTTTTTAAGCAAAAGTTAAAAGTTGATCTGCTTATCGGTAGCAATCAAGATGAATGGTTAATGTATTTAGATAATTCCCCTGAAAAACTCGCACAAATGATAAATTCCTACCCCAAGGAAATTCAAGGCATATTAAAAAAACGAGCACAACAAGAGCCAAGTATTGCGCGGGGACATGATCAAGCGTCGACCTTAATGGACATGGTTTGCCCGGGCTATGCCTATGCGCAGCAAATAGCTAAATCAGCTAAACGTGCTTATATTTATCGCTTTAAACGGGTTCGAACAGGCACCGGTGGAGAAAAACTGCAGGCCTATCATGGCGCAGAAATTCCCTATGTATTTAATACTCATGATGATTGGCTAACAACCAACGAATACGACGCAATACTAACCACGGCGATGATAAGGTATTGGACTAATTTTGCTAAGAATGGAGATCCTAATGATGAAAAATCGACTGATCTGCCTATCTGGCCTCAATTTGATGAAAATGATCCAAAAGTGTTAGCTTTATCGGAGCAAATATCTGTTATTGCTGCACCTGATTTCTCAATATGTCAGAAAATATTGCCCTTCTTAAAACAAAACTCAAAAAAACTATAATAATAGAGGAGCATTAACTTGAAGCAACGAATTGATAAAACAGGTTTTGTCGCAACTATCGCTGTGATGTTGTTAATGACGGTACCTTTAATGATTGCACCAGAGGTATCCTCAACAGTTATGCAACAAGCCTACGAGTACATAGGCAGCAACTTTGGTTTTCTGTATGTCTTTCTTGCATCGACAATATTACCTCTGCTACTTTGGTTAGCTTTTGGTAAATATGGAAGTATAAAATTCGGCGATGCAGCTGATAAACCTGAATATAATAATTTTGCTTGGAGTGGCATGTTATTTTGTGCTGGCGTGGGCGCTGGATTGCTATATTGGGCAACCATTGAGTGGGCTTTTTACTATCAAACTCCTCCGTTTGGCGCTGAACCGATGTCAATAGAAGCAGCTAAGTGGGCATCGTCTTATGGATTGTTTCATTGGGGGATTAGCGCATGGGCCTTTTATTGTTTGCCTACTTTAGCGATTGCTTACCCTTATTATGTTAAAAAAATCCCAATGCTAAAGTTTAGTATCAGTTGTCATCACGTATTAGGAGGCAAAGAAAATTCTCTTGCAGGCCGCTTTATCGATTTTCTTTTTCGCATAGCACTGATTGGCGGCGCAGGCTCATCTTTAGGCTTCTCAACGCCTTTGATTGCTGAAGGTATTGCGCGATTAATTGGTATGGAGTCAAATTTTACGCTTGAGGTCCTCGTGGTCTGCACCTGTGTCGCAATTTTTGCAACAAGTGTTTATTTTGGCTTGGAAAAAGGCATGAAACGATTGAGTTCAGCGAATGTTTGGTTATCGTTCTTTTTGCTGGCATTCCTCCTGTTTGCAGGCCCAACCGTATTTATATTCAAAGCGAGTATAAGTGGTCTAGGTACGGTTTTACAAAACTTCATCCAAATGAATACTTGGGCAGACCCTTTTACAGAATCTAACTTTGTTGAAAACTGGACTGTTTTTTATTGGGCTTGGTGGGTGGCCTTTGGTCCATTTGTGGGTATTTTTGTTACGCGTATATCAAAAGGAAGAACCATGAAAGAAGTTATCGTTGGTATGCTTACTTTCGGTACTATCGGTGGCTCACTGTTTTATATGATTTTTGGTAATTTCTCTTTGTATCAACAGCTCTCAGGTAATTTAGATGTGATAACGCTGATGAATGAAAGTGGTATACCCGAAGCAATTATTACCGTATTTGAGCAGTTACCCCTGTCTAATATTGTTATTGGCTTGTTCTGTATTGTTTGTATTATTTTTGTCGCAACAACTTATGATGCAGCTTCTTATGTTCTTGCTAGCAGTGCAACGGCTGAACTGCCTGTGGGAGAGGATCCTCATCGCCTTCACAGAACATTTTGGGCATTAACATTGGCGTTACTGCCTATTTGCTTAATGTATGTAGGCGGTCTCAAAGTAGCGCAAACTGCTGTATTAGTTGTGTCGTTACCTATTTTATTTGTATATATGATAATGACTTACTCGTTCTTGAGCTCATTAAAAAAGGACTATGGAACGACTTAAGCAGAATCAAGGTTAAGCAACATTAATTTCTACAAATAGCTCCAGGTCCGCTGGAGCTAATACTCTTCCCTATCTCGGCGTATTTGTTATGAAAACCTTGTCATCACCCTCTTTTACTATTCCTAAATTAGGCATTATTGCTGCCCCTGGCTGGATTGATCCAACCGCTAGAGAATTTTCCAGTTTGTGCAACCAATCGATTGATATAGCTCAAACGATTATGCCCCCGGTAGGTTTTGATTATAGCTTTGAACAAATAGAGCAAGTAGAACCCCATATTGAAACTGCAGCTCAGTTATTGAAAGAAGCGGGTAGTGATCTAATCATTCAGGTAGGCCCCGCTTTTGCTTATTTTAACGACTATACCGCTGCAGGAGCTCGGTCATTGCAACAGCGTTTAACGGATGCTTGTGGATGCAAAGTTATACTCAATGGTGTCGCTGTACTTGATGCTATACAAGACTTAGCGTGTAAGCGTGTAATTTTGGCTTGTCCTTATTACGATGAACAATGGAAATCCCGTTTTTTAACATTTTTACAATCCGTCGATTTAGTTATTGAAGGCTGTCAAACCTTCACTGAGCAAGGGTTATTTGCTTCACAACAAGAAGTTAACGCTCGCCATTATCATTTTAGTGAAAAAGAAATAAAACAAAGTATTCGCCTAGCCCGAGCGTCGGCACCGAATGCTGAAATGGTTATAGTCGGGGGCGCGGGGCTTAGGTTCTTAAACATTATAGAGGGGCTAGAACAAGAATTTGGTGTACCAGTAGTATCTGCTGATGTTGCCTTGCATTGGGCCACTGCAAAAGCGCTAAATATTGAGATTAGAGATAAACACCTTGGACGGTTATTGCGAACCACTAAACCAAGCTAAATCTTCCTACCTAGCTTTCTTATAATGCATTAAACATCACATTGTTGTTGCTTTGACCTTTAGGGTGTTTACTCAGCATATTAAGTTTTGTATTGCTTATATGCGTGAATACTTGCCTAGACCGCGTCATTTGCGACTTGTTTCGCGGGTAAAAAAAAGTCAGACCAAGGCTTCATATTACTACTTTTGTCTATGTTTTAAGGCTCGCGACCGTTAGTTTCTTTGACGTGCTGAGTATGCTTAGCAATGAATATTAACGACCTTGTGTCCTAGCTACGAGTAAGGTCAAAATGTATGAAATAGGAAGCGTTGAGCGGACTTTTGCGTCTTTTTCCAAAATATCCCAAGGATTACCTTCAAATAAAATAGCCGCTTCAAAAAATCCAGCAGCATCGATAAATTGTTTATTCACCGAGTTTTTGTTGATAGATCAAACGCCGTTAATCAATAAAATCGGACGATAAAAACTTATTTCCTTGCTTATTTTTTTATTCAACGCTTAACAAAGATGATTTTTGTCGCATTAGATAATTCAAAATTGAGCATAAAACACCCGTAAATGTTGTATTCGAAGTCAATTGCAATGGGTCTTTGCGCAATATTAGAGCGAATTGTATATGTATTGATACGTATGCGTCTGGCAACGCGCTGCTCATAATTACATACGTAAAGACTAAAACCGATCACATACACTCAGATCGTGATTAAAACAGGTTAAAAGTTAAGAGAATTTTTTCGGTGTCGATAAACCCTAGAGAAGATGAAATACAACATTCGTATTTAACATCATACTTATCGACAGCGAAGCATTTTATTGATGACTTTTATGATACTGAAAATAACTAATAGGCACGAGTAATTTATGCGTTTGAGTTGGCGACAACTTATAAAGTCAAAACTAAGAGGGAAGTCATCGTACTTTTCTATCGGCATCGCTTTTTCTGGCGAAAGTGTGCTTTTGTGCGCTTTGCAAAAGCAGGACGATGAATTGCAGTGGGTATTGGACGCAAGCTTTAGCCACTCAAATTGGCAAGGGCAGTTGGCAGACTATGTTCAACGCCACAAGCTAGCGAATACAGATTGCTATGTGTCGCTAACGTCACACTGGTATCAGTTGTTACAAGTTGAGAAACCCAAGGTACCTGAAAGTGAAGTTTATGCAGCGCTTGGGTGGCCATTAAAAGACTTACTGCCGCCAAATACCGAATACGTTTATGACTACTTAACCCCACCTGCGCAGGTTGCGGGGCAGTCAAAACTCAGCGTCGTCGCGATACCGCACAAAGACATCAACAATATTAGCAAGGGTATTTACGACGCAGATTTAACCTTGAAAAGTATTTTAATTGAAGAAACGGCGACGGTTGAACTGACACCAACGTCAGATGACGCGGTCATTAGTTTAGTGCAAGAGCATGGTGAAGAAATTGTTTTAAATATTGTTAAGAATGATCAGTTGTACTTTACACGTCGTCTTAAGGGATTCGAGAACTTAGGCAGTTACAGCGAAAAAGAGCTTTCAATGGGTATTACTGAATCTCTTTGTGTGCAAATACAACGCTCTATGGATTACTTTGAGAGTCAATTAAGACAACCACCGGTGCGAAAAGTACTGCTTAAATTAGACACCACCTTAGCTGAACAACTTGCAAGTCAGATCCAAGAAAGCATGGGCTTACCAGTCAATGCTTTTGAACCTGAAATAATGTGTGGATCAGGCTTCAATTTCAAAATGGCTAGTTTCTCTTGTCTCGGTGCTGCATACGTAAAGCAATCATTAATAGCCGAGCAAAAACAGCCTAAGCAAGATGATACCAAAACGGCGAGCACAAAAAGTGTAGAGGTGTCGTTATGAATACCCGTATTAACCTTTATCGGGACGAATTTAAACCTCAGTTTGTATGGATCTCTGCTACCAATACAATGATTTTTGGGGTTATCGCTTTGCTCACCATGGGCAGCACATATTTTGGTTTTTGGCAGGGACAACAAACACGTTTGCAAGAATTGTCAAAAGTGCAAAGTAGTATTGAAGCGAAGAACAAAGAACTTAAGGAACTAACCGAGCAGTTGACGTTACGTCAAAAAAATCCTGTTTTGTTGGCTAAGTTAAGTAAACAAAAATTGAGACTGTCGACCGCAAAACACCTCGCCGACAAGCTCAGAAGTTTGAGTAAATTGCAGGATAAACCCTTATCGAGTGCGTTAACCTCGTTTGCAGAGGTAAACAATAATAATGTATGGCTGACAACATTTAAAGTTAACGATACCGATATTGTAATAGAGGGCAATATTAACCAGCCTGATGCACTGCCTATCTGGCTTAAAGCTATTGGCAAAACTGACTTCTTTAACAATCGTGATTTTCGTGCTGCCACTGTGTTTAGAGCAGACCAGCAATTGAGCTTTAAGATTGAAAGTAAAGTTTCGCAGAAACAGGCAACGCAAGGGGAAACCAATGAGTAATTTTACGGATAACCTCGAGGCACGTTTCAATGCTATTTCGGAGCGCGAGCAAAAACTATTGTTTTATGCGGTTCCTTTTGTAATTTGTTTTGTTTTAATTTTAGGGTTAATTGAACCGGCCATTATGCAGACAATTGAGACCCGCAATGAAATAAACACCAAAAAGCTTGGCTTAGTTGATGTATCTAACAATGTCGACATAGTAAAGGCACAGCTCAGCCTTGATCCAGACATGGAAACAAGAAATCAAATTAGCGGCGTTAATGAACAAATTGTGATATTGGAAAAACTGTTTGCTAACGAATTAGAGCAACTAGTACCCCCTTACGCAATGCCTTTGGTACTTGAGCAATTATTAGCTAAAGCGAAAAAGCTGCGATTAATGAGTATGTCCTCTATACCGCCTAGCAATATTTTTAACGATGATGAAAATGATATTAATCCTCAAAATATAATTGAGAATGCCATTGGTCCTGAATTATTTAAACACGGATTAAAAATTAGATTTGAAGGTTCGTTTTTTGATACACGTGACTTTTTAATCTCTGCGGAGCAAATGGGCTGGAAATTGCACTGGCGCGAAATTCTGTTTGAAGTGAATAAGTATCCACAAGCGCAAGTTGATATTGAGTTATTTACTTTAAGTAGAAGTGAGGCTTACATCAATGTTAATTAATAAATTGAGTCGGCTTTGTGGTGGCATTGCACTGTTAATCACGCTGTTGATTGCACAATTTAGCGTGGCCATAACGGTGCATGCAAAAACATTAAGTGATCCGATGCGTCCGCCAGGTAAAAGCGACCGTTTGGTCAATACTGATGAGTCAAAGGTCGATACGTCAATTAATGTCACTGCGGTATTCAAAAAGAATCAAATATTTTACGCCGTGGTTAATAATAATTTTTTAGAAAAAGGTCAAAAAGTGGGCGCGTGGCGCGTGACTGAGATCACCAATTCCGGCGTATTTTTGAAGAATGAGAATGAACCGGAGGCAATGCCTCTACGGTTTTTGGTAAATAAAAAAAGCGATTTTAAGAAGCAGACAAATAATGAATAATTTACGAATCTGCAAAGCATTAAGTCTTTGTTTTATCACTATTTCACTGGCAGGCTGTCAAGCACCTGTTAGCAGTCACGTTGAAAAGTCACTGGCCAACGAGCTAGATGCTCAAATGCGAGAGCTGGAACCTCAACCCGCGCCTGAATTGGAGGCTGCGGTATCTAATTACTTGCTTGCTGGCGAGATGGCGAAGCCGAACGATACTTTATTTTCGGCGGATAAATACGACATTAATGCCAGACAAATTGATGCGGTTAGTTTCTTTTCAGGCTTAGTAAAAGACACTCCTTTCTCGGTTGCTATGCACCCCGACGTAAATGGTCTTATTTCGCTTGACTTAAAACAAGTTGATCTTGAGACCATTTTTGAGCTTGTTTCTGACCTATATGGCTTTCACATCGACCGCATTGGGAATATTTATAAGGTCTTTCCAGCGGGTATTCGCACCGAAACGTTCTCAGTTAATTATTTGTTGATGCAGCGCGACGGCAGCACTCAAACCAGTATTATTTCTGGTGGAGTCTCTGAAAATGCCAGTAATAACAACAACAGCAACAACACTGGTGGCTTGAACAATTTCAGCGGAAATTCTCAGGTAAGCAATAATCAAAATGGTAACAATGCTGGAAGAAGCAATGGTTCTAATGGCACTTCGATTACCACACGCACAGAGACCAATTTTTGGCAAACTCTCGAAACCAGTTTGAAAGAAATGCTGGGCAACGAAAATGGTCGCTCCGTGCTCGTCTCTCCACAAGCGGGTTTAGTTACCGTGCGAGCTCTACCGAGTGAATTAAAGACCATTGGTAATTTCTTAAGTGTCTCGGAGGAAAGCTTACAACGCCAAGTTATTATTGAGGCGCGCATCTTGGAAGTGATATTGGACGATGAATATCAACAAGGTATCAACTGGACGCAAGTACTCTCGAGTGCTGGCAGCACAGATCTTAATTTTTCTACTTCAGCTGGGAATTTTGCGAATGACGTATCAGCGTCATTAGGTGGTCTCACCAGCTTGTCTTTCTTAAATAAAGACTTCAGTGGCGTGCTTAACTTGTTAGATACGCAAGGCAAGGTGCAAGTACTTTCAAGCCCACGCGTGACAGCAATTAATAATCAAAAAGCCGTTATAAAAGTAGGTAACGACGAGTACTTTGTAACCGACGTGTCTACCTCTAATACGATTACGTCAAGTTCAACGTCGATTACGCCTGATATTGGTTTAACGCCTTTCTTCAGCGGTATTGCACTTGATGTAACACCTCAGATTGATGCCAATGGCAGTATTCTATTGCATATTCATCCGTCTGTTATTGAAACTCAAGAGCAAGAAAAAGTGATTACACTGAACGAAGAGCAATATATTTTGCCCTTAGCTCAGAGCACCATTCGCGAATCAGACACTATTATTCGTGCAATGTCGGGTGAGATTGTGGTTATTGGGGGTTTGATGCAGTCGATTATTACAACAGAAAACTCACAAACACCGTTGCTAGGTGATATCCCGATTTTGGGTAACTTATTCAAAAGCAAACGTGAAAAAGAAACCAAAAAAGAACTTATTATTTTGCTGAAGCCAACCGTCGTTGGTAAAAACACTATGCGTCAGCAAATTGAAACCAGTCGCGCACAAATGGCCGATTGGTTGTACGTGGAATAATCATGTATTTATATCACTTTGGTATCAGAGAATTGCCTTTTACGCTCACCCCAAATACGAGTTATTACTTTGGGCTACCGAGTCATAAAGAAGCAATTGACGTATTATCTACGGCACTTAAAAGTGGCGAAGGGTTCATCAAAGTGACTGGCGAAGTAGGTGCGGGTAAAACACTTATCTGCAGAAAGCTTTTAAACGAACTTCCTGATGGATTCGTTACTGCCTATATTCCAAACCCATATTTGTCACCGGCTGAATTACGTCGTTCGGTAGCGGCGGAGCTAAACGTCGAATTACCGGAGGGAACTGACCAACAAGAGTTCACGCAATTGATTCAGCGGCGTCTTGTTGAAATTCATAAGCAACAAAAAAATGCAGTCCTCATTATTGACGAAGCACAAGCGTTACCGGATGAAAGTATTGAAGCGCTTCGTCTAATGACGAACTTAGAGACAGAATCACAAAAACTGTTGCAAGTTGTTTTGTTTGGACAACCTGAATTGGATGACAAACTAAAGCAACCTAAACTACGCCAATTACTGCAGCGCATCACCTTTTCTTATAAATTAAAATTGATGGATGCTGATCAGCTTTATCAATATGTTCGCCACAGAATGGCTGTCGCCGGGTATAGGGTAGAAGGCTTGTTTGATGAAGCCTGTTGCAGGCTATTACATAAAGCCAGCGGCGGTACACCGAGAATAGTCAATGTGTTGTGTCATAAATCACTCATGTTAGCTTATGGCGAAGGCGTGCAAAAAGTCACATTGAAGCACGTGAAAGCGGCTATTGGTGATACTGAGGCAGCCTGTCTTACTCGCAAAAAACGACCATGGGCTTGGTTGCCAACCTCACTTTTTATTGCAGCCTCGGTTGTGTTATTGGTGCTCACAAATACCCCCGAGAATTTTAATTTAGTCAATTTGGGTTTAGGGTGGATTAAATGAGTGTTGTAAACAAAATGCTTAAGGATCTTGAACAAAGGGGCAGTAAATCAGTTTACGAAGCTGATTATGTTCCGATGGAAACCCAGAGGGCAAGGTCACGAAAGTTTTATGTTGGTACTTTGGTGCTTGTCATCGTCACTGGCGCAATGACGTGGCTTTTATTGCCAAAGCAGAATATTGACGAAAAGTTTGATTCAATGGTCAGTGCTGCGTCCAACTTAATTACTTTGCCAGTCAATGAGACGCCACGTGACGAGGCTGACCAATTATTACAAGAAATACCGGAGAGCACGCAAAGGCAAATCGTTTTAAGTGAACTTGATAAGGCCACGCTAATTAGTTTAGAAAGCGCAAAGCGAGCGGCCGCCGCTACCGCAATTGCAGAAGCCAAATTGGCCGAGATTAACCGAGAGCTAGAACAACAGGTACAGCGTGTCACGGCAAAAGCGGCAGTCATTCAGCAAGCCGAGCAACAAGCGGTATTAGCAGTTCCAGTAATACAGCAACCAGAGCAGCAAGTAAAAGTCCAAATAACCGATACCAACACTGCCGTTCAAGTTAAGCTCAAAGCCACAACTGAAGTGGCTAAGGCCGCCATCGAAAAGCCGGTGTTTAACGTGACTTCAAGCAATAAGAGTGCCTCAACTCACCGTATATTGGAGCAACGCATTCAGTTGTCATTAAAGAACGGTGATACCGCAACAGCAATTAAGGACCTAAATAGCTTAATTGCGTTGGAGCCAAGAAATGCCAGTGCTCGAAAACGCTTGGCCAGTCTTGAGTTCGCCCAAGGCAATCCAACAAGAGCGGCCTTTTTATTAGATCAAGGTATTAAGTTGATACCCAATGATAGCAGTATGCGGCTAATGCAGGCGCGCTTGCTGTTTCGTGAAAATAGAAATACGCAAGCATTAACATTACTTATTGAACACCCTAAAAATATGATTGCAGACGACGAGCTACTAAGCTTTCGTGCTGCACTTGCTGAAAAACAAAAAGATTACGCAACGTCTTTACAGGATTATGCCGTTTTACTGCAACGCCAGCCAGACAATGCACGTTGGATGCTGGGCTTGGCAATTAGTCAAGACAAGCAAAAAATGCATGAACAAGCCGTTCTTACTTACAAAAAAGTCAAATTATCGAATCAGTTATCAACGCAGGTTGTTAGCTTTGTTGATGGACGCTTAGCAGCTTTGGTGGGGTCATAAAATATGAAAATTCGCTTAGGTGACTTGTTAGTCCAAAATAACTTAATTAATGATGAACAATTGAAAATAGCGCTGTCAGAACAGCGCCAATCGGGTCGTAAGTTAGGGGCAACCCTGATCTCCCTGAAAATGGTAAGTGAAGGGCAATTACTTGAGTTGTTATCAACGCATTTAAATGTCCCATTGATCAATATAGATGATTATCGTGTCGACCCCGAGGCAGTTAAGTTACTTCCAGAAATTCAAGCGCGTCGATACCGTGCGCTGGTGCTCGACGATAAAGGCGATAAGTTACTTGTGGGCATGAGTGATCCGGGCGATATAAACGCAGTGGATGACCTTACTAACCGCCTACCTAAACCAATTGAAATAGCCGTTGTTAGTGAAACTCAATTATTTGCGGCTTACGAAAACTTTTACCGCAAAACCGAAGAAATTGCCTCATTCGCACAGGAATTAGCCGAAGAGTATGACGACTCACAAGACTTTGAACTTAATATTGGTGTTGATGGCGAACAAGATACCGCCGTTGCCAAACTGCTGCATTCTATATTTGAAGATGCTGTCCTAGCTAAGGCATCGGATATACATATTGAACCAGAAGAAAATCAACTGCGTATCCGCCAACGTGTTGATGGTCAGTTGCAAGAAACAGTTATTCCCGAGCGTAACATCGCAGCAGCATTGGTGCTGCGATTAAAGCTGATGTCGGGTCTGGATATCTCAGAGAAGCGTTTACCGCAAGATGGTCGCGCACAGATAAAAATAAAAGGTCGCGTTATTGATGTCCGTTTATCGACCATGCCGGTGCAAAACGGCGAGTCGGTGGTAATGCGTTTACTTGACCAATCAGAGGGCATTTTAACTCTTAGTCAAACTGGTATGCCGCCGAGTATCGTTAAACGATATAGAAAGCTATTACAACGACCGCACGGCATGATCCTGGTCACTGGCCCAACAGGTTCAGGTAAAACCACCACATTATATGGCTCATTGTCTGAGCTGAATAAGCCACACTCAAAAATTATCACAGTTGAAGACCCGGTTGAATACCGATTACCACGGATTAACCAAGTACAAGTTAATCCCAAAATTGACTTAACTTTTTCGCGCGTTCTTAGAACCACCCTTCGCCAAGATCCCGATATTATTATGGTGGGTGAAATGCGTGACAAAGAAACTGTCGAAATTGGTCTTCGCGGCGCATTAACCGGTCACTTAGTACTCTCTACTTTGCATACTAATGACAGCATTAGTAGTGCTATTCGTTTACTCGACATGGGTGCTCCTGGTTATTTAGTCGCCAGTTCACTGCGGGCAATTATCGCGCAACGACTCGTGCGGCGTATATGTGATAACTGCAGTGTGGATGAAGAAGTCTCTAAGGAAGCCCATTTTTGGCTTAAGACGCTCAACGAAGACATCTCTAATATCACATTCAAAAAAGGCGCAGGCTGTCAAAAATGCAACCAAAGTGGTTATCGTGGACGTGTTGGTGTATTTGAATTACTCGAAATGACTGAAGCCATGATGAGTGCCTTAAAAAATAACGATACAAGTGCTTTCTCAGATGCCGCGCGTCTTAGTCCTGACTATAAACCATTGGCCCATTCGGCATTACTTTACGCCAAAGAGGGGATTACGAGTATTGATGAGGTCTTAAAACTAGTCGAAATGGTCGGTGATATGCAGGATGAAGACGATACCGAACACGCGGCAGAGGATGACATTCCTGCGGCATTAATACCACAACCTGAACCCGCACCATCGAAGCTGTCTGATAGTCTGCAAACCGATTTTGGTCCCTCAGGCTTGTCACTCGAGGATGATAACTAATGGCCTTCTTTGCTTACAAGGGACGGGAGCAAGGCGGTGTGCTGGTTGATGGAACGATCGACGCAAGTGACGCCGCAACCGCCGCAAAAATGCTGATGACAAGGAATATTATCCCTGTTGATATTAAGGCGATGTCTAGTAAGTTGGATAAAAAGCAAGGATCCACTGATTTTGGCTTATTTGTACCGCAAATCAGTATTGACGATTTAGTTATCTTTGCTCGGCAAATGTATTCATTGGCAAAAGCCGGTATACCTATTATTCGATCAGTTGCGGGATTAGCGAATACAAACTCAAAACGCATGAGCCATGCACTTAACGCTGTTATTGAACAATTAGAACGTGGCCGAAATTTATCTTCTGCACTTGCTCAGCATCCAAAAATTTTCAATCAACTTTTCGTCAGTGTTGTGCACGTAGGCGAAAATACAGGTCGTTTGGATGACGCTTTTATGCAACTTGCACAATACCTGCAGAGAGAACAAGAAACCCGTAAACAAATAAAAGCAGCAACACGTTATCCCATGTTTGTCGTATTTGCCCTGTTTGCAGCCCTCATTGTTATGAATATTTTCGTTATTCCTGTGTTTGCAGGTATGTTCGAAAAGTTTGATGCCGAACTGCCTGCTATGACTTTGTTTTTAATAGGAATGTCTAACTTCTTTGTTACCAAGTGGTGGGTCTTGATTATCCTTAGTATGGTATGTTTTTTCATAACAAGGGGTTATCTTGATACTAAACAAGGGCGTTACAAATGGGATAAGTTAATACTAGAGGTTCCATTGGTAGGTTCTATCATAGAACGTTCTTTGTTAGGTCGCTTCGCTCGCAGTTTTTCTATGATGCTAAAAGCGGGGGTGCCATTAACGACAGCATTGAATTTAGTTGCTGATGCAGTCAGTAATAGTTACATGAGAAAAGCCATCATTGGTATGCGTCAGCGCATTGAAAAAGGTGAAAATTTGTCTCGTGTCGCCCAAGCCAGTGGTTTGTTTACGCCATTGGTTATGCAAATGATTAATGTAGGTGAAGAAACGGGTCGTGTTGACGAGTTGTTGAAGGAAGTCGCTGAGTTTTATGAGCGCGAGGTTGAATATGACTTAAAGAGTCTAACCTCAAAGATAGAACCTATTTTGATAGCCATTGTGGCAGCTATGGTGTTGGTATTGGCGTTAGGCATATTCACACCTATGTGGGACATGATGAGCGTAGTGCAAGGTAAATAATGTCAAGCACACTGTTTCGCTTCGTGTGGGTGTTAATCGTCATTATGGTGTTAGCCACGGGCCTATATAAAAGTCTGTTGGGCGGCAATAGCGATGCATGGGAAAATGTTGGTTTTGAAAATGTACAAACAGCCATGGAGAAAGGCATAGCACAAATGCATTGGCAGTGGCAGTTTGAAGGTAGACCGAATTCGATTTTGTATGCAACGTCAAATGTTAAACGCGTTGAGCGTATTGAAATTAATAACAAAGGTTGGCCTAACTTGGCGCAATCAAATGAAGCTTGCAGTGCTTTTTTAAATATATTTGCAGGCTCAGTAGTAGTCGAAGTTGGGGCCTTAGAACTTGATGTCAATGTTGAGAAACAGTTAGGTATCAAAGTTGAGTTGATAGTACTACAGAGCGTTAATGACTCAAGCGAACTAGTCGATATATGTCGTTATAGTCGAAAGGGTCAAAATTTTGAATATCATCTTGGCACAGGAAATCTGTTTTAAGATCCAATTGAATTAAATGGTAGGAGACATCATGGCAACGGTTAACAATATGAAACAACAAGGCTTTACGCTAATAGAACTGGTTATTGTTGTTGTTATTCTTGGGCTTCTAGCAGCAACGGCAATACCGCGCTTCTTGGATGTGCCCAAAGATGCTGAAGATGCCACTGTTGAGGGCGTTGCCGGTGGTTTTGCGACAAGCGTTGGTTTGGTTCGCGCACAGTGGGAAATCGAAGGTCGACCGCAGGACAACAACGGTAACAATTTGAGTTTTGTGACCATTGAAGGGCTTTTAATTGGTGTCGATAGTGATACCGGTTATCCAACGGGCCAATTAAATAATGATACAAGTTCGGAAGACGACAGCATGAGTCGCTTGGACTGTGAAAGTATCTTCAACCTAATTATGCAGAGTGCACCAACGATTACGTCAACTTGGAGTACGCAGGCAGTAAAAGATTTTCGATACTTCACGAATGTGAATGAAAATGCCGGTTCGGGTGGTAACGATGTTTGTCATTACTATCTCACTCAAACCGTAAAGAACAACACTAATGAGCCCACTACCACGGGTATAGGAAACGGCTTTGTTTATGATCCAAGGATTGGTCAGGTGATTGTATTTAGTAATAACTAAGTGAATAGGTATTGCTCCATATTGTTATAACGTTTTAACTTTTAAATTTAATAAAAACATCCAATTCGAAGGAATTATTATGAAAAACCAAATGAGCAAGCAAAAAGGCTTCACATTAATCGAACTAATCATCGTTATCGTGATCCTAGGTATACTGGCTGTAACTGCAGCGCCGCGTTTTATTGACTTGCAGGCTGATGCGAAAGAATCAACACTTAACGGTATCAGAGCATCTTTGCAAGGTGGGTCACAACTTGTATATGCGAAGGCTGCAATTAATGGTCTATTGAAGGGCACTGAAGCCGCGCCGGCAATGGTTCCTCTAAGAGTAGATAGTTCTGGTGATGCAGTCACAATATCAACAGTGTATGGCTACCCAAATGCGGTAACGGTTACCGGTAATGCAAACGTAGTAGAGTTCGTTGATTTAGATTCTGCAAAATTTAATATAACTAATGCTGACACACCAGAGGGGAACTTCATTGTGGCGCTTGGCAACGCTGGAGTGGAAACAGGTGAGTGTTATGTTCGATATACCAATGCGCTAGAAAATGCATCACCAATCATCACGGTTGTTGCTACAGGTTGTTAAGACCTTTTTTTGAGCACTATTACAATGATATGGCACTTATCGGTTCCTAAATACTCAAAAGCTCAAGGCGGGTTTACCCTTCTTGAGCTTATTGTCGTGATGATTATTCTTGGTATTTTAGCTGTCTATGCTGTACCTAAGTTCAGCGGTGCTGGCGGCTATTCTGAGTATACTTATCAGAACCGGCTTATATCCGTGTTGCGCAATATGCAAATTAGAGCCATGCAGGATTCACGTCCTTTGTTTTGTCATAGAATAAATTTTACTAACACAAGTAGCCAAGTCGCCTTCGGTCCGGCCTCAAGCAATTATGCATCAGGTAACGAATTGGGTACTTGCGCTAGTTCGATTGATTATAGCTCCCCAGAATATTTAAGAACCTCTGCTACTGAAATACTAGAAGCAAACGTATTAATGACTGCCTTTGATGGCTCAACATCTATTGGTGCTATTGATTTTGATTCCTTTGGTTCGCCACTAACAACCGCATCTAATTGCAGTGCCGGATGCACGGTCACTTTTACTGGCGTGGCCGCTGCACAAGTTTGTATTGAGTCGGAAGGCTTTATTCATGCGTGTTAATTTAGCCAATCAAACTCAGCTTGCGCGCTCTGTATCTATCGGAGCACAGCGAGGTTTTACCTTGATCGAACTGATTGTGGGTATTGTTATTTTTTCAATCGCCATGGTTTTGGTGGTTAGTTTTTTACAACCGCAAGTGAAAAAGGGTATTGATCCTATTTGGCAAGTACGAGCTGCGTCGTTAGGGCAATCGTTGAGTAATGAAATTTTAGCCAAATCCTTTGACCAACACTCAAATCAGGTTGGTGGCATGCTGCGATGCAATGAAAGCGTATTAGAACCGGCAGTGCCTTGCACCAGCAGCGATGATCTTGGACCTGACGCGGGCGAGGACCGTGGCTCATTCAATGACGTTGATGATTACCATGGACTTGATGTTACCGGGGTATTAATTTTAAATTCACTGGGCTTAACTACCAATGTAGATGGTGTCAACATTTATGCCGGCTTTAGTGCTGAAGTTAGCGTGTTCTACGATCAGAACCACGACGGCATTAACGACGCAGATCTCGACCAAGATGGCGTTTTAGAGGACCCAGCATATGTTGCCAACAAGAAACTGGTGGCAGTCACTATTACAACGCCCGGTGGTGAGCGAATCAGAATGACAAGCTTCAAGGGTAATTTTTAATGATTACTCCAACAGCAAAGCTTAGCAATAAAGGGGGATTTACCTTAGTTGAATTAGTCGTGGTGTTGGTTGTATTATCGATTGTGTCAGTCGGTATGGCCCGTTTTATTCGCTCATCTACGCAAATTTTTATTGACGCTAGCGAGCGCGAACAATTACTGCGAGAAGGCAGTTTTGCGGTTGAACGAATTAATCGCGAAATCTCGGCGGCAGTGCCAAATTCAGTTCGACTCACGGGCAACGCTGGGGTTCATTGTTTACAGTTCGTGCCAATCCGGTGGAGCTCATTTTACCTAACGCTACCACTGACGCCAAGTAGTGATCGTGAAATCGATATTATCGAAATGCAAGACATTGATGGTAATGTGTTTACACCCGTTGCAGGAAGTGACTATGCGTTGGTTTATCCAACAAGCTCGAATGACGTGTATTCAAATACGAGCAATCGACGTCAGCTAATTAACGCCTGCAGCGACGACGGTGATGGCGATTGCGCAACCAACGATGATACTGACAGCGTGGTCCAACTGACACTGGATGGCGCATTTTCCCAAGCTAGCCCTGCAAAACGTATTTATATTGCCAATTCAGCGGTAAATTACTGCGTAAGAAATAATGCGATTTATCGCCATGAGTCAGCTATTTCGGCAACCCAAACAACCTTTATTAGTGGGGGTGTGTTAATGGCAGAAAACCTAGCCAATCAATTAAGTGCAAACCCTAATGCAGCCAATACTAATAGTAAAAATCCGTTCAGAATTGTCGATGCTTCCCTGCGCCGAAATGCATACACACAAACTCAGTTTATTTTTACCCGAGACGGCGAAAATATGACGTTTACTCAGGAGATACATGTTCCCAATGTGCCTTAGTAAAAGTACAAAAAATACACATGCTATGCAGTTACTACGCTATCGAAAAAACAGGTGCCGTGGGGCTGAGCATCAGCGTGGCAGTATGATTGTGATGGCCTTGTTTGCCATTATCGTTTTGGCGCTATTAGCTGGCACGCTAGTTAATATGATCAGTACGTCGTCCAACTCAGTCCTGTATGAAGTGTATGGCGTGCGTGCAAAAAACGCAGCGCAGGTAGGTATTCAAGAATTAGCTATGGCCTCCTTTCCTCTAGGAACAGGCCCACAACAATGCAATCAAGTTATTGCAAACTCCGCTACCTTTGGATCAATTTCTGGATTTCAGGCCTGTGAGTTTAGTGCGCGATGTACCACAACAGATATCAATTTTAACGGCGAAGACTATCGTTATTATCGTTTTTCAAGCACAGGAAGTTGCGGGCTTGATGGCGTCGTGGTGAGTCGAACTTTGTCAGTCGACGCTATGCAAGAGAATTAGATGATGAAAAGAATACTTAAAAAGAATTTACAAAACCTAAAAGCAGTCTCTGCGAGTTTGTTGAGCTTGACCTTGACGAACGCAATTGTCGCAGATTGCCGCAAGGTTTTTGGAACAGTACTGTCAACTTATGCGAGTACCGAAGCGACAACCCTAAGCAGTTTATCTGCCGATATAATGAGGGCGCACAAAGAATGAATCTTCAACACAGAAATTCACGCAATGTGATTGTTTACTTACTGTGGGTTTTATCCATATTCCCATCAACCGCCTTCAGCGGGACTGAACAAGTTAGGGTGAGTAGCGGAAATAACGACGCCGAAGAACTGATCAGTAACGGCGACATGTACCGCGACAGCAGTGACCTTGAATTTGGTCATGATGATTATGCCGGTGGTCTGCAAATTGTTGGTATGCGTTTTGAGAGTATTAATATTCCACAGGGAGCAACAATCACCTCGGCCCACATTCAATTTGTAACAGATGATGCCAATAGTGGGACCACTAATCTTGTTATATTCGGTGAAGATAATGAGAGCCCTAATGTATTTTCAAATAGTGATGACAACATTAGTGATAGAACAAAAACGTCGGCTTCTGTAAATTGGTCTCCTGCAGCATGGAATAATGAGAACGAACTTCAACAAACCTCTGATATAAGCGTCATTATTCAAGAAATTGTAAACCGAACAGGCTGGGCGGCCAATAATGACATAGCGGTTATTATTGAGCCTGGGTCTGGTTGCACGTCAAGTAGCTGTGAGCGAACAGCTACATCACACGATGGCGATTCTGGCGATGCACCTTTATTGGTTGTTAATTATTTGGTTGAACCACAGCCTCCCATTGCAGAATACCGCTTTGACGAATTGAGTTGGGGTGGTATCAGCGATGAAGTTACTGATAATTCGGGTAACGATTTCGATGGCATCGCGATTGGAGGGATTTCAACAGCAGCCGGAAAAATATGTAATGCTGCTAATATCCCCGCTAATAATAGTGCATCAATAGTCGAGGCTGTTGACAGTGGGGTCGATCTGGATACAACTATCGGCTCCAGTGGGACTATTAGCCTTTGGTATCAAGGTAATAGTGCTTGGAATTCAGGGGTGGATAAAATACTATTTGATGCCAGTTCTGGTGATAAATACTTCGTTGCATCCATTGCGCCTGACGGTAGAGTCAAATTTTTTTTTGAAGATGGCAGAGATCGAGATTTCCAGAATACAACTGTTAATGCTTTCTCGGTAGGGCCTGGGGTTTGGAAACACCTGACGTTTGTATGGGACGTTGCTAACATCACGGCCAAAATTTTCGTCGATGGTGTAGAACAGAATGTCTCCCGGAACAACAGATATGGAGGCAAGACACCATTTACCGGTTTGGCAACGCTCTATTTTGGTGCCAAGCGAAGTAGATCTTACGGTGTAGGTCAATCATCTGCTGATGGATTAATTGACGAGGCCCTAGTGTTTGACTCAGTGTTGACATCCGCTCAGATCCAAACCATTTTCACTAATCAGGACGCGGGTAATAACTACGATGGCAGTGCCCGAAGCTGTCCACCACCACCACCACCGCCACTTGCCTGTGATTCTGGCTTGCTAAATGCTGTTGGCATTGGAATTGACAATGCTGGTAATAACTCTAGGATAAACACAACAACGGAAGCGCTAAATATCCATGCGGCTTGGCTGAACGCAGGTTCACCGGCATCTGGTTTAATAGACGGTGGCGCATATAATGTTGCTGCTAGTGGTTCAAGCAACGTTGATCGCATCGACTTTGGTGGCAGTGCTCACGATTTTGCAGGCACATTACCTTACCCTGGGGCTAGTGCAGGAGTTGCTGATTCAAATTTTTTAGTGCATACATCAGGAACGCTCAGTTTGCCTGCAGGTGATTATACTATTTATGTTGAGAGTGATGACGGTTTTAGTTTTATCATGAATACACTCTCCGGTGACGTTGTTTCATTCAATAAATTTGGCAGCTCAAATAGCGGCGCGAATAATGAGTTAAGGTTTGAAAATAGAGCTGGCAATTCAAATACGGGTGGGTCTTTCACCTTAACGCAAGACTCTTTATTTGACATAGCGGCTATATTCTTTGAACGTGGTGGGGATGACTTTTTAGAAATTTCTATTGCAAATAATATCCGAACTAATGTCGCGCCTTCAGGTTATGAAATTCTGCGTGATGGTGCTATTGGCGGTGCTGTGACATTCGGGGCATGCGTAGCCCCAACCCCAGTCTTAGAATATCGTTTCGAAGAACTCAGCTGGGATGGCAGTTCAGGTGAGGTTATTGACAACACGGGTAATGGTTATAATGCCCAGGTTATCAGTAATTCTGTACCTGAAACCGCTTCGCCAGCACTAACCGGTAATCCGGGCACCTGCGGTTATTCGAACCAAAACAATGGTTCTATTCAAGCAACAGGATTGCCATTAGATACCACTACCGAAGGTGTTAAAACCACAGTTACATTCTGGATGAATTGGAATGGGACGGGGAATTCAATGCCTATCAGTTGGAATTATCACGACATATGGTTTAATAACGGTAGTGTGGGGTTCAATACTTTTAATAACGATATTTACGGCATTTCAAGTGCAGGTCTGGAGAATGGGTGGCATCACGTTGCAGTAGAATTCACTAATGGTAGTGTTACCAGCAACCGCATGCATATTAATGGTATAGAGCAGACTTTAAGCCAACGTTTTGGATCGCCGAACAATAATAACGCTTATGTCAATGCACAAATGATGGTTGGCGGCGTTTCTCATTCGACGGATTACCATTTTAATGGTCAACTAGACGAATTCAGGGTGTATGAAACTGCGTTGAGTACTTCTCAAGTAGAGACCATCATGGCTGAAACTCACGCTTGTGCTGAACCTGCTGTCCACCACTATGAAATTATTCATGATGGCCAAGGATTAACTTGTGATGCTGAAACGGTAACGATTAAAGCTTGCGCCGATGCAAGTTGTTCAACGTTAAGTGCCCAGCCAGTCACCCTTGACTTTCTTGCTGACGGCGCGGTTAAAAGTTCTCCAACCTTCACCGGCAGCACCACCGTTACTTTTAATAATACCGATGTTGAAACCTTGACCTTGTCATTAACTAATACCTCAATTACAGCCTCTAACGCACTTGCGTGTGAAGAACCTAACGGTAATTCTTGTGATATAGAATTTACTGATGCAGGCTTCAGGTTTTTGTCAGGTGCAGGTAATAGCACGACCTTACCTAATCAAACATCAGGTGCCGTATTTGGCGATAGCCTAAAAATTCAGGCTGTGCAGGATACTGACGGTGTTTGTACTGGCTTATTTAGTGGTAATAAGAATGTGGATTTATCGCAGCAGAATGTTCAACCAGGCGGCACCAGCGGTCTCAATTTTACTATTGATGGCAATACGGTTGCGAAACACTCAAGTACCACTAATACCACATTGAACTTTGGTGCCGACAGCATTGCAATAATACCAACACCGATATATCACGACGCAGGACAAATTCGTTTACATGCTAACTATAATGTCGGCGGCGTGACATTGACCGGCACCAGTAATTCGTTTTGGGTCAGTCCAGCAGAGCTTGTTGTTAGCGCAAAATCAGGGGCAACGAACTTAGATGGTGCAACAGCAACAGCAACAACTACGTATGCCGCAGGAGAGAACTTTGATCTAACCGTGACGGCTTATAACGCCGCTACTCCTGCCGTCATTACGCTAAACTATTCACCCGGACAAATACAGTTAATGCTTACTCGCACGGGACCTACATTAACCAGTAGCGTAAACGGTAATCTAAGCTATCGAGTAGCGAGCACTATGGCAACTAGCGCCAGCCCAGCATTTCAAGATGTGACGTTGACCAGCTTTTCCTCCGGAGTGTCCACTTATAATGCAGCGCAATATTCAGAAGTAGGCTTACTTAACCTCGACGCTCAAGACAGCGATTATGGCAATGCAAGTATTGTTATTCCAGCTGTGGCAATTAACATTGGTCGCTTTGTCCCTGAGCGCTTTGCGCAAACAGTCGCAGATGATGGTTATTTTATAGCGACATGCAATGCGTCAACAGCATATGCGGCCTATAGCGGTCAAATGGACGAAGCTAGCAATAGTATGGGTGCAATTTCATACTTAAGTAATCCCATCTTGGCAATTACGGCTTACAACAAGCAAGGTAATATTACCCAAAACTATTACCAGGACAGTCAGGGTAGCAGCAATGATTACATGAAGCTCGGCGCTTTAAATATTAACTTGACTACCCCGACCTTTGACGAAATCGCGGTAGGCGTTGACAGTAACAAACTTCCCTTAACGGCCACTATGAATACAGGTACCTTGAGTCAAACTAACTTGACCGCGTTATCTAGTGGTGCTGCATTACCCAAAGGAGTGCTGCACTACCAATTATCAGATGCTGACCACTTTTTCTACAACCGATCTGCTAACGCATTAATCGCTCCATTTACGTCGGATATCGATTTTTCTGTCGCGACCATTACGGATTCTGACAATGTAGGCGTAACAACCACAGTTGATGCGTCACCCACAGGTGTTGAAATTCGATTTGGTCGTTTGCTGTTGGAAAATAGCTTTGGACCGGAAACCTCAAATTTCCCGCAACCGATGCAAATTGAGCATTTTGATGGTACTACGTTTGTTGCTACTCCTGATGACAATTGCGCTGGTTACGATGCAGGTAAAATATCACTTACCCATATTAGCTTAGATCCTGCGCTGACCGATGCACTTGGCGGAGCTGGACGTTTCCTTAGCGGTAAAACTCAGACCATTGAATTGCAAGCTCCGGGTGCTGGAAATCAAGGTCAGATAGGTGTCTCATACGACGCCTATGATTGGTTTAAATATGATTGGGCCAACGACGGTGCTTATGATAACAGCCCTTCAGCTGTCGCCACGTTTGGTATTTTCCGTGGCAACGATCGCACAATACACTGGCGCGAAGTCTTTAACGATTAGAAGTCTTTAACGATTAGAAGTCTTTAACGATTAGAAGTCTTTAACGATTAAATTTTGTAGGCATTACTTGCCCTTATCACAAGGCGTTGGTAAAATCACTGAATTAGCCCTATAATCCTGTTCTAACTGCCCACCAGTTCTTTTTTTCAACTGAATTCGTGGGCCCAAAAAATAACAAAAATAACGCAAAGGCATTCCATGTTTAAAAAGCTTCGAGGCATGTTCTCAAACGACCTTTCGATCGATTTAGGTACCGCGAACACGCTTATCTACATAAAGGATCAAGGTATTGTCCTCAACGAACCATCAGTAGTGGCTATACGCCAAGAGCGAGCAGGTGGTCCAAAAAGTGTGGCTGCAGTAGGCCACGAAGCAAAGCAAATGCTAGGCCGAACGCCGGGAAACATCAAGGCTATTCGACCCATGAAAGACGGCGTTATTGCCGATTTTTACGTGACTGAAAAAATGCTTCAGCATTTTATCAAGCAGGTCCATGACAATAACTTCCTCAGACCAAGTCCTCGTGTTTTGGTTTGTGTGCCGTGCGGTTCAACACAAGTTGAGCGCCGTGCAATTCGCGAATCGGCATTGGGTGCTGGTGCTCGTGAAGTTTACTTAATTGACGAGCCAATGGCAGCGGCTATTGGTGCTGGTTTACCTGTATCTGAAGCAACCGGTTCAATGGTCGTTGATATTGGCGGTGGTACAACCGAAGTGGCTATCATTTCTTTGAATGGTGTGGTGTATTCTTCATCAGTCAGAATTGGTGGTGATAAATTTGACGAAGCTATCATTAACTACATCCGCAGAAATTTTGGCTCGCTCATTGGCGAAGCTACCGCAGAGCGAATTAAGCACGAGATTGGTACTGCCTATCCTGGCGAAGAAGTAAGAGAGATTGAAGTTCGCGGTCGTAATCTTGCAGAAGGTGTTCCTCGTGGCTTTATTCTTAACAGCAACGAAATTTTAGAAGCCCTTCAAGAACCATTGTCAGGCATAGTCAGTGCAGTCATGGTTGCCTTAGAGCAGTCTCCACCTGAACTGGCATCGGATATTTCCGAACGAGGCATGGTCCTCACAGGTGGTGGTGCATTGTTAAAAGACCTCGATCGTTTATTAATGGAAGAAACGGGTATCCCCGTCGTTATTGCTGATGACCCTCTTACATGTGTTGCTCGTGGTGGTGGTAAAGCATTCGACATGATTGATTTACATGGTGGCGACTTATTTAGTTATGAATAAGGGCTGGCGTTAGCCTTTTATTTTAATATGAATGAAGTTTTTGCTCGTGGCCCAAGTTTATTTGTTCGCTTAGCTATTATTTTAGTGCTATCTCTTGGCGCTATGATTGTAGATACCAAAGTGGCTAACTTTGCCACTGCAAGGACTTATCTGAATTCAATGGTAAGTCCGCTGCAATACATTGCGAACTTGCCAGGTGCAATGCTGAGCTGGAGCGCAGATCGTTTTAGTTCGCGCCAAACACTGTTAAAAAATAATGAAAAACTAACCAACCAAGTTACCTTGATGAGCGAGCAACTTCAGCGCTTTCGCATATTAGAACAAGAAAATAAAAACTTGCGTAAACTGCTCGATGCGCCAGTGCGCGACAGCATGCACAAAATGATCACTGAACTTATGGCCGTCGATACCAGCCCCTACAGTCATCAAATTGTGATAAATAAAGGGGCCTTAGATGGTGTTTTCTTAAGCCAGTCAGTATTAGATGATAGCGGTATTGTTGGTCAAATATCTGAAGTTGGTACTACTAATAGCAGGGTGTTATTAATATCTGACGTTACGCACGCTATTCCCGTTAGAATTGAGCGTAACAATGTGCGATTCATTGCCGTAGGTGATGGTAGCCTAGATTCTCTGCAGCTGCAGCACGTGCCTCATAGCGCAGATATTGAAGAAGGCGATATACTCGTCTCATCTGGACTCGGAGAGGTTTTCCCTGAAGGTTATCCGGTTGGCACAATAACTAAAATTATACGCAATGAAAGTAGACCTTTTGCAGAAGTCACGGCAACACCATTTGCAAAATTAGACCGTATAAAATACCTGTTGCTTCTTTGGCCTCAAGAAACTGCTCCAGCAGGCGCGATTGCGCCAAATACGATATTAACTGATGCGATACCACCTGAAGACTTAGAGGAAAAGCAGTGAAGTTAAATCAGACTCTGATCCCAGCAAGCATTATTGTGGCGTTTATTCTGCAAATTATGCCCATGCCTGCGTCTATTGACGTTTATCGTCCGGATTGGTTGTTATTACTTTTATGTTATTGGACGATGGCATTACCCAACAGAGTTGGTGTCGGCGCAACCGCTATTTGTGGGGTGGTTTTGGATGTGCTTTACGGCACTTCTTTGGGCGTGCATAGTTTTGCAATGGTCATTCCAGTGTATTTAGTTGCTGCCAACTATCAACGTTTTAGAAACTACAGTGTGGTGCAACAGGCCATCATGATTTTTATCTTGTCGATGCTCTATCATATGCTTGTTTACTGGCTACAATATTGGTTAACTGGCGTGCAGTTTAGATTCGAGTTTTTGTGGCCGGTTATCACATCTGTATTTTTATGGCCTTGGTTGTTTTGGTTTTTAAGACGTTACCGCAGATTATTCCGAGTCACCTAATATGCCTAAATTGCATAACTTACCTAAAGTCATCCTAGCGTCGGCTTCAAGCCGTCGCCATGAGCTTCTATCATATCTCCTTAGTGATTTTGAAATCCAAGTGGCTGACATCGATGAAACGCCGCATTCAGGCGAGATGCCAGAGGCCCTTGTTAGCCGACTCGCTAATTCAAAAGCGCATGCAATATGGCTTAAAAATCCAGATTCTATAGTTATCGGGGCTGATACTATTGTTACGTTTGGCGCTGAAATTTTTGGTAAACCGCTAAGCCAAAATGATAGTATGACAATCTTGAAAAAGTTATCTGAGCAGCGCCATATTGTTATGACCGGTGTTGCGATGTTTGGCGCAAACAAAAAAATATCGACAGTGGTGAGAACTGAAGTCGAATTTACTAGTCTATCTGATAAGCAAATAAGCGCCTATTGGCGAACGGGTGAACCCCACGACAAGGCTGGTAGTTACGCTATTCAGGGTATAGGCGGAAAATTCGTCAAACAAATTAATGGCAGCTACAGCAACGTTGTTGGGCTACCTCTAGTTGAAACAGAATCAATGTTAGCACAAATGGGAATACATGAATGAGCGCAGAACTGTTAATTAATGTGACGCCATCAGAATCCAGAGTGGCTTTAATCGAGAATGGTATTCTGCAAGAAATTCACATCGAAAGGCACACGAAAAGAGGCTTAGTAGGGAATATTTATCGCGGCAAAGTCAGTCGAGTTTTGCCTGGGATGCAAGCCGCTTTTGTTGATATTGGCTTGGATAAAGCTGCATTTTTACATGCCTCGGACATTGCAGTACATGATGAAATTGCGGTTGAAGTATCTGAAACTGTGATAGAAAAGAAAGACATAAGAGAATTAGTCAGAGATGGCCAAGACATTGTTGTTCAGGTTGTCAAAGATCCTCTTGGCACCAAAGGTGCACGCTTAACAACAGACATTACATTACCTTCACGCTATTTGGTATTCATGCCTAATGTGACGCATGTAGGAATTTCACAACGTATCGAGGATGCGTCAGAACGTGAGCGCTTAAAGAGCTTAGTTGAATCATTGTGTGATGAAAATGGCGGCTTTATTTTACGTACGGCAGCGGAAGGTGTTTCTGAAAATGAACTGCATCAAGATGCCGATTTTTTACGTCGTTTATGGGCAAAAATTCAATCACGTCTTAAACTTAAAAAAACTCACGTGTTGTATGAAGATTTACCATTGGCACGACGTGTATTAAGAGATTTTGTTGGTACAGAATTAGATCGCATCCGAATTGATTCAAAGTTATCTTTTACCGAATTACAGCAGTTCACCAAAGACTATGTTCCAGAACTCAGTAATAAGCTTGAATACTATACAGGTGAGCGTCCCATTTTCGATTTATATGATGTTGAAAATGAGGCTCAACGTATACTGGAACGGAGAGTTGATCTTAAATCAGGCGGTTATCTTATTATCGATCAAACCGAAGCTATGACAACCATAGATATCAACACGGGCGCTTTTGTTGGTCATCGTAATTTAGAAGAAACCATCTTTAACACCAATATCGAAGCCACATTATCCATTGCTAGGCAACTGCGTTTGCGCAACTTAGGTGGCATGATACTCATCGACTTTATCGACATGATGGAACAAGATCACAAAAGACGTGTCCTACACAGTCTAGAGGGTGCAATGAGTAAAGACCGAGCAAAGTCGAATATTCATGGCTTCACTGCCTTGGGTTTAATCGAAATGACTCGCAAGCGCACCCGAGAAAGCCTTGAACATATCTTGTGTGGCGAATGTCCTGCCTGCAAAGGCCGCGGCAGCATCAAAACGGTTGAAACCATTTGTTTTGAAATTATGCGTGAAATTGTCAGAGTGAATCGCGCTTATGAAGCCGATAAATTCGTCGTTTATGCATCATCCATTGTTGCTGACGCACTTTTAGGTGAGGAATCCCATATGTTGGCTGAATTGGAAGTGTTCGTGTGCAAGCAAATTAAAATACAAACGGAGTTGTTGTATCATCAAGACAAATTTGATGTGGTAATGATGTGAATAAACTGTCAAGTATAGCAACTTATATTGTCCGAAAAATATGGACACTCATCGCGATTACGCTAGTTTTATTCGCCCTTTTGATGAGTCTGCTGCGCTATTCTTTGCCGTTACTAAACGACAAAAAACAAATTTTTGAGGATTACGCACAAACAGAATATGGCGTAGGTCTGCAAATTGAATCAATTTCAGCTTCATGGCAGGGTGTGGGTCCTGCGCTTGTGCTCGAAGGTGTTACCCTCGAACAGAGTGAAAATTCACCCATTCAATTGAATATCCGAGATATTTATGTCGAAATCGATTTTTGGGATTCGCTGCTAACGCGTCAAGTCTCGTCAAAAAGCTTCAGTTTAGATGGTTTGTCATTAGATATTGATTTACAACAAATTCAGACCTCAGGCAACGACTTTCCAATTCTTGATGCTTTGGAGGGGCTTTTTCTTGAGCAGTTACAAACCTTCTCCTTGGTCAATAGTGAGGTAACAATTAGCGGGGAAAATAACCGCCAATCCTTTAATATCGCAAATTTGTCTTGGATAAATAAAGGAGAACGCCACCAAGGTTCTGGACTTATTACGGTGTCTGAGATTGCAACTAATTCCGCGGTTTTTGTGATTGATCTAAAAGGTCGAGCCGATAACTTCGATGGTACTATTTATGCGAAAGCAGATGAATTAGATGTATCTCCTTGGATCAACGAGTTTTCTGCTCTAGAGAGTGAGTTGCTTGAAGGCAGAGCCAACTTTGAGTTTTGGGCTGATATCAATCGTAAAACAATTACGAAAGTGTACGGCAATATAAAACCAACTAGATTTATTTGGAAGCAAGATGAAGTAGACCTAACTAGCGGCATAGAATCCGGCGTATTTGTCGCTCAGCCTGTGGATAATAAATGGCTATTTAACGTCAATGATCTCACTGTCTCCGTGTATGACAAAACCATAATGACGAATTGGAAAGGGTCTATTTCCAAACAGGGCGAACTGCAAGTTCAAGCTACAGATAGCTTCGCCATAACCCCGCTACTACCAATCGTTGGCTTGTTTAATAGCAACTTACTCCAGCAGTTAAAAGAGCTTAAACCAACAAGTACAATTTCAGACTTAGCTATTCAAAAAAGACCTACTGGTGTTTCTGCACATTTTAATATGAACGACATTCAGTGGGGTTCTAGTCAACAAGTGCCGGGACTTTCAAGTCTAGATGCTGAATTTTCATGGCAAAAAAATATTGGCGCTATTCACGTGTTGGGTAACAACATTGAGATTAAGGCTGACAAAATTTTTACGCAAACCTTAAATATTCAGAGTATTGATTTGCCAATTCAATTTTATCAAACCGATGATACTTGGATTGTCTCTTCAACATCGGGTGCCATTGTGCTGCCTGAAACTTCTATTAAGCCTACTTTTGAATACCAAGTTAATAATGGTTTTTTATCTCTGGCTACGGATATTGGTGAATTAGATGTATCACATATTCGTCGATTTTTGCCATTAGAACCCTATCTTGGTGAAGGTGTTAGTCGGTATCTCAATGAGGCCTTCTATGCTCAGGGCAAAATAGTAGGTGCCCAACTACTTTGGCATGGCAAGTTTAGTCAATTTCCGTTTAAGCAAAATCAAGGTATCTTTCAAGCGAATGTAGCGATACAAGATGCAGACTTTTCGTTTAGCAGTAGTTGGCCTAGCGTCGATGGCTTAGATATTGATTTAGCTTTTGAAAACTTGGGTTTATCAATGCAAAGTACGGCGGCGACTATTGCAAGCTTGGAAGTAACAGAGTTGAAAGGCTACATTCCATTATTTGTCGCTGGCGCTGATCTTATTATTGAAGCGACGGCGACTGGCTCCGGCGATGATGTCTCGCGATTACTAGCAAAGAGCAGCTTGTCGGAGGGCCTAGGGAAAATATTAAGTACGGATATTATCGTAAGTAACGATTTAACCACAAAACTATCGTTATACATTCCTCTTGATGCTCCGCAGCAGACATCAGCCAGCGGTATTGTGACCTTGCCTAACAATTTTGTGCAAATTCCAAGTTTGTTATTAGACTTAGAGAATGTCGATGGGCGCATAACATTTGACAATGATAACGTGCTTTTTTCTGGTCTAGAGGCGAATTTGCTTGGGCAAGCCATTATTGCTGATTTCAACGGTGCTAATAGCAATAACGAATATCGTTTTGATGTATCGGTTGATGGAAATTGGGACCTGAAACCGCTACTCCCGTTTGTAAGTAACGAATTGGGCGACTATGTGAAAGGAAGTTCGACATGGAGCTCGTCAATTAATGTTGCCATAGGAAAAGAAGACTTTTCTTATATGGCCACATTGTTTACTAAATTAGATGAAGTCAGCTCTATCTTGCCAGGGCCCTTTGACAAAAAACAAGGAGATAACAAAACAATTAAGCTTGAAGCTAACGGCAATCCACAAGCCTCAACCATAAAACTTGCCTTTGGTGAACAGATCCGCTTTGACGGTATTCTACCGCATAAAGAAATGCAGTTTAGTCGAGCGCATTTAGCTATTGGTGAAACTGATTTTGTTGGTAGAGGTGTCGGTTTTAGTGTTAGTGCAAAGTTACCAAAAATATACTTGGCTACATGGTATCAAAGTATTTCAGCTCTACTCGCCGGTGTTTCTGATGATAATTCATCAGCCCGAAAACCAATATTGGCCGCACCGCAACGTATTTTTATTGAAACCGAAAATTTGATTTTCGCAGGTCAAGCGCTTACCGATGTCAACGTGGCAGTAAAAACTACGAACAACGACTGGATACTTGATGTTTTGTCCGATGAAGCCAAAGCACAAATAACATTTCATAATCGTTGGATAGAGGAAGGAATTGAAATAGATGCTGACTTCGTTCGGTTTGATACATGGGTGGAGCAGGACAATCAGCCTCGCCCAGATATAGAGCCGCAATCATTGCCCCGCATTAGAATCAATTGCAACGAATGCCAAGTATTTGGTAATCATTTAGGCGAAATTAAGTTTGAAAGTTTCCCTAACAATGATGGTTTGAGAATAGAAGATATTCAAATCAATGGCAAGAACGGCAATATTCGTGCAAACGGTCAGTGGTACAAGCGTAACGATGATCACTACACCTTCATTAATGGTGATTTAAAAAGCGGAGATTTTGGTGCGTTTTTGAAAGATTTCCAATTTGACTCTGGGATCAAGGACAGTGAAGCAGCAATGGATTTTGCGTTTACGTGGAAAGCGTCCCCATTCGACTTTGCATTTGACCATTTAGATGGTGAAATGCAATGGCAGCTATCAGATGGTTATATAACCGAAGTTAGTGACAAAGGTTCACGCATATTCACACTACTGAGTTTAGATTCACTTGTTCGAAAATTAAGTTTAGATTTCAGAGATGTGTTTGCCAAAGGTTTTTTCTACGATGATATGCAAGGCAGCGTGCAAATTACAGAGGGTAAAGCGGACACTCGAGATACCAAGATAGATGGTGGAGCCGGTGAGATGGAAATTTATGGCTACACGGATTTAGTCGCTAAGGAGCTTAATTACAATGTGAGTTTTACTCCAAATGTAACCGGTAACCTGCCAGTGTTGGTCTATTTTATGGTCAATCCACCTACCGCACTGGCTGCGTTGGCGCTCGATCAAGTGTTGACATCGGCTAAAGTGATTTCCAACATCAATTATAGTATTACCGGCACTTTAGAAGCTCCCGTACTAATCGAAACTGGACGAGAAAGTACTGAGGTTGCGCTACCAGCAAGAAGAGACCCGTTGCCTGAACTGGATAATAATTTTATTCCTCCAACCAAGGAAGATACACTAATGATGGAAGTAAAAGATGGTGCTGAGTGATGACTGACCTTGTTGCCATTCAAATAACCTCGACTCCGAGTATCGAACATAATTTAGAATCGATCGAACGACAATTAGTACAGCTACACGACAAGCAACAGTTGGTCGTTTTACCCGAGTGTTTTGCCTTCTTCGGGGCGCACGATAAGAAACAAATTGATATTGCCGAAACTTTTGATGATGGGCCAATACAGTCTGCGGTGTCGACGTTAGCAAAGCGCTATAATAAGTGGATTGTAGCCGGTACCTTGCCAATAAAACCTTTAAAAAATCACGTTGTGAGCGCTGAGGCCGAGAAATTCTATGCGGCGAGTTTGGTTTATAACAATGAAGGCGTGGTAGTTAGCCGTTATGACAAGATTCATTTATTTGATGTCATTGTTAATGACAATATAGCTTACTACAAGGAGTCTGCAACGACTTTACCTGGTGAAAACATCATTACCTTCGATAGCCCTTGGGGCACTGTAGGGCAGATAGTTTGTTATGATTTGCGCTTCCCCGAGCTAATTCAAAAGATGCCGCAGCTTGACATATTAGTCGTTCCCAGTGCATTTACGCGCCGCACCGGTGAGGCTCACTGGCACGCTTTGCTGCAAGCGAGGAGTATCGAAAATCAGTGTTATGTAGTAGCATCTGCTCAAACTGGCGTTCATAATAATGGACGCGAAACCTATGGAAATAGTTGTCTTTATTCTCCATGGGGAGAATTACTTGCTAATCTACCTGCTGGTGAAGGCTGGATTGCAGCTAAATATGACAATGCATTATTGGCTAACATTCGCAAAGAAATGCCGATACAACAACATAAACATAATAGGAAACAATTTTGAGCCAATCTGTAGAACATAATCTTCTTACGGCCTCAGGGATTGACAAAAATAGGCTCTCTTCTTTATTAGAAGACGTGTTTTCTCATCAAACCAACTTTGCTGATTTATACTTTCAGTCAAGCCAGCATGAAAGCTGGGTCTTGGAAGATGGGATTGTTAAAGACGGCAGTTACAATATAGAGAGAGGCGTTGGCGTTCGTGTAATATCGGGTGAAAAAACTGGATTTGCTTACTCTGATGAAATTTCAAGTCGTGCTTTAGCCGATGCTTGCAAGGCTGCCAGAGGAATAGCGCCTGCTGGCGGTATACACAAGGTCGATGGATTTAGTGCCGTGGGCCATAAGGCATTATACACTGAAAAAAATCCAATTTTGAGCATGCAAGACAGTGCCAAAATTACGCTTTTACAAACCGTAGATCGCTACATTAGAAAAACCGCTCCGCATGCAACTCAAGTGGTTGTCAGTTTAAGCGGTGTCTATGAAGAAGTATTAGTTGCAGCTACGGATGGTACTTTTGCAACTGATATTCGCCCACTTATTCGCTTAAACTGCTCTGTGTTACTTGAAAAAGAGGGTAAACGAGAGCGTGGAAGTGCAGGTGCGGGCGGACGTCGCACCTATGATTACTTTGAAAGTATCGTTAAGGACAATAAACCGTTATATGAACAGCTTGCTGATGAAGCAATACATATGGCTGAAGTCAACTTAGCTGCTGTTCCAGCACCCGCAGGACAAATGCCGGTTGTTCTCGGCAGTGGTTGGCCGGGTGTGCTTTTACATGAAGCAGTTGGTCATGGACTTGAAGGGGATTTTAATCGTAAAGGTGCGTCAACATTTAGTGGTCGTATTGGACAGCAGGTGGCCGCTAAAGGCGTCACTGTAGTTGATGATGGCACAATGGTAGACCGTCGCGGATCATTATCAGTTGATGATGAAGGCGTACCGACTCAGCGCAATGTGCTTATTGAGGATGGCGTGTTAAAGGGCTACATGCAAGACAAGCATAACGCGTCCTTAATGGGGTTAAGTCCCACTGGCAATGGACGGCGTGAAAGCTATGCACATTTGCCAATGCCACGTATGACAAATACTTATATGCTCGCTGGGCAGCATAGTCCTGAAGATATTATTGCTTCAGTTGAGAGGGGTATTTATGCTCCTAACTTTGGTGGTGGTCAGGTCGATATTACCTCTGGAAAATTCGTGTTCTCTACTTCTGAAGCTTACCTAATTGAAAATGGGAAGGTAACTACACCAATAAAAGGCGCTACGTTGATTGGTAATGGACCTGAAGTCATGCAGCAAATTTCCATGATAGGAAATGATTTATCATTGGATATGGGTATTGGTGTTTGTGGTAAAGATGGTCAATCACTGCCTGTTGGTGTTGGTCAACCGACTCTGAAAGTGGATAAACTTACCGTAGGTGGAACAGTCTAAGGCACTCATTTCGTAACAGGGGCTAGGATTTACTCCTTAGTCCCTATTTCTTTCCCAGTAACTTTCCCTTAATTATTCTGATTATTGCCACTTTATTTGTCTCTGGATGTGTTGGTGCCTTATTAAGTAAATCTGCATAATCATGTTCGGTAAGCGTCAATTCGCCTACATGCGCCATCATAACTGAATTTGGCTGTAATGCTTGTAGCTTCAATAGCGACTGTTTATAAAGCGCGGGTATGTAAACTGGAAAAGGAGGGGAGAGCTTATTTTTGACTTTAACAATGAGGTCGGCGACATAAATACGCTTGCTTGGTGTATGCATAATCGATAGATCTCTATCTGTGTGCCCCGGCGTTTCGAACACTTGCCAATCATCAAAGCCCGGAACTGTTTGGCTATCACCCAATGTTACGTCTGGATGTAAATGTGCAGGATACCAAATATTTTTTCTTGGTCTTTTCATTTTACCTGCTACCCAAAGTGCGAGCATAATATCGATAGCATGAGCAAATCGGCCTTTAACACCTCGATACCATTGTTTCTCGCACTGACAGCTGACAATCTTGCAACCCGTTATTTTTCTCAAATAATGCGCGCAGCCAGCATGATCAGGGTGCATGTGAGTAACAATGACAACTTTTAGGTCAGTCAGTGGACGTTTCAGGACTTGCGTGAAAAACGTCTGTAATGTAGTAAAATCCGCTTTAGAGCAACCGTCCAGCAACATGCACTTATCCGGATACTCAACTAAAAAGATGTTTTGTATAAACCCTTTTAACACATGAATTTTCATTAAAACCAACACTCGACAAACTGCTCAGACCAGCGTCACGTTACTCTTTTAGATATCGACTCACTAATTTTTTTTGGTGATGGTGACTTATTAGTGCAGGCAGTGTTTTATGACTACGCTATTTCTTTTTCTTTGCTGAAGATAATTCCACTACTTCGGCTGATTCGACTTCCAGAATACCATCAACTTCACCCCCTTTCATTATCTTCATGACCGACTCTTTATTTTTAGATAACAAGATGCCTAATTCTTCAGAAATTGCTTCATCCAGAACAATGCCTTTAGCTGCCAAATAAGCACTAAGGTTGTCGGCGACCTCTAACATTTTGTCGTACTTATCAGCCTCTTTCTTGTCTGTTGTCACCAATTTCTCAACTCCTTTATGCTGAACCACATACTGAGTGATAACTGCCATAATGGCCTCCATGATTTTTAATAAATAAAACTAAGTGTTCACTATACATATAATCACTGTATAAATAAACAGTTTATTGAGTGCATTACTAGCCTCGATATAGGTGAGCCATGCCTTATATAAATAGATGTTAATACATTTGAACTTTTACGCGGTTTATACAGAACAAGTGCTGATCATGTTTATTTGTGACGTGTATTTATTATGTGCTTATACTATTAATAACGTTAACTTATTCGTAATGGTTTTTCTGCATACGAGATTATACAGCCTAGTCTAGCAAATAAATCTATGCTTTTTTAAAAATAGCGATAGGAGTCGCATATCAAATTTCAGTTTACTCAGGTTAAAGGCATTATTTTTGATTTGGACGATACTCTAGTGCAAACAAGCTTGGATTTTGCTGCAATTAAGCGTGATATAGGCTGTCCTATAAAAGACGATATTCTTACTTTTATTAGCAATTTGTCTTGTTCTAAACAACAAAGCGAAGCAAATAGAGTTGTTCTTGACCATGAGTTACATGACGCACAGACCTCAGTTTGGTTACCTGGCGCTGAGGCTTTTGTTGAGGTCGCAAGATTACATGCTTTGCCTCTGGCAATTGTGACTCGTAATTGCAGACAAGCAACTGAGCTCAAACTGAATAGGAATAATATCGGCATCGACATTGTGTTTACTCGCGAAGACGCTCCCGCTAAACCAGACCCGACGGCGTTACTTAGCATTGCTGATCGTTGGCAAATAGAAACCCATGAAATTGCTTATTTGGGTGATTACATCTATGACATTCAAGCCGCTCATAATGCAGATATGCAGGCTTGGTTATACAAATACCAAGCAGGTATTAGTGACTACAAAACGTGTTTGTCCTATATCGAAAAACCTAAGGCCTAACGTTTCAGGTTCCTGAGAGCTGCTTTCAGATATACTCTTCTTTTGATCAGTTGTTTATAGCGTGCTAAGTTAGCAATATGTATTAAGGAACAAGCGCTTATTTAGTACAGGAAAGGCCGTATGCTTAATGAACAAATTAATTCCTCAAATGGGTATAGCTACTTAATTCTTGGCTTTATTATATGTTGCCTTATTCTTTTGTTATTGGTTATTATTTTCTACCTTTTCTATAAAAAGCTGTTTTCAAAATACCAACACCTAGTCCTAGAATTCAACACGCTTAACATTCGAAAGAAAGAAATATTGGAGACGCTTAATTTTCAGCAAATTAGCGTGACTAATATTGGTGCAACTATTCAGTCGGTCATTACAGAAGAGTTTGAACAACAAAACAGCGCACTGTTTTACGCGAACGAAGACAGTGAACGAAGAGGATCTAAGAAACACAACTGGCGCAAAGTATCAGAATTAGCTGAGCGACTCGCCTACTTTACGTTACGAAATCAGAAAAGAGACGGCATTGATAGTGCGGTTAGTACTAAATTGGTATTTGCAGACAACGAAATGATGCTGAATGCGATCCTTGCTGCGAAAGGTCAGCAGTTGGACCTTTTACAACAGGGCCATAGTATGCTCAATATACCCAAAGGCACGCTCGATAAAATAGTCAGAGGTTTGATACTACACGCCTCAAAAGCGGCATATCCAAACACCACATTGAGCCTCCGTTGTGATGCGTGTGTTACTAGTTTCAATTTTAGCGTGACGGCTTGGGGCGAGGGAATAAGTAGCCAAGAAATTCATAATATTCATTTGTCTGTGCGCACTAATCCGCGTTTCCATAATGCTAAACGAGCTGAAGATAATGAAGGCGACTTAAATTTAGCCAGTATTTACCGACTCGTTACCCAGCTTGGCGGTTCAGTAAAACTGGTCAGTGCGCTCAATTATACAACTGTGATTTATATCTCTTTACCAGCAACATCCAGTGCTATAGCATCAGATGAACGAGAGTTTGCAGTGGTTCAAGAGTCTCATCAAATAGCCGGTCTAGAGCCTGTCGAGCGTGGCAAGCCAAAAGTGCTGATTATCGATCAAAATGACACCAGTCAGATGGTAATGCACCGAGCATTACAATCAAACTATCACTGTTTTGCCTGCATAACACCTTTGGAGTCGATGCAACTAATACACAACTTGCAGCCGTCAGTTATTTTACTGGATCAAATTTTACCTGATATGGACTCGTTAGAACTGATTAAACTCATTCGAAAAAATCCAAAATCCGAAAATATACCCATAGTCATTAGTTGCGGTATTGCGGCTCAAAGCTTCAGATTGTCGGCCCTGAGGCTTGGCGCTAGTTGTGTTATAGAAAAACCATTAAGGCCAACGGAATTGCAATTAACGGTTGCTGGTTTAATCGAGCAGCAGCAGCGAGTTGCAGAAAAAGTAGGAGAAAAGCTATCTGAATATCATCGTCAGCAACTTGATGTACCTCAAGCAGCTGCTTTTGATAACGACAAAGATAGAAGTTTCATTATTCGTTTCAATGAAATGATGGCCGACAATTTTGCTAATGATCAGTTTACGCGTGAAATTGCGGCCCACCATATGAATGTATGTTTACGGACTTTGAATAGAAGGTTAAGTGAATATTACTCACATAACTTTAAAGAGCATTTAAAAAAATATCGATTAGAGAAAGCGAAAAATCTACTAAATAAAGGCTATACAATCAATGAAGCTTCGTTTGAGGTGGGTTTTAGTTCAGCCTCTTACTTTAGTACTTGTTTTAAAGCAGAATATGGTTTTGCGCCATCAAGACTGGTGGCGCAATTTGCATAAGTGACGGTTTACATTAATGAACACCGCCGCCTAATATTTGCACTTGGGCAATATCAGTATCGCCTTTCAATAGTTTAAGAATGGCATCTTGGATTAGCGTTCTCATGCCATCCTTTGCTGCTTGTGCTTTCATTTCCGGAACTGACGCTTCTTTGTAAACCATCCCTCTTAGTTCATTCGACATGCCAAGTAATTCGTGAACCCCCGTTCTGCCTTTATAACCCGTGCCGCCACAAGTATCACAACCTGCTCCACGAGTGAGCTCGATGTCAGCATCAAAATCTATTTCTAATTCATCTAAATAGCTTTCACCATATTGGCGTCGAATAAATGCTTTGTCATCATCACTGGCGGTATACGTTTCTTTACAATCAGGGCATATTGTTCTAATTAAACGCTGCGCTAATATACCGACACAAGCGTCAGCAAAATTAACTGGATCCAAGCCTAAATCGAGTAAACGCGTAATAGTTTCAGGTGCGGAGTTAGTATGCAGAGTTGATAATACTAAGTGACCCGTTAATGACGCTTCAATACCAGCATGCGCAGTCTCTTTATCTCGCATCTCACCAATCAGTATTATGTCTGGGTCGGCACGCAAGAATGCTCTCAACGCATTTGCAAAGGTAAAGCCAATTTTGGGTGCTACTTGCACTTGCTGTAATCCAGGCTGAGTAATTTCCACTGGATCTTCAGCAGTCCAAATCTTTTTATCAGGTGTATTCAGATAACCCAACACAGCGTGCAACGTGGTGGTTTTTCCAGAGCCTGTGGGTCCCACCACAAGAAGGATGCCGTGTGGATTTTTAATCATGACTTCTAACATGTCCATATTGCGCGGCGACAAATTCATCTTGCCAATAGGCATTGCACCGCCTGTCGCCAATATACGCATAACGACACCTTCACCAGCAATGGTGGGGATTGTGGCAACACGCACCTCGACAGGCTGACCAGACATCTTAAAGGTTAACTTACCATCTTGTGGCACGCGCTTTTCTGCGATATTCATACTCGCCATGATTTTTATCCGCGCAATTACCGCGTTATGGTGAGAAGCAGGAACTTGATTGATATCACGTATGACACCATCAACACGCATTCTTACGCGAGTAGGTGCACCTTTCTCAGGATCAACATGAATATCAGACGCGTTCAATCTTTTGGCATCATGTAATACACGACTAACCAATCGAACAACGGCGGGGGCGTCATCAGCAAGATCATCTCCCAGATCTTCAATTTCTTCACCGCTTGTACCAATTTCATCCAGAATTTCGTCTAGTTCACCGGGTCCAGACCCGCCTATATTAGCGCCTAGGTACTGCAAAATATGAGTTGGAAGGCCAACCGCAATTTCATAACTATCAATGCCTAACGCGCTTTCTATTTCCATTAAAAGCGTGGCGTTATTAGGCTCAGCCATCAACACAATAGGACTGTCATTAGCATCCGATACAACGGCTACATGGTTGCGCTTCAAATAAGATAGATTGAGTCTGCTATCGCTCTGATACAAATGATACTTATCAGGCATATACCCGATAAAAGGGACTTGATAATGCACCGATATAGCGTTGCCAATCTCATCTTCAGCGATGCGCTGTTCTGATATAAGGCGTTGAATAACTTGTTTAGTGGTGGCTTGATTCTCTGATAGTTCGTCGATAATTTTTTGCGACGTGAGTCCTCTATGTATTAAATATTCGAATTGATGTTTAGTGCCACCTAATTCGTATCGGAATTTATCACCGAGTATTTGTGCAACCTTAACCGCAATTTCCACGTCTTTATCGTTGAATGGTGAATCATTTTTGTTAATAATTTGCATGACACCCATCAATACATCGGCATTAATAACGGGGACACACAATATATTACGGGTTTTGAAAGTACCTGATTTGTCGAATTGTCCTGCAAACCTAAGTCTTGGATGCACTGAAGCCAGCTGCTCAGCGTTATAAGGATCGTCTATCACCAGTGGGCGTTGCGCCAATGCGACATAACCGGCAATGGAGAGTGGGCTTATCGGTACTTTAATTTGTTTGGTTTCTTTTCCGGTTTTAAATCGAGCTACCAGATCTTGATGTTGCCGTCTGCGTTGAAACAAACTCATCCGTTGCGCGCCAAAAATCTGCAATATAATAGGCTCAACTTGTGCGTAAGCAGCCATCAGTGTTGGATGCGCGTCCAACTGAGCTTGCAGGTTATCTATGGCTGGTTGATGCGCCGTACTTTCAATCATATAAAATCTTTTTTCCTCGATATGCGATTATAATAGAGTGATACCGCCTGTAGACCCAGACTAAATTTGAATACATACGTATAGCTAAGCTATCGGCAACGTTGCAAAAAATCGTGATTTTTTCTTAATTTGCAGCAAATTAGCTGCACTTTTGAGCAATTAACTCTTACTATAATTAATATAATGTATGAATTGTAGACGACTAGTCGGACAGTTTACTTATGTCAGGTCAGGAGGCGGGATTCCGGCATACATGATGTTAAATCACTGTGCCCTATAAGCCATTGTGATATTGCACATTGGTTGATTGTGGCACCAGCGTGTTTAAGTTCGCTTCTACTGTTGTGTTGCCGTTAAGCAGCTGTTCGAACTGAGCAATCAGCTGCTCCTTGTCGGGAGACATTTTGTCACCGGCGCCTATATTGGTTAAATCAATCATAAAACTATCAAACAGGTAGCCTAAATCGTTAATAATTTCCATATTCATAAACTGATCTTGATTATAGATACTCGGATAACCTGCTTTTTGTTTATCGATGGAAAATGAGTCGCCTTTAAGGTTAGTTATGCTAGTCGATTTGTCACAAGACAGCATACAACCATTATCAATACGCGGCTTTTCACACCCCACACTTTGTTGGAAAAAACATTGGCGGCTGGTCATCAATAAAATGGGATGATAAATGCTATACATCATTTTGAAATTTTTAGGGCGTGCGATGGTTTGAATTTGTTGTCTGTTAATTTCGTTAGAAATGAACGCACCACTGCAATTAAAGGTTTCTTGCATAGCTAATAATGCATAGGAGTTTGTTGTATTTAAAAATGGGCCGGCAATCCACTCGATACCGAGTTCAAAAGCGCGGTATGCAATGCCGGTATTATTAGTCACAATGAGCTCGGGTTTTACTTGCTCTAAAATAGTAAGGGCGACATCGTAGTCTTTGCCAATTAAGACCGGTGGAAACCATGGAATTAAACGCGGATTCTTTTGCAAAAAATCAATATATTCGGTGCAGCCGCGTTTATACGCATCAGGTAATTTAAAATAAATGTCAGCGTCGGTACTATCGGCTAAATGCACGTCGCTTTTATCACAAATCAATAAAGACAGTTTAGGCGACGTATCGATGTCTGCTTTTGGGTTTTTCTCAAGCCTTGGTAGAGTTACTTCTGGTAGCACTTCTTTGCTGTCATTTAATATAAGGGCTAATTCGTTTTTAAGTGCCGTAAGTGAACTAAACACTAAACTCAGGTTTGGCTTAACGGCGCCTGCATCAATTGTCGTTAGCTTGTAACTTGCGTTGTTAAAACTTTTGAAACGCTTATTCAGCGTGACCATGTCGATGTTAGGCTCTTTACTATTAATTAAGGGTTGGTTTGACAACACTGTTATAGTTCTTGTCTTACTTGGTGAACCAGGCAATAACCCATCTTCTTCAATCGTCGCTGTTATACTTAATGGGCTTCCAACTTCGCCACTAAAATGCAAATTCAAGGATGCTTTTTCGACGCTCAAATGTTTTATCTTGTCAAAAACGGTTGCGTTAATTTCATCTTTTTCATGTTGCAGTTCTTGTTTTGCATCGTAAATTTGTACAACCGAAATCGCATTTTTAGCCGCAATTATGTGATTGCTTGAGTTATCTCGAGGGTTTTCAATAAACATCGATTGATTTAAGTCGCCGCGCAAGAAAGCATTGGTCAAATCCCGGTTAAATACTTTATACAGTCGTTCACCATCTTGGGTTAACTCGCCGGTCTGCAAATAACCATCGATTTGTTTACGGAAACTATCCACCACCGTATGTACATAACTTGCGCCCTTTATTCGCCCTTCAATCTTAAATGAATGAACACCTGCATCAATTAATGCGGGTAGGTCAAAAAAGGCTGAATTGTCTTTAATGTTTAGTGGAAAATTATTGCCAGTTGCTGTGGTTTCATATTCTTCTCGACATGCTTGACTGCAACGCCCACGATTTCCTGAATTGCCTACACTTGCTGAACTTGAATAACATAGACCCGAGAATGCGACGCACAGAGAACCGTGAACAAACACCTCAGTTAATATATCGTGCTGCGACCCTGACGCCGCCATTTCAGTTATTTCACGCAAGTTTAATTCTCTGGATAAATTAACCCGAGTTGCGCCTAATTTTTTTAGAAAAGGAATTTGACCGATATTGTGTGTGGTCATTTGTGTTGAGGCATGAATATTAAGCGTTGGAAAATATTTTCTAATGAGATAAAACATGCCAATATCTTGGACAATTACAGCATCTAAAGTGGTGTTAGCCAATTTACTTAGCAACTTAGCCATTGTTTTGAATTCGCGCTCCAAAATAACAATATTTAAGGTCAAAAATATTTCACAGTCATACTGATGAGCTAAACGAATAACACCCACGAGCTCATCAAATGAGATATTTGATGCACGGTTGCGTGCATTAAAGCTATCTAAACCACAATAGACCGCATCAGCACCTGCTATAATGGCCGCTTTAATTGCTTCAATATCGCCACCCGGTGCTAACAACTCAATGTTTGAACTCATCTTCATTACTTATAACTACTATTACGCTGAATTAACTTTAATAGGATCTTACCTGTATATTTACCGTCTTTATACCGATAAAGTGTACAGATAATAAGAATCTAGCTTTTAACTCGCTATATGTACAAAAAACCAACCATATAGGGTGACTATTTGAATGACCTTACCAATTCTGTATTCCCTCAGACACTGTCCGTTCGCAATGCGGGCAAGACTGGCGATCTTTAAGTCGCAACAAGCGGTTGAGTTGCGTGATGTTAAATTGACAAATAAACCAGCCGCTATGCTTATAGCCTCTGCAAAGGGAACTGTTCCTATTTTAGTGGTATCGCGCAAACAAGTCATAGATGAAAGCCTAGACGTTATGCTGTGGAGTCTGGGTAAGAGCGACCCAGCGAATTTATTGCTTGAAAGTGCAGGCAAGCTGCCTGACCTGTTAGCCTTTATAGCGGTGTATGACCGTGAATTTAAGCCTTGCATAGAGCGCTACAAAGCGGCCAAGCGTTATCATGAACCCAATTTAGTAGAATGCAGACAAGCCTGTGAAGCGTATATTCAAGACTTAGAACAACGCTTATCCGAACATGATTATATTTTTGGTGAACATGAAAGTATAGCTGACATCGCAATATTCCCATTTATCCGTCAATTTGCCAAAGTTGAGCGCCAATGGTATGTGCAGTCTTCTTATCTAAACCTTAAACGTTGGCTAAATAGGTATTTGCAAAGTGGCATGTTCAATAAAGTGATGACGCCATACCCGATATGGCAAGAGGGTAATGAGATAGTTGTATTTTGTGGCGAGTAGTTATTGCTTAATGTGAGGGTAAAGTTGTTATGTATTACATTATTCACATTAAGTTCTTGCCTTCCTGCTCAATTTCTGTATGATTTGCGCCCACTGTCTCCACAGGCGCTTTTAAAGTTCCTTATAAAAGACATTGTTTAGCGGGTCGAATAACTAGGTCTATAAGCTTATGCTTCTTTAGTTATACGCCACGTAGCAAGCAAACTGATTACACTAGTATTAATTTACTCGGGTAAACTAACAGCAAGCAACACGCTAACATATGAACAGGACCTCAATTGGAGGTCAATGGTTTACGCACATCTTTTCATCCGCGCTTTTTAAGAAGGCAGTAGGAGTGAAAAGGTGATTTATTTTGTTCTTTCGATTGGAGCTTTATCGATGCCAAATCAAAGAATTCGTATTCGCTTAAAAGCGTTTGATCACAAGTTGATCGATCAGTCTACAGCAGAGATTGTAGAAACCGCGAAACGCACTGGCGCACAAGTATCGGGTCCTATTCCTTTACCAACACGCAAAGAGCGCTACACGGTTCTAACTTCTCCGCACGTTAATAAAGACGCACGAGATCAGTACGAAATCCGCACACACAAACGTTTAGTAGATATCATTGAACCGACTGATAAAACAGTTGATGCATTGATGAGATTGGACTTGGCTGCCGGCGTTGATGTTCAAATCAGCCTGGGCTAACAAGAGAGGGTAATAACAATGTCGATTGGTCTTATCGGTCGTAAAGTGGGCATGACTCGTATCTTCACAGAAGATGGCGTATCTATCCCTGTAACTGTTATTGAAGCGACCCCTAACCGTGTTACTCAGTTACGTACTGAGGAAACTGACGGTTATCGTGCACTACAAGTTACCGCTGGCACTAAAAAAGCCAACCGCGTCAATAAAGCTTCTGCAGGACATTTTGCAAAAGCTGGCGTGGAAGCAGGCCGCGGCTTGTGGGAATTCCGCCTAAACGAAAGTGAAGGTGGTGATATTGAAGTAGGCAGTGAAATCACTGTTGAGATCTTCAATGACACGAAGAAAGTCGATGTAGCAGGTACATCTAAAGGTAAAGGTTTTGCCGGTGTAATTAAGCGTTGGAATTTTAGTCATCAACGCATGACACACGGTAACTCACTATCTCACCGTGCTCCAGGGTCAATTGGTCAGAACCAATCACCTGGTAAAGTATTTAAAGGCAAGAAGATGGCAGGTCAGCTTGGTAACAAGCGCATCACCACTCAGTCTTTAGAACTAGTTCGCGTAGATGCTGAAAACAACCTTTTATTAATTAAAGGTGCCGTACCTGGCGCAACTGGCAGTGACGTCATCGTCTTGCCAGCTGGCAAAGCGTAACGTCTGGGAGTAATCTGATGGAATTAACATTGAAAGACGCGAAAGGCGCTCTTGAAGTATCCGACACTACCTTTGGACGTGAATTCAACGAAGCACTTGTACATCAAGTGGTTGTTGCATTCGGTGCAGGTGCTCGTCAGGGTACTAAAGCGCAGAAAACTCGCGCTGAAGTACGTGGTGGTGGTAAGAAGCCATGGCGTCAAAAAGGAACAGGCCGAGCGCGTGCTGGTACTATCCGAAGCCCAATTTGGGTTGGTGGTGGTCGTGCATTCGCAGCTAAGCCGCGTGACTTTGAACAAAAAGTCAACAAAAAGATGTACCGTGGTGCGATCCAAAGCATCTTGTCTGAATTGGTACGTCAAGAACGCCTAATTGTTGTTGAAAAATTTGGTGTTGAAACACCAAAAACGAAAGAACTTTTAGCGAAATTGAATGAATACGGCTTAACTGATGTATTAATTGTTACTCCTGAAGTCGATGAGAACTTGTTCTTGGCTTCACGTAACCTTTACAAAGTTGATGTTCGTGACGTTCAAGGAATTGACCCAGTAAGTTTAATCGCATTTGATAAAGTGTTGATTACGGCTGAAGCGGTTAAGCAGCTTGAGGAGGCATTAGCATGAACGAAGAACGTTTATTAAAAGTCCTATTGGCACCTCATGTTTCAGAGAAGGCGACTATGGCTGCTGAAGCAAGCAACACAGTTGTTTTCAAAGTTCTTAAAGACGCGAGCAAAGCAGAGATAAAAGCTGCAGTTGAAAAATTGTTTGAAGTTGAAGTGAACTCTGTTCGTACCCTAGTATGCAAAGGTAAAACTAAGCGTCATGGGCAATCTTTTGGCAAACGCAGTGACTGGAAAAAAGCATATGTTATGCTTAAAGAAGGTCAGGATATCGACTTTGCCGGTGCTACTGAGTAAGAAGGGGATTAGAAATGCCATTATTGAAAGCTAAGCCAACTTCTGCAGGTCGTCGTCACGTTGTTCAGGTCATTAACCCTGATTTGCATAAAGGTGCTCCACATGCTCCTTTACTTGATAAATTAAGCAAATCTGGTGGCCGTAATAACAATGGTCGTATTACTGTTCGTCATATTGGTGGTGGTCATAAGCAACACTACCGTATAATTGACTTCAAACGTAATAAAGACGGTATTCCAGCAAAAATTGAGCGTTTAGAATATGATCCAAATCGTTCGTCTAATATCGCTTTGGTATTATACACAGACGGTGAACGTCGTTATATTTTAGCACCGAAAGGCGCTAAAACAGGCGATGCTATCCAGTCTGGTGCTGATGCACCGATTAAAGCAGGTAATGCAATGCCAATGCGCAACATGCCTGTCGGTTCAACAGTACACGCGATTGAAATGAAGCCAGGCAAAGGTGCACAAATTGCACGTTCTGCTGGTCAATATGCACAAATCCTTGCAAGAGATGGAGCGTATATAACATTACGTCTCAAATCTGGTGAGGTGCGTAAAGTATTATCTGATTGCCGTGCAACTATCGGTGAAGTAGGTAACGCTGAGCATATGCTTCGTTCACTAGGTAAGGCCGGTGCTACTCGCTGGCGTGGTGTTAGACCAACAGTTCGTGGTGTTGCCATGAACCCGGTTGATCACCCGCACGGTGGTGGTGAAGGTCGTACATCTGGTGGTCGTCATCCAGTGTCACCTTGGGGTGTACCTACCAAAGGTAAGAAGACCCGAAGTAACAAGCGTACTGATAAACTTATCGTACGTCGTCGTAATAAATAACAGCGAGGATTCACCATGCCACGTTCTCTCAAGAAAGGTCCTTTTATTGACCTGCACTTGCTGAAGAAGGTAGAAGCTGCAGTGGAAAAGGGCGAAAAGAAACCAATTAAGACTTGGTCTCGTCGCTCTATGATCATCCCAGATATGATTGGGTTGACCATTGCGGTTCATAACGGTCGCCAGCACGTACCTGTTTTCGTCAGTGACGAAATGGTTGGCCATAAGTTGGGCGAGTTTGCGCCAACGCGTACTTTTCGCGGCCATGTCGCAGATAAGAAAGCCAAGAGATAAGGGGAATAAAATGGAAGCATTAGCTAAACACCGTTTTGCTCGTACGTCACCTCAAAAGGCACGCTTGGTAGCAGATCAAATCCGCGGGTTACACGTTGAAAAAGCTTTAGAAGTTTTAACGTATAGCCCAAAGAAAAGCGCTGCGCTGATCAAGAAAGTGCTTGAGTCAGCAATCGCCAACGCTGAAAACAATGAGGGTGCAGATATTGACGAGTTGTCGATATTCAAAATCTTTGTTGACGAAGGCCCGACTATGAAGCGAATCAAAACACGTGCCAAAGGCCGTGCTGATCGTATCTTTAAGCGTAGCAGTCACATTACTGTGGTTGTAGCAGATAACTAGGAGTAGATTATGGGACAGAAAGTACATCCTACCGGTATACGCCTGGGTATCAGCAAGCCATGGACGTCTACCTGGTACGCTAATACAGCAGAGTATGCAGATAACTTGTTTAACGACCATCAGGTCCGTCAATATTTGACGAAACAGTTAAAGAGCGCGTCACTTTCGAAAATCGTTATTGAACGTCCAGCTAAGAGTATCCGTGTGACTATTCACACTGCTCGTCCGGGCGTTGTTATCGGTAAGAAGGGAGAAGACGTAGAGAAGCTTCGCAATCATGTTTCTAAGCTAGCCGGTGTGCCAGCTCAGATCAACATTGCTGAAGTTCGTAAACCCGAGCTAGATGCACAGCTTGTTGCTGACAGCATTTCAAGCCAGCTTGAACGTCGTGTTATGTTCCGTCGCGCTATGAAGCGTGCCGTACAAAATGCAATGCGTTTGGGTGCACTTGGTATCAAAGTTCAAGTAAGTGGCCGTTTAGGTGGTGCAGAAATTGCGCGTGCTGAATGGTATCGTGAAGGTCGCGTACCTTTGCACACTTTCCGTGCTGACATCGACTATGCAACGTCTGAAGCAGCAACGACTTACGGTATCATTGGCGTGAAAGTCTGGATCTTTAAAGGTGAAGTATTAGGCGGTTTGCCTCTTACACAAGAGCAACCAGCTCCTGCACCTAAGAAGAAAGGCCGCAACGCTAAACGAGAGGGCTAATCATGTTACAACCAAAGCGTACGAAATTTCGTAAAATGCATAAAGGTCGTAACCGTGGTCTTGCTATTGCCGGAGGCAAAGTAAGCTTCGGGACTTATGCTTTAAAAGCTGTCGCGCGCGGTCGTATGACCGCACGTCAAATTGAAGCAGCTCGTCGTGCTATGACTCGTCACGTTAAACGTCAAGGTAAAATTTGGATTCGAGTTTTCCCTGACAAGCCGATTACACAGAAGCCTTTGGAAGTTCGTCAAGGTAAAGGTAAAGGTAACGTCGAGTATTGGGTATGCCAAATTCAACCAGGACGCGTGTTATATGAAATGGAAGGTGTTCCAGAATCTATAGCTCGTGAAGCGTTTGCATTGGCTGCGTCGAAATTGCCATTTAAAACAACCTTTGTAACTCGGACGGTGATGTAATGAAAGCTACTGAACTTAAACAGAAAAGTGTAGAAGAGTTGAACGTTGAGTTGATTAGTTTGTTTCGTGAACAATTCAATCTTCGCATGCAACATTCTACTGGTCAGCTTGAAAAGACTGACCAATTAAGAACAGTACGTCGCAGCATCGCACGTGTTAAAACTATTTTAACTCAAAAGGCTGACGCGTAATGACTGAACAGAAGATTCGTACAGTACAAGGCCGTGTAACTAGTAACAAAATGGATAAGACCATTACTGTTATGGTTGAGAGAACTGTTAAGCACCCAATTTATGGGAAGTTTATCAAACGCTCAACCAAGCTACACGCCCACGACGAAGCTAACGTGTGTAATGAAGGCGATATAGTAAATATTACTGAATGTCGTCCTCTTTCTAAGTCTAAGACTTGGATGTTAGTTGACGTTGTGACCAAAGCTTAATTAAAAGCAAATTAAAATAGGCGCTACCTTTCGAGGCTAGCGCCTTTTTTTTATTTTCTATTATGTACAATAATTCTTTGACCTTAGATGTTACTCTAAGGTTTATAATGCATCTATTGAATGATAATTTGGGTACGGTAATGAGGATTAGTGAACTAGCAAGGCGGGCCGGAATGAGCGCTCATACAGTAAGATATTATGAAAAAGTGGGCTTGCTGACTCCTTCACAGCGCACTGAAAGTAACTACCGTGTCTACAATAAGGATGATGTAATTACCGCTGAATTTATCAAACGCAGTAAAGAGTGTGGGTTTAGTTTATCTGAAACAGCATCGTTGCTAGCAATTAAAAATGATAAAAGCCAGCACGTTTGTGCAGAGGCAAAACAAATTACACAAACAAAAATAATAGAAATAGCTGCGCAGATTGAAAACTTAAAAAAGATGCAAAATACGCTAACCGAGCTTGAAGCTTTTTGCTGCGGTGGACAAGAAAGCGCGGAGTTTTGTTCAATTATATCATCCTTAGAGCAGGAGACCTGAGATGTTGGTTCTTAATAATTTTGTTTTATTGTTTGTTGAAGCGGCCCCATTCTTACTGGCGGGTATGCTGATTGCCGGCATTATACATCAATTTGTACCAAAAAATTGGATCGAGAAAACCTTAGGAAGCAAAGGATCTATCGTCAATGCAGCACTCATTGGTGCACCACTTCCATTATGCTCATGTTCCGTTATTCCTGTCGCAATGGGGATCAGGCGCAGTGGCGCAAGTAAAGCCAGCACAGCGAGTTTTCTAGTTGCCACACCCGAAACAGGAGTCGATTCTATAGGAATAACATACGCCTTAATGGGACCAGTAATGGCGGTCGCTCGTCCTGTTGCGGCTATATTTTCTGCATTATGTGCTGGGATGTTGGTACACCTATTCGGTACTAAAGAGACGGCTAAAAATATACTCAAACCAATTCCACAGCAACAATCACCGAGTTGCTGTGGCACTTCTGAAGCTGAATCTTTATCCATCAAACAAAAAGTTGTTTCCTCCTTTGCGTTTGGTTTCGGGCAATTGTTGAGGGACTTTATGCTCTGGTTTATGCTTGGGATTTTTTTTGCTGCATTGGTCACTACCTTCGTTCCACAATCATTCTTTACTCAGCATGGTCAAGGCGTTCTCGCAATGTTGGTAGTCGTTCTTGTTTCAATTCCCATGTACGTTTGCGCTACTGCTTCAACTCCTATAGCAGTGGGTTTGTTATTGTCAGGGATATCACCTGGCGCTGCTCTGGTGTTTATGCTTACAGGGCCGGCGACCAATATAGCCACGTTAATGGTGATAAAAAATGAATTAGGTAAGCGAGAGCTTATATTTTATCTTATTGCGATCGTAGCTAGCGCTATTTTCGCCGGATTAACTCTTGATTGGCTGTTTACCTATTTTAATTGGCAACTAGACTTATCACACGGAGCCCATTCTGACATGATGGGCGCGGTGTATCAGGTAAGTGCTCTAATCTTAGCGGGGTTAATTTTGTTCCAAATGCAGAAACGGTATTTACCTCGTGTTTTTAGTGCCGATACCTCGGCATAATTGGAGATAAGCGTTAAGCGTATTTAAAATAGATTAATTAGCCCAGTACTTGGCTATACTACTCAAAAACGTATTGGTAACAACAACTCATTTTGGCATTAACTCGGAATTTATGAACACACCTTATACGCATCGTTGGTATCATTTTATATGGCGTTGGTGTTACAGCTTGGTGCTTATCCTGCTGTTGCCGCTAGGGCTGCTCACACTGCTGCTAAAGTCCGATAAAACCAAAGGGCAGCGAAACAATAATCGTGAACGTTTTGGTTTTATAGGCAAGCCAATAACACAAGGTATTTTAGTACACTGTGTATCAGTGGGTGAGGTCAATGCTGCTAAGAGTATTGTACTGCGTTTGCAACAGCTTTATCCTGAACTGGCTATCACTATATCAACTACGTCATCGACAGGCGCTAAGCAAGCACGTGCAGTTTTTGAGGATAGTGTTCAGCACCGCTATTTACCCATTGATATTCCGGTCTGTATGTGGATTTTCTTTTACAAACTTCAGCCTAAGCTGGTATTGGTTACCGAAGTTGAAATTTGGCCAAACATGCTTCATCAGTGCTTTCGCCGTAATATCCCAGCGGTCTTGATCAATGCCAGAATGACCAACGATTCGCTTAAAAATTATCAGCGTTTAGCATTTTTATTCAGACCTAGTTTGCGTAAGTTCTCACGTATTTGCACACAAGGTCAGCAAGACTTTGATAACTTTCTAAGGCTAGGTGTTTACAAACCTAATATGACGCTAACTAACAATATGAAGTTTGATCTCGAATTGGATCCACAAGATGAGGTTAAGGCCATATCTTTAAAGCAAAAACTTGGACTCACTGGGCAAGCTGTTTTGGTTGCAGGCAGTACACACGATCTAGAAGAAACTATGTGTTTGGATGCGTTTAAAAAACTACGTATTAGCCACCTTGATATCGTTCTTATCGTTGTGCCTCGTCATCCTCATCGTTTTGAAAAGGTTGTACAACTTTGTCAAGCAACCGGTTACGCCGTGGTTAAGATGAGTGAGTTAGCCAAAACTCCGCTGCAAACCACACCAGATATTCTAGTCGTCGACGCCATGGGCATGCTTAAGGCATGTTATCAATTAGCCTCTTGTGCCTTTGTGGGTGGCAGTTTTGCGCTCAAAGGCGGACATAATGCGCTTGAGCCTGCTTTATATGGTGTTCCAACTATGATGGGCCCTAGTATTTTCAACAACCCATTTATTTGTGATGCATTAGCAACAGCCGGTGGATTGAAAATATTATCGGCATCTGAACAAATCGCTGATACGGCATTGGAATGGTTAAATAATGCGGATGTTGCGCAAGAAGCAGGTTTGGCAAATAAACGAGTGATAGAGCAAAATCGAGGCGCTATTGAGCAAACGATAGAAGCAATAGGCGAGGTTTTTCAATAAAAAAAGGAGCATGTAGGATGCTCCTTTGATGACTTAACGTGGTGTTAGGTTAATTAGTCATTTGAAGTAACTGGGAAGCCTCGATCACGCATTAGTGCTTCCACTTTTGCATCTCTACCTCTGAACTTACGATACGCTTCCTCTGGGTCCATTGCGTTGCGCACAGAGAACAAGTACTTAACTAGTCGCTCACCTACTTCTTTATCATAAAAACCACCGGGTGCTTCAGCAAACGCCTCGGCGGCATCAGAGGTTAATACTTCTGCCCACATGTACCCATAATAAGCCGCGGCATAACCCTCGCCCGAAAATATATGTCCGAACTGAGTTGTTCTGTGGCGCATGACTACTTCTTTGGGCATACCTAAACGGGCTAATTCATCTCGTTCAAAACTGTCTGGCTCAATTTTAGCTGGATCAGTTGTATGGTAGAGTAAATCCATAATCGCAGACGCCATATACTCGGTTGTTTTAAAGCCTTCATTAAACGTAGATGCATTCTTAATTTTAGTCACTAAGTCTTGTGGAATTGGCTCACCTGTTTTGTAGTGAACCAAGTAATTGTTAATGACTTCATCAGTTAACAACCAACGCTCAAGTAACTGCGACTGAAATTCCGTGTAATCGCGTACCCCAGAGTGTGAACTTGGATAAGCAACGTCGGCTGATAAAAAATGCAAGGCATGTCCAAATTCGTGGAAATAAGTTTCAGCATCATCCCATGAAATCAGCGTCGGTTCGCCTTCAGGGCCTTTCACGAAGTTGGAGTTATTTGATGACAATACCGTTTGTTTGCCATCAAATGTTGTATAGCTGCGGTAAGTCGTTGCCCATGCGCCTGAGCGTTTGCCTTGCCTAGCGAATGGATCCAAATACCATAGTCCAATATGCTCGCCGCTGGTCTTGTCGGTCACATCCCATACTTTTACTTCGGGGTTAAATACCGGCACTTTGCCTTCTGCTACTGGGGTAAATTCAAAGTTGAATAATTCACCGGCTACAAAAAACATTGCTTCGCGCAGTTTACCTAGCTGTAGGTACTGTTTTACTTCATCAGAATCTAGCGCGTATTTATCTTTGCGTACTTTTTCCGCATAAAAACGATAGTCCCAAGGCTCTATAGTAATACTTGTACCTTCAGCGTCCGCGATCGCTTGCATGTCAGCGACTTCTTCTTTGACTCGTGCAATAGCGGCGGGCCATACTTTTTCCATTAGGTCCATCGCGCGCTCTGGTGTTTTCGCCATGCGATCCTCCAAACGCCACTGCGCATAATTGTCATAACCTAACAATGTAATGCGCTCATGCCGTAACGTTAGAATTTTCTTGACCAATTCATTGTTATCGTATTCATCGCCATTGTCACCACGACTGTAATACGTATTCCACACTTTTTCACGCAATCCTCTATCTTCAGAATAAGTCAGAAAAGGGTCCATTGAAGAGCGTGTGTTAGTAATCGCATACTTACCTTTATTGTCACGTATATCGGCCATTCCTGCAGCTGCACTAACAAACGATCCAGGTAAGCCGGTGAGCTGGTCTTGGTTTAAATATAGAACATAGTTTTCTTCATCCGCAAGGACATTGTTTGAAAACTGAGTATGCAGTGAAGCGAGTTCTTGGTTAATGTCGGCATAACGCTTTTTATCTTCGTCGTTTAGTGTTGCGCCATTTCTTGCAAATCCATTGTATCTCATCCAAGTAATACGTTGTTCTTCACTTGTAAGTGACTTCAATTCTTCACTGCTATAAACAGCTTTAACACGTTCAAACAGATTTTTATTTTGTATTATTTTTGAAGAGAAAGCAGAAATAATAGGTGCCATTTCTTGTTGGATTTTTCTAAATTCGGGAGAGGAGTTGTTCGAACTCCATATTCCATAATAAGTGAACACACGATCTAGTTCGCTGCCCGCGCGTTCCATTTCAACGATTGTGTTTTGAAATGTCGCAGGCTCTGGATTGTTGGCTATTTTATCAATTTCAGCTAAATTTAGCTCCATGCCTTTTTCTAGTGCAGGCTTTAAGTCCGCTAGGGACATTTTATCAAAAGCGGGAACACCGCTATATGGTCCCGTGAATTCAGCCAGTAGCACATTGTCCATGCTTTGTGCTGCCGAAGTCTCAGCAACAACTTGTTCAGGTGCGCTCGGTTTTTCAGAGCAAGCAGCCATCGAAAGCGCTAGTGCCAGAGCAGAAAGCGTTAATACGGCCTTTTTCATATCGTTTCCCTTTTAATTATTATTAGCATTTTTATTTAGTTTTATACTTCTTATCTAAGGATAAGGCTGGGTGTAATAGTAGGCATTCACTATGCACTTGGCAAGTTTGACCTATATACTTTTGTTTAACTATGCTGCCCGCTCGCTAAAATCACTTGATCACTGCACTTGTCTTTACTGTAAACTATACTGACGAGTTGAAAGGGCACTAGATAACGGCAATGATATTTTGCGCCTATGTATTAACTATCTCGAGTGATAGCGCAATCCCAACATGAACTGCGAAAGATATACTATTTACTCAAAGAGACTCTCTACTCATAAATAAACAGTCATTACTCACTATATTCAAATAAGTAATAAAGGAAATTAAATGAAAATTTTAAGCGTAGCTATTTCTCTCTCTTGTCTTCTGCTAGTTACATCTTGCGCCACCTACGACCCTTACACGGGCGAGCAAGAAGTCAGTAAAGCAGGTAAAGGCGCAGGTATTGGTGCAGGTGTTGCTGCAGTCGTTGCTTATCTGGCGAATAAAGATAAGGATGCGGGAAAACGCAATGAAAGAATACTCAAAGCTGCTGCTGGTGGAGCCGCGATTGGGGGCAGTATTGGTTATTATATGGATGTCCAAGAAGCTAAGCTAAGAGAGCAATTACGCGGGTCTGGGGTCAGTGTTGAACGCGACGGCGACAATATTAATCTTGTTATGCCTGGCAATATCACTTTTGCTTCGGGTAACGCTGATATTGCTCAAGGTTTTCTGCCCGTTTTAGACTCAGTCATTTTAGTGTTGACCGAGTTTAATAAAACACTCGTTGTTGTTAGCGGACACACAGACAGCACGGGTTCTGGTTCTTTAAATCAAAATTTATCTGAAAAGCGCGCGCAATCAGTGTCTGATTATTTTTTCAAAAACGGTATTATTAGAGACAGATTGGACGTTATTGGATTTGGTGAAACTCAAGCCATAGCGAGTAATGCAACTGAACAAGGCAAGCAGAAAAATAGGAGAGTTGAAATTTCGTTGCTCCCAATTACACAGCCTTAATCAGTCCAACTCACATAAGATTCTACAGCAACCTTAACAAGATCGAGGTTGCTGTGTATAAAACGATAATAAAGGCTAGTTGCAACTATACCTCTTTAAACTGACAACTGATAAGCGCATATATTTACCGCACTGGCTAAGTTGAGTGAGTCAATACTGCCCCTCCCTGGGATAGTAAAAGCATCTGCATTGAAGGCTGACAATGCTTCAAGCGGAACCCCGCGTGCCTCATTTCCAAATAAGTAACACTCGTAATACGCAAACTCACCCGTGTTAATATTGCTACCTTGTAAATCTAAATAAGCGAACTTGTCAAAACGAGTCGATAAATCGCCAAGTTCTATTTCCAGCTCAACAGGCACGTGAAAAATAGCCCCCATACTTGCTCTCACTACTTTTGAGTTGAATGGGTCAACACTGTTGGGGCTAAGTAATAAACGAAAATTACCAAACCAAGCTAGGCTTCTTAGAATAGTGCCTAAATTGCCAGGGTCTTGCACTTCATGTAGATAAATACATCGCTCGTGTTGTTTAGGAATATGTTGATCGGCTATTATTTTTTTAGCATTGGGCAGCGGCACGCGCGCAATTATCCCTTGTGGGGTTTTGGTGTCACTAAGCTGTGCCATTTGTTTTTTGTTAATAGTCAAAGTTGTAAATTGAGCACTTAACGCGGTTGCCCATTCTTCATATTCTTGTGTAACATATAGTGTCATATCTCTTACATTAGACGGTTGTTGAATAGTTCTTTGTGACGGATCATTTTTCAACTGTTCGTTTCGTAACTGAGCCTTTTGTAACTCAAGAATAAGATGTTCACCTTCTACTAAATAATAACCTAGCTGTGTGCGGTACTTTTTTTGATGCAGCTTTTTAACATCATCTAGTTTCATATAACCTTGCCTTTTAGTCCTTGTCGTCGTTTGTACAAAGCGTAAAACTACTATAACAATGCGAGTCACTGTATTTTGCAATCTTAATTGTAGCGGTTTGGGTAAGTTAAGTCAGGCAAAAAGAGACCAAATGTTGCTTATTCGAGATAGTTTGAAATAAAAAACCGATTTAACACCGCAAGGAATTTGCAAATCTGCCTTGCAAGCTTACAATAAGTGCCGTTTCAGCGATATTAATAGTGTATTCACTCTATGGCCCGATCAAAAACCAGTAAACAATGGATGGACGAACACGTCAATGACCCCTACGTAAAGAAGGCAAAAATTGACGGCTATCGTTCTCGTGCTAGTTATAAAATTATCGAAATTAACGAAAAAGACAAGATAATTCGCGCTGGTAATATTGTCATGGATTTAGGCTCTGCACCAGGCGGTTGGTCGCAAGTTGTAGCTCCATTGGTAGGTGCTTCGGGGCGGGTTATTGCATCAGATATCCTGCCTATGGATGGCATAATAGGGGTAACATTTATTCAAGGTGATTTCACTGAAGCCGCGGTTTACGATAATATACTAAGTACGCTGAATGGAGATAAGGTCGATGTTGTTGTTTCTGATATGTCACCTAACCTCAGCGGCGTAAATACCACCGACCAATACTCCTCTATATACCTTGTAGAGTTAGCGCTTGATATGGCTCGTAACGTACTAAAGCCGGGCGGTAGTTTTTGTGCAAAAGTGTTTCAAGGTGTGGGTTACGAGGAATATGCCAAAGAGGTCAGAAAGTCATTTGATAAAGTGGTGGTTCGCAAACCTGACGCTTCTCGAGCACGGTCTCGTGAAGTTTATATTGTTGGCAAAGGCTTTAAGGGCTAACGTTCAAGTAACGCTAGCTTGTCGTCCACACCATTCCATTTATCGGCATCAGCAGGAGCAGGTTTAATGTCTATGATATTTGGCCATTCTTGACACAACTGGGCATTAAGTTCTAAAAACTTAAGCTGCTCTGGTGGCAGTTTAGTGTCTTGATAAATAGCCTCAGCTGGGCACTCTGCGACGCATAAGTCACAGTCGATACAAATAGCAGGATCGATAACCAAAAAATTGGGTCCTTCAAAAAAAGCATCAACTGGACAAACAGCAACACAATCTGTGTATTTACATTTAATGCAATTGTCGGTTACTACAAAGGTCATGATGGCTTAACTATTAAATCATTTTTCGTTGTCGCAAGTGTAAAGTAGCAGTGTTAAAACACAAGTTTCTTTGTGACATTGTTTGGCTCAACGTATCGATTTAGTTAATCACACAGGGCTATCTAAACAAGGCTAACTGTTTTAAAATATCGCGCCCTGACAGAAAGGCTGTCCGGCGTTACAAAGAGTAAAAGTATTATGCTTCGTTTAACCGATATTAAATTACCGCTCGATCATGATGAGCAGGCACTTGAGCTTGCCATTTTAAGCAAACTTAACATTAGCAAGAGCGAGCTATTGTCATTTGATTTATTTAAACGGGGTTATGACGCACGTAATAATAGAAACATACAACTCATTTATACGCTCGACGTTGAGGTAGAGAAACAGGAAGAATTGTTAGCGCAGTTTAGCCGTGATCCACACGTGCGCGTAACACCCGATATGCGCTATAAGTTTGTCGCTCAAGCCCCAACTGATCTTACCCACCGTCCAGTCGTTGTTGGTCTTGGCCCATGTGGTTTATTTGCCGCTTTGATTTTGGCACAAATGGGCTTTAAACCTATTATCTTAGAACGCGGAAAGGCCGTACGTGAACGTACAAAAGACACCTTTGGTTTTTGGCGCAAACAAGAACTTAATCCAGAATCAAATGTGCAATTTGGTGAGGGTGGAGCAGGTACTTTTTCAGATGGTAAACTTTACAGCCAGGTTAAGGATCGCAAGCATTACGGTCGCAAGGTGCTGCATGAATTTGTTGTCGCCGGTGCACCTGAAGAAATCATGTATGTGAGTAAGCCGCATATAGGTACTTTTAAACTGGTGAATATGGTTGAAAAAATGCGCGAGCAAATTATTGCGCTAGGAGGCGAGTTCCGCTTCAGCACCAGAGTCGAAAAATTAGATTTAGAAGCTGATAATAAAAATCATAAAATTAAAGGATTATATTTGTCGGGAGGCGATTATATCAGCTGCAAACAAGTTATTTTGGCTATTGGTCATAGTGCCCGTGATACTTTTACTGCACTCTATGAACAAGGTGTTTACATTGAAGCAAAACCCTTTTCGATAGGTTTTCGCATTGAACATGAACAAAGTATGATTGACCACAGCCGCTTTGGCGATAACATAGGCAACCCAATTTTGGGTGCCGCCGACTACAAGCTAGTACATCACTGTAAAAATGGCCGCACGGTATATAGTTTTTGTATGTGCCCAGGTGGCACCGTGGTAGCGGCAGCATCTGAGCCCGGTCGAGTGGTCACGAATGGAATGAGTCAATACTCCAGGCATGAACGCAATGCTAATAGCGCTATTGTTGTCGGAGTGACACCTGAAGAGGATTACCCTGGTCATCCTTTAGCAGGAATTGAATTGCAGCGCAGTTTAGAAGCATTGGCATTTACCGTCGGAGGCGAAAATTATCATGCGCCGGCTCAATTAATTGGTGACTTTTTAACAGGCCAACCCAGTGCTGAAATTGGGGTGGTCAAACCTTCATATACGCCAGGTATTACGTTAACTGATTTGAGTAAAGTGGTACCCGATTATGTTACTCATGCTATTCGCGAAGCCATTCCCGCTTTTGATCGTCAAATAAAGGGTTTTGCTAAACAAGATGGTTTATTAACTGGAGTTGAAACCCGCACTTCTTCACCTATCTGCATCAAGCGCGGAGCAGATTATCAAAGTGTGAATGTGCATGGTTTATATCCTGCAGGAGAGGGAGCAGGCTATGCTGGAGGCATATGGTCAGCTGGCATAGATGGCATACGCGTAGCCGAAGCAGTCGCGTTAGCTATTGCAGGCGACGCATCGTAAAGAATATTAACGGATGACAGCTTTACTAGTTACCCGCCAGCATTGATGTCTTTATATCTGGATCAAAGTTAACCTCCTAACATGTCCCGAAGTTTACGCTCTGCCAACTCCGCAGGCGTTAAACTTTCATCATGGTTGACACTGTCCACGTCTGATTCTTCACCAAATAAAGCCGCTAGTTGAGCTTCTGCATTTCCTTTCTTTGGCGTTTTTTTAACGAAAACCTCTCGCGATGGTGAAAAGTAATCACAAAAATTTGCCTTTTCTGTGTCGGTCACATCTTCTGCACTGGGTTCGTTACATCCATTTCGGCCGTCAAATTCTTTACACATTTTGCAAACATGTTGATCGGCATCGCAAACAGAGCAATCTTCGCGCCGCGACATCGGGAAAATAACATTTTCAAGTAGGTTTCCACATTGCCAGCAGCTTAGCTTTTGAGACATAAATAGTGCTCCTAGAAATTAATTTTTATTGCTCAATATCATACTAGAATAAACAGGAGTTGAGTCAACGCATTGAATATAAATGTAATATTCAATAAAAATGGAATGCTTTTATGAATGCTTTTATGAATGCTTTTATGAATGCTTTTATGAATGCTTTTATGAATGCTTTTATGAATGCTTTTATGTTGAAGTTCTGAGCAATATCAACCCCAGTTTATTGAGCGTTAGGCCTAAGTAATGCTCATTCAATCGCATATAAACTAAATTGTCTTCCAACACGTAACCTACTGGCATACTATTCATTTTAACATCGGGCTAAATTTTCGCCCATTATACTGAGCTATAGACATATTTATGCATCTCATTTTTTTTGATTTAGATGGCACTCTATTAAACGATGCATCTGAAATATCACCCTTTACCAAAGCAACCCTTATTCTATTGCGAGAGAACGACATAGCGTATACCGTGGCAACGGGGCGTACCATGCTGTCCGCTCGTGGGATTGTTGATGGTCATGATTTTAATTTACCTCAAATATACAATAATGGGGTAACCGTCTGGGACCCTAAAATCCAACAACTCACTCTGGAAAATCTGCTTAACCATACTGAAGTTGCCACGGTCATCGACTTAGCATTTTCGCACGGGATTACGCCGTTTGTTAACACCATTGAAAACCATCATCACTTTATTTTTCATACTGAAACACGTCATGATGTTGAAAGAGAGTTGGTTCATAAGTATTTTTCTCGCACTAAAGCGACACTTTTACCCTTAGAAGCCCTGCCTATTGACAGTCAAGTGACTAATATTAGTATGATCGGCTTTTCTGATACTATTAATGAAATGTGGCTAGAGCTTAATAAACACCCAAATCTAATCGCCTACTCCGGACCAACCACAGAGGGTGATAATTTTAGGTGGATGGACATTCATCATTGCCGCGCTAGTAAGGGCAATGCAGTTACTAATTTAAAAAAGCAATTAGGTGCCAGTAATATTATTTGCTTTGGTGATGGTGATAACGATTTAAGTATGTTTGCACTTGCAGATGAGAGTTATGCCCCAGAGAATGCAAAGGCCGAAATTAAAAAGTCTGCTAGTGCTGTTATTGGGCATAATCACAAGGATGGAATAGCGCACTTTTTGCGTGAGCGTTTCTCGCTATAAAAGGGCTAAGGCACCCTTGTGCTAAAAGTGCATGGATTTAATAGGCTACCAAGAACAATACTTTTTTTGAAAAATCTTCGTAAAGAGTAAGTAGTACAGCGTAAATTGCTTTCTCTACCCAAAAGTTTACGAGCCTTACTCAACATTGGCTTCATAATAGAAGCATAAACTAAGGATTTAAAGTGAAATTACTATTACCCATACTTGCATCAATTTTTGTGGCGGGATGTTCCGTGGTCGGTCAAAGTAATGTAGATACTGCACCCTATACTTTACTGAGATCTGACGATATTCAGAAAATTGAAGTTCGTAACTATGATTCAATGATCTTGGTCTCAACTAGTATGTCTGGAACAAGTGGTAATAGTGCATTTAGAAAGTTGTTTAAATACATTGGTGGCGAGAATGAGGGCGCCACTGAAATTGCTATGACTGCTCCGGTTATGATGGATGATAAAAAAATCACAAAGAAAGGCACCGAAATTTCGATGACCGCCCCTGTGTTTATGAATGAAAGCGCTGACATTTCCTTAATGTCATTCGTTATGCCTAACGATTTCACCCTAGAAACAACGCCCAAACCAACTAACCCTGATGTTCAGGTGAGTGAACTTAAAGACTATAAAGTCGCCGCCATTAAGTTCAGTGGTACACTCAGTGACAGCAACGTCGACGAACATACAAAAATTCTGACAGCTTGGATTGCCAATAACGGCTATACCGCTATAGGTAAGCCCATAAAAGCTGGCTACAATGGACCTTTTACTCTGCCTATGATGCGCCGAAATGAAGTGTTGGTTGAGGTTAGATAGCCTCCCTCTACTGTGCCGAAAATACACAGATTGAGAAGCATAAAAACCAAACCTTGAGAATGACTGCAAAGCTTTAAACTACCACTGCTAGCGCAACGTCAACACGCTTTAAGCATGCTCATACTCAGGCTGCGTTTTAATCAAAAAAAGCCATCTACGCAAATACCAAGGTTTTGTTCTGATGAATAATGATGCGGTCTTGCAAGTGATATCGAATACCATTAGCTAGTGCATTCACTTCACACCGCTTGCCCTTGCGCACCATATCTTGAGCTGAATCACTGTGACTAATACGCAAGACTTCTTGTTCAATTATAGGCCCATCATCAAGATCTGAAGTGACATAGTGACAGGTAGCACCAATTAGCTTTACACCCCTTTCATATGCCTGCTGATAAGGCTTTGCACCAGCGAAAGAGGGTAGAAAACTATGGTGAATATTGATCGCTTTGCCCGCCAGTTTTTGGCATAAATAATTTGGCACAATTTGCATGAATCGGGCAAGTACGGTTAAATCAATTTGGTAGTGTTCGAGTAAACTCTCTACTTCTTTAAATGCTTTTGTCTTGTCCGAAAAATCAATAAAGTGAAACGGAACTTTATACCAGTCAGCATACTCTCGCATTGCTTCATGGTTGGCGATAATACATGGGATGTTGCATTGCAGTTCGCCAGTGTGCCATCGATGCAGTACATCAATTAAGCAATGAGACTCCCTGCTGGCTAACAGAGCAACGTTCATATTTTTCTGCGAATCATTAAGGGTCCAGCGCATCTCATAACGTTCGGCTACTTTACTAAACGCGCTTACAAAGTGCTCATGATCCATTGCAATCGACTTCGCATCTATTTCGTGGCGCATAAAAAAACGATTGAGTTGCAAGTCCGAGTGATGACTCGCTTCGAGAATGTTGGCGCCATACTCACAGAGGAATTGTGACACAGCAGCCACTAGTCCCGTTTGGTCGGGACAATCAATAACAAGGCGGTAAGTAGATTGCAAAACCAGTTTTCCTTTTGCGCAGATAACGTTTTATTTTAAATATAAAGTATACCGTGGGTATTTTTTAATTGATAAGAAATTTTCGGTCTAAATTTTGCTACGTTGAAGTGAATAATAAATTTTATTGTGATCTATATCAATTCAGTTCTCAGAAAATATAACCGATAGACCAAAGTCGCATTATTGTAATGTGTATTTTGTATTATAAATAGTGAGTAAATTTTGTGCAGTATTTTATTTAACCGTTAAGTCACACAATAGGGAATGGATATGACCAGAGTAGCATTAGTTACAGGCGGAACTCGTGGAATTGGTGAAGCGATTTGTAAGAAGCTTTTCGACAAAGGTTACAAAGTTGTGGCTAATTATGCTGGCAATGATGCTAAAGCCACTGAATTTAATGCACGAACTGGTATTCCAGTAGCAAAATTTGATGTCTCAAATTTTGAGCAAACCGCTGCTGGAATAGCTAAAATTGAAAGCGAGTATGGTCCAATTGATGTTTTAGTCAACAACGCCGGAATTACTAGAGATGGCACAATGCATCGAATGAGTTTTGAGCAATGGGATGCGGTTATTCAAACCAACTTAGCTTCTTGTTTTAATACTTGTCGTGCTGTGATTGATGGCATGCGTAGCAGAGACTTTGGTCGTATCGTTAACGTCGGCTCGGTAAATGGTCAAGCCGGCCAATATGGCCAGGTGAACTATGCGGCGGCTAAGTCGGGTATACATGGTTTTACCAAAGCACTTGCATTGGAAAGTGCGAGTAAAGGTATCACTGTGAACGCCATTGCCCCTGGTTACGTTGACACCGATATGGTGCGAGCAGTACCTCCAGAGGTTTTAATCAAAATTATCAAAACTATCCCGGTCGGCCGTTTAGGTAAACCTGAGGATATTGCAAACAGTGTGGCATTTTTAGTTGATGATGAATCAAGCTTTATTACTGGCTCTACACTGTCTATCAATGGTGGACAACATATGTATTAAGTTGGTGCATGCGCACCAACATGTGTCGACTAGTGGCGTAATTAACTACTTTATTGTTTTCAATCTAGGGGCTAATTGCAGGTAAAAACACAATTAGGAGGCCGTGTGGCCTCCTTTTTTAATTTCTATTAGCGGCATTCACTGCGTAAAGTTGAGGTCCTAGTTTAAAAAGCGAGGATCGCGTTAAAGGTCTCAGTTGATGGGAATCCATCGGCAACCATATTATTACGACCTTGAAATTCACGAATACCGGCTCTAGTCGCAGGGCCAATAATGCCGTCTGCACCACCAACATCTATATCTATACTATTTAATTTTCGTTGCATTTGCGCCATTTGGCTAATACTGTACTTGGGTAATTCAGGTAAGGGCTTACTCAACTCATCATTACCCAAAATACGATTGGCGAGTTGTCCAACAGCGATGCCGTAAAACTCGGAATTATTCCATCTCAAAATGATATTAAAGTTGTGATAGGTTAAAAATGCAGGCCCTTTATAACCAGCTGGTACAATTAACTTTGATGGAATGTCGGATTGTCCGACAGTTGTGCCATCGGCTTTGGTAATATGTAAATCTGCCCAGTGGCTAATCGGTTTTTTCTTATTAGTGACGTTGGCATAGTTGAAGTCGGAGGGCAACAATACCTCACGGCCCCATCTTAGGCCAGGTTTCCAGCCTAGTTTGTTCAAAAAATTAGCCGCCGAAGTGAGTGCATCTTTTTCGCTATTCCACAGGTCTGCTTTGCCATCACCGTCTCCGTCGATGGCGTACTTGGTGTAGGCGGTCGGCATAAACTGTGTATGTCCCATAGCCCCAGCCCACGAGCCAATCATTTGTTCTTTGCTAAGCGATTCTCTATCCATGAGTTTCAGTGCAAGCATTAACTCGCCAGTAAAATAGTCACTACGACGAGGGTCACACGCTAATGTTGCCAATGAATCAAGCGTCGACATTTTACCTTTATAGTTGCCAAAATTAGTTTCAAGCCCCCAAAATGCAAGTAAATAATGCCCAGGAATTCCGTATCTTTTGGTCAATTCAGCTAAAAAATTCTTATTTTTTGTTAGCGCTTCGCGGCCTTTTTCAATACGCCATGTATTTACTCTGGCACTATAGTAACTGGGGAATGTTTGTACAAATTCAGGCTGATTACGATCATAATCTAACACTTTTGGAACTTGTGTTAAGTTTGGAATTTCAGCCGCTATACGAGTTTCTGAAACGCCTTGCTGGAATGCAATTTCTGCAAGTGACACTTTGCATTCAGCAAAACTTTGCTGTTTTTTGGCTGACGGTTCCGCCATTGTTTGTGCATAGGTCAAGGTTGAAATTGAGATTGCGATTGATATCGAAGATATGCGAGTAAGTGCACGAAAAATCCGTATTTTTGGTGACCTGTTAATTTGAGAAAGCGGTCGAAACATAATAGTAATTATTCCCTAATGCTAAAAATGTAATTTGCTTTGGCTACATCAAACTTAGGTTAAATGCAGATAGATAGAGTATTACTCATACTGACCATCAAATATACAAAAAGTGCGAGAGTTCGCACTTTTTGATTTTTGTTAACGCCGTCATCGGGCTAGATATTTACACGCACTTTAGGAATATTTATCAATAAACTCTGTCACTAATGGGCGAATATTCTTACGATACATCGAGCCACTAAATATCCCAAAGTGACCAGCACCTGGCTGGGTATGATGTTTACGCATATTTTTTGGTATTTTTTGGCAAATATCTTGAGCAGCTTCAGTTTGCCCAATACCACAAATATCGTCTTCCGCCCCCTCAACTGTCATCAGTGGCGTATTCGTAATCGCATTAAAGTCGACAGGCTTGCCAGCATATGTAATGGTTCTATTGGCTAACTCGTTATTTTTGAATACACGCTCGATGGTTTCTAAATAAAACTCTGCCGGCATATCTAAAACAGACAAATACTCATCATAGAACGCTCTAAAGCGATCGGTATCTTCTGTCTCGCCAATTAATAAATTCTGGAAATACTCTTGATGCTTCTTAATGTGAGTTTCCTTATTCATTGAAATAAACCCACCGAGTTGCATAAATCCGGGGTAAACCCGACGGCCCTCACCAGGATAGCCGGCCGGAACTGTATGAATAGCAACGTTTTCAAACCAGCTCGTTGGGTGTTCATGTGAAAATTCATTCACACGAGTTGGATTTTTACTGGTATCAATCGGACCAGCCATTAGGGTCAATGACTTCGGTATATTAGGATTTTTTTCTTGTGCCATTACTGCTGTTGCAATTAATGCTTGAACAGTAGGCTGACAGATAGCAATCAAATGCGTTTCTGGCCCTAAATTGTTCATGAAATCGATTAAATAACTTACATAACAATCGAATGAGAATGGACCTTCTTCCAATGGCACGTCACGCGCGTCGAGCCAATCAGTAATATAAACTTCGTGGCGTGGTAAGAGGGCTTCAACAGTGCCTTTCAATAGAGTTGAATGGTGTCCAGATAGCGGTGCGACTAGCAGCACTTTATCTTTGTCAGTTTGTCCTGCTTTGTTGAAGTGAATTAGGTTGCAAAAGGGTTTTTCTAATACTATTTCTTCTTTAACGGCCACTGTTTTACCTTTTACATCAACCGTAGTGATATGAAAACCCAATTTGTCATAACGTTGCGTGAGTCGCATCGCTGATTCAAGAGTCGCGCTTGCAATACGGCCGCTCCAAGTATGCGAATATGGGTTACTGGGATGTGAAATAAGCTCGTTAAGGAAGTAAAAACCTTCGCTCATTAATTGTCCGCTTTTTGCAAAATAATCGTATGCTTGATACTTCATCACGTCTCCTAGTAATCCAATGCCAGCAACCGAATTGGGCAAATGCTGGATAATTGCTTTTGAACAGTTCTTATTGGGTAAAAAAAACTCCAAGCACCGAGACGGTTAAATCCTTGTGATTGGAGTTGCTTTATATTTTTATACAAACCGGAACGGCGTGCACTGACAATGTCGTGTTACTTAGCTTTAGCAGCTGCAGACATTTTAGCCGTCATATCTTCACTTAAGCCTTTAATCATTTCACCGGCTTTAGTTTGAGCACCGGAGACTAGAGTATAAGTTTCTTTTGCTGATTCAGTTACGGTTGCTTGCAAACCTTCTAAATACGCTTTTTGCGCTTCAGCTAGGCTAGTTACGTCTTTCTGCTTGCTTACAGTTTCAGCAAATGAAACGCCACCGCTTAAAAGCGTTGAGAAAAGTGCATTTTGTTTTTCAGCAAGTGCTTGAAGAATAGACATATTTAGTGTCGCTAATTCAGTAACAGGCTTCATTGACTCTTTAAGTTGTTCGTTTACTTGATCTAACATGATGTATCTCCAATATTTAAGAATAAAATTTAATTAAGCTTTCGTCACAGGTGCTGATTTAATATCAGACACCGTTTTAGCGTCGTCAGCTTTTGTTTTCGCCGGTGCTTTTACTTCATCAGCACTTAGTGTTGTAACTGGTTTCGCTGCAGATTTAGCGACTTGCTTTTTCGCTATTACTTTCGGCGTTTGTTTGGTTTTGGCCGCTGTTTTTGTTAGTTCTGCTTTTTGTACCTTATCTGCTTTAACCGCAGGAGTGGCTTTAACAACAGGTGCTGCCTTTACAACAGGTGCTGCCTTTACAACAGGTGCTGCCTTTACAACCGGCGCTGCCTTTACAACCGGCGCTGCCTTCGCGACAGGTGCTGCTTTCACAACTGGCTCTGCTTTTACGACCGTTGCTGCTTTCACAACAGGTGCTGTTTTAACTGTCTCTTTCGCTACTTCACTCGCTGTTTCATAGCCTGACTTTACTGCGTCGGTATATTTTTGTGAAACAGAACTTATCGTGTTGTAAGTATTCGCAGATGTGCTAGTTAAACGCTCTCTTAAAGATTCAGCATAGACTGCTTGAGCGGCCAATATGTCTTTCATTTCTGTTTGTTGAGCGATGGTTTGCATTAACTTAACGCTGTCATCAAGCAGCCCAGAGAAAAATAGGGTTTGTTGCTTAGTCACGGCTTCCATTGCTTTAACATTAGCAGCAAGTAACTCACTAGCTGGCTGTGATGAGTTTTTCATCTGTTCTGAAAATTGACCAAACATACTTGTTTCTCCTATTGTCTAATTAAACTTTGCTGCACTGCAACATTTCGTATAATCAAATAATAGACAAACTATAGAGAAGATCAAGTATTATTTTGCTGCGCTGCAACATTTTTTTGATATAAAACAAGGTATTTGAGTGGAAAAACAGTTAATTGTTTGTTTTAACTGTCTTTTTTATTTTGCGGGTTTGCATTCCAAGCCGACATATTGTGCTCCATAATCTTTGAAAACATGCCGATTGGGCTGTTGTCGACCATATTCTTCATCAATCCTTGCACTTTATCTTGCTGTTCTATGAACTGAACAATGCTTTGTTCGAGATACTGCCTAACGAACACTTCCATATCACTATCGTAAAACCGGATAAGCTGTTTCAACAAAACATCGGTTAAAAGCGATTGTTGTTCATTTGCTTCCGACTCACTAATAATTTGCAAGAGTACTGACTTTGTAATGTCCGCGTCTGTTTTTGAATCCACTATTTTAAATTCAATCCGGTCATTTATCAGTATTTTAATAAAATCTAAATTAACATACTTGCTTTGTGAACTGTCGTACAAACGGCGATTCGGATATTTTTTGATGAAGACCAAGGTAACCTCTAAGAAGTAAAAAACAACAAATTACATTATAAAATAATAAGGCTCATTTATGAGCCTTATTAGGTTAGCCTAATTTATTAAAAATTGCATGGCTTTGAGGTAATGTTGTTTGACTATTCATCTAAGCGTTTGAGCACATAGTCTCCTGGTGCGTCCATAATGGCCGGATGTTGTTTACTTTTGCCCGGGTGTAGCGCCTTAATTTTGTTTCCTGACGTTGATTGCATCCACTGATGCCAATCTGGCCACCAAGACCCTTTATGTTCTGTTGCTCCCTCTAACCAGTCTTCTGCTGAATCAGGAAGTTCATCATTTATCCAGTGCGGGTACTTACCCCCTTCTGTCGGATTGATAACCCCTGCTAAATGCCCTGAGCCAGCCAGTACAAAGCGGCAATCGCCGGCAACAATTTTGGTTCCTTCATAAGCACCTTGCCAAAGCACGATATGGTCGGCGATGGTGGATAGAAAATAGCTTGGCATATCAATGTTAGCTAAATCAATAGGTATATCATCAATAACTAAGGCCCCTGGATCTTTTAACTTATTTTCCCAATAGGTGGCGCGTAAGTACTGCTTAAGGCAAGCCGATGGAATATTGGTTGCGTCGCTATTCCAATAGAGAATGTCAAAGGGCGCAGGGTCTTTACCTTTTAAATAGTTTTCAATAAAGAATGACCAAAATAAGCTGTTTTCGCGCAACAAACTAAAACTCATACCTGTAATCCGCCCGTCGAAAACACCGTTATTTTCTGCGTTTTTTTCAACTATTGATAGCATATCTTCTGAGAAATAATTACCAACTTCGCCCGGTTCGCTAAAGTCTAATAATGTGGTTAGGAAAGTCAGCGAAGCAATGGAATCATCACCAATTGCCCTTAAATAGGCTGCAGTCATTGAACATAAAGTCCCGCCAACACAAAAACCGGTTAGATTAACTTTTTTTTGTTTAGTTATTGCTTTGATTGTCTCAATAGCCGCCAACGGGCCTTTGCGCATGTAATCTGTGAAATCGTAATCTGCTAATTCGGAGGTAGGGTTAACCCAAGAAATCATAAACACGCAATAGCCTGCATTTAGCAACCCGCGCACCATTGACTTCTTTTCATCCAAATCAAGAACATAGTACTTGTTAATGAACGGCGGCGTTATCAAAATAGGTATTTGATAGTGCTTTTCTTGAGTGGGTGCGTAATGAATTAGTTGCATAAGTTCATTCTGAAAAATGACCTTTCCGGGGGTATTCGCCAAATTTTCACCAAGCGTAAAAGCATCGCTGTCACTTTGGCGCATTTTAAACGCTTCCAAAGGACTTTTTTCTAAGTCTTCCAGAAAGTTTTGCATGCCTTTCACTAAGTTTTCGCCTTTGCTTTTAATCACTTCCTCGCAAACTTCTGGATTAGTTAAAATAAAGTTCGTCGGCGCCAGCGAATTGATATATTGACGAGTAAAAAACTTTGCTTGCTTGGCTGCTTTTTCATCACTAAATTCTAGCGTATCAATCATATTGTTGAGCATGTCTGAATTGACTAAATAGGACTCTTTTATATAGTGGAATACCGGATTGTCTTCCCAATCACTGTGCTCGAACCGGCGGTCGCCGGATGTAGTTTTAGGTTCTGTGGCTCCTGTATCAATTGTTTCAGCATTTGCAGCCAGAGTCTGACCCATCATTGCTTTGGAGGCTTGTTGCCATAAATCGGCTTGTTTTTGCATGTATTGCATTTGCTGTTGAATAAGTTTATTTGAATCAACTTTAATATCACCGTTTAATAGCGAGGCTAATTTTTGCGGGTCGAACATGCCCGGCGCTGATACCCCAGCACCTTCTGCGGTTTTGTTTGTTCTCGTCAACACCTCTTTAGCCAAGGCATTAAAAACGGTCGCATATTTCTCAATGTAAGCTAAAACTTCACTCTCATCAGTACCCATTTGATTCTCCATTGTGACGTGCTAACTGCAGTTATTAGTCGCTATTAATGACAATATTATTTGTTACTAAGATTTATTCTGGTTTTTCAAAAAGCCATCCATCATTTCTTGATAGGCCGTAAAGCCCGTTCATCCAGTTTCTAACAAAGGTTTTATAAATTTTTCAAAGGCTTTTTGTGGATCTTATGTACATTTTTCTGCGAGATCTGCTGTTATTGTTGAATGCAATTGACTAAAATCAGGCAGTCCGAAAATTTCTCTGGCATCGGCGGGGCTTAAGTCCAATTCAATTTTGACTTTCATAACGTTTCCTCCAAAATATACCGTAATACAAACAAATAGCTTGTTCAAATACCAGTGGGTATTGCGCTTTGCTGTTACTGCTGAACTTTTAGCCTATGTTGCAGCCCAAACAATGTCTATAGTTTTCGACCATTGTAGTAGGGATTATTCAAGATTAGCTTGCGTTACATCACGTTCGTTTATGCTGAGCTTGCCTCATATTAAGATGCTTAGTGTGCAAAAGCGTCGTTGCTAGCGTCAATTTACAATTATAACCTAGCAATTTATCAGTAGAGTGCGCTAATTTGTAAATACAGTTACTTATAAACAGAATTACCTAAACAGAAAATTATAAAGAGAACAACATAATGAGAACATCAACGCTTTGAAGATAATAGAAATCCCTCTTCTGCCATTTAGGTGGTTAAAACGTCATTTTTGGAAACTCTTTATTGTCCTACTGGCAACTTCTGTATCCTATGTTATTTATATTGATGCGCAAGTAAAGCAGAGATTCGAAGGAAACAAATGGCAAGTGCCTGCGCAAATATTTGCGCGTCCGCTGACGCTGCAAGTTAAACAAGAAATCACTATAGATGAAGTCAAAGATGAATTGAGTTTGTTGGGTTATCGCAAAGTTGCTGCGGCTCAATCGACAGGTGAATATCAGATTTATTCAAATCAGCTTCGGATTCAACGCCGAGCTTTTCATTTTCCTAATGGTTTTGAACCAGAGCGAGATATACGCATTACCTGGCAAGGAGTGCGCATTACAAAAATTGAATACCTGATAGGGAAGGGGGCTAACCCGACTTCAAAATCGCTTGCTTTAATACGATTAGAACCTTGGTTAGTGTCTCGTTTAGTGAATGGGCTTGAAGAAGATCGCATGCTAGTTGGTAAGGATAATATTCCTAAACTATTACAAAGAGCATTGGTGATCGTTGAAGACAGAGACTTTTACCAACATTACGGTATTGCACCCACATCAATCATTCGAGCTTTGTTTGCGAATATAATTGCAGGCAGAACCGTGCAGGGTGGCAGTACATTAACCCAACAGTTGGCTAAAAACTTTTTTCTCACCCGTGAACGCTCATATACTCGAAAAGCCAAAGAAGCAGTTATGGCGATAGTTATTGATGCTAGATATCACAAAGATGAAATCATTAATGCGTATATAAACGAGGTCTTCCTCGGCCAAAATGGCGCTGTCGCGGTGCATGGTTTTGGTTTAGCCAGTCACTTCTATTTTGATAAGCCATTGGCGGAGCTTAATATTCCTGAAATAGCCACGTTAATAGGTTTGGTAAAAGGCCCTTCATTTTATTCACCAAGTAAACACCCTGAACGAGCATTGAAACGTCGCAATGTGGTGCTACGCTTGTTGTTTGAAGCCAATGAAATTAGTAGTAACGATTATGCAGCCTTTGTAACTACGCCCTTAAATACAGCCAGTAGTGATAGTCTGGCGAGTGGTCAGCATCCCGCTTTTATGGACAAAGTACGCGACGAGCTTAACACGGTGATCCGTCGCCGTTCAGAACAATTGTCCGGTGTTAAACTTTACACAACCTTAGATATCAACGCGCAACGCCGTGCCGAAGCAGCCCTCAAAGAACAAGTTGATAGTATTTCACAAAAGCGTAAACAACCGAAGTTACAAGCCGCAATGGTCGTTTCTGATGTACAAACCGGTGAGATCAGGGCAATAGTGGGTGGCAAAGAAACCACATTTAGTGGCTTTAATCGTGCGTTAAATGCCTACCGGCCGATAGGCTCATTGGTAAAGCCTGCCGTTTATTTGTCAGCCTTAGAGGACCCAGAACATTATAATTTAGCGACCATGCTTGAAGACACACCAGTAAAAATGCGCAGCACTGGTGGTAAGTATTGGGAGCCGCTAAACGCTGACAAAGAGTTTCGTGGCCAAGTCGCATTAATTGAAGCATTGATTAAATCGTACAATGTGCCTAGCGTTAAACTTGGTATGGCCGTGGGTTTAGACGAAGTGGCTTCCACTATTAACCGACTAGGGGTGGATAAGGATATAACACAAGTACCAGCGCTCACCTTAGGCGCCATTGATTTGTCGGTGTTGCAGGTAAATCAAATGTACCAAACGATCGCTAACAATGGAGTATTGAATGAACTGCACAGTCTAGCGGCTGTGACATCAAACGAAAACGAATTGCTTTATTTACGCGACGTTAAAAGTGAAATTCGGGCTGATGAGTCGGCAACCTATCTAATTAATTATGCGTTGCATAAAGTCACACTTGAAGGCACTGCTAGTGCAGTAAGAAAAGCCTTCCCGAATATTAATATGGCGGGTAAAACGGGCACAACTAATGATTACCGGGATAGTTGGTTTGCGGGTTTTGATAGAAACTTGGTCACTACGGTGTGGATGGGATCCGACGACAACTCTCCAATTAACTTGTCGGGTGCTAGCGGTGCCATGCAAATATTTATTGCCTTTCAGAAAAAGCAATCGCCTAAAAATTTATCTCGACGTTTCCCCGAAGGTCTAGGTATTGCGCACTTTGACGCACATACTGGTGAACTCTCAACACCGGGTTGTGGTGATATTGTGAGCGTGCCAGCAATTCTTAGCGCGCTACCGACACAAGCCATAGCCTGTGATGGTAAACCCGCCATTAAAATGCAATCCAAAAAGAAGCCAAAAACACTTTGGGAGAAATTGTTTGGACGCTAAATTGTGTCGCAATAAAATGAGTACGATCTGAAATAATATTGTGCGACATAATTGGATTTTAAGTAAATTAGGATCCACATACTCTGCTTTATCATGTTAAGTGCGTCCTTATGGGGCAAATATTTCAAACTGCACCATTAAGGTGCTACCTATTCTCGTCAGATCACTCTAACAAAATCTATCTTTTTGATTTTACTGACTATTAAGTATTGGCATCGGTCTTGAATAAGCAAAATTAACTTTACTATCTCTTTTTGAATTACGCAGGAGCACACTATGAAATTAGTCACCGCAATCATTAAGCCTTTTAAGCTTGATGATGTTCGTGAAGCCATCTCTGAAATCGGAATCGACGGTTTAACCGTGACCGAAGTCAAGGGGTTTGGTCGTCAAAAAGGTCACACTGAGTTATACCGTGGCGCTGAATACCAAGTTGATTTTTTACCCAAAGTTAAACTTGAGATTGCCATAAACGATGATCAAGTTGAGCGTTTGGTTGAAGCCATTGTTGGTGCAGCTAAAACAGGCAAAATTGGTGACGGAAAAGTATTCGTCTATGACTTAGAACAAGCTGTGCGTATTCGTACTGGCGAAGCAGATGCTGACGCTCTTTAAGTCGCGTAGCGAGATAATCGGAGAACAAAAATGGAAATAACATTCGAACTTGGGTATGCACTAGATACCTTTTACTTTTTAATCTGTGGCGTGTTAGTAATGTGGATGGCCGCCGGTTTTACAATGTTAGAAGCGGGTCTTGTGCGCGCTAAAAACACAACCGAAATCTTAACCAAGAACGTCGCACTTTACGCAATCGCAAGTATCATGTACATGGTTTGCGGTTATAGTATTATGTATGGCGGTAGCGATTTCGTGTTTTTCTTAGACGGAATTACGGCTGATGGCGCAACGGGTGTTGCTGAGGATGCAGCAACATATGCACCTGCAGCTGACTTTTTCTTCCAAGTCGTATTTGTTGCTACGGCCATGTCAATTGTATCTGGTGCAGTTGCTGAGCGTATGAAATTGTGGTCATTTTTAATCTTTGCTGTTTTTCTAACCGCGTTTATTTACCCAATGGAAGGTAGCTGGACTTGGGGTGGCGAAGCCGTATTTGGTTTATACACGTTAGGCGATTTTGGTTTCTCAGACTTTGCAGGGTCAGGTATTGTGCACATGGCAGGTGCATCGGCAGCATTAGCTGGTGTCATTGTACTGGGGGCTCGTAAAGGTAAGTATGGTCCGGATGGCAAAGTGAACGCTATTCCAGGTGCAAATCTGCCAATGGCAGCGCTAGGTACATTCATTTTATGGATGGGTTGGTTTGGATTCAATGGTGGTTCAGTACTAGCAACCGCGACCGTTGAAAGTGCCAACAGTGTAGCTGTTGTATTCATGAACACCAACATGGCTGCTGCTGGTGGCTTAGTTGCCGCACTATTACTTGCAAGAGCATTGTTTGGTAAAGCCGACTTGACCATGGCATTAAATGGTGCATTGGCTGGATTGGTCGCGATTACGGCTGAGCCTTCTACACCAACGCCATTGGTAGCAGCAGTAATTGGTGCATGTGGTGGTTTGATTGTGGTCGGCAGTATTCTTGCACTAGACAAGTTTAAAATCGATGACCCAGTGGGCGCTATTTCAGTCCACGGTGTTGTTGGTTTGTTTGGTTTATTAGTTGTTCCATTGACTAACCCAGCGGCTAAGTTCGGTGGACAGATCCTAGGTGCTGCGACTATCTTTATATGGGTATTTGTAACCAGTCTTATTGTTTGGATGGCAATAAAAGCGGTTATGGGTGTCAGGGTCACCGATGAAGAAGAGTTTGAAGGCGTTGATATGAGTGAGTGTGGATTAGAAGCTTACCCAGACTTCACCATCAGCCGTTAATAATCTGATTCTACAGGAGTGAAAGAGCTAGCAAAGGAAAGCTAGCTCTATCAGGGAAATTCAAGGAAGATGAAAGGAAGCAAGAGTTGGCGTGAAAATAACAATAACTACACGCCAACCGTTAACGTAAGCATTGACGATTAGCCTCGATTTATCGAGGCTTTTTTGTGTGTTAATTGAGCGACAACTGCACACTAACAGGGCAGTGATCTGAACCATGAATGTCGTTGTGAATATCCGCGCCACTGATCTGTTCTTTTAGTTTATGGGATACCAAAAAGTAATCAAGTCTCCAACCTACGTTACGTTCTCTTGCACCTGCTCGATAACTCCACCAACTGTACTTTACTGTGTCAGGGAATAAATGCCGAAAAGTATCCACGTATCCTGCTGCAATGAGGCTGTCGATACCGTCTATTTCTTTCTGTGTATAACCCGCGCTCTTATTGTAATTAGGTTTGGGTCGAGCGATATCAATGTCACGATGAGCCACATTTAAATCGCCACATACGACAACAGGCTTTAGTGCTTCGAGCTGTTTCACATAACTTAGAAAATCAGCATCCCACTGTGTACGGTACGACAAACGCTTTAAACTGTCGCCGGAATTAGGCGTGTAAACCGTCACCAAATAAAACGCATCAAATTCTGCACACAATACACGGCCTTCTTGGTCATGTTCTTCGATACCGATGTCTCTTGTTACATCAATGGGTTTGACTCGGGTAATGATACTGGTGCCAGAATAACCTTTTTTTATGGCTGAGTTTGTGAATACATGATATCCCTTTAGGTCGCACAAGGCCTCGATCACTTGATCATCCTGCGCTTTAGTTTCCTGTAAACACAGAACGTCACACTCTAGTGAAGCTAAAGACTGGAAAAAGTCTTTTTTTATTGCGGCTCGAACGCCATTAACGTTCCAAGATACTAATTTCATCAAGCTCTCCAATGTTGCTACTTAATTTTTGATAGGCCTGTATTGTATACATTAACCAGTTAATGCCAAGTGCTGCTGAGGCGTTCTTCGTCGAGTAAAACCACTCGTATTAATCCCAACGTTCTTTATCTTTAGCATATGCACTTTCTTGGCCTCGATCGCGACCCTCCGGAACATCTAATAACAGGGTCTGCGTTAATGGACAAACTTTTATAGGATCCGTTGCAAGTAGTCTTAAATTCCCTTTCGCACTCTTTGCAAAACGGCGTTACACTATCATTACGACATCTGTTTGAATATTAAATAAGAATAGATATAAATTAAATCAAACCAAATTAAATCAAACCAAATTAAATAATTAAATAATTAAATAATTAAATAATTAAATAATTAAATAATTAAATATAAAGAGTGCAGCATGCTTAAGTCGATTAAATCTATCCTTGTTCTTTTTTCTACTATTTCTATAACGTTGCTTACCGCGCATGCTAGCGCATACGATCGCATAACAGGCGAAGTTTTTGCTAGTCGTTCTGAAGTGATTGCGCAAAACGGAATGGCGGCAACCAGCCAACCTTTAGCTACTCAAGTTGCCTTGGATGTATTGAAAAGTGGAGGTAATGCCATTGATGCAGCCATCGCTGCAAATGCGATGCTGGGTTTAGTTGAACCCACAGGTAGCGGCATAGGCGGAGACTTATTTGCTATTGTTTGGGATGCTGAAACTAAAAAGTTGTATGGGCTAAATGCATCAGGACGTTCGCCAAAAGGGCTCACTCGTGACTACTTTGCTCAGAAGGGCTTGGATAAGATCCCGGCGTTTGGCCCATTACCTGTTTCTGTGCCTGGGGCAGTCGATGGTTGGTTTATGTTAAATGATCGATTTGGCTCAAAGCCGATGCAAGAATTACTCGCCCCATCAATAAGTTATGCTCGTAATGGTTTTCCTGTATCGGAAGTTATTGCTTACTATTTTGAAATGAATCAAAAGCGCATAGGCCACTATCCGGGCTTTGAAGAAACATTCACTATTGATGGAAAAACGCCGAAGAAAGGCCAAATTTTCAAAAATCCAAATCTTGCAGCGACTTATGAAAAATTAGCAACCGGCGGGCGCGATGCATTTTACAAAGGCGATATTGCACGCACTATCAGTGGATTTATGCAAAGCCAAAATGGATTGCTCAGTTATCAAGATCTAGCATCACACACATCAGAATGGGTTGACCCTGTTTCAACAAATTACCGTGGTTATGACGTATGGGAATTACCGCCCAATGGTCAAGGAATTGCTGCTTTGCAAATCCTCAATATAATAGAATTATACGATATTGAAAGTATGCAGCGCGATAGTGCTGAGTTTATACACATATTCGTTGAAGCCAAGAAGCTTGCATTTGAAGATCGAGCTAAGTTTTATGCTGATCCTGACTTTAATCAAATTCCAGTAGACTGGTTAATTTCCAAAGAATATGCAGAAAAACGTCAAAAGCTGATTAATCCTAGTGAGTCGGCAAAGCGTGTGGATGCCGGTAAAAATGAAGGCGACACAATCTATTTAACCGTTGCCGACAGCCAAGGCAATATGGTGTCGTTAATTCAAAGTAATTATCGAGGCATGGGTTCAGGTATGATCCCCACCGATTTGGGCTTTGTTTTGCAAAACCGTGGTGAAATGTTTTCCCTTGATAAAAATCACTTTAATTCCTTAGAGCCTGGTAAGCGCCCTTTTCATACCATTATTCCCGCGTTTGTCACCCGCAATAACAAACCACTGATGAGCTTTGGCGTAATGGGTGGTGGCACGCAACCACAAATGCACGCGCAAATTATCATTAATATGATTGATTTTGGTATGAATTTACAGGAGGCAGGTGACGCGCCGCGTATATTGCATACAGGCTCTAGCTCACCCGAGGGAGATATTATGACCGACGGCGGCTATATTAGTTTGGAATCTGGATTTTCAGCGAAAACGCGTCGCGATTTGCTTTTAAAGGGACATACTATAAAGGATGTCTCGGGTGCTTTTGGCGGCTATCAAGCAATCATGCTAGACGCTAAAAACAAAGTGTATTATGGTGCATCAGAAACTAGAAAAGACGGTCAAGCCGCAGGATACTAATTAATGAGTCAACCGCAAAAGGGTGTTTGCGCAGAGCCAAATTTGCATGCTCAATATTTGCTGTTCAACGTTGTCGATGATGACTTTCCGGCAATGCGTGAAAAGCTATCTCGTTTGCTTGATTTATTTGAGCATTTTGATGATGAACACTATGAAGCAATGGTCTCGGGTGTGATTGCCATAGGGTCAAGCTTTTGGTCTGAAATTTATCCGCACAGTTCGCCACAAGAATTAGTCGGTTTTCCAGATATGCAGAGCGAAGACCGCTGCGCGCCGGTTCTTCCTTGTGATTTGTTTATTCAAATTAGAGCGGATCGCCTTGATATTTGTCACGCTGTTGGTATTGAAGTTCTTGATCTACTGCGGGTGCACGTTGAGTTAGTGGAGCAGGTCAGTGCCTTCCGATATCTTGATGGTAGAGATTTAACTGGTTTTCTGGATGGTGAAGACAATCCAAGAGGCATGAAAAAGATTGATATAGCCGTGGTTAGCGACAATGATCCTGAGTATAAGGGCGGCAGCTATATTCATGTTCAGCGCTACCGTCATGATATGAGCCGTTGGAACGCGCTTTCATTGCGCCGCCAGGAGGGCGTTATGGGGAAAACTAAAGAGCATAATTTGCCTTTGGTCGACAGTGGGCGTTCATCGCACAGTTTTCGTACCAAATTGACCGGCCCCAATGGCGAATACCCCAGTTTATTAAAGCAAAGTATGCCTTATGGTGACATGTTAATGCAGGGCTTATTTTTCGTTAGCTGCGCAAATAGCAGTAAAGCATTTAGCAATATGCTGCACAGTCGTATTTTTGGAGATGAAATGGGGCATTATGACCGACTTCTGGATTATTCTAATGCGGAAACTGGAGCCGCTTTTTTTGCTCCATCAATCCAATTTATTAAACGTCATGCAAAAGAATACGACGATGGAAAATTTTCTTTTTGAGTAATTTACCTAATGAAGTTGGTGCTGATGGTTCGACACAGCCTTCAAAAAAGCCCATGAAAAACACTTTTAATGAGCAATCACCAGCGGTCCTTGTCGAATCTGTTATGTTTTCCTACGTTTCTGGTAAGCCTATAATAGATATTAAAAAATGGCGTTTGAACAAATCAGAACAAGTATTTTTATACGGCCCATCCGGTTGCGGTAAGAGTACTCTGTTGAACTTGCTTTCAGGTATTTTGGACCCGCAGCAAGGCAGTGTTAGTATTTTAAATACAGATATTACAGCCCTAAAACCGAGTAAACGAGATCGCTTCAGAGCTCAACATATTGGTGTGGTTTTTCAGCAATTTAATTTGGTTCCCTATCTAAGCGTGCTCGATAATATTCGCCTGGCAATGCATTTTGCAAATGATGGCGATGACAAACAAAGCACAGACAAACGAAGCACAGACAAACAAAGCACAGATAAAAAAAGCACAGATAAAAAAAGCACGAGCAAACAAGAACGCATAATCTCGATGTTACATGCCTTACAATTGCCCACAGATTGCATACAACAAAAAGCCAGTGAATTGAGCGTAGGGCAGCAACAACGCGTAGCAATCGCTCGCGCATTAATTAATAAACCTGATGTACTGATTGTTGACGAACCCACATCATCCCTTGATGCATCAGCTAAAGATGCCTTTATGAAAGTGCTTATTGAAACGGCAACAAATTCGAATGCTGCACTAATTTTTGTCAGTCATGATCAGTCTTTAGCTCGCCATTTCAAACGTATTGAAGCGTTGACCGACATTAACGAAAGCGCTGCTTTAGGGCCTGAATTGGATAACAAAGTATGATTTTGAATGTTGCCAAACAAAGTTTATTGCACAGGAAAGTGTCGGTATTGCTGACGTTTTTAGCTTTGTTAGTCAGTGTTTCTTTATTGGTGTCTATCGAGCATATTCGAAAAGAAGCAAAAAACAGCTTTTACCGCACGGTTTCGGGTGTGGATTTAATTGTTGGTGCTAGAACCGGGCAAATCAATTTACTCTTAAGTTCAGTGTTCAGAGTGGGTGCTAACGCCAATTCAGTTAGTTGGCAAAGCTACCAGCGCATTATTTCTAATCCACAAGTCGATTGGGCTATCCCGCTGTCCTTAGGAGATTCGCACAAAGGTTTCGCAGTCATCGGCACTACCAATGACTATTTTGAGCACTATCGCTATGGTGACAAACGCAAGCTGAGCTTTCAAGCCGGTGGACGTTTTACCAATAGTGACGTTAACGAGCATAAACAAGTGACGTCCATGAATAATCACTTCGATGTTGTTTTAGGTGCGGATGCAGCCAAGCAATTAAATTATCAAGTGGGCGAGCAAATTATTATTTCTCATGGTGTTGGTAAAGTGAGTTTTAGTCATCATGCTGAACACCCCTTTACTGTTGTTGGTATTTTGGAGTTTACCGGCACACCAGTTGACCAAGGCGTGCATGTTGGTTTGAACGCCATAGAGTCGATTCATGCACAGCCCAAAAAAAGCTTGTCTAGTAACAACCGTTCTCAGACTAGTTTGAGAACGTCTAAACAAGCGGAGGATCATAATCATGATGAGCATGATGAGCATGATGAGCATGATGAGCATGATGAATATGAACTTGCACAGCCGACTCAAGTTTCGGCTTTTATGCTCGGACTTAAGTCACGTATTGCTGTTCTGCAAGTTCAACGACAAGTAAATCAAGACAAACTCGAACCACTGTCAGCTATTATTCCAGGTGTTGCCCTAGGTGAACTTTGGCGTTTGGTTGGTGCGGTTGAAAACGTATTGCGTATTATTTCAGCGGCAGTACTGATTGCCAGTTTATTGGGCCTTAGCACTATGTTATTAGCCTCTTTGCGTGAGCGTAAGGCAGAGATTAGTGTATTGAGAATTATGGGTGCAAAACCCAGCTTTGTATTCTGGCTGCTGCAATTAGAAGCGCTCAGTATCGCATTGGGTGCGTGTGTTCTAGCCGTTGTATTAGTCACGGGCACAATCTTTCTTAGTAACGATTGGTTGTTAGCAGAATATGGCTTGTCGTTGAGTGTAAATATTCTTTCGATACATACCTTGTTGGTAATTGGGGCGGTACTACTAGCGACATTTGTAATTGCCTTAATACCCAGCGTCGGCGCCTACCGCAACGCGCGTACGTTAGCCTAATATGTTGCGAAGGGCGCCGCTGAACTATTCTTAGAAAGGGCTAATAAACGCGCGTTATCGGGCGATACCCTATAATAGTAATCAGACGATTTGTGTTCTGTATCTTTTTCGTATTCTAGAGAGTGTTATGTCTAATTTAATGTCATCAATTGATCAACGCACCAAGCTAGTGGGTGAAAATCGGCTAGAATTGCTGATGTTTAAGTTAGGTTCACGCCACACATTTGCGCTTAATGTATTCAAAGTTAGAGAAGTGATTACAGTTCCCCCGTTAAATCAAATGCCTGGATCGCACCACCATATTAAAGGCGTAACGAATTATAGGGGCGGATCGATACCTATTATCGATTTAAGGACGGCTATTCATTTGAGCAATAACGACGATCATTATGAGGCTCAAAACGTCATCATTACCGAATATAATAGAAGCGTACAAGGGTTTCTAATTGGGCAAATAATGAGTATCGTGAATACGTCATGGAGTGATATTCAACCGCCGCCATCTTCGGCTGGTAAGAATAACTATTTAACCGCTTTTACTAGAGTAGAAAACGATGGCCAAATAGAACTGGTAGAAATCATTGATGTTGAAAAAGTGCTTTCAGAAATTATTCATTACGATACCTCGATTTCAGAAGGCCTCTTAGATTCGGATATAAAAGAAAGCTTAATTGGTCAAAAGGTATTGGTGGTTGACGATTCCGCAACCGCTCTATGGCAAATTCGCGAAACACTGACGCAGTTAGGTATTGAAATTATCGAAGAAAAGGACGGACTTAGAGCGCTGAATCTTTTGAAAAGCTGGGCAGACGAAGGTAAAACAGTCACAGATGAAATTTTAATGATGTTTACTGATGCCGAAATGCCCCAAATGGATGGTTATCGACTCACCGCAGAAGTACGAAAAGACGAACGTATGTCTACTTTATTTATTGCTCTGAATACCTCATTAAGTGGCAGTTTTAATGCAGCCATGGTTGAAAAAGTAGGATGCAATAGATTTATTTCCAAATTCCAGCCGGATTTGTTAGTCGAGGTTGTGCAAGAACGAATGAGAGAAGTGTTGAATGATAAGCACCTAGAATAAGCACCTAGAATAAGCAGCTAAGGTAACTACTTCCCGCCACTTAGACATCTGCTAATAGTTTGAATACAACAAGCAATGGCTGCTAGCAAGCTCACTTTAAGGAGGCCATACTGGGCTTTTGTTTTAAAATCAAATAAGCTAACACATACGTTTACCGATTAGGCTCCCAATTTTTATGAAATCACTTACGATTACAGCAATCATTTTTAACTTTTTACTCTGCCTCCCTGTACTAGCGACAAACATTGTCAAGTCAGCTCCGCTAGTTTCTATTCCCACGCATGATAACTTTTTCAATAGTATAGCGAAGTTATGTGGCAAAGCATTCGAGGGCAAAGTTGTGTTTGATAACGATCCAAGTCCGACATTTGACAATAAACTGGTGATGCACGTTAGAAAATGCTCAGGTATACAATTACAAATTCCTTTGCATGTTGGAAACGATGCTTCACGTACGTGGATCATTAGCAAAACCGGAAGTGGTTTGAGTTTAAAGCATGACCATAGAAAGGAAGATGGCGGTGACGACCCGTTAACTATGTATGGTGGGCATACACTTGACGCCGGTCATGTTCAGGCGCAGTCGTTTCCAGCAGACCAGTATTCAAAAGAACTATTTACCCGAACTGGGATTCCTCAATCGGCGGGCAATACGTGGCAGATGTCGATTTATGCTGAAAAGTTTACCTATAGAATGGTGCGTGAGGGCAGGGAGTTTCGCGTTGATTTCGACTTAACTAACCCTACTGAAGTGCCTGAGGCACCTTGGGGCTATGCTGACTGAAGTTAATTAGCTCTTCAGCATGACTGTGATTAGCGCAGAGGCTAAGTTCATTCGGCTTAACCACCGGGACTTAATTTGAATAAAAAAGGGCTTTATGCCACAGTGCGATCATACTAAAACAATAAAAAGGCAATAAAATGCAAGCTATATACAATGCTTTATTCTTTGCCTTTTCATTACTTTACCTAGCGCTACTTTCTTTTGACCCACTGATGATATCTTGGCTCATCAAAATTTTACCAATCTTAATTTTGGTCATCGCCGTTGCCAACACACCGGTTTTTTCTGGTAGAACGCTTTTGCTTCTAGCACTCGCATTGAGTGCCACCGGCGATGTTTTGCTCGAACAAGATTTATTTATATTCGGCATAGGGGCATTTTTAATAGCTCAGTTATACTACGGCGTATTCTTTGCACGTAACTGGTCGTCAGTGATGACGCGCTGGCCCATTTCAGGGTCCATTCTAATTTTTATGTTAGCAATGGCTTTTTTATTAAGCCCTCATTTAGGCGAACTTAACATCCCTGTTTTTGCTTACTTAGTGGTTATCGGTTTGATGGGGCTTTTAGCTAGTCAATCGACGATGCCGCTAAAATGGTCTGTATTAGGGGCATTTGTGTTTATCCTATCAGATTCTCTTATTGCCATTGACCGCTTCTTACATCCACTGCCATTGAGTAGCTATTTAGTCATGACAACTTATTACTGTGCGCAATGGATGATCATTCAAGGTGCGCTGAATAAATGTAAATCGGCCTAGTTAAGTGGAGGACGAATATAGTTCGATTTGAGGCCAACCCTATTTTTAATTACGCTATGTTGCATCGAGTATTATTGTGTTTTATCAATCCTTGCGCATCCGGATGATAATACCCGCGGCAATCGCTAATACCAGAATTGCAATTGCCTCAAACAATATATTTTCAGGCGCCATGTCTTTACCTTGTAAAATAATCAGCCGCGCAATGGCTGTTATGGCAATAAAAATAGGGTAAACGAAAACTGAGCGACGATCTGAATAGAATATTGCCACCATGGCAATAACTTCTAAGTACAGAAACATTAGCAGTATATCGGCAAGACTAATTGTCTGTGCACGATAAAAGGTTTGCACTTCGAAGGCAACGCCTCCCAGCGTCATTAAAACCACAAGAGTCAATAATACCCGCTCAATCAGCTGAAAAATGCCGAGTGCAAAAAATCTTTCGATTTTATTTGAGCCGGCTGTTTTGGCATTACTATCAGCCTTTTTTTCTGAAGCTTGATTACTATTTTCTTTTTCGTTTGACGGCATAATCGATAAATTACTCTACGAAATAATCGTCGTCCGCTTTAGACGTAAATGTACTTTGCGTAGGAAATTCAATATGTGTCGATGCTCCCGCTCGGTTCATGTAATTGCGAGTATTAAGAACTAATTCGATATGAACATTATTTTCCTTGAGCACTATTGATTCAGGAGTATCTTTGTGGCCTGCAAAGGCAACAAACTGTTTTGGCTGTGCTAAACCACAGTGAGTACCGTCTGCAAAGAACACCATTATATGACGAAAGTAAATAACGTATTCTTTGACATCCTCGTGTGAACCATTCTGTAATGCAAAGTACTGGTCTAGTATTTTGCTTGGCTCGAGGCAACTATCAAGTACATCAGAACTCGTATTGTGACGCATCTGACCAAAAAGAATAGCTAGCTCAGATGCAAATGACTGTTTTTGAATGTCGAGGCGATTAACGTCAGCGATTGGCATGTTCATAATGTATTCTCCGGTGTGTATCAATTAGGTCTTTGCAACTTCAAGAAAGCAATCATAACTTAATTTAGTTAATAATTTCACAAAGGAAATTACACAGAGTAAATTTTACAAAAAACAAAGCAGTTTGAACCCGTCGTGTTTTATTGAATAATGCGCTGTAGCCGAACAGGGAGTATGGTAGTCATCAAATTTATGCTAAAAATACTAACAGCAAAAGACATTATTCTGAACACAGGGAATGCTATAAAGGCAGAAAAAAATTCAGATTTGATGTTGATGTAAAATCATTTAATTTGTGTCATATCTAGTAAAGTTGCGACAAAAAACTCAGCTTAAAAACTGCCCGAAGCTCAAGACAATCAGTTTGTTGCCCTCCAAATACCAAACAAATTATTCCTATTGCATCGAGCCGACTCATGGTTTATTTTGCTATATTGTGCAATACAACGAATTATAAGAGTAGAAGAGACCTATGCTTGGACAAATGATGAATATGCCGCTCACTATTGGCAGCTTGATCGACCACGCCGCTCGCTTTCACAGCAGCGGCGAGATTATCTCGGTGGAGACAACAGGTGGGAACGAGAACACTACATGGGGCGAAGTCGGGGCTAATGCGCATCGGTTGTCATCAGCACTACGCAAATTGGGGCTTGGAAAAAGCGCGCGCTGCGGCACAATTGCGTGGAACAACCGACGCCACCTCGAGATCTACTTTGGCGTTGCTGGAGGTGGGTTTGTCTGTCACACGATCAACCCGCGTATGGGGCCTGAGCAAATGGTCTATGTGATGAACCACGCTGAAGATCAGGTGCTGTTTATCGATGCGACGTTTGTGCCTGCTGCGGGCAAACTTGCACCTGCACTCAAATACTGTAAACACATTGTTATGCTAGGACCTCGCGATGAGGCGGCTGCAAAGACTATTCCCGGGCTGATGTTCTATGACGAGCTTTTAGAGACGGGTGATGCCTACGAGGCTTGGCCAGACATTGACGAACAATCAGCGGCTAATTTATGCTATACCTCTGGCACCACAGGTGACCCCAAGGGCGTGTTGTATTCGCACCGTTCGACTGTTTTGCACACGCTTTCTGGAAATCAGCCTGATGGGCTTAATATTTCCGCTAAGGATACTGTGCTGCCTGTTGTGCCTATGTTTCATGTTAATGCTTGGGGTGTGCCGTATATTGCGGCGATAACGGGTTGTAAGTTGGTGCTGCCGGGGCCAAATTTAGACGGTAAAAGCCTTGTGAACCTGATCGATATTACCAGTACCACGCTAGCGCTAGGTGTCCCGACAATATGGATGGGACTGCTTGGCGCTCTCAAAGAAACGGGATCGAAAATGCCTAGCCTTAAACGAACAGTGGTAGGCGGCTCTGCGTTACCGCCCTCAATGATCCCCGAATTTGCGGAATATGGTGTTGAGTTGATACACGCTTGGGGGATGACCGAAACCTCACCTGTAGGGTCTATGAATCAGCTACTACAGCGGCACACTAAAATGTCAGTGCAAGAGCAGGCAATACTGCGTCTTGGTCAGGGACGTCCGCCATTTGGCGTAGATCTGCGTTTGGTAGATGAAGTTGGACGTATATTGCCCCACGACGGCATAGCCCAGGGTGATCTTCAAATTAGAGGTTTGTGGGTTATTGATACTTACTTTGGGAAAGATACATCCGCCCTCACGGTAGACGGCTGGTTTGACACCGGCGATGTGGCCACAATTGATGCCGAGGGCTTTATGATTATCCGTGATCGCTCTAAAGATATTATTAAATCCGGAGGTGAGTGGATTTCAACGGTTACCTTAGAAAACATAGCGATATCTCATCCAGCGATCTCCAATGCTGCCGCCATTGCCGCGTTACATGAAAAATGGGACGAACGCCCTGTCCTTATCGCAGTGAAGTCTGGGGAGGTAAGTGAGGAAGAACTGTTGGCCTTCTATAAGGGCAAGATTGAAAGTTGGCAAATACCGGACCGCGTAATTTTTGCAGACGCACTGCCGATAGGATCGACAGGCAAAGTCCAGAAGAACAAGTTACGCGATGAGTTTGGTCAGATTCTACTGACCAAAGCGTAACTGGTTATTTTCTAAAATGACGATAAAGCGTGTGATAGGTTTGGCCTCATAAGAGCCTATCACATTATCCCTAAAGCGGGAGACTGGCGCCTGTGCAAACGGGCGATTTTTGTCAGTCATTTACTGATAGAACGCTTGGGACGAAATTGCTACGTAACTACAAAAAGCTGCACTTCGACTCATTAGTGTAAATATCAGTCGATTTGTCTGATTTTAGTAACGCATCACATCATTAGCCTATAAACGTTGTAAAGTAAACAGATGCAAGCCGAGCTTTATTTTCGTTACCATCAATGATGTCCCAAAGTCAGTTCAAGCGCTAATTCGAGCACAATACATGCCGGCTAAATAGATCCGGGATATTTTCTAGTGCTTTTTAAGCAATAACGCCAAAATTTACATAAAAAATATTATACACTTGTGACCAAAATGACAGCGTTATTTTGGAGTTACCTGCAAGACGAAGACAAAAGAATTTTTCTATTCATAAGTAATTTCCAAAAGTTAATAAACCGTTCTTTTATAGGTAGATATATCGAATGATTATAAATCAGTTAAGAATTTTTCAATGCCTATTGCTGGTTATGTTGATTTCTTCATGTGCTTCGTATCACAACTTAAATGAAAACGGCGCTAATCATTTGGGTGGAGGCTTTTTAGATAACCAATTGGCACCAAGCTTTTACAGTTTGACGGTAAAGACGAATTTCGCACCGTGGAAAAACTTCTCAGGCGCTTGGAAAACATGGGACAAAAGGGCCAAAGAGTTATGCGGACAACAAAATTTTGAAAATATTGAAGTACAAGAGAGTTCTTACAACACTATAGCTGGAGAAGGTTACGTAATTTCTCAGATTAAGGGCTATGTTCTTTGCGCTGGCACTAACCTAGAGAAGAAAGAAATCGAAAGGCTGATATCAAACAATCGCTACTAACGGTACTTATGGTGTAAAGATGAAACATATAGGTCTTTTTATAATCGTGTTTTTGATAGGTTGCGCTTCACCGCCTCCTTTTCAAAAAGCAAAAATTAATGGCATGTATGAAATTTTGGGGGCACAAATATACTCGCCGAATGAGCGAGGCTGGTATGTTATACAACACTCTCTGAATAAGATTGCCTTTGGTACGATCCCATCAGCCTCTGATAGTGCAGTCGCAGGTGTTAATTTATTTTCGGTAAAGGAGTTTGAGAAAGACCGAGATCTTTTGGTATTTATCATCTCTGAGCGCAGCAAGAATGACGATCCAGAAAGGTGGATAAATAGAGATATTGAAAACAAATTTATTACATTCAAAGGTAATAGTTGTTTCAGCTATAAAAGCTTGGTCGAAGATCATCAAAGCAAAAGTAGAAGTACAAAAAGTTTTCAGTATTACCACACAATAGGAAATATTTGCCGGCACCCTGCAAATAAAAATACAGCAATTCAGGTTGAAGTGTCTTATCGGGCTGATTCAATTGAAATTCCTATATCAGTTGAACTTATAGCTGCAAAGTTTATAAATAGCTTAGAACTGCTGAATAACGAAGTGAGATAACTTTTTGAAGAGGGCTAAGGCGTGCAGTAGTTCCTAAGGCGACTTAGACTTAACTCAATTGAAGTCTTACTCGTGTAAATACTGCATTTTGAACAAAATAATGTTTAGCCGTCTTGGTATTGAATTGATAAAGCTTCAATACAGTAGATCCCTTTAGTATGCGGATGCTACTTAGTTCTGCAGCACCGACAATTGCACCTTTTCTTCGATAAATGGAGCTAATCCGCCTGCACCTTCCATATACCAACGCGACTCTACGTATTGCTCTTCTGTAAACTTATATTGTCCGCAACCTTGCTTTGAGACAAGATATTTGGCAACGTTTTTTACTCCTCGTTTTAATTTTCTAGTTTTGGCTTTTGTCTGGCTTGAGTTGGTTGTTTTTATTGGCTCAAATCCAACTGATTATTCGAATTCTCTTAAGACTGCTTTAGGTTGTTAGTTCAACCGGTCAACGCGAAATGTTGATTAAATGGGATATTCTTAAGCACCCAGTTATGACTCTATTAACAAGTCTAAATATGCATCCAATAGACACTTATGTCCAGGCCATTGATATTCGCTTATCGTAATGAGATCCAGTGCAATACCATTCATATGGCAAATTACACCTTGAATTATTTTAAGTAACTGTTCGTCAGATTTCCCACCAAATACCAGCTGAGTTAATGGTAAGAACACTTTATTCATGCGTACTTCAATATTAGCGTGATGAAAGAAAAAACTACTTTCAGATTCTGCACGATCTTCATTCAAAAATACCATACGGAAACGTTCTGGATGCTTAAACCAATAATTCAAGTATTCATAGCAGGCTACTCTAAACTTATCGTTATGTGTGTTTTCAGCTAACACTTTTTCTTGCAGTACAAGTACGGTAATTATAAGGCTAATGATGCTTTACCTAAAGGTCAGTATGAAGTTGATGTATTAATCGTTGGTGCGGGTTTTACCGGGCTGACGGCAGCACGTGAAATAATGAGAGACACACCTGAAAAGACGGTGATGGCAGTGGACGCCACTGAAATAGGTTTTGGTGCTTCGGGACGAAACGGGGGCTTTAACATGACATTATTCGGAATGGAACCGGAGACTACGGTGATGCGTTGGGGTAAAAGTAAGACGCAAGAAGCTCAGAATTATATGCAACAAGCGGTGGCGTATGTTCACGATTTGGTTGAGAGAGAAAACTTGGATTCTGACTACGAGCATACTGTTATGTGGCGGGTTGCGTATAGTGAAAGCCAAGAGAAGCGATTGAAAAAAACTTATGATCTACTTACCAGTCTTGCCAAACCAAACAGTTATGAATTTTATGACCAAAGCAAAGTAAGGGAAAAACTAAATGCACCGCAAGTAAGGGCTGCTATCTTCGAACCTGAAACAGGCATACTTGACCCTTGCAAACATGTTCGGGCTATTAAACAGTTGGCTGAAACAGCAGGCGCTAAGATCTACGAAAATACAGCTGTTGTTGATATCCGCAGAGATAGTGATGGCACTATCGTTAAGACGAACCAATCCACAATACACGCCAAAAAGCTGATATTAGCAACCAATGCTTGGTCTCACACCTTAGCAGGACCCAAGAAAATACGTAATCGCCAACGACCTGCCTGGACTTATCAAATTGTCTCAGAGCCTTTAACAGAAGAAGAATGGCAAACTCTTGGTTGGCAAGATCGAATGTCCATCGAAGATAATCGACAGTTTGTACATTATTTACGCATCACAAAATGTGGGCGTATCGCCATAGGGGGAGGTGATATAGCGTATGAGTATGGCAAAGAAATGGATAAGTGGCATGATCCTAAAATTTGGCAAGCGCTCGAAGATCATTTTCACTGGCTTTTTCCGACATTGAAACACAAGAAAGTCCATTACAAGTGGGGTGGTGTGGTTTCTGCCAATTTTGATATGGTACCTGAAATCGGCTTTATCGGAGATGAGAATATAATCTATTCAAGTGGTTGTATTGGGCACGGTGTTTCTTTGACGCAATTGAATGGTCGATTGATCGCTGACCTTATCTCAGGCATTGATAGTGATATTAGTAAATTCTGGATTGTGGATCGTAAGGCTTTGCCAATGCCTCCGGGCTGTTGGTTTGCTAATAGAAGGCAAGCAGGATTCGGGCATAACTTTACTAAGCAACTTTATTACTGCTAACTCAGTTGAATAAGCTATCAGATTGAAGATCATTAGTAATGAATAGTTTAAATATTCAAACCACAACGACTAACACCAAAGAACTGAGTCAGATATTTCAGTTACAACGCAAAGTATCGAGAGAGGGGCCTGCTTCTAAATTTAGATAAAGACAGGTTCTGTTAAATCAATTAAAAACGTCATTGGTTGAAAACAAAAAGGCAATTTGTAGTGCGATCCACAATGACTTTGGCAATCGCTCAACTCATGAAAGCAAATTAGTAAATAAAAAGGATAAAGCACATCCCTGCTCTATACAACAGGGATTGATTTTGTTGGTATTTTGATGACTTAACTGACTATTGAAATAGCTCGATGGCAAATAAAATCAGGTTGCCTTGAATCTACACTTAATGTTTAGACGCCGCGCCCGTGCTTGAAATAGGCCCCTTTTTAGAGAGCTAACATAAAATTTGGGGGGTGAGCTTGCGCCTATCGCGTCAACTAGCCTGAACCCCAGATTGTTACTATCCCTTCTCTTGCGTCACCAATCTAGGCCAACAAACTTACTCTAACAAGCTTGCCGCCGGCATGGCTGCTGGTTGAACACCTGCCCCATAGTCAAACATAACGGCCAGTACCAACACTACCGACGCAGCAAGCATGAGTTTTAATATGAGTGGAAAACAGAACTTAAACCAAAGGTGATAAGGCACGCCCGCCATACCAATAATACCCATAAGCACTGCATTGGTAGGTATTATCATATTGGAAAAACCATCGCCAAACTGATAAGCAAGTACGGCTATTTGCCTATTTACCCCAATAATATCGCCTACCGGTGCCATTAAAGGCATGGTAACGTAAGCTTGTCCGCTGCCAGAAGGAATAAAGAGGTTGAGTATAGACTGCATAATAAACATACCCACTGCGGCGAGTTCGGCGCCTAAATGGGACAAAGGCATAGACATACCGTGAACTAGGGTATGCAGTATTTGTCCGTCTTCCATAATGAGTGCAATACCACGGGCTATTCCTATGAGTATTGCGGTGGTCGCCAGATCTTTCACGCCATCAATAAATCTATTGGCGGCGGTGTCGGCGCTTAGCTGTCCTACTATGGCGGTGAGTATTCCCCATAATATAAATACCGCGCCTAACTCGTATAAGTACCATCCTTTTTGAGAAATTCCCCAAACGGCGATAACAATACTAGCAACTAGTCCAAATAAAATGAGCTGGTGACGAATGTTTAAAGAAGGGTAATCAGTGGATTCGGTATTGTCTAAAGGGCATGGCAAACCCGCCATATACGATTTGCTAGGGTCGTCGCGTACCATTTTTGCATAACGCCATACATGGTGAAAACCAATCAACACAAACGGTACAAATATTGCCAGTCGTAATTCTATGCCAGAGTATAAGGGAATGCCCGCAACCTGCTGTGCAACCATTACCGTAAAAGGATTAAAAGCCGATACGCCATAGCCTATACCATAGCCCGTAACTACCATACCTACAGCGGTCATCGCGTCTAAGCGCATGGCCTTACAAAGACCTACCAAAATAAGCACGAATGGGATATATTCGCCAGCGGTGCCAATGGCGCCTGAAGCTAGGGCAAAGCAGAAAACCACCATAAAAATAAGTAGGTGAGGTTTGTGCCCGAAGCGTTCTAATAGCCTGCCAATAAGTGCGTCGATTGTGCCGGTGGCGCGGGCAATAGAGAGTACTCCACCCACTATAAACACAAAGAAAATGACATCTTGCGCGGCCGCCAGTGCGCGTGGAATAGCCACCAAAAAGTCCATGGGGCTTAATCTAATTTGATCGTCTGCTAGCGCGTAGGTGCCGGCAACGACAGCGCTTCGACCGTTGTCTAAAATGACCGTTTCAAAAAAGCCCTGAGGGATTAACCAAGTGGCTATGTAGGCGAGCAACATCATGCCTAGCAATAAAACAAGGGTGTGGGGAACCGTGAATTCTTTTTTCATTATTATTTTCCAGCGCAGGGCTTCAAACAAGTTAAAAGCAATGAGAAGACCGCGATTATAGCTGCGTAAAGATCGCTGCGCACAGATTGCTTCGCAAACGCTGCAAAGTACACACCGCTTCACAAACAATGGCGCATAGATTAAGGCCTAAACAAAACTTATCTTATAGTGCCTAGTATTGTCTAACCAGGCGCTCGTAAAAACAAGTAGCTTATGCCACTGCTCATCAACAAGTTTTATCTGACTGTGCCAACTTGCTTAACAAAAAGCCTTTATACCCTTCGAGTACACTAATTCTAAATAACCTGAGATCTGCTTAAGCAACAACCATAGCGTTACGCTCTACGTCAGTCAAATTAAGGCTTGGCTTGTTTTCCTTTAAGCAATAAACCACCAATCCAGCGAGTAGATTGAGCATAAAGCAGTTCATGCTGCGATGTCTTGAGTGCTCGATGTACGAAATGTTCTTTAATTGGTCATTTATTGTTTCAATAATAAACCGTTTCTAGAGCATCGCTCTATCCCACAAAGAGATGGCTTTTGCCTTCATATTTTTACGTACCGTTGTTATTAGAGTCACGCCCTCCTCGAATAAGTTTGCTGCCAACGCTTTACTCAAATACCCTTTTTTGTGGCTGGCCAACAATCCATAGTGCCTGATACGATGAAAGCCGCTGGGTAATACATGCAGCATAAAGCGGCGCATAAACTCCATGGTATCCAGTTGCATCGTTTTTGCGTTTATTCGGCCCTTCATGCGGTAATCTTTGTAAGTAAAGCTAAGGTGTTGGTCGCTACACTCAGTGAGCCGACTATTAGCAATCGCCACGCGATGCTTGTAACGAGATAGGTAAGCCAGAACCGCTTCGGGTCCTGCAAAGGGACGTTTGGCATACACTACCCAATCTCTATTTCGCTGCTCAAATCCCTCATTTTTGTCTTTAGCATTTCACTATCTAATGACAGCTTTTTGGCACTCAAACAGTGACAGGCTCAATTAATGACACTACAATGTCACTAACACTGTTTTTAGATGCTTAATAACATAATGATGTCACTTATTACACCAGCAAAATCTCAAAAGAAACTAGCAATTAATGCGAGGGCGAAGCGTCTGCAAATGGATCTAACTCAAGAGGGGCTGTCCAAGCGCTCCGGCGTACCCCTTCGTACTTTGCGTAAGTTTGAGCAAGAGGGTGCTATATCCCTAGAGTCATTCCTCAAGATTTATATGGTACTAGGTGGTCTAGATGACATTGTTAAAGCGAGTGCTCCCAAAGAAACCGCTTTTTTATCAATTGACGAAGTGCTTGATACACAAAATACGAAAACACGTCAACGAGGTACTCGAAAATGAGTGCGAAAAATACAGTAAATGAAATAAAAGTCAGTCTTGACTTCGGCACGAAACGCATTGCGGTAGGTCGCCTTGCTATGCGTGGGCGAAAAGTCTACTTTGAATATGAACGCAGTTTTATCGAATTGAACCTAGAAATATCACCTATAAGACTTCCACTACAGCCAGGCTTACATAGTTTTGATAATACCTTATTTGAAGGATTACCGGGGGTATTTAATGACAGCTTACCCGATGGATGGGGACGGTTGCTGTTTGACCGTTTCGCGCGTACTCAGGGCATCCTACCAACTGATATAACACCGCTAGATAGGTTGGCTCATATCGGCACACATGGGCTTGGCGCACTGATCTATGAGCCTGACTTTGACTTAGCCGAACAAAACGAAAGTATCTGCTTGGATAAATTATCCGCAGAAGCACAAGAAGTTCTCGATGGTGAAAGCAGTGATGTGCTGAAACATCTTATCGCTTTAAATGGTTCTTCTGCTGGTGCGCGGCCCAAGGCCCTCATTGGTGTTAATGAGAAACGCGATCATATTATTCATGGCGTGAGCATACTTAGTGAAGGCTACGAGCCTTGGATGGTTAAATTCTCTAGTACGCAGGACGGCATTGATGCTGGAGCAATAGAATATGTTTACGCCCTCCTAGCAAAAGATGCTGGCATTGATATGCCCGATGTTCACCTTTTTCCTGCTGAAAAAGGGCACGGGTACTTTGCGGTAAAGCGATTTGACCGTTTTGGTCCAAAACGCTATCACATGCATACCGCTTGCGGGTTACTGCACTCTGATTTCAGAACACCTTCTTTGGACTACGAAGAACTATTAACATTAACGGGCATATTGACTCGCGATGTACGCGAGGTCGAAAAAGCATTCAGATTGGCCGCATTTAATGTACTCACACATAACAGGGATGACCACTCCAAAAACTTTAGTTTTTTGATGGATGAAGCTGGGCTTTGGAGGCTTTCTCCTGCATACGATTTGACTTTCTCTTCTGGTCCAGGTGGAGAGCAAAGCACTACTGTTATGGGGGAAGGCAAAAACCCGAATATTGAACACCTGTTGAAACTTGCTAAAGAGACCAATATCAAAAGGCAAAAAGCTGAAGGTATATTAGAGGAAGTCCTATCTTGCTTAGAAAATTGGACTGAGCTTTCAAAAAGGTATGGCGTGAGCAACGCAAACATTAAACTTATTCAATCAAAATTAAAAAACCGATAAATTGATGGAGCTACAAACATTTAAGGAAACTGCTTCACTAGACTTGGCTTATAGATTTAAAACCAATTAACTTGCCCTAGTTGCCACTACGTTTCATCTGACAATACTCTAAGCATTTCCTTGTTTTTTATTTCAAACAGCTATTAATGTTTAGCGGAAAGGGACGAAGCATAAGATAAAAGCGCAACAGAAAATACCAAGAATTTAAGCTGTTTCTAATCTCAGCTTATAGCTAAAAGCCAATTTGATTAATCGAATTCTCTAATAATAGCGATAGGTCGTTAGCTGCCCTTTTTAGCCGAAATCATCAAATGGCTGTGGCACATTATTCGTATACAACGAGCACAGAACCTAAACAATCTAAGTAACCCGAATCCTGCTTAAGAAATTGAACTAAATGCTGGTTCCAAGATCTGATCTTTCGACAAAGATTGAACAAATCCAAAAAGGAACCAGCCAAGCTTTAATTTGACTGATGTAGAGCGCAAGGCTATGGTTGTTGCTTAAGCAGATCTCAGGTTAAGTAAAAATTATTTAGATTGAACGACTTATGTGGACTATGGCCGCCTGACAGCTCTGCCTGTGATTTCAATCCAACAATAAAATATATTTCAAAGGGTAGCGACTGGCTCCTGAGCGATAAGGAGACGTTGAAGGACGTGGGCAAAGCTGATGTTAGATGATAAGAAAATTTGCACGTTTAATTCGACTCAAATATGACAAAATGTTGTTATCTCTGTACTGTGTTTCTATCTTAATAATTTTGGACTGGGTTCAGTATGAGACTATCAATAGACATTACAGCAGAGGAGCATCATTTCTTGGTCTTATTCAAAAAATTTACCTAATGTTTACGTGACTAAAGCAGTTGAGCATTTTATTTTTATCTAACAGTTAGTGAGGATTATCCAATTATTATCGCAGTTCTTCACAAATCGCGGGGCATCGTTAAACATCTTTCCAGCAGAGTTTAAATGAACCATATTATTCTATAGATAACTGGTAATACCATTTTTTGTCAGAGTGCCGCCTGAGTTCGCACTAGAAATTCAGGTGCCTGAGTCCACTCAGGCAACGAATCTATAGTCAACAGCGAGCGCAGGGTGTGTGAAAACTATTGATCACCTTTTGGTCTAAGCCCAGTGTTTTTATGATCAAACAATCTTAATGTTATTGACTATTAAATCGCCACTTTGAGTATAATGACATGGTCAGCCAAACCAGAGAAAACAATTCATGGCACACCATATTTTAGCCCAATCAAGAACACAAACCACCTTGTTTCCAGAAGTGCTTGAAGACTTTGTTACTGAAGATAATCCTGTTCGAGTCGTGGATGTATTTGTAGACGGTTTAGACCTTGAAACATTCGGATTTGAGCGCGTTATTGCCAAAGGCAAAGGCCGTCCAGGTTACCATCCAGCAATCCTGTTAAAGCTTTATATCTATGGCTATCTCAATCGCATTCAATCTTCGCGTCGCTTAGAAAAAGAAAGCCATCGCAACGTTGAGTTGATGTGGTTGCTAGGTCGACTGATGCCAGACTTTAAAACGATTGCTGACTTCAGAAAGGACAATGGCAAAGGCATAAAAAGCGTGTGCCGCAGGTTCGTAGAGATGTGTCGCCAGATGAAGATGTTCTCTGATTCAATTTTCGCCATTGATGGCAGTAAGTTTAAAGCCGTCAACAACAAATCCAAGAACTATACGCCTGGCAAAGTGAAAGACTGTATCGAGCGCGTTGAAAAGCATATTGAAAGATACTTAAGTCAAATGGACACCCAAGACAAGAATGAAAAAGAGACTGTCACCACAGTTTCAGCGTCAAAATTGGCATGGCTTGAAGCGCGTTTAGTTGAACTCAAAGCGCTTGAAAAAGAAGTGAATGAACACCCAGATAAGCAAGTATCACAAACCGACCCCGATGCTCGTTTGATGAAGACGCATCATATGGAAAGAAAGGCATGCTACAACGTGCAAAGCGCGGTGGATACCAAGCATCACTTAATTGTGGCGCACGAAATCACCACGACAACAGACAGAGGCCAACTTACCTTAGTGGCAAAGCAAGTCCAAAAAACGTTGGGGCAAAAAGACATTACCGTCATCGCCGATAAAGGCTATTTTAGTCGCACCGACATCAAGGAGACGCACGACAGCAAATGTGCGGCAAACCGATATATCGGGCGCCGCCAAGAAAGGCATATTCAACAAATCCTTATTTAAATACGATGCGCATCAGGATATCTATACATGCCCTGCGGGCGAGAAATTACCGCATCGACGTAACGCGACAGAAGATGGTCTTGAGCAAAAGGTCTACGTTAACCACATCGCTTGTAGAGACTGTACTATCAGGGCTAAATGTACAACGTCATTAAAAGAGCCAAGAAAGATGAAACGCTGGATTCACGAAGAGGTGATAAAGAACGTGAGTATCGAAATGAGCCTGCATGTGCTGGCTTATAATCTGAAAAGAATGATGACCATACTGGGAACAACTGGATTGATGGAGGCCATCAGGCGATAAAGGCGCATTAGCCTCAATTCGCGTTGTAAAACAGCCTTAAAACCTCACATTTACCCTCATCGACCGACCTTAACACTGCAAAATCAAAATCCCGCGCTAACGTTAATAATCGGTGACTCAATCATTTGGCAGGCTGAGTATCGGAGACAACAAGGTTTGGCGATTGTATTTTGAGTTTTCACACACCCTGAGCGAATACCCGCCAGTCGCAGTTCACTATTTTACATCCCAAAAGACAGTTTCGGCGACGTAGACAATAGTAAATTATAGAGTTGGTATTGCGACGAGTTGGTAATTTGACGAACTGCGCAATACTAGCGATACCAATCTGAAAACACGTTTATGTATTAACTGTTGCTATCAAGCAGACTAAGGCATGCTGCATCTGAACGCTTGTAATCAGATACCCGCCAATTAAATCAAAATGAGCAGAGGCGGTGTTTATAAAATATCGTCATAGAATGATTTATAAAAAGCTTACTAGGCTAACTTTTAAGGATAAATTGAGCTATGATCAAACCAGAGATTATTGTAATTATCAGGCTATTCCTGCCGATAGTGGTCATAATCCGGTCGGGTGGCTGATGGTGTTGTTTACTTGGGTACTTTTTGTAGGATTGGCGGTTACCGGATTTATGATGGAAGAGATAGATATGTTTTTTGGCAATAGTTTGCTCGAAAGTATCCATTCCATTTTTTCAAACGTATTATACGGCATTATCATCGTGCATATTTTAGCGGTATTCGCTGTTGGATGGTGGGGAAAAATTTCCTTAGTTGGTGCGATGATTACCGGTAAGCGTGAAATGTAATGACTATACTATTGAGACTTTAACGCCTAAAAGTATAAGGACAACACCTCCAAAAATTTCAGCTTTATTTCCAAGCCAAACTGATGTGCTTCGACCCATGAGAACACCAGTATAACTGAACAAAAACGTAATAATACCAATGATGATGCACGCGTAAATGCCGTTTATATTCATCAGCGTTAGCGAGAAACCAGCTGCGAGAGCATCGATGCTAGTGGCAATTGCAAGCAATAATAATGAATAGTGAGAATATGTTTTAGATGCTGCGCATTTATCGGGCTGAGATGTGACTGCTTCGTATATCATTTTGAGACCGATAATAACGAGTAATATAAACGCTATCCAATGAGCAAAACCACCAATCCAACTAAATAAAGCAACGCCTCCAAGATATCCAAATAATGGCATTAATCCTTGAAACAGGCCAAAGTATAAACCAGCTAACAGTGCAAGTTTCTGAATTTTCTTTGGATTGCTAACACCCATGGTTAAAGACACTGCAAATGCGTCCATACTTAAGGCTATTGCAAGTATTGTGATTTCGAACATCGTGGCTACTTAATAATAGAAGTTATTTTTTAAAGGTTTAAAAGGGGCTATAAGTATTCGTATTAAAAAAATATTATGCCCGTGACTACAATCGATATCTTAAAATATAAACATCAATTCGCGATGCAGATTAAGTCATCTGAGTATTATAATCAAACTTCTATTTTGAAATATTGTTTAGTCTAAAATAGTTTAACAAAGGATGAACCGATGTTTATATGGCATCTATCTGTATAATAGATGCACCAGCGTGCAGAAAGCTCGTTGTATTTTAGTGAGGGGGCGATAAGGCTAGTAATTCCGATCTGCTGTTCTTATGATGACAACCACCAATATCAAAAAATCTGAAAATTTAAATGTTTTTTTAACGATAAGCGAACGCATCAAACGCTAACCCAGTTATTGAAATTTGCTAACGTCTCCTATGTGTCATTAGGGTGAATTAGATAAAGTATCAGTGACTATATTTGGCACTTTTGCGACTGTCACGAGCTTAAAGCTTATGTCAGCCATGTCGGTTCAGATGTCATTAGCATATCAACCACTGATGCAGTTCCAATCCTTAATACCTAGTTTCAAACTTTCATATATCCGGATAATCCATAAATATTTAATTGTGCAAACAATACCGCATTCCAAGACCTCAGCATATGCAGTATCATTTGATATACATTTGTGCGCCCCTCCCTTTGGTATCGTTTATCGGACAAGCGCGCATACAACCCATTGATCCCAAGTCGCGGGGCCACATCACACAGTTTTTTCAACATGGTGTAAAATATATTTACGATATTAAAAGAAGAATGAGTCATGTTTAGTGGTCTACAGACGGTTAAAACAGATAGTTATGAAGATTAATTTTCCGTTGACTGCCATGTTATATAAATTACGAAATAACAACACCTCAACTTTTCGGCAAAGCGTAAAACTTGCGTGGCCTATCTCGCTGCAAAGTATCCTGGTAACCATGCTGGGCATGAGCGACATTATGATGGTTGGTCATCTGGGTGACGCAGCGGTTGCGTCTGTTGGATTAGGCAACCGTATTCAGTTTGTTGTGCTGATCATCTTGTCTGGTCTTGCTACTGGCGTGGGAGTGCTCTCTGCGCAGTATTATGGTGCAGGTAAACTTACTCGCGTCAGTCCGGTAATCATTAAGGTTCTGATTATTGGAACTGGGCTTTTATTGCCGGTGGTGTTGCTGACCTTTTTTTTCGGCGATCTTATTGTTGGTTTAGGTACCACTGACCCTGCAATAATTAATATAGGCAAACAATATCTGTGGGTTACTATGCCCAGCTTAGCCTTCGTATTAATCGTCATGGTTTTTGAGAATGCCCTGCGTGGGTTCAGTCAGGTAAGGCTCTCTATGGCGCTCGGTTGTATTGCGATTATTATTAATATTGCGCTCAACTACTGGCTAATTAACGGCGGGTTAGGGGTCGATGCATTGGGCGTGCTCGGTGCGGCTTGGGCAACCTTTATAGCTCGAGCAATTCACGCCTTAATGATTGTATTTTGTCTGGCTAAAAGTAAGCATATTGTCTTTCCTACGGGTCTTACTGGAAATGACTTTTACGACATAAAACAGTGGTCTCATTTAATTAAACTAGTATGGCCGTTGATGGTGAGCTTCGGAGTCTGGTCATTAGGTACATTTGTGTATCAGCTCATATATGGTCGTATTGGCACACAAGAACTCGCTGTCATGAGTCTAATGGCGCCGCTGGAAGGTTTATTAGTCGCCTTCTTTTTTGGTTTTGCTTCTGCTTGTTCCATTATGATTGGCCAGCGACTTGGACAAGACGATTTCATGTCTGCTTGGTCTGTAGCGCGAGGTTTTGCGATTAGCGCGCCCATCGTGACACTTTTCTTAGGGCTACTGATGCTGAGTTTGGAATCTTTAATGTTCATGCCCTACGCCAATTTGGATCAGGCTACCTTGTCCGTCGCCCACGATATTTTTATACTGATTACATTTGGCACCTGTATAAAAGTATTTAACATGACAGCCTCGATGGGAATTTTGCGCGCTGGGGGAGATAACAAACACTGTTTGCTTATCGACTTCTCCGGCATGTGGATAATTGGCATTCCGTTAACCTTTGCAGCTGCATTTTATTTTGCCTTGCCGATATATTGGGTAGTGTTGATCACTTATTCAGAGGAGATCGTCAAGTCTGTCCTGTTTTTTTATCGGGTCAAAGCAAGACATTGGCAACGTAACCTTACCGCGCATTCAGGTCCACAGGACGCGATTTAATGCTCATTACAGATGCCTCCAGCACTGCTAACCCTTTTTTTATATAAATAATTTTGCGACTAGGTTCAGCTCAGTAAAAATTTAAGCGGAAGTCATGTTAGGTTAGTTAGGTGGGTAGAAGTTTAGGACAAATGGACCTTTCACTACAATTGAAGCCCACAATAGTGTTGAGTGAGTTATGGCACTCATTACGAAGTGCCATAACAGAGAACTTTAAGCTCTGCTGGTAAACTTAACGTCTGCCGTATTTACTTTTATTTTTTCGCCAGTTGAAATATATTCTGGCACCTGCACGGTTAAGCCAGTAGATAATAATGCTGGTTTTGTGCGAGCACTAGCCGATGCGCCTTTAATCGAAGGGTCTGTTTCAGTAATAACTAAGTCAACTGAAGCCGGTAATTCAATACCGACTGGCTTATCATCGACGATTAATAACTGCAGACCAATGGTTTCTTCAGTAATAAACAAAAGCTCATCGCTAATCGTCTCTTTATCTATCGAATAAGGGGTGTAATCTTCATTATCCATGAACACATACTCGTCGCCATCGTAATATGAAAACATTACTTTTTTCTTGCTAAATTCGGCAGTATGTATCATCTCATCCGCTTTGAAACTTTCATCTGCTTTAGCGCCTGTGGCAACTTCATATAAACGCATTCTATATAAACTTGCACCTGCTCTGCCGCTAGGCGTAAGCTTTGCGATGTCTTTTACAAAATATACTTTTCCATTCAGTTCAATGGCGGCATTTTTCTTTATTTCACTGGCTTTTGGCATACTGCTTCTCGTTAAGATCGGTAATAAAATTCTGGGTTGTTTAAAAATAGAACGGTCTAGCTGGATGATATACCATTTTTGTATGTCATGTCTGCTATTGATACCTAGGCATGGCTTTACCTGCGTCTACTCATGGCCGAGTTGCAGTGCGCCGTCCCATTTTTCAGGTACGCCGTGTAATATGAGTTGTTCAGTCCACTTAATATGATGTTTGAGGATAGGATCTTTTGGGCTCAACTTTTTCGCCGTACGGAATACATCGAGTGCACCTCGTAAGTTCCCTTCGATGCGCAAATCCAAACCTTGTTGAATAGCTTCAGCGTTATTTAGTCGTTGTTTTTGTAATTCATCGGGTAAGTGCGACAGGACTTCAACAAGCTTTAACGGCTCGGTGCGTCCTTTTACCCTAACCCAGTCGATAGTGCGAGAGGCAAATGCATACTCTGCTGTTGCCACTAATTGGTCAGTCACAATAATATCGACGTTATATACGGGGGCCAGTGTTTCAAGGCGTTGTGCAATATTAACACTATCACCGATAACCGTTGTATCCATTCTATCGTCTGAGCCTACGGTACCGATTATAACGGGGCCAAAATGAATGCCAATGCCAATATTGACAGCACTATAGCCACTTTTTTCACGATGTTGATTATATAAAAATAATGCACGCCTAAGACCAATGGCAGCTCGGATCGCGTCTTGTGCCTTGTCGCAATCAGACCCTTCTGGATTATCGAATAACGCCATGATGGCATCACCAATAAATTTATCGATAAAGCCTTTATTGTCATGAATCGGGGCATTCATGCGCAAGAAATATGAATTTAGAAAATTCATTAATTCCTGCGGACTCATTTTTTCAGAGAGACCAGTAAACCCTCTGATATCGCAAAACAAAATGGCCACATTATCTTCGTCGGCATAACCGAGTTCGATTGATTGTCCTTGCTTGTAAATATGCTCTACGAATTGGCGCGGAACAAACTTTTGGAAGTTTTGGTTAAGATGCATCGCTTGGTCGGCTTTTTGCTGATAAGACTGCTTTTCGGAGTCAGTATATTGCACCAGTTTATTGTTAATGCGCTTCGCTTTGCGCAGGGTAATTAACCATAGCGCAGTGCTTATAATCGCATAAATTGATAAACCAATAACCCAAAAGAGCACAGACTTAACTTCCTATTACTTTGCCGTAATTTGTTTGAATGCCCTATCGGCGGCTTCAATCGTTGCATCAACAACATCAATAGTATGCATTTTAGAAACAAAACCTGCCTCGTAAGATGCCGGTGCGAAATAAACACCTTCGTTGAGCATTGCATGATAGAACTGGTTGAACTGGGCCGTATTGCAATTTATTGCTTGCTTGTAATTAGTCACATGTTCAACATCAGTGAAAAATAGTCCAAACATACTACCAGCGACATTTATGCTCATAGGTATATTATTTCTATGCGCTGTATCTCTTATACCTTCTGCCAATATTTTGGTATTTTCAAAAATACTATCATAGAAACCGGGCTCGGCTAATTGTGATAGCGCTGCAAGGCCCGCCGCCATTGCAATTGGGTTGCCTGATAGTGTACCTGCTTGGTATATAGGACCTGTTGGGGCTATGTGCGTCAGTATTTTCTTTTTACCGCCAAAAGCACCTACTGGCATGCCTCCACCAATAACTTTACCAAGACATGTAAGATCAGGTTCCACGCTGTAACGCTCTTGAGCGCCGCCCAAAGATACTCTAAATCCGGTCATAACTTCATCAAAAATAAGCAGTGCACCATAGTGGTCACAAATGCCACGTAAGCCTTCAAGAAAGCCTTCAACTGGTGGTATGCAATTCATATTGCCGGCTACCGGTTCAACAATAATGCAGGAGATATCGTCGCCATGTTCATCGAATGCGGCTTGTACAGAGTCAAGATTATTAAAATCGACTGTTAAGGTGTGCTTGGCAAAATCATCGGGTACACCTGGTGAACTAGGTACACCCAAAGTAAGCGCACCAGATCCTGCTTTTACTAGCAGAGAGTCAGCATGGCCGTGGTAACAACCTTCAAACTTCAATATTTTGTCTCTGGCGGTATAGCCGCGAGCAAGACGTATAGCGCTCATTGTGGCTTCGGTACCTGAATTTACCATACGTACCATTTCCATTGATGGTACTAATTTACTGACTAATTCAGCCATGATAATTTCGGCTTCGGTTGGGGCGCCATAACTTAGGCCAAACTCAGAAGCGTCAATAACCGCTTGTCTGATTTTTGCGTTGTTGTGACCTAGTACCATTGGTCCCCAAGAATTGATGTAGTCAATATAGCGATTGCCATCGACATCCCACATGTAAGGGCCATCAGCCCTGTTAATAAACCGAGGAGTACCGCCTACTGCTTTAAATGCACGAACGGGTGAATTCACGCCGCCAGGGATCGTAATTTGAGCTCTTGCGAAAAGTGTTTCAGAATGGGTTGTCATAGTTATTTTTGGCCTTTATTGCTGTACCAGTGTACGGGTCTATCAAAATCGGAAACTTTGTCTTCAACGCCTAATGTCAGGGCAAATAATGCCATCCTGACCAACACGCCGTTATCAGTTTGTCTAAAAATCGCCAGATTTGGATTAAGATTTAAATCATTATCAAGTTCGTTTGCTTCCGCTCTGGAATCTCTAGGGAGAGGATGCATGATGACAGTTTTTGATTGGAAATGTTTCGTATATGTTTGTTGATTCAAACGAAACTTTCCGCGATATTTGTTTGCTTCACCTTGCGATGGAAAACGCTCTTCTTGAATACGAGTTTGATAACAAATGTCTGCATTGAAACTCCCCTCTAATTGCTCAGTGATCGTTAGTTTGTGACCTGCATTTGTGATCATATCGCAAATGTAAGCAGGCATGCTAAGTTCTTGCGGTGAAATGAAAATGAAATGCAGATCTTTATACAAGCACAAAAGCTTTGACAAAGAATGTACGGTACGACCGTATTTAAGATCGCCAATCATGGCAATATTTAAACCATCAATTCCTTCACCGTGGAATTTTCTTTCTTTTTCTATGGTGTATAAATCAAGTAATGCTTGAGTTGGATGCTCGTTCGCACCATCGCCACCATTTATAACCGGAACTCGACTTCCTTCGGCAAATTCGGCCACCGAGCCTTCTTGCGGATGGCGCATGGCGATGATATCTGAATAACCGCTTAGCACTCTAGCGGTATCATACAAAGACTCACCCTTTGCTAGGGCGGAGTTACTCATGCCCGTGGTTTCTCGCACTTCGCCTCCAAGTAAGTTGAATGCGGTGCCAAAGCTGACTCGGGTTCTTGTACTTGGTTCGAAAAATAAGTTACCCAATATCGCACCTTCAAGCACTTGTGTGCGTTTTTTGCGAAGCGCATACGGCAACATGTTGTCGGCCACTAAAAAAACTTTTTCAATAGCTCCTCGGTCGAACTGCGCGACACTTAACACGTGTTTACCGGTAAATTGAGTCTTCAAAACGGCGCCTTTATGGGTTAAATATTAACTGCCGCGTAGTTTATCAAAAAAATGCTGGCTAGATGCTAAATTTTCATCAACAGCAGATAAAAGTGTCAACACTTGTTGCGTGAGATCGTAAGCACTTTATATTGCTCTAGTAGGTAAATAATTCGGCAATTTTGAGCGTTTTCGCAACGACCTTGCGTGCATAGGCTTCTAATGCTTCTGGTTTCTGTTCATAAGCCAATCCGAGCATACTAAGCATGTGATAATTGCCTTTTAAAAGATTAAAAAAATCAGTAGAAAGTTCTTTTGCATCACACTCTAATAAACCACTCTGGGGGTGTTTTATTAATAAGTCTTTTACCAAATTGATACTATGCAGCGGTCCTGCGTCATAAAATAGTTGCGCTAAATGCAGGTTATTCTTTGATTCACCTATAACCACAGAGTACATGGCGATGACACGTTTATCGTTGAGCAGCTGAATAAAATTAAAAGCAATTGAGTAAAGAATTTCGTCAAGCGAATTAGACCCGATACAAATAGCCGCTTCTTCAATCCGGTATTCCTCACATTTACTTTCAATAACCGCATTATATAACACGTCTTTATTTTGAAAATGTGAATAAACAGTTTGCTTGGAAACACAACTTTGTTTGGCCACTGCGTCCATAGAGGTGCGATCATAGCCTTGCTGCAAAAATAGTTCTCCTGCGTGATGCAGTATTTGCTTGCGTTTTTGGCTACTCTTTGGCCTGCCGACTATTTTTAGTCGGCTTTGCTTTGGCAAATTTTTAGCAGATGTGGTTAAAATAGTCATAAGGTTTTTAATGTAATGTAAATTGTTTCACAACCGAGAAAGACATCCCGTGTCGAGTTAAGTTAGCACAAAATCAGTAATCATACTAGACGGTCTAGTATTTATAGTTTAGCATGCTCGGCATTGCATGCAACACAACCGTATGCGGCACAAACACGACAACGACAACGAGTAAAAGTACTCCTAGATATTCCGCTTCTAATCGTAAATGGAAGTAAACATTTTCACCGTTTCTAAAAAGGTGGGACTAAGCTAACAGGCAATAGGTAATATGACATTCTCCATAGCATCGAATCTAAACACATGAGCATTAATACAGGTCCTGATGGCAGCAATCCGTTAAGCCCAGGTTTGCATTCAGAGCAAGCTTCGACTCGGCCATCTTACCAAAATATGAAAGCACAAAATCAAATAAATGAAATAAATCATATAAATAGCGGTAAGTTCTCACTGCTTGTGCTTTGTGTAAGTAGTTTTTTATTATTAATCGTATTGATTCTATTTTCGGGTGATAAAACGGCAACTGCATTTGCTGACGAGCAATCACTGGTTATTCAAAATGCCAAAGTAAATGTGCAATCAATTTCTATTCAACCGTCTTACATAAAACAACGAAAGGTATATGGTTTAATTGAGTCTGCAAAACAAGCTAATCTGGGTTTTGAGCTTTCCGGCGTCATCGATGAAACACTAGTTGTGGAAGGCGAAAGAGTGGTCAAAGGGCAGGTGTTAGCCACTCTGGACAAACAGAGGCTATTTGCGCAAAAGAAAGAACTGGATGCTACCTTAGTGAAAGCGAAGGCAGATGCAACACTCGCCAGCTTGTCGGCCAAACGAACCGCTGAATTAGTTAAGAAACGCTTGGAACCAGAGCAGAGGTTAGATGAAGCTATTGCAAATTTAGATGCTGCAAACGCGTTAGTGAATGAGGTAAAAGCGAGGCACGAAAGCCTTGATGTTGAACTTCGGAAGTCGTCGCTGATAGCGCCTTTCAGTGGTCAGGTTGTGCAGCAACTGTTAGATTTAGGCACCGTGGTAACGACAGGCCAGGCGGTATTTTCGCTAATGGCTGAAATGGACTTAGAGGCACGAATAGGATTACCGACCCGATCTCCTCTGGCATTGAATTTGGGTGAACGCTATGAATTGAGCTACGAAGGCGAGACGCTGCCGGCAATATTAATTTCAATCGCGAAACAACGAAATAGAGCCACACGAGCGGTGGACGCTTTATTTAAGATTGATGCGAAAATGGCACAAAAACGTTATCTTATGTCTGGTGATCTGGTGTCACTGTCAGTCGATGTACAAATTGAAAAACAGGGGGTTTGGATCCCCATGAGCGCTTTATCTAATGGGGTTAGAGGCTTGTGGACTCTGTTTATAATTGACAAATCAAGTGGTTCTCAAATTATTCAACCGCGCAGTGTGTATGTTGAATATATGGAGCAAGAGCGTGCATTTGTATCAGGCGCTATAGCGCAAGGGGAGTTGCTAGTTGTATCCGGTCTGCATCGATTAACGCCTAACCAGGTCGTGCAAAACGTGCAAGTGATCAACACGGCGAGAAACTAGATAATGCCGACTGCGCAACATAATTCACCTTGGTATACGACGTTCTTTCGTCGCGGACACTTGCTTGCTCTTAGTATTATCATCATTCTGGTCGCAGGTTTATCGGCAGTGACAAACCTGCCACGTTTAGAAGACCCGCGCATCGATTTGCGTAATGTCATCATTCTTACATCTTACCCTGGTGCCTCTGCGGAACGCGTTGAAGCGTTAGTATCAGATGTTCTTGAAGATGAACTGCGTGAATTGTATGAGATTAAGGAAATCAAATCTACATCAAAAGCCGGATTCTCCAGCGTGCTGGTTGAATTACAAGACTGGGTAGACGATTCAACTAATCAGCAAATATTTTCAAAAATCAGAGATAGCCTTGAAAACGCGTCTGTCAGATTACCGGTTGGCGCGAGTAAGCCAATACTAGAGGATAAGCGCGGAGCAACCGCGTTTACTATGCTAATTTCCATTGACGCAGACATGCCCGAGACCACCTCATTGTCAGTTTCAGGAAGACTCGCTAGCGAGTTAGTAGACCGCGTGCGAAATGTGCCAGGCACCGAACTGGTGCGTTTATACGGGAACCCAATAGAAGAGGTTGTGGTTGCGCTCGATCCCCAAGCACTCGCTGCGGTAGGCTTAAGTATTGGCCAAGTTAGTGAGCGTATACGCACAGCCGACTCCAAGTTACCCGCTGGAATACTAAGAACATCACAAAAAAATATTCGAGTACAAGTGGCTGAACCACTGGAAAGCTTGGACATTATTGCGAATATTCCACTCGTTGCTGCTGACGGTAGTTATTTGCGTTTAGCCGACGTAGCGACTATCGAGCAGTCTTGGCAAACACCTGAGCGCGAATTTGCGATTGTCGACGGTCAGCGCACGATATTTATGGCAGCCCGCATGCAAACTACTGTGCGAGTCGACCAATGGACCGAAGCTGTTAACGAAAAGGTCACAGATTTTAATAACGAGTTTAATGGCACTGCTCAAGCCAACATTGTATTTGAACAAAATGAGTATACCCAAGCCCGGCTAACTGAATTAACTGAAAACTTGTTGCTGGGCTCGGTGGTTGTGATGCTCGTTATTCTTGTGTTTATGGGTGCTAAAGCAAGTTGGATAGTTGGCCTCGCTCTGCCATTATGTGCTGCCTTTGCCATTTTCTCCTTGAGCTTTTTTGATCAACAAATTCATCAAATGTCTATTTTTGGCATTATTATTGCGATCGGTCTACTGATTGACAATGCGATTGTCATTACAGACGAAATTAGGTTAAACCTGCTTGATCAGAGTACAACCAGATTACAAGCGCTTGAAAAATCGGTGAAGCATCTGTTTGCTCCTTTATTAGCGTCGACCTTGACAACGGTACTGGGTTTTATGCCTATTTTTTTATTAACCGGAAATATCGGCGACTTTATAGGCGCAATTGCCATCAGTGTTGTCATGGCATTGCTAGGGTCTTTAGCTATTTCACTGACTATTATCGCAGCGTTAGCAGCCAGATACTTGCCCAGAGATGGCACCAGTGAGCATGCTTGGTATCGCCGTGGTTGGCAGATGCCGGCGGTTTCATATCAATTTTCGCGATTGTTGGGGCGGTTAATAAAGCAACCTTCTCTGGTATTGTCAGTCATTGTTGTGTTTTGTTTATCTGGTTTTGTTCTATCCCAGCAGCTACCCAGCGTTTTCTTTCCGAGTGCGGACAGAGATCAGTTTGAAATTTATGTGTGGCTGCCAAATGGTACCTCAATCAATCAGACCAAAAAGGTAGCGCTAAGCATTGATGTACTGATCCGAGATAAACAAGAAGTACAACAAGTTACCTGGTTAGTAGGTGCGTCCACACCGTCTATATATTATAACCAAGTGATGTCGCGAGATAACTCTCCCGAGTTTGCAAATGCTGTCGTTACCACCAATTCCATTTCACAAGCTGCAGCGCTCATACCAACATTGCAGTATGAATTACAAGATGCTTATCCAAATGCTCGCATCGTGGTAAGAGCATTTGGGCAAGGCCCTCCAATACCAGCACCAATTGAGGTAGATGTATTTGGACCAGATATTGACACGCTCAACGCACTCGGTGAGCAAATTCGCTTAGCGATGACCAAAGTTCCGGGGATTACGCAAACCATCGCGACCATCACTACTGGCGAGCCAGAACTGCAATATGATGTGTCTGAAAACGATTCATATATTGCACAATTATCATTGACCGATATTGCTCAGCAACTGCAATTAGCCTTAGCCGGAACTACCGGTGGTTCAATATTGCAGGGCACTGAAGAGTTACCTGTTAGAGTCAGAGTTAACGAAAATCAACGCAGTGATATGAAAGAACTTGATGCTATGCCGTTGATGAACCAAGCATTGATGGAAAATAGAGCAAGTATAGGGGTTGCTTCGTTGGGGCAATTTACTCTGCTCCCCAGTATTAGCGGTATTACTCGGGTAGACGGTGAACGCGTGAACAAAGTTCAGGCTTTCTTATTACCCGGTGTTCCTGCTATTGATGCCAGTGAGCAACTGCGAGAGTTGCTAGAAAACGGTAATTTTGTGCTGCCAAAAGGCTATCGACTCAAAATGGCGGGTGACGCGGATGAGCAAAAACAAGCATTGGGCCAGTTGGCAACCTATGCACCCGTATTATTGGTACTAATGGTCACTGTATTAATTCTGACCTTCAATAGCGTGAGGTTTGCTGTTGTCATCGCAATGGTCGCGATATTGTCTGTCGGGCTTGGCATGTTTAGCTTATGGGTGTCGGGCTTGCCCATTGGTTTCAATCCGCTGCTAGGTAGCGCCGGATTGATCGGTGTCGCAATTAACGGATCTATCGTAGTAATTGCCGCTATTAATGGCAATGCTAAGGCTAAAAGTGGCGACACTAGGGCTATTGTTGAAGAAACCATGAGTTGTAGTCGTCATATTTTATCCACAACTTTCACCACCGTGGGTGGTCTGATCCCTCTATTATTATTTTCTCAAGGTTCGTTTTGGCCACCCTTGGCGGTTGTGTTAGCCGGTGGTGTTGGCTTTTCTGTTATTCTTTCATTGTTTTTCACTCCCACTATCGTTGCATTGATGTGTAGAATGCGCACTAGGAAATTACAAAAACGAGCGCACAACACAGCACATGCCTAAATTTCTCCAACAAATCAAAAAATGGTGGCAAACAGATTGTGCTTTTTGCCGCCGTTCACGTTATATATGTTTATGGGGCTTAATTATGTTGGTATTTTATTTATATGTCTGGACCTGAATCCGAATCCATTTTTATTAAAGCAGCATCATCTCACAATGCAATGACCTCGATTTTAATTGGGTCTGGCTTGGTTTTGACTGGTGCATTTATGTGTGTCGTATTACCAAAGCTGTTTTTTCTTCCTGGTGTGTTTATTATCAGTGGCGGTATCGTCGGCCTTATTATTGGGTTTTTTAAGCTAAAAGAGCCAAAACATAGTCTTGAGTTAACTCGCGAACATATCATCTATTATCACCGATGCGGGAAGTGGCGTATTTCGTGGGAAAACATCCAGCGCATCGATGTGCCTCGGATCACCAAAGGCATAGAGCAAGTCGACCTTGAAATGATCGGCTTTAAGTTGCGTGATGCCGACATTTTTCTGGATGAAATTTCACCGCGATTAATTACCTATCTGCTGATGGAACAGCGTCCTCTGACGATGCAAAACCGCGCTCATAACGCTGCAACAGGGCGGTCTTATGGTGCTGATATGATTGAGGATGAAAAGTTTTTACGAACCAGTGGTGAAACCATAAAAGGCGTATCTGCGATGTTTGGTCACCGGATGGGGAAACTTCGAAATCAACTTGGCTATGATATTTTTATTTCGACTAACGAAATTGATAGGGAAGCGACGAAATTCATTGCGTTATTAAAAGACTGCCAGGATTCTGCGACCAAACCTAAGACCTGATATTAATTAACTTAATCCCGCCCGCTGTGTTTTGAATTAAACTGTGACGTATTATGCCACTGCTCTAAAATTGCCTCCGCTTCTACCAGAAGAGTAGATATTAATTTCGTCAACGATTGATAGTGTTGTTGTTTTAAGTTGCTCTCCGTGTCGTAACAGACTCTTTGAAAGCGAGTGGCGCCTGTATATGCGCTAGCACCATGAAGCTTATGAACACATTGTTGCAATGATACAAAATCCTGTTTTTGCCAATGCAACTCTATTTCTGTCATGCTGCTGGGCAGTATAGCGATAAATCCGGCTAGAAACTCACGAGCACCTTCGTCGCTGCCGTGCGCCTTAGTAGTTGCAATTTGCCAATTTATGGCGAGTTTTTTAGTTTCGACAAATTCAGCGCCTTGGCACCAGCGTTGAATAGTGTTGACCAAGGTTGCTAAGTCAACAGGCTTGGGTAGATAATCATCCATTCCCGAAGACAAAAAACGTTCTTTTTCTTCACGGAATGCATGTGCAGTGATAGCGACAATCGGGGTTCCCATATTAAGTTGAGTTTGCCGTATATGCTGAGTAGCTTGGAGTCCATCCATGGTGGGCATTTGGATATCCATTAATATTAGGTCGTACCCGTTTTGCTTACACAATTTGATGGCGTCAGCTCCGCAAGAAGCTGTATCAAGTGTCGAGGGGGAGTCTCTTAACCAAGTTTTTAACAGTTTTAAGTTCAATGGCATGTCGTCTACGGCTAATATGCGCGCTGCAGGCAGTGATTTCGGATCCGATTTACTGACTTTTTCGGCTGATTCAAGTTGCACATTGTTTAGGTTATTAATATTTTTTAAAGTTAATGGTGAGCGGATGATTATGGGTTGATTAATGACGCTGCGAATTTGCTTTTGTTCTGGCGGTGGGCCAGAAAAAACAAGCGCCGTTTTTTGCGATCTAAGTTTCAATATCCGATTAATAATGCTTGTTCGGTTGGCAATATATCGCATTGGTAAAGAAGCAAAAATATAGTCAAACGAAACATTTGCCTGTTCAAAAGCAGAGATTGAATCATATGTGTAAGTGTCAAAACCGACACTCTTGAGGAGCCTACATGTGATTTTTCTGCTTTGCGGAGAAGGATCATAGATACCAGCGATTTTTGACACGAAACGATTCTGCACAGCTGGTATTACTTGGTCGTTTACTTTTTTGAATGGCAGGTTTATCTTGAATTTACTGCCTATGGAGTAGTAGCTTTGGACTTCGATGCTGCCCCTCATTAAAAATACAAGTTCTTGGCATATAACTAAACCCAATCCAGTACCTTGGAAGGATCTATTTAATTCATCATCAAGTTGATTGAATGGCGTAAATAATTTCTTCTTGTCCAAATTACTTATCCCGATACCAGTATCCTCAACTTCAATACATAGCATGTAATCGTCATCACCAAATTGTAACGATTTTGCGCGCAACACAATTTGGCCGTAATTGGTAAATTTTAATGCGTTACTTAGCAAGTTACTCATCAGTTGTTTAAGTTTAAAGTTATCGCCTATTAGCACTGAGGGAAGCGTATCAATATCAAATATGAATTCGAGTTGTTTTAAATGCGCAGACTTCGCCATCAAGCTTGCAATATCTTCGAACGCGTCGCGCGGTGAGAACGGTTTCTGATTAATGGTCAGCTTACCCGCTTCCATTTTTGAAAAGTCGAGAATGTCATTTACGATGATCAATAGGTCGGACGCAGCGCTATTGATAATGCGCACATGTTCATCGCGTTCAGTTTCATTGGTTTTGCTTTCCAATTCAGTACTAAAGCCAATAATTGCATTTAATGGTGTTCGAATTTCATGTGACATATTTGCTAAAAACTGACTTTTAACTTTGCTCGCTTTGACCGCTTCTCTGCGCGCAATATCTAAGTGCACGTTTTGTTCTTCAATGAGATAAAAGTTATTTTCCGCATCGTTGGATGCTTGGCGAATTTCTACTTCGAGACTAAATCTAACTTTCAGAATTATCGCTAATACAAAACATAAGGTTTGTGCCAATAATGCAGATTGAAATACGTAAGTTGTAAAAGAATTAACCGGTAACTTACCAGCAATAAAGAGTGAACCAATAACCGAGCCCAAAGTTAAAAACAGCCAACCTACCAGGACTGTGTTGGCTGGCAAAAATGCCTGACTGATATTTTTTATTGTGAACATAATATTGAGAAGTAATGTCGCATAACCGACAATGCGAACAAGCATGGCTTGTCCAAACTCGCTAAACCAGCCAAATAAAACAATGATAAAAGTGAAAAAAAGTATTATAAATAACAGCTTTAGTGCTAAATAAACGCGACTAAAATTGGCTGGTTTAGGCAGAAAGGTGAGCGTAAATAAACTGGCAGACGCACAAACGAGGGGCAGCAGCAGGTCGACGCTTTGGAAAAAGCTCAAGGAGTGCCATTGTTTTGGTAATAACTGGACGTGCCCACTCCACACCGTATGCCACAAAAATAATAGGCAAACAAGCGTAAATAACGCTAGCGCACTAACTTCTCTTTTATCGATCAACACGAACATGCAATAAATTGCAATGACCAGCAAGGCACCATAAAAAATGCCCCAAATTAAGTAATCTAGTAGGGTTTCATACCGATGCTGTTCTTCACTCATCAATCGCACTGGCGCAATGGTAGGAATGCGCTTCGCTTTGACGAAGAGGTAGACTTGATATGCCTGTTCACTATCAAGTGTTACCCTAAACGTTGGAGTGCGATAGAAGTGATTGCTTTGCTCGCGACCACCACTAAGTTGTTCTAGTACTTCTCCATTTGAAACTAGGTAGAAATCAACTTGGTCAAGTTGAGAAAAGTTAACATTGAGAACCCAACTTTGCTTACTCGACATATTGGTCACTTCAGCATATAACCATACGCCCGCAGGAGTGAATCCATAATTAGGAATAGTGTGGCTTTGATAGGAGAGATTAGTGCGGCTCAATTTGAACTCGTCAAAACTCAATGCACGGCCTTGTTGAGGGTATGCAACTATTGCGGACGAAATATTCACCTTAGATGATTCGTCTGTTAATTTGACCGCTTCTATTGCTTGTGCGTAAAACACCAAAAAGAATAGTGTGAATGCCAGTAACGCACGTATTTTTGTTAGTTTAGACACAAGAATTGTTATGCTTGATTCGAAAATAATATAACATGATGCTAATATAGAATTTGCGGCATCATATGTACAGCCTGTTAGCCTAGCTACTGAGCAGTTTTTTGATTTTATCAAATAAGAATAAATAAAAGTCAATCATGAGCAATGAAATAACCATCAATACTGACGGTATTGAACAACTACCCTTAAGTCGGTTTGCTGAAGACGCATACCTCAACTATTCCATGTATGTCATCATGGACAGAGCGTTACCGCATGTTGGTGATGGGCTCAAGCCGGTTCAACGGCGAATTATTTATGCTATGTCTGAACTTGGACTGAGTAATAACGCAAAATATAAAAAGTCAGCAAGAACGGTGGGTGATGTATTAGGTAAGTTCCATCCGCACGGTGACTCGGCTTGCTATGAAGCAATGGTGTTAATGGCACAACCGTTTTCTTATCGATATCCATTGGTCGATGGCCAAGGTAACTGGGGTGCACCAGATGACCCTAAGTCTTTCGCTGCGATGCGTTACACCGAATCGCGACTCAGTAAGTTCAGTGAAATATTACTGACTGAATTAGGCCAAGGCACAGCAGACTGGCAGCCAAACTTTGATGGCACCTTAGATGAACCCAAAGTACTTCCAGCAAGACTTCCGCATATTTTATTGAATGGTATTACCGGTATTGCCGTTGGTATGGCCACCGATGTACCCCCTCACAACGTGCGTGAAGTAGCCAATGCTTGTGCACTACTACTCGATAACAGCCGTGCTGAACTGAGCGAGTTATTAGAGCATGTACAAGGTCCTGATTATCCAACTGATGCTGAAATTATTACGCCGCGCAGCGATATTCAAAAGATTTATGAAACTGGCCGTGGTTCAATTAAGATGCGCGCGGTTTACCATGACGAGGGCGGCGATATTATAGTGACAGCGCTTCCTCATCAGGTTTCTGGTGGTAAAGTGTTAGAGCAAATTGCGGGCCAAATGCAAGCCAAAAAGTTGCCAATGGTTAGTGATTTACGTGACGAGTCTGATCATGAAAACCCAACGCGTTTGTTAATTACACCACGTTCCAATCGTGTTGATATTCATCAGCTGATGCAGCACCTGTTTGCTACAACCGATTTAGAAAAAAGCTACCGTGTAAATATTAATATGATAGGCCTTGATGGCCGTCCTCAGGTCAAAGACTTGCGTTCTATTCTGACCGAATGGTTAGTATTCAGGAAAGACACCGTAACGCGTCGCTTGCAATATCGATTAGACAAAATACTTGCGCGCTTGCACATTCTCGAAGGTTTGCTTATCGCGTTTTTGAATATTGATGAAGTTATTCATATTATTCGCACAGAAGATAAGCCTAAACCTTTCTTGATGGAGAGATTCAGTCTCACGGACATCCAAGCTGAAGCTATCCTTGAATTAAAACTACGTCATTTGGCGAAGCTTGAAGAATTTAGAATAACGGGTGAACAAGAAGAGCTAGCCAAAGAGCGCGACAGCTTGCAGTTGCTACTGGGGTCTGAACGTCGTTTAAAAACGCTTATTAAGAAAGAGCTTTTAGCCGATGCTGAAAAGTATGGCGATGACCGTCGCAGCCCAATTGTTGAGCGTGCAGAATCAAAAGCTATTTCTGAGAAAGAACTCGTTCCCTCTGAAGCGGTTACTGTTGTTGTTTCTGATAAAGGTTGGGCGAGATGTGCAAAAGGTCATGATATCGATGTTGAAGGCCTGAGTTACAAATCGAGCGATAAATTCCTTTGCAGTGCGAAAGGCCGAAGTACCCAACTTGTTGCTTTTATTGACTCATCAGGTCGAGCATTTTCTTGTGACGCACATGCATTGCCGTCGGCTAGAAGCCAGGGTGAACCTTTAACGGGGCGCTTTAGCATTGTGGGTGGGGAAAATGTAGAACATGTCATCATGGGTGCTGATGATAAACAATACCTGTTTGGTTCTGATGCCGGTTATGGGTTTGTCGGTAAGTTTTCTGACATGTTGAGTAAGGCCAAAGCAGGCAAAGCCTTCGTTTCATTGCCAAGTGCCGCAAAGGTGATACGTCCTCAACCGGTCAGCAATGTTAAAACTGACTGGTGTTTGTGTATCTCTAATGAAGGTAGGATGTTGCTTTTCCCACTTAAAGACTTACCGGTGTTAAGCAAAGGTAAAGGAAATAAGTTAATGAACATTCCATCTGCCAAGGCGAAAACGCGAGAAGAGTATCTTACGGTGTTAACTGTTGTGCCTGACGGCGCTGATATAAAGGTTTTTGCGGGTAAACGTGGAATGACCTTAAGCGCAAAAGATTTAACTCACTATCAAGGTGAACGCGGTCGCAGAGGTAACAAATTACCCCGTGGATTACAGCGCGTAGACTCGGTTGAAATAGAAGATAAAAAAGCAGTAACTGAGTCCCAAGATCCTGATTTAAATATAGATAAACCAAGTAGTGACGTACCTACAATTGATTAGTATTTACATAACTACTAATAATTAATAGGTACATACCTAAATTGCTGTGATTTGCGTATTGTGAACCATTCTTGTGCTCAACGTTATTAATTATTATGCGTCACTTTTTCGTATAGCCACTTTAATAGATCGCGCCAACTCACCACACCGATAGGGTGATTCTTGCTATCGACGACGGGTAAGCAAGAAATTTTGTTTTCATAAAATAGTTCGATTGCCGCGCGCAAAGATGTGTTTTGATCGACACAAATAACGCTTCTATTCACTATTTGATGAACCCGTTTGTTTAACGTTGCCAAGTCTTTCGCCGTAGCTGAGGGCATGTCGACGTTAGGGTGGATTGCTTTAGTATAATCACGATCAGAAATAACACCAGCAAGTTCACCTCTATCATTAACTACCATCAGATGATGAAATGAATTTTGCTCAAATAATTCTTTTACCTTTGTTAATCTATCGTCGATATGCACGGAGATAACGTTTTTCGACATTAAAGCGTCAATATTCAAGTGTGTTTTACCCATGTTTATTTATGCACTTATTATTTGAATCTAAGATGTAATTAATTAGCTTTGTTGACGCTAATACTTTATCTATTTCGAGGTAAATAGTCAACGTAATATTGATAGGAAACTCAGCGTAAAAAATAGGGTACGAGTAATAACGACAGCAAACCAAAAAGACGTGATATATTAATTTGGTCGTTGGCTTGTTTGGTTGCAATACTCGGTACTTTCTTTCAGATATCTAACTTTTAGGCTTTTATGCAACTCATTGATATAAATAAAAAACGTTACCGCCGGCATCTAAATTACATAATAGTTGCCTGTGTTGTCTCCCTAATTATTGGTTGCTTGGCTATTTCTCAACTACTGATAGCGGTATTTCCTGACGAAAGCGGCAGTCATTTCCATTGGAATTTGACCGGTGTTGTGATTACAAGTTTGCTAATTGGATTGATTCTCAATAAATATCGTACTCACGATTTTATGATCGAGGTCGCTTATGTGTGGGATCTTAAACAAGTACTTAATCGAATCAACCGTAAAATGCTAAAACTTAAAGCGGCCGCTCAAGAAGGTAATATTAATGCATTACTTGCCATTAATTTCAGCTACGCAGGCTCGCGTCTTTTGTGGGAGTTAGACGACAACCTAATCATTATGGATCAACTGGCTATTGATCAAGCTGAAATTGATAGTTTGGCCATGAAGTATAATTTGATCCTCAAGGCTGAAGATTATGATGAGGCTGTTTTGAAAGAATTCTAGTGCTTCATGTGCCTTAATTCTTATACTTTTCTTTAACATCTTGAATGAAACGTTGCCAAGTTTGATTCGGCTGCCAAATAGCCTCTAAATCTTTCTTGGCGATGGCCTCCGGCGCACCTAATTGCGTTACGCGGTATAGATACGTAAATTGTGACTAAGGGTCTCATAAGCGTGGATTTCCTTATCTGTTAGCCTGTTCTTCTTTTATTCTACCTAGCTCTTCAAAGTTAGCGCCCTCATTGGTAAGGCTATCGTTGATAACACGGTCTTTAATAAGGTCATCTTGATTTTTGTTCTCCACTATAACAGTGGGCACTAATTTACCAAACCCTTGTAATCTTTCTTTAGGATTGAGCATGATTAAGCGCGTTAATAATAAATTGTTAGGATACATAATAATATCGCGTTCGTCGGTTATGAGTTTTATATTAAAAAGATTCACCTCGCATATAGTACCCTCAACAAAATTATCACCTTCAAATATTCTAATAAAGTTTCCACGACTATAAGAGGGCTGAAATAATAGAATGAAGTAAGCGGTAATATTACTGAGCAAAGACCAGTTGGCGAACAGCGCGACTCCAGTGATTGTGATCAATGAGGTTGAAATAAGTAATAGGCCAGAAAAGTCTATTCCCCATACAATAAGCAAACCGGCAACGGTCATAGTACCAATAATAATGCGCACGATGTTAAAGGCTTTCAGTGCACTGTCTTCGGTTAGCTTACTTATTTTTACGCCTTTTCTTATTTTTGGTAATGTCCACTTTACTATGACCGCATGCAAAAAAATAACGCCGCCGGACCATAAAAGGGTTATGTAGTATTTATCAAACCATAAAATAAAATTTGAAATAATAGGTAAGTCGGTCATTCAGTTTTCCCAGTAGTATGTTTTAAGGTATTTTAAGGAGGCGTGAGCATCCTTACGATGAGATTATTTTAGCCGTATTAACGATCAAAAGTATCGATAAATAGGACAAAAAAACAAATAAAGGTATTCAAACAGTAATTTTAACGATATATAGTTGCACTACAATATAATGCAAAGGAAAATTATGAAAATTGCTGTTTTGTCACGCAATTCTGGACTTTACTCCACTCGACGATTTGTCGAAGCTGGCGAAAAGTTAGGCCATCAAGTCGATGTCATCGACACAATGCATTGTTATATGGACGTAACGAGCAGCCGCCCTTCGGTTCGCTACAAAGGTAAAGCGTTACCACGTTATGACGCTATTATTCCAAGAATTGGGGCATCTGTTACCTTTTACGGCACTTCCGTCGTTCGTCAATTTGAAATGATGGGAACCTATTCAATTAACGAATCTGTTGCTATTAGTCGCTCAAGAGATAAATTACGTTCTTTGCAATTACTATCACGTAAAGGTATTGGTATGCCCCGAACTGGTTTTGCTAATCACCCTGACAGAATTGACGACTTAATTAAAAATGTCGGTGGTGCGCCAGTCGTTATCAAATTGTTGGAAGGAACCCAAGGTATTGGTGTTGTCTTAGCCGATACAGCTAAAGCGGCTGAGTCTATCATTGAGGCATTTATGGGGCTTAAAGCGAGTATTTTAGTACAAGAATACATTGAAGAAGCCGGTGGTGCAGACATCCGTTGTTTAGTTGTTGGCGGTAAAGTTATTGCAGCAATGAAGCGCCAAGGTGGACCAGGCGAATTTCGCTCCAACTTGCACCGAGGTGGTTCAGCAAGTCTCGTCCGTTTGTCTCCTGCTGAACGAAAAACCGCCGTGGATGCGGCAAAAACAATGGGCTTGAATATGTGTGGTGTTGATATATTGCGTTCAAAAAGTGGCCCTATGGTTATGGAAGTAAATTCCTCACCAGGATTAGAAGGTATCGAAACCGCTACGGGCAAAGATATTGCCAGCATGATTATTGACTTCATCGCAACCACAGCTACTCCAAACAAAACAAAAACGATAGGTAAAGGCTAAACATGAAACGCGAAAACTTCACGATTGGTGGGGAAGTTATTAAACCCGGTGAACAGAAGCGTTTGCAATTGCAAATGCCGCCATTGTACACCGACACGAGTATGGGAATTCCTGTCTTTGTGCAGCACGGTAAGCGCCCAGGACCTACGTTGTTCGTGAGCGCTGCGATCCATGGTGATGAATTAAATGGTATTGAAATCGTTAGCCGTTTAATTAAAACCCGGGCGATAAAAAGTATTCGCGGCACCTTAATTGCGATACCAATGGTAAATGTTTACGGCGTTCTAAATCAAAGCCGTTATTTGCCCGACCGCAGAGATTTAAATCGCTGTTTTCCGGGTAGTAAAAAAGGCTCACTAGCCGGACGCATTGCCCGTTTATTTTTAGATGAAATAGTCAGTAAGTGTGATTATGGTATTGACCTTCATACAGGTGCTATACATCGCTCTAATTTGCCACAAATACGCGCCAATCTGGACGACCCAGTGACACTAGAAATGGCAGAAGCCTTTGGTGTCCCAGTTTTACTTAACGCTGACATTCGAGATGGATCGTTGCGCCAAGCCGCTGCCGATGAGGGCGCGAAAGTGCTTCTTTATGAGGCAGGCCAGGCCCTGCGATATGATGAGTTCTCAATCTCAGCGGGTGTAAAGGGTATTATTAAAGTAATGCGCCATGTTGGTATGTTAAATAGAACTAAGGCCGTGGGGCATAGGATTAAGCCATTTGTTGCAAGGCAAAGCGGCTGGGTAAGAGCAAACGAAAGTGGGTTTGTAATGCATAAGGCACAGTTAGGTGATCATGTCGTTAAGGGAGATGTTCTTGCTGTCATTTCAAATCCATTTGGTGAGCAACTAGGTACGATTGACTCTCCAAGCACAGGTGTTGTTATTGGTAAGCAAAATATACCATTAGCACAAGAGGGTGAAGCCATATATCACATTGCTTACTTCAAAAAACCTGACGAGGTAGCAGAGCACGTTGAGATGTTTCAAGACAACTTAATTGTGGTTGATTAAGCAACTGATATGCGCATCTAACTTTTACTATTGAGAGGTCAAAAATGAATGAAAAGCGTATTGTTGGTAATTTAGAGTTATGTGACTTGCCTGAGTTAGGGATAAAAGGACTGCATGTTCGAGTTGACACCGGCGCAACAACATCATCTTTGCATGTGGATAACATTGAAGAAATTGATATTGGTGAGGATACATGGATAAAATTTGATATTCATCCTGACATTCATGATGTAAAAAAGCTGATCCGCTGTCAAGCAAAAGTGGCAGGGCAACGCAAGGGGAAAAGCTCTACTGCAACCAGTCAGCGCCGCTATGTTATTGAAACAGATATCGTAATGGCAGATCAGCGTTGGCAAATTCAATTAACCTTAACGGACCGTTCTGAAATGACCTACTTGATGTTATTTGGACGCGAAGCAATGGCTGGCAAATTCATCGTTGATCCGGAGCTTGAATATTTACTGAAGAAGGCATAAACAAGTGTCATTGAAAAAGCCGGACAAGACTCATTTGAAATTAAATGAGTCTTGTAAATGCTAATTATTGGGCATTTGTGCTTTCAAAAATCTTATCGGCAGAAGCGGCCACAAATCCTTGATAATACTCGCCATTTGCCATTTTATAGCGTTGGGCAAATTCATAAAAGCAACTAGGAATAGACACTGTAGCATCAGCGAAAACAACTTCTGATGAATCAGCCATAGTTGAAGACTGAGCTAAACAAACCTCTTCTCCCCCTTTGATCTCACCACCAGATGAATTTAATCTAAACTCAGCCTGCTTTAAGATGTTATTTACTTCGCTGAGTTCATCGATGTTGTTTAAGTGATTAACGCTAACGGTGAAGTGATTTGCGCGATAGCCCCAGGCGGCCATCCACGCTGCATATTCCGATTCGGCTAATAGGGTTTTATAGTCTCCATGTGAAACCGTCCAATGTGTTCCTGAATACAGGAAATTATCGGCTTCAACAGCGTGCACACTAACATTGCAAATCATCTCATTAATAATCGCCTGCGCGGTCTCGCTGAGTTCTTCTACTCTCAACTCACTAATAAATACTTTTGCTTGCGTCGTATCCGGATGTTCAAAGTGTTGTGCTGTCAGTTTTTTTGTCGCAAAGTCATAATCTCCTTTTTGCTCATAACCGAGTGCAAGAAAATGTGCTGCTAGCTTGTTCAAATTAACGCGTTGAAGGTTAAATGTGCGCAAAGCAATATGGTCGTTGATAATATCGGACTTGCCAGTTTTGGTGCCTAATAATTCATGAATATTGCTCGCTGATGGCGTTATTTGAATATAGTTTTGCCAAAGTCCTTGAAACAATTTATTGATATCTGTGTGCATGTTTATTCCTTACAATCTATTAAAACTTGAGACCAGGACTAAGTGTAGATGGTAACGTAACTACATCTAGCTCTACCGACGCAACTGGGTATGCACAGTAGTCAGCAGCATAGTATGCGCTTGCTCTATGGTTTCCACTTTCTCCAATACCACCAAAAGGTGCTGCGCTACTAGCGCCTGTAATAGGGCGGTTCCAGTTGACAATACCGGCTCTAATACGTGCTAAAAAATACTCATAATCTGCTTTGGAATCGCTTAACAAACCTGCAGACAAACCAAAGCTAGTATTATTCGCATGCGTGATTGCATCATCGAAATCGCTATATCGGATCACTTTTAAAAGTGGCCCGAAATGTTCCTCATCAGGCATCTCATCGAGTATTGCCGTTACATCAATTAGACCAGGAGTAACGAAACCGGTGTCTTTATCTGTGTGTTCAAGTGCCAGTAAACTTGTTGCACCTAAGCTCAAAAGTTGCTGTTGAGCGTCTGCCATTCCAGCAGCGGCAGCTGAGCTTATCATCGATCCCATGAAGGGCTGTTCTTGCGCATCATAATGACCAACTTGAATGTTTTTGGTCACTTCCAACAAACGCGCTAACAGAACATCACCTTGTTCATTGTCTTGAAGAAACAAACGTCGAGCACAAGTGCAGCGCTGCCCACTAGTGACAAAAGCAGATTGCACAATGTCATGCACTGCAGCGTCAATATTAGCAACGTCTTTAACTATTAATGGATTGTTGCCGCCCATTTCAAGCGCTAATATCTTGCCTGGATGACCGGCAAATTGTTCATGCAATATTTTACCTGTTCGAGAGCTGCCGGTGAAAAACAGTCCATCAATATTAGGGTGGCAGGCAAGTGCCTTACCTGTTTCAACTTGACCTTGAATAAGATTTAACACGCCACTTGGTAAGCCCGCCTTTTGCCATAATTGAACAATAAATTCGGCAACCATTGGGGTTAAATCACTGGGTTTAAATACAATCGTATTTCCTGCGATCAGTGCTGGAACGATATGTCCGTTGGGCAAATGGCCTGGGAAATTATAGGGACCAAATACAGCCACGACACCATGTGGTTTATGTCTGATTATTGCTTGACCAACAGGCATAGGATTTTCAACAGTTCCTGTACGCTCGTTATACGCCTTTTCAGAAATCGCAATTTTTCCTATCATGGCACCAACTTCAGTGGCTGTCTCCCATTCGGGCTTGCCTGTTTCCTTTGCAATAATCTTGGCTAATTCAGTTTTACTTTCACCTAGCAATTCAGCAAATTTCTTTATTATGCTTAAACGTTCTTCAACCGACTTCAAAGACCATGCAGGAAAAGCATTGCGAGCAGCAACAACCGCTTCGTTTACTTGTGCGTTAGATGCTGATTTTGCAGACCAAATCACGATATTTTTTGCAGGATCGAGCGAATGGATAGCATCGCCTAAACCCGCTATCCATTGACCATTGATAAAGTGTGTTGAATTTGTCATGTGTGCTCCTAATGCTTCGTGTTAGCTGGCGAGAAACGAATTGAATCGCCATCTTTAATACCTAATGCCTCAGCACTAACTCGTTCAATCGCAACGCGATTACCGTCAACATAGGCGATTTCTGCGATACAAGCTCTGAAGTCTTGTACTGACGTATTAATAGCAAAGCAGGTTTGACCATCGGTTTGAGCGAGGTTGTCGTTGATGACGACAGATGCTTTGCGACTGGCTTGTACTGTTGCGATGTTTTTAACATCTGCTTCTACGGTTGGACCGGCGTCAAAAATATCCACATACCCACGGCACTTAAATCCTTCTTGCTCAAGCAAACAGAGAGCTGGTTTGGTTTTTTCGTGTACTTTTCCGATACAGTCTTGTGCCGCTTTACTGAGTAAATTAACGTAAATAGGGTATTTGGGCATCAGTTCAGCGATGAATACTTTATTGCCGATACCGGTTAGATAGTCAGCAGTGGGGAAATCCATTGAGAAGAAATTTTCTTCGAGCCAAGCCCAAAATGGCGAAAGCCCTTTGTCATCGCTAACACCACGCATTTCAGCGATAACCACGTCAGCAAAACGTTCTGTGTGCTCAGCCATGAAAAGGAAGCGCATTTTGGACAGAAAGCGACCGTTAAGACCTTTCCGCGCATTTTCTCTTAAAAATAAGGTGCAAATTTCACTCACGCCTGTGTAATCATTACAAAAATGCAGTATGTCGACAGTGTTATGCACATTTAACTCACGCGACGCATGCACCACTTTACTTATATGGTAATGATAAAACGCGTCTTGCAGGCCAACTGTTGCTTCAATACCAGTAGTACCGACAACTTCACCGGTTTCTGTATCTTCCATTACGAATAAGTAGCTTTGCATACCTGGTTCTGTTGGCGTTGACTGAACCGCTGCTTCAGCTTTTGTGATTTTGCGGCGCAATAGCTCTTCATTCACTGGCAGTGAAGTGAAACCGATGCCGGACTCTTTCGCTATCTCGTGCAGCGTCTGATAGTCAGACGCTTTAATCGGTCGAATAATTTTCATTAAATGATCCCTGTGATTGTCAAAGACAATCTAAAAAAGACTAACCGGCAACGACTGAGGCAACCGCCTTTTCGAAACGAGCTAAACCTTCAATGATATCTTCATCGGGGATAACTAAAGATGGAGCAAAACGAATAACGTTCATGCCAGCAATTAAACACATAAGATGCTGCTCATTCGCTGCGACCATGAAGTCACGTGCACGGCCGGCGTATTTCTCATTTAACGCACAACCTAACAACATACCTTTGCCACGTATTTCACTGAACACATGATATTGATCATTAATTTTACCTAAAATTTCACGATATAATGCTTCTTTCTTAAGCACTCCAGCCAAAATCTCCGGTTGATTGATAACGTCCAAGACTCTTTCTGCTACTGCGCATGCTAGCGGATTACCACCATATGTACTGCCGTGAGTACCTGGTTTCAGGCTACTAGCTATCGCGTCAGTGGTAAGCATAGCGCCAATTGGAAAGCCTCCGCCTAATGACTTAGCTGAGGTCAAAATATCAGGGGTAACATCAACATCCATGTAAGCAAATAGATAGCCTGTTCTACCAACACCACTTTGTACTTCATCGAAAATCAATAGCGCATTGTGTTTATCACAAAGTTCTCTGACACCCTTCACGAATGAGGGGTCTGGCACGATTATTCCGCCTTCACCTTGCAATGGCTCCATCATAATGGCGCAAGTGCGCTCTGACATCATGCTTGCTAGCATTTCTAGGTTATTGTATTCGCAATGTTCAATACCGCCGGGTTTTGGACCAAACCCGTCTGAATAGGCTGGTTGACCACCCACGGTTACTGTGAAGAAAGTACGACCATGGAAGCCTTGCTTAAAGGCAATAATTTGGTCTTTACTTTCGTTGTGATGATCAATAGCAAACCTGCGCGCTAGTTTCAATGCTGCTTCGTTTGCTTCCGCACCCGAATTAGCGAAATACACTTTATCGGCAAAAGTCGCGTCGCATAACTTTTTAGCTAATCTTATTGCGGGCTCGTTGGTAAATACATTACTTAGATGCCACAACTTGTTGCCTTGTTCTTGTAAAACGCTAACCAGTTCCGGATGGCAATGGCCAAGCACGTTAACCGCAATACCGCCTGCAAAATCGATGTATTCATTGCCTTCTTGATCCCAAACGCGAGACCCTTCACCACGCACCGGCACCATTTGTGCTGGATTATAGTTAGGTACCATTACATCATCAAACGTTGAACGAGTCACTTGCATGTTATACACCTCTTTGCTTAGCTATTCTGCACCCACACAACAGTAGATGTATGAGTAATCTGAAGGCGTATTATGCCAGAAGAGATACTTAAAGCAATCAACTTATTCGTCGCAAGGCCAGTAAAAATAGGGGGTGTGAACTGATTTGCAGAATTAGTGAATATTTATTTTGGTGGCAGTATAGCGAAAAAAATAGCAAGGTTTTAAGGTGCTAGTACTGACTGTAATGGCTTACAGACAAGCTACATATTTTAAAGTGGGACAAATATCGACACAATAGTTGGCTTTCAGGCATTACATTAGGGCATATTCATGCAAAAAAATGCTAATCAAATGACAGCGCTGATTGATAAACTAGGATTGTAAATCGTTCAGTCGTTGCGCGCTCTTAGTGCTTGTTGGATCTCGGGGATTTTTATTTCAAGCCCAGTTAAATTTGTTTTCATCAACAACACAACATCGTCTGAAACAATCCCAAAGTTGCGTAAATACAGCAACGATGCTTGTTTGGATATTAAGTTTTTTCCTTTCATCATTTTAAATTGCATATAGCCTTGGCAACGAAACAATAAATTGGTGAGGGGATGTAAATTTTGCTCTTTTACGTGCGCAAAGCTTATTTCTTTTATGCGAGTGTAATCTTCAAAGCCAATACCAAACATCAACCAACGGCACTTTAAGCTTGCAACTATGTCGTTGTTAAGATTATCCGCATAACGATGCCATAATGAAATAAGATACTTGTGCGAGGGTACCAGTGTATTGAGCGCTTCAGCTTGGACTGGATTATTTTTCTTTTGCTCTTCGATGATTTTTTCGCGTAATTTACCTTCGAATGCTTTTAGGTACATTGTGGTAATTGCACTGCGCCCAATGGTGCTCATCAATCCGATGTTATAACCTAAATACCATTTCATTCCTTCTTTTTCGGCAATCGCTCGGCACGCTTTACCCGTGCCCAAGGTATATTCCCAAAGGTGCTTCTGCAATTCTGGAAATAGCGCTGATTTGGGCGGTAAACTGCGTTTAGCAATTAGCGCTGGCAGCAAGGTGCGCAGACTTTCTATTCCAATGAAACTCAGTGCACTGCGCAAAGTATCGATGACGATTAGTCTACCTTTTGAATCAAAACGACGGTATGTTGGTTGTTTGATAAAGCTGAGAATGGCATCTGACAACCAATTCAATTCTTTAATGAAAACTTCTAAGCGAGATATTGAACAGGACTCTGTGTACAAAACATCTAAAATTTTACCTATGGATGGGTCAAACCCAAGCACTTTTTCTAATACGTACGAGGTATTTCTGAATCTTTCAGCAAGATCATTCATAAGGCTAACGTGAAATTCAGCTTCAACTTGTTGAATAAACAAATGTTGTTTTTGATTTTTTTCTTCACGATTTTTTATGGTAACTTCTTCGACAAATAACAATTCTCGACGAGCATCAGCTTGCTCTGACTCTTCCATAATGCGTTGTTTCTCAGTTTTTTGACCAGTCAAAAGAATAGCTTCATCCGAACTGACGAGAAGGTGCTCGAATCTATTATTCATAGTCGAGGCTAATTGAGATACGCTTAACTTCATTTAGTTGTTCTACATCCGTCGTCTATTTTCTTAAAAAATTATTCAAAATTTTGTGACCTTCCTGGGTTAACAACGACTCAGGGTGAAACTGAACACCAAATATAGGCATTGTTTTGTGCTGAATTCCCATTATCTCTGTATCGCCACTTTCGCTGCAAACTGCAGTAATTTCTAGCAGCTCAGGTAGTGTTTCTAATTCTAACAGCAAAGAATGGTATCTGGTTGCTATAAATATACTCTGGATGCCTTCAAAGATCCCATGCGCATGTTTTACCTGTATAACTGACGTTTTACCATGTTTGATATTTTTTGCACGTATTACTTTGGCACCAAAGACCTGCCCTATTGCCTGATGGCCCAAGCATACTCCTAAAAGCGGGACTTTTCCTGCAAATGCTGCAATTGCATCTAGGCAAATACCCGATTCATTCGGTGAACATGGACCAGGAGATATCACTAAATGTGTAAAGTCTAGTTTCTGCAGCTCACTAATACTGAGCTCATCATTTTTGATGACTTTTACCTTGGCACCTAACTCTTCAAAGTAGCGCGCTAAATTGAAGGTAAAAGAGTCATAATTATCAATGATCAAAACCATGTTAGTGACTCCAATGGCAAAGCTTGTTTTGCAAGCAAATCATATTCGTTTATAGTCAAATCGATGCCTAGAGCTGGATAGAAATCTAGGGTACGGGGTTATGGTGCAACAAACCCAAGTGCTTTATATGTTTTTGCGAGTGTCACTGATGCTTTTTCTCTGGCTTTTATAGCGCTGGCTCGCAAAACATCGTGTAAATAGCTTTGGTCGGTGCGGATCCGAGCATATTCTGACTGAATCGGAGCAAGCATAGTAACAACAGCCTCAGCTACATCAGCTTTTAAGTGCCCATACATTTTATCTTCATATTGTGGGATCAAGCTCTCAATTGACTGTCCTGTTGCACAAGACAGTAACGATAATAAACTTGATACGCCCGGCTTTTCAGCAACATCAAAATAAATACGTGCTTGCTCATCACTGTCAGTAACGGCACGTTTAATTTTTTTGCTTAGCTTTTTTGGATCGTCCAATAAGCCAATCACATTATTTGCATTATCATCCGATTTTGACATTTTTTTCAACGGATCTTGCAAGCTCATAATGCGAGCGCCTGATTCAGGAATAAATGGGTCAGGGATGGTGAATATGTCACCATAGATGTTATTGAAACGAGTTGCGATGTCTCGAGTTAATTCCAAATGCTGCTTTTGATCTTCGCCAACAGGGACTTTATTCGCCTGATAAATCAGTATGTCAGCAGCTTGAAGCACAGGATAGCTATACAAACCGACGTTGATATTTGACGCATTCTTTTGTGATTTATCCTTAAACTGTGTCATCCGGTTGAGCTCGCCCATTTGCGTATAACAATTGAGTACCCAGCTTAGTTGCGCATGCTCAGGAACGTGTGACTGCAAAAAAATACTACTTTTTTTAGGATCAATACCGCAGGCTAGATATAATGCTAAGCCATCAAGGCAGGCTTGATTTAACGCCGTAGGGTCTTGCCTAACTGTAATGGCATGCAAATCAACAATCATGTATAGGCAATCGTTGTCGTCTTGCATATTGACCCACTGACGCAGGGCTCCCATATAGTTGCCCATGGTCAGTTGACCTGAAGGTTGGCAACCACTTAAAACGATCGGTTTTTGCAAGCTCATTGTGTTTACGACTTCCTAGTGTTATTTAAATTGATTTTTCATTGCCGCAATAGTGTCGGCGTAATTGTCGCTACTGAATATAGCTGAACCTGCAACGAACATGTCCGCGCCTGCTTCCCAAACCGACTTGATATTGTCGATTTTTATACCGCCATCGACTTCTATTCGAGTATTGAGACCCTTCGCATCTATTATCCTCTTTAATTCGGTTATTTTAGTCAGTGTATTTTCGATGAAAGATTGTCCGCCAAACCCGGGGTTGACTGACATTAATAAAACATAATCAAGTTTTTCAAGGACACAATCCAAAACGTGCAATGGTGTTCCGGGGTTTAACGCCAGCCCGGCTTTGCAACCATTATCTTTAATTAATTGGATACTGCGGTCCAGATGCATCGTAGCTTCAGGATGAAAACTAATCATACTTGCACCTGCTTTTGCAAAAGCCTGGATCATAGAATCGACTGGCTGGACCATTAAATGCACGTCAATATCCGCTCTGATACCATATTTGCGCAATGCGTCACAAATCATTGGGCCGAAAGAAAGGTTAGGAACATAATGATTGTCCATTACGTCAAAGTGAACTATGTCTGCCCCAGAATCGAGCACGTTTTGAACATCTTGTCCTAAACAAGCAAAATCAGCGGACAGAATGGATGGTGCAATTAATGGCGTGTGCATTATTTAGTCCCAAAATTGAACAGTTTACCGAACTTTCGTGATTGACAACAGCCTTAACCGCGCCCTTTATTGGTGAGCATGCATCAAATTGGGGCGTTTTTATTTACTGAATCCATTCGATGCGCCAAATATTTTTATGTAGCAAAACATAAAAATCAAAAAAATCTATAAAATTCAATGTGATAATTTTTTATATGCAGTTTTTTATATTTAGGCACTACTTTTGCTCTACCTAGTCCATACACCGATTATACAAATAAAATAAATGAATGTTGTACCAACAACTAAAATAAATTATCAATTTAATACGTAACAGCATTACAAAACTAATAATAATAAGACGACAAGAAGAAACCGCTTTAACAACTTGGAACCTTACGGAGAACTCACATGAAAACTTTTAAACGCGCAGCAATAGCTGCAACAATTTTGACAGCAACGCTAACAAGTCAATCTGCAATGGCGGGTTGGTCAGCAAACGTCGGTCTAGTGTCTGATTATCACTTCCGTGGTATTCAACAAACTGAGTCCGCGTCAGCTAGTGCTGGCGTTGATTATGCCGCTGATTCTGGCTTTTATGTCGGTGCTTGGTCTGCTGAGGTTGAAGATGGACTCGAAGTCGATTTGTATGGCGGTTATGGCCTTGAATTAGAAAGTGGCATCACGCTGGATGCCAATTTTGTTAGCTATCAATACACCGGTGACTTTGACAGTGCTTACAATGAAATTGGAGTAAGCGCTGGTTACGGTCTATTTTCGGTCGGATATGTTAATGGTAAGTGGGATGGTGCAGTAGGTAACGAGGACGCAACCGAAGGCGATTATTCGTTAGTTACACTGAGTGTCGAGAAAAACGGATGGTCTGCAACTATTGGTTCTTGGGGCAAAGTTTTCGATGGTGAGTATGGTGAAATTGCATACGGTACTGAAATTGGCGGATTTGATGTTGGCGTAGGCCTTGTAGTCAGCGGTTCTGACTTAGATGACAGCGAATCGTTATACTTTTCGCTTAGCAAATCATTTGAGCTATAACTTAACACGATAGGATTATATATAAAAACCCTGCAAGCCTGAAGGCTTGCAGGGTTTTTTATGAATGATTAAATATTGCGCATTTTGACTTTTGCGCTATACTTTCCTCTGATCCTTTATTTATATGATGAAATTTATATAATGAACCACAGCGTCATTAGGTGTTTATAAGGTCAACGTTTTGCATTTTTCAGCCCCACCAGAGCGTGTTCGTTTGTCGTTATATTTACAAGAGAACATGCCGATAAGAATATAAAATTGAATATGAAGAGTCAGGTAAATAGAAAAGCACCAAGAAAAGCAACATTGATAAAGTCAGTGTCTGTCGGTTTTTGTCTAATGCTTGGTATTTATTTTACTATTTTTTCTATTCAGCCATCTATGGGCGTTTGTAGCCAAAGCGATTTTGCGGTGCAAACAGACGAAAATGGTTTACCTGCAAGTATCCAATGTTCGCGCAAAGGCAATGAAGTAAGTTGGTTGGCGTGGATAACCAACAAATCTACATCTAATCAGTTTCATTTTCTTGATTTGTTAGAGTTGCTCTCGCAAATTGGGTCCGATGAATAATAGGTAGTGTTAGTGCTCAAAAAATGGTTTCGATTGATAAAAAGTGTATCTGCAAGTATGCTAGGCGTGCAATCTCAAAAGAGTTACGAAGAAGACTTCACCGAACAATCACCCGTCCCGTTCATCGTTACCGGTATTGTTCTGGTTATTCTGTTTGTGGTCAGTCTTGTTTTGCTAGTTAACTTTTTAGTTTAGTCCATATTACCCATATCAGGCACGAAGTATCTATTACGACTCGCTATTGTCTTGCAAAAATATGACTAGGTCTTGATGTATGATGGGCTTATAAATTAAATATCCTGCACCAAAATCATCTATAGCTACCCTAAACCCAATTCAGTGCGAATGTATAATACTGCGCTGTGATCGCCCAAGCAGGTAAACGGAGCGGTTGTGATTCAGCACCTCCTTTATCATTCAAGTTCATCAGTAATCTACCATATCGATACATTAGCCCACTGGATTATCGAAGACATATTTTATTTTTATATAATAGTCTTTAAAAGGGAGTTACTTAATCGATCACTTGGTTTCTTTGCAAAAAATAGCAATGAGTTCTTTTACTGGCTTTCGATTGAGAGGGTTTTGACTGATCAATCGTCGGGCAGAAAAGCTATTAAATTTTGCGCCCTGATACAAACGCCGCGAAAGGGCAGTATCGTGGTTACTGATAATCACCGTCACCGGGCGATTCGCTACAATGTCGAGCACTGTTTGTGCCAATTTTTCTTGCGCTTGTAGGCTAAATCCGTTTGTTGCGTACTGAGTAAATGACGCTGTTTTACTAATAGGAATATAAGGTGGATCGCAATAAATAACGCTGTTATCAGGCGCTTTTTTAATTACTTCAACATAGTCTAAATTAGTGAATTCAGCTTTAGCAAAACGCTCAGCAAAATAACTAATTTCTGCCGATGGCATCTTTGGTTTTACATAGCGACCAAAGGGCACATTAAAACCACCCTTGCGGTTGTAGCGACATAAGCCATTATAGCCGTGGCGATTGAGATAAACGAACAACAAGGCTTTTCGAAATGCATCATCAGTGGCATTAAACTCCTCTCTACGCTGGTAGTAGAAATCTGAATCGTTTGACTCTGGCGTGAATAATGGAGCTAATGCCGCAACAAAATGCGCTGATGAGTGTTGAACCAATTTATACAAATCAACCAGATCGGTATTAATGTCGTTAAGTTGATAATTATCATATTGTGCATTTAAAGCGATAGAACCAGCGCCAAAAAAAGGCTCGATGAGTTTTGGCGATTTAGGTAAATGGGGGAGAATATACTCAAGCAGAGAATATTTGCCGCCGGCCCATTTCAAAAAGGCCCTATTTTTAGTATTTTTATTCACGACTGTGATTCAAACTGCAAAGTGTTTTCAAAAGTAGCGCTACAGTACCATAAAATCTAACGATCTCGTATTTCTAGCTTTATTTGTGCCAAGTCTTTTGCGAATGGTCCTGTCGACTGCAATGACGATGGCAATAATTCGACAGCTTGGCGTGTTGCATTTAAGGAATCAAAACGTTGATTTAATAAAACCACATGCCAAGCGCCACCATATCGTTTGGTTTGATAAACCCAGACCAGATCTTGTAATTGATTATCCGTAATAAATTCATTTAATACACTTCTATTCTGGATACCTGAGAGTTGCAATAAGACGCTTGGTTCTGGCAATACCAATAACATCGCCTCATCAAATTCGTACAAGCCATTACCTATTAGCTCTGGCTTTTCTTGAGCAGCGGCTTGTTCTGGTAAAGTCAGCAATGCGTTTTCAGATGCCAAAGTATCGATAACTAGCTGTTTTTCTTGTGACGGGGTCAATAATTGGTTGCCTAATGTGGCATCTAGCTGTTCAACGCTAATGATGTCAGGAACCGCGAAATCGCCGTCAGCGTCATAAACGTCTACGACATCATCGGGCAATGGTCTTTCTTCGTCTACGTTTGTGATGAACGCAGCATCCTTCTCTTGCGTAATCCGCTGCTCATTAATATTCTCTTTGAGTGACTTAATTTTATCATTGCTAGCTTGCTTAGCGTTATCCCATGAAGTGACTAACTGGGTGTTATCTTTAGTTAAATCCGAATCTAAACTGGACTGTAATTCCTTCGCAGTAGATAACTGCATCGCGTCTTGTTTGCTTAGCGATAAGTCTGTGCTTTCTATATCCGCTTCTATTTCCGCTTTTATATCCGCCTCTATTTTCGCCTCTATTTTCGCCTTTATTTTCGCCTCTGTTTCAGTTTCTATCTCTCTATCTAACTGCTCGTTTAGCAGCGCCAGCTTGTCTATATTAAGTTGGGTTTCAGGTGGCAGCGTTCCTGTTTGTAGCAGCGATTTTACGTGGTCTGGATATTGCCAACTCATGAGACCAACAAAAACCGATAGCAGCAAGACTAATACGCTTACAATAAACCATTTTTGCGTCACAATAGGCGGTGAAAATTCGTCTCGCCTGAATAAGTCGACAGAAAATGCGCGGCGTTCGTCCGCCATGAGGCTCTCTAATGCATTTACGTCGAACTTTGTTGAATCTATAGATTGAGTCGATAACAGCACGGGACGACTACTATTGCGTTTAGGAAGCCACTTTTTAGCCTTTTCTGCCCAAGCTGTCTCACCAAAGAGTATGACGTTGACGTGATGATTTTGCGATTGTGTTTTACTCTCTGTTACCCAGTCCCATAGTTCTTGTAAAAATGCATTTGGAAGAGTTTGAGCTTGCTTAATGCAGAGTAAGTAGGGACCTGGTTGCTCGTGTAAATCTTTGAGGAGTTCTTTTAATGGTCGAACAAAACTACCCACTTTTTGGCCTAAAAGTTGACGACAAATAATCCGTCGAAAATCCGGTGACTCCATGCTGAGTTCAGAAGTAAAATAGGAAATTTCAGTATTTTCTTTTTGCATCGACAAAAAATCTTCGAGTGTTCTTTGTTGCTGAGCAATACTATCCCCGCTTACGAATATAAGCTGAGAAGAATAATTAACTAAGTGTTCCAATCGTTCTTGCAATTCTGACAAACAGTCATGTCCTTTTAAATTTGGCCTTACAAATTTTTGCAGCAGGTTGGGCTAGTTCAATATCGCCGTCAATTCTTCATTTTTAACGTCATCTATTATTTTAGCATTGCCTATAGATGTCGGAACGATGAATCGCATTTTACCGGATAGTACCTTTTTATCGTGTTGCATATGCCTAATATAGGTGTCTGCGGACATATCTGCCGGCCCCGTAATCGGTAAGTTAAATAACTTCAATAGCCTTTGTATGCGCCTGGATTCTGACACTGAGATCCAATTACGCAGCACTGCGAGCTTTGTTGCAAGCGCCATGCCAGCAGCAACAGCCTCACCGTGCAGCCAGACACCATATCCTTTTTCAGCCTCTATAGCGTGACCAAAGGTATGACCAAGATTCAATAAAGCTCTAACGCCATGCTCTTTTTCATCCAAATTGACGACTTCTGCTTTTATTGCGCAACACTTTGTAATCAGATATCGCAGCGCGTCAGGGTCGCGGTTTTTTATTGCTGTAGTTTGGTTTTCAATCCAAGTAAAGAAGTCCCCATCGTACATTATCCCATATTTTATAACTTCGGCCATGCCGGCAGAGAATTCTCTTTCGGGTAAAGTAGACAGCGAGTTGGTATCAATAAATACGGCTTTGGGCTGATAAAAAGCACCAATCATATTCTTACCAAGAGGGTGATTTACCGCTGTTTTTCCGCCTACGGAGGAATCAACTTGCGAAAGTAGTGTTGTAGGTACTTGAATGAAAGGTATTCCTCGCTGATAGCAAGCAGCAGCAAAACCGCCCATATCACCAATAACTCCGCCACCTAAAGCAATCAGCGTTGTGTCTCTAGCCGCTCTATTTTCAAGTAGTTGTGTTAAGACAACATTGAAGTATTCAATTGTTTTGTATTGTTCACCATCGGGTAAAATAATATCGAAGGAACTTATACCTGCGTTATTCAATGGCTTTTTTATACTATTTAAAAACAGAGGTGCGACGGTTTCGTTGGTGACAATCGCGCATTGTTTTCCTTGAATAGCAGAAAGTAAAAAACCGGGTTGATTAAACAAACCGGTCTCAATGTAGATAGGGTAGCTACGCTCTCCCAAATCAACGTTTAATGTGGGCATAGCGCAATATCCTTTCTAAAAAATCCTAAAATTAACCTGTTACAAACCGATTTTACTGATAATTTGGTTTGCTACTGCGCGTGCGCTTTGGTCATCCGTTTCAACTACATAATCAGCAACCTCAGTATACAGAGGGTTACGTTCGTCAGCTAAATCTCTTAATACTTGCTCAGGGTCATTATTCTGAAGAAGAGGGCGGCGCTTGTCACGCTGAGTTCTAGCTACTTGCTTATCAATAGTTGTTTGCAAATATACTACGATACCTCGTGCTGAAAGTCTGTTTCTCACATTTTTTGAGACAATAGAACCTCCACCCGTGGCTAAAACGATACCTTGTTTATCAGTGAGGTCGTTTATGATGTCTTCTTCACGCTTGCGAAAACCATCTTCCCCTTCGAGATCAAAAATCCAGGCAATATCTGCGCCAGTGCGCTTTTCTATTTCCTGATCAGAGTCGTAAAAATCGAGGTGAAGTTCGTCTGCAAGATGTCTACCGATAGTACTCTTTCCTGCTCCCATTGGGCCAACAAGAAATATATTACGTTTTTCAGCCATGTCTGATTGATTCACATTCTTTATAAATGATTGAAGTCGGCTTGGTGTATTCGTAACAAGCAACTTTAACTACCACATTAACGCGTTTTATAATTTTTTAACGCCAATGCGAGCGAATAATTTCCTCTGTGGAAAATCTATGCAGGGATTATCTCAATTAACTAGCCTGATATGCAAGCATTCTTATTCAAGCAATGGGTAAAATACTGTGCTTTAGAACCACAAAAGAGTGAAGGCCATGCCTTCACTCTTTATAACGGTTAGTGATATTAGTGTAAATACTTTAATAAATCAGTAATTAAAAGCTTTCTTCGATGATTTTTGGTGTTACAAATATAAGTAATTCACGTTTCTGTTCAATAGTTGACGTTGTTTTGAATAAATTACCGAAGTAAGGAATATCGCCGAGCAATGGTACTTTAGTAACGTCGTTAGTACTAACTTGCTGAAAGATACCACCAAGAACTATGGTTTCACCATTTTCGACCAGTACTTGAGTACTAATCTCTTGCGTATCGATTGCAACAGCTGGACCAGTAGAAGTCGCCACGGTATCGCCACGCGTATCCTGAGTTACTACAAGATTTAGAATAATTCTATCATCCGGCGTGATATGTGGTGTTACCTTTAAACTCAATACGGCTTTTTTGAATTCTACCGATGTTGCGCCACTCGATGTTGCTTGCACAAACGGAATTTCAGTACCTTGTTCAATGTAAGCTTCTTGCTGATTGGCAACTGTAATTCGAGGGCTGGCAATAATTTCCCCTTTGTTCTCGGCTTCTAAAGCACTTAGCTCAAGGTCTAAGATATTACCGTCAAGTAGATTCGCAATTTGAAAACCGATGGTGCCAGCTGCGCTCGATACCGGTAAGTTCACGTTTAAGCGGTCACCAATATCAGGAACACTGCCCTGGCCGGCTGTATCAGCACCTACGATTGAACCTGAAACTGAATTGTTATCGCCTGCGCCGGTGAATCCCCAACGAACACCCAGTTGCTCGTCTACGTTATCCCGAACGGTGACCATGCGAGACTCAATAAGCACTTGTTTTACTGGGATATCTAATGCATTTATAACCCGACGCGCTTCATCGATACTTTCTAATGTATCGCGGATTAATATGGTGTTGGTACGGGCATCGACAGTGACGTTACCACGGTCAGAAAGTATTCCGCCATCGCTAGTTTTAAGGATGGTCGCAATTTCATCAGCCTTCGCATAGTTAATTTCAATATGTGCTGACTTAAGTTGAGCAAGATTTTGTACTTGTTGCTTAGATTGAAGTTGCTGCGTTTCTCGGGCAGACAATTCTTCAGTCGGGGCGATAAGTAGGATGTTACCTTCTAACCGTTTATCCAACCCTCTGATCTTTAAAATCATATCAAGGGCTTGGTCCCAAGGAACACCAGACAAACTTATAGTGACATTGCCGTTAACGGTGTCAGTTGTTACCAAGTTAAAACCATTAACTTGCGCAATAATCTGTAATACTTGGCGCACAGGCACGTCTTGGAAATCCAACGAAATTGGCTTGCCTTCATACGTTGTATTCTTAGATTGTTCAACTTCACCTGGTGTCAACGGCGTTACCGCTAGAGTAACAACTCCGTTCTCTTCCATTCTTTTAATTTTTACTACGCCGTTATAGCGGATCTCAACCTTCGCTGTGTCTGCATCTTGAAAGGTTTCAATGCTGTTAACCGCAGTACCAAACTGACTAACGTCAACTTCAACGTATTGGTCCTCAGCCAACATCGTTTCTTTCATCGTTAAGGTAATTAAACCTTTAGCCTCTACAACGGTCACCGATGGGATTTTGCCTTCAAATCCTATAAGCACGTTTCCCGTTTTTACAAAGCGATTAAAATCAATACTATTTAAGATGGCTGAACTTTCTAATGTAGCTTCACCTTGCGGATCAACTAAATCAATTAAATTTTCAGACTCTTGAGCAACAGCACCTAAGCTGACAATGGCTAAAACGAACGCAATTATCAAGACCCAGTGAGGTCTGTTGCTGTTTAAGCGCTTGTTAAAAATATATTTATCAGACATTATCATTTTCCCCAGCTACTGATGACATAGTTAATGTGGCGATTTTTGTTTTCCAACATCCAGCACCGTCAGGTAACATTTCTTCAATAACCACTTCTTTATCCGTTATGTTAATAATTTTGCCGAAAAACAGGCCGATGTATTGACCTCGTTTCGCCTTGTGTAATGTGCCATCATTGGCCTTGATAAGAACCCACTTTTGACCGCCAGTACTAAAGACACCTGTCATCTGTAATGCATCGATACCGTAAGATTCTAATTTTTCTTTAGAGCGTTGGCGATTTGGCTGATTGCAGTTAGCCGTTTGAACCGTCACGCTTGTTTTTGCCTCATTTCCTTGCTGCAGCCTTTGGAAGGGGCTGCGCAGATTGCTAGCTGAATAATTAACCGGCTGCAATTGCTTAAACTTGGGATATTCTTCAATGCTGATATTCGTATTCGCTTTGACACTATCGGTATAAGCAATTAGGTCATCAATTTCTGCGCTGCAAGCTGACAAACTAAGGCAGGTTGCAAGCACAAGATACTTATTCATTAGGCTTTTAGGGAGGGGTATAAATGCGTTTGTCATTATTCTTTCCCCTCAGCATTCATATCGGCCTGAGTTGTCGCAGCACGATAAGTTTTTGCTTGCATCTTTAGATTAAGAACGCCTTTATTGTTAGTAATATCAAAGTCATGCAAGGTTACAATTCTTGGAAGATTAGCGATGTTCGAAGTAAATAAGCCAAACTCGTGATAAGTTCCGGCAACTTCAAGTTGAATAGGTAGCTCGGTGTAAAATTCTTTCGGATTTTCTTGTTGCCAATTAAGTAACTTAAATGAGAGACCTGCGTCGGTTCCTACATAAGTAATGTCGTCCAATAACCCAGGTGTTTCATTGCTCGTTGGCAATGTTTTGAGCATCGAGGAAAAATCGCTTTGCATTCTTACTAGTTGTTTTTCATAAGCGTCTACGTTGACGGCAATTCGATATTTCGATTCAAATGTCGTTCTAAGCTCGGTCTCTTTGATTTTAGAACTATCCAACTGCGGTAACTTGCTGCTAATAATAGCGTAATAGCAAATAGCACCCACCACGACCACACAGAAGATGGCAACGACCGTCTTGATTTCCTTCGGCCAAATAGCGACTTGTTCGAAATCGAGATCGTTTATTTCCTTTAATTTAGAAAAATCAAAAGCCATTATTGACTCCCCCCTTCATCTGTTTCTACATTTTGAACCGGAGCAACTTTCGGCGTAATAGAGAATGTTAATTTAAAGTCACTGACCGCATTCGACGTGCTCACATCAGCAGTAATTGAAGACAATATGCCACTAGTAAATACATCGGACTGCTCAAGTTTTCGCATAAACGCAGATAAACGATTGTTCGATTCACTAATGCCGACAATTTCAATTAAGTTGCCGATACGGGACATCTTCTCAAATGAAACACCCACGGGTACAATTCGCGCCAATTCATCAAAAACAATGGGTGATACATTTTTACTCACCTGCAGTTGCTCGATAAGTGCCATGCGCTGGGCAATCTCTGCTTTTGAGCTTCGAATGTCTTTGATGCGTTGAATTTGCGTGTCTAAAACCCCGATCTGCTGCTCTAGATAATTGTTCCTTGAGTTCTGGTTGCGAACTTGTTGCTCAATGACTTCGCCTAATATCCAGAACACGGCAAGCACAGCAATCGAAATAACAACCAATGAACTAATGTATTGTTTTTTATGACGCTGACGCTGAGCTTCACGCCATGGAAGTAAATTTACATGTGCCATTGCGAATAACTCCTACTTGCTAACCCCATCGCGATCGCCAATTGTGCAGCAAATTTGTTTAATTTTTCGGCGTCGACGTTTTCAGCGATGGTTAAATTTAAAAACGGATTAAAGGCTTCGACCACAATGCCGAGGTCTTTTGATAATTCTTCAATGACCATTGGCAATGAACCAGCGCCACCAGAAATTAAGATTTTTTCGGGCTGCGTCTTGTGCGTTGTCGACGCATACATTTGTAATGCACGTTGTATTTGTTGTTGCAATGCAGATAAAAACATTGGCAAGGTATCTTTAAACCATGACTCAGGTGCTGAACCATCGGCTATTTGATTCTCTACTTCTTGAATGTCTAGCGAGTGAATAACCGCTAAATCTTGTATGAATTTGTTCATACCGAAGTTGTGTTCTTTGCTATATATGACTTCGCCGTCTTCAACGAAACAGACTTGCAATAAACTGGCACCTACATTAATACAGCACGTTGGGCTGTCTTTTCTATGCGTTGCAAAGTGGATAAGGGCGTTACCTAAAGCATAACCTTCAATGTCCATGATTACGGGTTCGAAAGGCGCTTCTCTGACGAGCGTAATGCGACTATCGACCATGTCTTTGTGTGCGGCGCTCAGCAATACTTCGACTTTACCGCCGTGCATTTTGCTTTCACCCAATTCTTCAAAGTCCAAATAAACTTCTTCTAAGGGGTAAGGTATTAAGCTGTCTGCTTCGATTTCAATTTGGCTTTCCAGTTCAAAATCAGTTTGATTTGGCTCCATGAAAACCACTTTGCTGAGAACTGATGCGCCAGCAACAGCTATCGCAACATTTTTGTTTTTTGTCTTCAAGTTGTGCTTGATTTTGGCCAGTGCTTTGCTGACGGCGTCAAAGTCTTTTATTTCACGCTCATTAAATGCACCACCTATGATAGGTTCGCAAGCGAAAGCATTTACTTTGGCTACAGAACCGCTAACATCTAAGCATACGGCCTTAACGTACTTGGTTCCTATGTCTAACCCGATTATACTTTGGACTTTTTTCTTAAAAAGCGATTTCATTGATTAGTAGCTCTGTCATAGTTCTAGTATCATAGGTACAAATAATACTGATTTTTTTAAACTGTATGGTTCTGTTAACGACACCTAAGTATAAAAATTGAGTATTTAATCCCAATAAATAAAAGTGAAAACAGCACAGTGAAGTTAATAAAGAAACTCATGTTACTGAGCGCCTTAGGTTTTTTCCTAGCGGTTATTAGCATTATAGGTATGTATTTTTATCTCAAACCCGGGCTTCCAAGTGTGGAAATTTTGAGAGAGGTCAAGTTACAAACACCTATGCGTATATTTACCCAAGACGGTAAATTAATATCCCAATATGGGGTAAAAAGAAGAATACCGGTTTCTCTTGATGATGTCCCCGAGACCTTAGTACAGGCGCTTATAGCAACTGAAGATAGCCGCTTTTACAGCCATATTGGGGTAGATCCTATTGGTGTTGGTCGTGCCTTCTTAAATTTGATTACAACTGGCGAGCGGGGGCAGGGAGCTAGCACTTTGACGATGCAAATGGCGCGCGGTTTCTTCTTGACTAAAGAAAAGAAGTTTAGTCGTAAAATCAGGGAATTGTTTATTGCATTGCATATGGAGCAAGAATTAAGCAAAGATGAAATTCTTGAGTTATATCTTAATAAGGTTGAGCTAGGACACCGGGCTTTTGGTTTTGGCGCAGCTGCACAAGTGTATTATGGAAAAAATTTAAAGCAATTGAATCTAGCTCAACTTGCCACGTTAGCTGGATTGCCGCAAGCCCCCTCGGTACTTAACCCAATAAGCCGGCCTGAGCGCTCAAAAGAGCGCCGACGTATCGTTTTGTTGCGTATGTTAGATGAAGGTTATATTAACCGGCAACAGTTCGATGAAGCCTCCCAAGCCCCAGTGACAGCTAAGAAACACGGTGCAGAACTCGCGCTCGATGCGCCTTATTTAGCAGACCTTATTTATAACGAAATGGTTGAAATCTACGGCAAAGAAATTGCAGAAACGAGTGGCTTTAATGTTTTTGCAACGGCAACTTATGATATGCAAAAGGCTGCCCAAGAAGCGGTCATACAGAACTTGCATGATTATGACGAGAGGCATGGATTCAGAGGACCTTTGGCGCAACTTTGGGAACCACTTGAGCGTGCAGTTGCTAAACCGGTCGCGGTTGTTGATGGTATAGAACAAGGTAATCCTAGCCCAGTAGAACTGCCTCCCCGTATCAATAAAAATGCTTGGTCTATTGAGAAAGTCACAGCATATCTGGATAGCGTTGAAGAAATAGACCCATTGTTGCCTGCGGTGGTTATGACGGTACAAGAAAAATCGGTAGATGTCATTATTGCGGATGGTCGAATGATTCAATTAGTCTGGGATGGTTTGGATTGGGCAAGAGCCTACATCGATGATCAGACACAAGGAGATGAACCTGAAGTTGCGGCAGATATTCTACAGGAAGGTATGTTGGTATATATCCGAAAGCGTCCTCAAGACGATGTTTGGCAGCTCGGCCAGTTGCCTGACGCGGCCGGTGCTTTGGTCGCACTAGATCCTTATGACGGTTCTGTAAAGGCCGTGGTTGGCGGGTATAGCTTCTACAAAAGTCAGTTTAACCGAGCGACACAAGCAAAGCGCCAAGTGGGTTCAAATATAAAACCGTTTGTGTACGCCAGCGCCATTGGAAATGGTTATACACTAGCGAGCATTATGAATGATGCGCCTATTAATCAATGGGATAGCTCGTCTGGCGTTGCCTGGCGTCCTCAAAATTCGCCCGCCGTTTACGAAGGTCCAATACGCTTGCGTGTCGCATTAGGAATGTCAAAAAACGTAGTGTCAGTTCGTCTCTTACGAGGTGTTGGTATAGATGAAACTGTGGACTATATTTCGCGTTTTGGATTTGACAAAGACGACATACCTCGTGATGAAACTTTGTCCCTAGGTTCAGGTTCACATACGCCTTTAGAGGTCGTTTCCGGCATTGCAGTGCTAGCGAATGGTGGTTTTGCTGTGCGTCCTTATTTTATTGAGCGAATTGAGAATGATCTGGAGGAGTTAATATGGCAAGCACAACCTGTTTACGCTTGTAATCCATGCGATGATGAGTCACCAGAACTAGAACAAGTATTAAATGAATCTGATATTGAAGCTCGCTTAGCAGCTCAATTTAGTCAAAAGTTAGGACGTAATAGTCAGAAAAAGAAAGTCAAACAATCAGCGCAGCAAGTCATTAGCTCGCAAACCGCGTTTTTGGTTACCGAAATGATGCACTCGGCAGTTAAGGCGAATGGCAACTGGAACAAGAAAACCTTTTGGTTAGGCACGGGTTGGCGTGCGACAAACCTGCTGCAACGAGACGATATTGGGGGTAAAACAGGGACGTCGAATGATTCAAAAGACACTTGGTTTAGCGGCTTTGCTGGCAACTTAGTCGCAACCACGTGGGTTGGGTTTGATGATGCATCGCGCCAACTAGGTCGAGCCTCGCGGAATCAAAATCTAGTAAACAAAAATCCTGAAAAATTTAATTGGATTGGTAATGCGCTGATCGGCACTGAAGCTGGTGCCATGAGCGCTCAACCCGCTTGGATACGTTTTATGCAAGAGGTGCTTAAAGACCAGCCGCAAGTGCCTAAAAAAATTCCAGAAGGTATTATCCGGGTTAGAATCGATCTCAAAACAGGTAAATTAACACGACGAACAGACCATACTGCAATGTTCGAATACTTCAAAGTTGGAACTGAACCAACCACTTATGTAGTAGATGATGAGTTATCATTACCAATAGATGAAGAAAATCCTAAAGCACCGGAAATTGATGATATTTTTTAGTTCTTTTGGTTTTTTCAGGTTTTTCTGAACAAGCTTCTATACTTAGGCCTCTTAACCTTCAACAATATACTATATTGGGGAAGGTCAAGAGGCGCAAAGTAATAACAATATAATAAGAACGTAATCAGAAAGTAATCAAAAAGTAATCAAAAAGTAATCAAAAAGTAATAAATAGTCCAACAACAAATAACTAACACATCATGCATAAAAGAGAATTCACGAATGAGCGACAACAGTCAGCACAATCACCTATATATTCCGCATTCAGGGCCTTCTTTACTTGAGACACCTCTATTAAATAAAGGTAGCGCATTTACCGAAAAAGAGCGTAAAAATTTCAATTTACTGGGCTTACTGCCGCCTCGATACGAAACTATCGAAGAGCAGGTCAGCAGAGCTTATAAACAATACAAAGGGTTCGAGAACCCATTGAATAAGCACATTTATTTACGTGCAATTCAAGATAATAACGAAACTTTGTTTTATCGACTCCTGCAAGCACATATTGAAGAAATGATGCCCATTATCTACACGCCTACTGTTGGTGATGCATGTGAGAGTTTCTCGGATATCTATCGCAGTTCGCGTGGCTTATTTATCAGTTATGAAGAACGTTATTTAATGGATGATATTTTGCGTAACGCAACCAAACGCAAGGTGAAAGTCATTGTGGTAACCGATGGTGAGCGGATTCTTGGTTTAGGTGATCAAGGTATTGGAGGCATGGGTATTCCAATTGGTAAACTCTCATTATACACAGCGTGCGGCGGCATCAGTCCCGCATATACATTACCTGTAATGTTAGACGTTGGAACCAACAATCAGAAATTACTTAACGATCCAATGTACATGGGTGCACGGCATGAAAGAATAAATCAAGATCAATACTATGAGTTTGTGGATATGTTTATCTGTGCCGCGCGCAGACGTTGGCCTGAAGTAATGATCCAGTTTGAAGATTTTGCACAGCCAAATGCAATGCCCTTATTGAAGAAGTATCGCGAAGAAGTATGCTGCTTTAATGATGATATTCAAGGCACTGCTGCGGTGACGCTGGGCACTATTTTAGCGGCCTGTCGAGTTCGTGGTGTTAAGTTATCGGACATGAATATTGCTTTTGTGGGCTCAGGTTCAGCTGGCTGTGGTATTGCTGAAATGCTTATTCAACAGATGATTTTTGAAGGTTTAAGCGATAAAGACGCCCGTCAACATGTGTTTATGATTGACCGTTTTGGCTTGTTGACGGAGGGGATGCAAGACTTACGCGATTTCCAGCAAGCATTACAGCAACCCAAAGTAGTCCTACAAAATTGGTCATACAGTGGAGAGTATGCATCCTTACTAGATGTTATCCATTGCGCTAAACCCGATGTATTGATTGGGGTCTCAGGTCAACCCGGTTTATTTAATGAGCAAGTGATAAGGACGATGGCGCAAAATAGTGAAAAACCCATCATCTTCCCACTAAGTAACCCGTCTCGTCAGGTTGAAGCAAGACCTGAACAAGTCATCGAATGGACCGATGGTAATGTAGTGATTGCTACCGGAAGTCCTTTTAAGCCTGTCGAATATAAAGATAAGGTCTATCCAATTGTTCAATGTAATAATAGCTATATATTCCCTGGCATAGGTTTGGGTGTTATTGCAGCCAAAGCGCGCCTAATTAGTGATGAAATGCTGATGGCAGCCAGCAACGCACTCGCCGATGCTTCGCCGATGGTGACTGATCCTAATGGCGAATTACTGCCACCGCTGACCGAAATTGGAAATTTGAGTCGAAAAATCGCATTTGCAGTGGCAAAAGTGGCGATGGGGCAAGGGCTAGCATTATCTATCCCAGACGAAATGTTAGAGCAACGTATTGAAAGTAACTTTTGGAAACCAGAATATCGCCCATATAAGCGCGTCAGCCTTTAATTAAATAGCGGATACCTGTTTGTGTCGATCGCAAGCAGGCATTTTTGCTCAATCCTATTAAATCCATCAAAACAACCCGCAACCTAGTCATGGACTCGTTTCCCCAATAAAAAGTACTGTCAAGTTGCCACGTTAGCCTTGTGCATATTTATTCTTAGTCACGGGTAGTTACAATTAAGAACAGAAGCTATTTGTATCTCATTTCCTAATGCGGATAATATAGTCGTAAATATAAAATCAATGGATTGCTATGAGCCTAAACACACCATCTACTTTATTACTATTGTTAGTTGCTTCATTAGCAGCTTGCTCTCCTAATCCAGCGCAGGAAGAAAAGGTCAAGGAGAAAGTCTATAAAGTTCCTGTTGAAGTAACACTCGTCGAAAATAGAACAATAACCAACACTTATCGGACCACCGCTATACTTGAAGCCAGAGCTGAGAGTAATGTCACGAATAAAGTCAGCGGTATGATTGACACGATTTTGGTTGAAGTAGGAATGTCCGTTAAAAAAGGACAAACCTTAGCTGAAATTGACTCTGAAAATTATTTATTAGAACTCGAACGCACCACTATAGATCTTAACTCAGCAGTGGCAGAGTTTAATCGCAGTAAACCAGTTGATGGCAAGCAGCTTATCGCGGCGAAAGACTTTGAAAAACTTGAATTCTTAGTTAAAACGCGAACAAACCAACAAAAAGTCGCCGCTATCCAAGTTCGTGACTCTAAAGTGCGTGCACCAATATCGGGTGTTGTCGCCCAAAGAATGGTAAAAGAGGGCAACATGACAGCCCAAGTGGGCAGTGAAATGTTTAAGATAGTGGCGCTTGATAGCCTGCAAGGCGTTGTCTATCTGCCAGAAGCTGAAATAAATAACGTACATATAGATCAACAAGCTTATCTAGATTTTCCATCTACCGATTTAGTTATTCCAGCCTCCGTGGTTCTGATATCTCCGATTATTGATACTGAGACAGGTACTTTCAAAGTGACCTTGAAAGTGAACAATGATGACCATCGTTTAAAGCCTGGTATGTTTGCCAAAGTGTCTCTTACCTTAGATGTGCGCGATAATGCGCAACTAGTGCCACAAAAAGCCTTACGTGTGACTGACACTGAAACCAGTCTATTTGTAGTAAAAGACAATAAAGCAAAAAGACTTGTTGTAGAAACCGGTTTTGAACAGGACGGTTATGTTGAGATTTTAACTCCCTTAAATGCACAAGAGCCAATAGTAATTGTTGGTCAACAAGGCTTAAAAATTGATAGTGACGTGCAAATTTTGGGGCAAGAAACCAGCGACGATGTGATAGCAAAGGACTAGTTTATGAGTATTGTTAGTACGGTGGTCAAGCGCCCGGTAACAGTCGCGATGTTTACTCTCGCAGTTATGTTATTTGGTATGGTTGGTTTTTCGCGTTTGTCGGTGTCTTTATTGCCCGATCTGTCTTATCCTACACTCACAATCAGAACAGAAAATCCCGGTGCCGCGCCGGCTGAAATAGAACAACTGATCAGCAAACCTATCGAAGAATCGGTGGGAGTTGTTAAAGGCATTCGCAAAGTACATTCCATCTCAAAAGCCGGGCAATCGGATGTTGTTATTGAGTTTGAGTGGGGTACGGCCATGAATTTCGCGATTCAAAATGTGCGCGAAAAACTGGATATTATTGCGCTACCCATCGACGTTAACAAACCTGTTATCTTGCGTTTTAACCCAGCACTAGATCCTATTATTCGCTTAGGTTTATCCACTGAGAATACTCACCCCCGCGCATTAAAACAAATACGCACCTTCGCTGAACAAGAAATAAAACGTCAAATTGAAACCATTTCAGGTGTCGCAGCAGCACAACTTGGCGGTGGCTTACAGCAAGAAATTCAAGTTATTTTCGATCAAGAAAAAGCAGCGCGCAGAGGGATCACAGCGCAAAGTATTGTTGCTCGCATTCAGAGTGAAAATATCAATATGTCGGCAGGTCGTGTATACGATGGTCAACAAGAATACTTGGTACGCACGGTCAATCAGTTTGTTTCGTTAGACCAGCTCGGCAATATGATTATTAAACAAGTCGATGGCAAAACCATCTATCTGAAAGACATTGCAAGAGTAATTGATGGCGAAAAAGAACGCACCGATATTACTCGAGTCAATAATAATGAAGCTATCGAATTAGCAATTTATAAAGAAGGTGATGCAAACACGGTAACTGTAGCAAAAGCGGTCAATGCTAAATTAGCTGAGCTTGCAAAAACGTTACCTGAAGAGCTCTCTTTTACAGTCATTTACGATCAATCTGAATTTATTGTGAATGCGGTGGATGAAGTAAAAAGTGCTGCCATTTTAGGTGGATTACTCGCGATGCTGATTTTATATTTATTCTTGGGTAATTTTTTCAATACTATTATTATTTCATTGGCCATACCTGTTTCCATTATTGCCACCTTTAACCTAATGTTTGCTAATGATATCAGCCTTAACATTATGTCATTAGGCGGCATTGCGTTAGCTGTCGGTTTATTGGTGGATAACGCCATCGTTGTGCTTGAGAATATTGCACGATACCGAGAAAAAGGTGCGAGCATTATAGAAGCGGCGGTACGCGGTACCGATGAAGTTTCCGGCGCTGTAACGGCGTCCACTTTGACCACACTAGCTGTTTTTTTCCCCTTGGCTTTCGTCACGGGATTTGCAGGACAATTATTCAGTGACCAGGCTATTACCGTCACTTTCGCCTTACTTGCTTCGTTAGTGGTGGCATTAACATTAATTCCAATGTTGGCCTCCCGTCAATTCGATAAGCGTACAATTACAACCGATAATGGTCCTGTCTTAGCAGATAAAAAAATACCTAAAGCGCCGGTTAGCACGGCAAAAAAAACCTTCAATATAATAGCGAAAGTTGCGGCATTCCCTTTTGTATTAATTTTTAATTATGTGCCCATGTTGATAACAAGAGCGGTACTGCTGTTGACCAACATGATCACCAAAATCATGACTCTAGTTTTTAAGCCCGCACATAAAATATTTAGTCTTTATTTCGAAAAAGTAGCCTTAGCTTATTCAAAATTACTAAAATCCACGTTGCAACATCGACTTATTTTAGTTGCCTGTAGTGTTATTTTTGCCATTGTAGTACTGAGCTTATTACCCAAAATCGCTGTTGAATTAGTACCCGAGGTAGAAAAAGCTGAATTCACTATTGAGTTAACCTTGCCCCAAGGCACACCTATCTCGGTGACGGATACCAGACTGACAGAGCTGGCAGCCACGATTGCCAACGATAAGCGCGTCAAGCACAGCTACTCCCTAGCTGGAAGTGGCAGCTTGATGATGAGTTCAGCTAGTAAAGGGGGTGAAAACTGGGGCCAATTATTGGTTGCAGTTAATAATAGTCAAGACGTCGACGCAGTAAAATCTGTGGTCAGGGATAAAGTCGCACAAATGGCCGATGTGAGCGCTGAAATAGCACAAGTAGATATGTTCACCACGGAGCGTCCTCTGCAAGTCATTTTATCAGGATACGATCTTGTCGCCCTTAAAAAATATAGCGACCAACTTATGCAAAAGCTGTCGCTAGATAAGCAGTTTATTGATTTAAACAATAGTTTACGAGCAGGACAACCTGAACTAAACATAAGCTTCGATAATCAGCGCTTGGCAAGTTTGGAGCTAAGGGGAGCCGATATTGCTGATCAGTTGGTGACTAAAATTGCGGGCTCAGTTGCCAGTAAATATAACCTACAAGACCGACAAGTTGATATTTTAGTGCGCGCCGATGAAAGCGCTAGAAATTCGGTACAAGCTATTCGCCAATTAACCATCAACTCAGAGCAAAGTAGGTCGTTGCCTTTGTCGGCAGTAGCTGACATAACTGAAAGTATTGGACCGAATGAAATTAACCGTATTGATCAGAGTCGTGTGGCCATTATTTCAGCCTCTTTGGCTTTTGGTGATTTATCAGAGGCAGCCCAAAAAGCAGAAAATTTAGTCAGCGATTTGTATTTGCCGTTCAACATAAAAGCCACGGTTGCGGGTCAAAATGAAGAAATGGAAAGTTCCTTTTCTTCATTAATGATGGCCTTGGCTTTGGCTATATTTTTGGTTTACTTAGTGATGGCATCACAATTTGAGTCATTACTAAATCCGTTTATTATTTTGTTTTCGATCCCGCTTGCCGTATTAGGATCGGTATTAGGCTTGTTCGTAACTGGCACCAACATCAGCGTGATTGTGCTTATTGGGGTTATTATGCTTACTGGCATAGTGGTGAATAATGCCATCGTTTTAGTTGATAGAATTAACCAGCTGCGCCACAGCGGAGTTGAAAAAACGGCTGCGATTATAGAAGCCAGTAGTTCTCGTTTTCGGCCTATTATTATGACCTCATTAACCACAATATTGGGTTTAGCTCCCCTAGCGTTCAGTAGTGGAGAGGGCGCCGAACTGCGTGCTCCTTTGGCGATTACGGTCATGAGTGGTTTGCTGGTTGCAACCATGCTGACACTGTTACTAATTCCAGTGTTGTATAGCTTATTTGATAGAAAAGACTATCAAATAGAAAGTGACGATCCGCTAAATGAAGCTCTTGAAAGTGAAGCTCTTGAAAGTGAATCTCTTGAAAGTGAAGCTCTTGAAAGTGAATCTCTTGAAAGTGATGGTCCTGACAATTTCCCTGATAAAACAATCGAGGCGAAAATATGACAGCCCCTAAGTTTCATAACAAACGATTTACGCAAAAATTGGCAGACTTGCCGGCCACGGTTTGGTTAACGGCCTTAGCCATAAAGCGACCTGTCACCACGGGTATGTTAATTATGTCGCTTTTTTTGACTGGGCTTATTTCGAGTAAGCTGTTGCCACAAGAAAGCTGGCCGGCACTCAATATCCCGATAGCATTTATTAATGTGCCGTACAATGGCGCAACCCCAGAAGAAGTCGAACGATTGATAACTCGTCCAATAGAGGAAGCGGTATCGACTTTAGGCGGTATTACCGAAATGCGTTCTACTAGCCGCGCAGATAGAGCATCTATTCGAGTCTTTATGGATCTTGGTACGGATTTGGATAGCAAAATATTAGAAGTGCGAGAAAAAGTTGATATGGTGCGATACCTCTTGCCCGATGATGTGGAAAGAGTCTTCGTGCAAAAGTTTTCGACCCAAGACCTGCCTGTCATCAGCTTAGTCTTGTCAGGTGATAAAAATTTATCTCAAGCTTATGATTTTTTGAACCAAAAACTACAACAACCTCTGGAACGTCTTGAAGGTGTTGGTCAAGTTGAAATGCGGGGCGTGATCCAACCTTATATTGAAATTCAGCTGGATAGCACTAAGTTATCCATGAACCGGGTGGATCAGGGTAAATTATTGCGTGATTTACGAGCCAGTAATTTTTTGGTCAAATCCGGCTCTATTCTCAATGCCGGTCGCAAATTTAGAGTGTCACCTGACGGCCAATACCAGAGCTTAGCAGACATCGAAAACTTCCAGGTTAGAGCAGGGGTAAAATTAAGTGAAGTAGCAACGGTTGGATTAGTGACGCCACCCCGAAACAGTGAAATACGAACTGACAGAAAAAAATCCGTCGGCATAGAGGTGTTCAAAGAGTCGGATTCAAATGTGATTGATGTGACCAATAGCATTGTTGCGCTAGTTGAAGCCTTGCGTCTAGCGGATGACTTTAAAGGCATTACTATCGGTATAGAAGACAACAGCGGTGAAGAAATTCAACAATCATTGGGTGGTTTACTGAAAGCGGGTGGGCTCGGTATTGTGTTGTCTTTTATCGTTCTATTTATCTTTTTGCGTAATATTCAGATCACGTTGGTGGTGGTCGCGTCTGTGCCTATATCATTGAGTTTTGCCTTAGCTGGCATGTACTTTATGGGCTACAGCTTAAACATGCTGACACTTGCTGGACTCTTTATTGCCGTGGGTTTATTAATTGATAACTCGGTGGTCATTTGTGAAAGTATTCTTCAGCAAAAAGATAAGTCATTAAGCGCCATAGAGAGAGTTCTCAAAGGGGTTGATAACGTCAGTATTGCAATAATAAGTGGTACTTTGACCACTACCATCGTTTTTATGCCCTTACTGCTTGGCGAAAAAAACTTTATTACCATTCTGGTTGAACAAATAGCGGTCGCCATATGTTTACCTTTGTTTGCTTCGTTAATTATTTCCAAAACCGTTATTCCACTAATGCTAAGTCGGATAGATCAAACTGCGTTATCAGGTGTCGTAACACAGGGACGTTTAGACAAATGGTACCGTCCAAATCTCATCAGAATACTGACATATCCAAAAGTTACCGGCGCTTTCATTTTTTTGCTCTGTGTTAGTGGCTTCTTCACCAAACAATTAGTCAATGCTAATAGTGAGATGGGCCAAGGAGAGACTGAAGTCATTATTGTTTACCATATTCAAGGTCAACAAAAATTAGCGGATGTGAGTCGTTTGGTAGACCAAATGGAGCAGTACTTGTACGCCAACCAGCAAGCCTTTGAGTTTACTCAAGTGAATAGTCGGATTTTTTCAAGCTATGCGATGTCTCGTGTGAAACTAAAAGAGGGTTACTCAATTCCTTTTAATGATTTAAAAGAACAAATTAAACAAGGATTTCCTGAAACTGCGATTGCGAAACCCTCATTTGAGTGGTCTGAACAAAAGCAAAAACTGGTTAAGATGACGTTAAACGGGAGTTCTACAAAACGCCTATTGGAAATGAGTGGATCGGTTATCAGTCGACTGAGCAATGTAGAGGGTTTTTCTGAGGTCGGTATTGATGATGAAAACCAAGATATGGAATTGGTATTGCGTATCGATCGCAAAATAGTGTCACGCTTAGGGTTAAACACCCAAGACATTGCTATGCGTATTGCAAACTCACTGCGAGGCATCAACCTGCGTTCTTTTCGCGATGCGACGTTAGGAGAAGTTGATATCCGTTTGGTTTACCATCCTGAACAAGCAGTACCTATGGAGCGCATTAAGCAATTACCGATCTATGAAAGTAACGGACGCATTATTACCTTACAACAATTAGTGGTCTTTGATACCCAGCCAATCATGCAACAGATCACGCGCGTGCAACGGAGAACCACGCTAGGTATTTCCATCAACCTTGCAGATATAAGCCGTGATCAAGCAGCCGAAAAAATTAAAGAGGTGATGGATAATATTGAGTTGCCTGCGGGTTATGATTGGAACTTAGGACGCCAGTTTACGGAAGATAGAGAAGCTGCAAAAGACATGTTGATAAATATGATACTCGCCTTAGCGCTTATTTTTATTGTGATGGCGGCGTTGTTTGAATCATTGTTAATGCCGATCGCCATATTATCGTCTATCGGCTTAGCCTTTATTGGAGTGTATTGGACCTTTGCAATAATGGGTATGGGTTTGGGTGAAACCGGCATGATCGGCATGTTGATTTTAATGGGTATAGTGGTGAATAACGGCATTGTACTGATTGACCAGATTAATAAGTTGAAAACCGACTCAGCAACACTCATTGCGCCGATTGTAGAAGCGTGTGTAAGCCGAATTAGGCCGATTTTTATGACCGTAGCGACGACTATTATAGGTATGGTTCCGTTAACGTTTGCTGCCAATGATAGCGAAACTTACCCAATGGCTGTGGCCATTATCGGTGGCCTATTGTTTTCAACCTTTACTAGTTTATTTTTGGTTCCATTTTGTTATTTGATGCTAGTCAAACTGGGTGAACGCTCAAGCCAGCGGTTTGCCAAAGCCAAAGCATTTGCGGATAAGAAAATGCCTATTTAAAATCCTGTGATTGCTCACACCTTAAGTATCAAATTCACATTAGAACGGTGATTAAGTATACCGTATTGGAAGAAAAAATTAGACTATACTATGTGTTACGATAAAACCGCTCACATTAGGTAACGCTTATGCATGGCCCCATGGGTGGATCTTCCTATACTAAATCGGTTTCTAATTTGGTTAGGAGCATCCAAAGTAGCACAGCACAAAAAGATTCCCTATTCGAACAAGCGCGGCTTTACTTTGAAAATGTAGATAAAGATAAACAGGCGTATCTGGAACAACAAAAAAAGATAAAATCCCTAGAAGACGCTTTGCAAGTAGCGGTTGCAAAAAATAAAGATATATTAGTTAAAAAGCTTGATGTTGCCCGGCGAGATTTACATAAAGACGATGCTCGCCAAGAAGATATGCGCATCCTAAGATTGCAAAACGTGTTGGACGTATGTTCTAAATTACTTGTACTTTGTGAAGCAGAAAATTGGAAAAAGACGCAGGTTAACAGCGCAAAATTATTAGGTACTTTGCAATTACTTTCTCCCGGCGAGGGCGTAAAACTTGCCCATAAAAACCAAAGATTAAAACCCGCCTACAGGGGAGTGTTGGCAATTAGATTGTTAGATAAACTGCTAAATGATGGACAAATCAATAATCAATATATCAATGAACGGTATCAGGTTAACCTGCGTTATTCAGAAAAAGAAGGCGATTTAACCCTTTACCAACGCCAAGTCGCTATTCCTGTCATCATGGCAGCGCTATTTCAAGACATCGGTTCATTGCACCCCAACGCACAAATTATTTTAAAGGGCGAAGATGGAACGCTCGACGAATTTAGGCTATTAGACAAAGAAGACCGTCTAACCTTACTTAAAATAAACCATGAGCAGACACTACACTTTATTACCTATGGTTTGGGCATGCAGAGATATGTAGGGAATTGCAAAGCAGAAAGAACAGAATTTGCACAAAACGAAAAAAAGCGACTGAATTTCATTCGCACGCTTTTGATTAGTGCGCTTAAACCAAAATTGGGCGTGGGGAATTTAATCAAAGCGCCACAGATTTATGCCTCTATTATATTTTCTTCTAAACAAAATCACAATTTTTTTGATCTGCCCAAAGCTATGCTAATAGTAGGCAAAGCAGCTGAACGCGATAGTATTAGTAAAGTAGTAGCAGATAGCTTACTCGCCATAGTAGGGCATTTCCCGCAAGGTTATGGTATTACCTATATTCCCAAAGACGACGATAATAAAAGTATAGATCGTTACGAATACGCAATAGTGACTGGACTCAATCCTGAAGATCCTTTTGTACCAACATGTCGGATAGTAACTCGTAATTTGACTTTTATCGCTTCCGGTCAAGTCGTTTCTATCGATAAGAAAAGTAACCTTTACTTTTCTACAACAAAAAAGAAGCTTGAAAAAATTAGTCCTGCTCGTTTACAAGAAATACTGCGCAAGTTGGCGTCAAATTTTGAAGAGCGTAAAGAACTAGATATTATTCCAAGTTATTGGAATCCTTATGGATTTTTTGGGTACAAGAAGCTACAAAACTTATGGAAAAAAGTTTAAGACAATTACGTAAGGCATAACTGATTTCGATTAACTCATGGCCGATGTGCAGTTTACGTTTTTTCTGATGTCGATTAGTTCACAAATAGTGACAACATAAAAACCTTACTATTACGTGTAAAGTTATACATCTCCTGTTTAGCTGAGGGTAATGCTTCAATCGTTTTTTCTTCGAAGCCTTGCTCTAAAAACCAATGGCCAGTGACGGTGGTTAGAACAAAAATACGCTCAAGGCCACCTAAAATTGCTTTTTTACGAATTTCATCGAGTAGGCGTTCGCCTCTGTTTCCGCCTCTATAATCGTGATGTGTTGCAACGCAGGCCAACTCTCCACAAGCGTCGTTTCTATACATATATAAAGCCGCACAGGCGATAATCATCCCGTCTCTAACAATGACGGTAAATAGGCCAATCTCATTTTCTAATCGTTCACGTGAGCGTTTTACTAAAGCACCGCTTTCTTCTAACGGTTTAATTAGCTTTAAGATACCTCCAACATCGTCTATGGTCGCCGTTCTAAGCTGTTCATAGTGGTTTTGCAATACAAGTGAACCTGCTCCATCACGCGTAAATAACTCTCTCAGTAACACGCCATCAGTGTGATAATTGACACAATGTGCTCGCGTTACCCCTGCTTCAACAGAGCTTATCATGGCTGTTAAACAGGTTGTTTCAGCGTCAATATTGTTAGCTGCTAACTCTTTCTTAATCAGATTTAATTCAGTTGTTCTTAACAGCTCACCTGCCTTATCAAAAATACCGTCGCGTTCTGAGAGCGTGATAATTTTGTCCGCTTTCATTGCAATAGCAGCCTGCGTAGCAACGTCTTCATGGGATAAGTTGAAAATTTCGCCGGTGGGTGAATATCCCATAGGTGAAAGTAATACAATTGAGCCATCGGAGAGGTGATCATTGATGCCTTGCACGTCGACACGGCGAACTAGGCCCGTATTTTCAAAGTCGACGCCTTCTTTTACGCCTAGAGGTCTAGCAACCACCAAGTTTCCTGAACAGACTCTAATTTGCGAACCGTGCATAGGTGAATTAGGTAAACCCATGGTAAGTAAGGCTTCAATTTGACTGCGCAGCGAACCTGCTGCGTCTTTGACGCATTCTAAGGTTTCTTTATCGGTAATCCTGATATTGTTTTTAAACTTCGATTCTTTATTACGAAGTTTGAGACGCTGATCAATTTGTGGTCGAGCGCCATGCACCAGAATAAGTCTAACACCTAGGCTGTTAAGCAGCGCGATATCTTGGATTATCCTAGGAAAATTAGGATCTTCAATCGCTTCACCACCAAACATAATCACAAAGGTTTTACCACGATGCGCGTTTATATAGGGAGCAGAACTCCTAAATAGACGAATACTTTCCGAATCAGACAATGCCATCTTAATCTCTCTTAACATCAACAATAAGCAGACTCATTGGCTACCCTATGAGTTGGTCGAGCTTTTCTAGTTCGACATATAATGCTTTGGTAACTAACTCTTTGTTGGTGCCACCAAGCACATTACGTTTATTTAAAACTGACTCTAATTCCAGCACAGGATAGACATCATCTTCGATTTTATCGTTTATTGTTTGCAACTCCGCAATACTTAACTCTTCGAGCGCTTTGCCTTTTGAGATTGCCATTACCACAGCTTGTCCAGAAATATCATGAGCCGTTCTAAACGGGATACCTTTTGCCACTAGATAATCGGCTAATTCGGTTGCGTTCGCATAGCCCTGCTGAGCAGCCGCTCGACATCTTTCTTCGTTTAGCGACAATGTATCAAGCACTTCCACTGCAATGCATAAACAAATATGCCATTGATTGACACTGTCTATTGCGCCTTCTTTGTCTTCTTGCATGTCTTTGTTATATGCCAGTGGTAAGCCTTTCATGGTAACCAGTAAGCCTTGTAAGTTACCAAATACGCGGCCACATTTACCGCGCATTAGTTCCAGTGCGTCTGGATTCTTCTTTTGCGGCATGAGTGACGAACCCGATGTAACGGAATCGCCCAATTGTAAAAAACCAGCTTCGCCACTGTTATAGAAAATTAAGTCTTCGCTCATGCGTGACAAATGCATCATGCTTGTGCTGGCGTTGAAAAGGAGTTCGAGCACAAAATCACGGTCGGAAACAGCGTCTAAACTGTTTAAACAAGGAGAGTCAAAACCTAACTCTGCCGCGATCTTGTGACGATCAACTGGGAATGTGGTTCCTGCTAATGCACCAGAGCCCAAAGGACATTGATTTAACCGCTTTTGTAAGTCTTCAATTCGACTGACATCACGTTTTAACATTTCGACATAAGCCAGACACCAATGTGCAAAATACACAGGTTGTGCGCGTTGCAAATGTGTATAGCCCGGAAGAATGGCATCTTGGTGGCGAGTTGCCGCTTTTAACAGCGCACTAATCACATTTAAGCAATCGTCTCTTAGTGACGTTAAGTGTAAACGACACCATAAACGAAAATCAGTGGCCACTTGGTCGTTTCTGCTGCGACCGGTATGTAGTTTTCTGGCAACATCACCCAATTCAGCCGTTAAGGTCGCCTCTACAAAACTATGAATATCTTCTTCAGGCGAGTTAGCAAAATCAAGAGTGCCTTCTTCTGCTTGCTTTTTTAGCGCATTCAGAGAATTTTCGAGTTGAAGTTGCTCATTTTCTCTCAACACTCCAGCGTCTTTTAGCGCACGAGACCAAACAACGGATCCCCAAATATCTTCAACTGCCATGACATAATCAAATGGCAGTGAATCATTAACTTGCTTAAACATATCGCTACTACCGGACTGAAAACGCCCACCCCATAATGCCATGATGCTTCCTTATTTTTGTTTTAATGCTTTAATTCTGCTAGATAAACTAAACAATCTAATAAATCCTTCAGCATGACTTTGGTTATAAACGTCATCTGCGCCAAAGGTGGCAAAGTCTTCCGAATATAGGCTGTTTGGTGATTGGCGCTGCACGACCGTAGCTTGGCCTTTGTATAATTTCACGACTATTTCGCCAGTAACCAATTTTGCGAAACTTGCCGCGCTGGCTAATAAAGCGTCATTTAGCGCTGTAAACCAGCGTCCATCGTACATAACATGTGCAAATTCGAGGGCAAGTTGTTCTCTGAATTTCAACGCTGACTTGTCCAAAACAAGACATTCCAGTGCTTTGTAAGCTTTCATCATTACCGTGCCGCCAGGTGTTTCATAGCAACCACGTGACTTCATGCCTACTAGTCTGTTTTCAACGATATCGATACGACCAACACCATGTGGAGCAGCAAGTTGGTTAAGCATTACCAATGCTTGATAAGGCGATAATGCATTGCCATTGACATGGGTTAATCTACCCTCATCAAATATAAGGGAAATACGCTCAGCTTTGTCTGGTGCTTCTTCAGGATCGGTGGTCATTGTCCACACTTGCTTGCTCGGCTCGCACCATGGGTCTTCAAGTTCACCGCCTTCGTGAGATATATGCCATGCGTTTGCATCACGGCTGTATATTTTAGTTGCTGAGGAGGACGTTGGGATATTTCGGCTAGCTAAATAATCGAGTAAATCTTCACGCGAGACCATGTCCCATTCGCGCCACGGGGCAATCACTTGTAAATCAGGCGCTAGTGCCGCGAAAGCACCTTCAAATCTGACTTGGTCGTTGCCTTTGCCGGTGCAACCATGGCTCAAGGCATCGGCGCCTACTTTGCGCGCAATATCGACTTGTGCTTTGGCTATAACAGGGCGAGCCATTGACGTGCCTAATAAATATTCGCCTTCATAAACGGCACCTGTTGTGATGGTCGGGTAGATGAAATCACGCACAAATTCTTCTTTCAGATCAACGATGTGACACTCGCTTGCACCTGATGCCATAGCTTTGTCGTATAATCCTTCAAGTTCGTCATCACCCTGACCAACGTCAGCGGCAAAAGCGACAACTTCACAATCATAGTTTTCTTTAAGCCAAGGCATGATTGCTGATGTGTCGAGTCCGCCTGAGTAGGCCAGTACGACTTTTTTTATTGCGCTTTTATTATCTGTTAATGCCATTCTTAAATCCTTAATTACTGATGAGACGATGGTTATTCGATCAGTTGTCTAAATAGGTAGTCGTATTTGTTAATCTAGTGTAGTCGGCAATATTAATCTAATGCGACATTACCAACCAGCATTGCTAAAATTGCGTTTTGTGCATGCATGCGGTTTTCAGCTTGGAGCATTAACAATGATTGGTCACTGTCCATCAAGCTACCGCTAATTTCTAAATCGCGGTGGGCTGGTTGGCAGTGCATCACATGACTTGCGCCCGATCTTTGCATTAATGCTTCATTCACCTGATAAACTGCAAATTTATCCTTTATTTCTGCCAAAGGGGTATTGTCGCCCATTGATAGCCAAGTGTCTGTATATAGAATGTCAGCCTGCCCTAATTCGTTAATATCATTCGCGATAGTTAAGCTGACATTGTTTTCATAAGCTAATTTAGCGGCATGTTTAGCGATGTTAGGGTTTATTTCGAATCCTTTTGGGGTAATAACAGTTTGGTGACAACCCAATAACGCACCTACTATCAACAATGAATGAGTTACGTTATTACCGTCACCGATATAAGCCATGGTTTTCCCTTTTACATCGCCAAGTTTTTCGAACATGGCTAAATAGTCAGCTAACGCTTGGCAAGGATGGTATAAGTCGCACAATGCATTGATGACCGGAATATTTGCACCTGCAGCAAGGTCCACCAGCGTTTTGTGTTCATATACCCGGGCCACAATTGCATCAGCCCAACAAGCAAGGTTGGCGCCAACATCAATTGGGTCCTCCCGATCCTTCAATGGAGAACCTTGGCTATCCACATAAACCATGTGCCCGCCTAGTTTATTGATACCGATATCAAAACTTACTCGGGTGCGCAAAGAAGGCTTTTCAAAAATCGCGACAATGGATTTTCCTTCTAATGGTCGACCAAATTTTTCAGGGCTTCTTTTGAGTTCGACAGCAAGCTTCAATAGCGAATGCATTGAAGTTGAATTCCAATCTCTAAAACTGAGTAAGTCTTGCATCTCTTATTCCTTTTACTTTTTATTTACTGATTTTATTCGTTGATATTATTCATTTTAAGATAAAAATCCACTCGAAGTGATGGTCGTACCTGTATTTCTATGCAGTTCATCGATTAATATACTGACATCATTCCAGCTACCAATTTGGACTGCCTTTCCCAATGTTCTAGACGCTTCTTGGGCTGCTTTCACTTTTACAATCATACCGTCAGTAATGACTCCACTATTAACTAATTGCTGTATTTTGCTATCATCTAAATGTGCAATTAGTTGCTTTTTTTCGTCCAATACACCGCTGACGTCTGATAAAAGATACAAGTCTGCATACAATAATGATGATATACAGGTAGCCGCTTGGTCCGCATTCACATTGTATAAACGACCATTAAGATCACTACCAATTGAACATATTATAGGTGTTAAATTAGCGTGCATAAGTTGGTGCAATAATTTCGCACTTCGCGGATGAGGGTAGCCAACGGCACCCAACATTGGCGCAACTTCTTCGCACACCGCTAAATTCCCATCGGCTAAAGAAATCCCCACGCCGGTCAAACCGGCCTGCGCAGCCATACAAACCATTTTTTTGTTTAATGTACCGGCTAAAACACCCGCAACCACTGGCATCTGCTCATCAGGCGAGATGCGCAATCCTTCATGCTTTTCACTTTTAAACCCAAGCGCGGTTAGTTGCGCTTGTAGTTGCGCTCCACCACCATGCACTATCGCCACATTGTGACCTTGATTTTTCAGCGTCGCGACAGATGCAAAAAAACTCGCTTGTGCTTGCTCGTCTTCAAAAAAGTCTCCACCGACTTTCAACACAATATTGCTTACGTGATGTTGGGGTAAGTGCCGCGTATTATTCATGTTTACAATAACCCTGTTTCTGTTGGCTGATTAAATACCAAATTTGCGCATTGAATTGCCTGCGATGCTGCGCCTTTCAGCAAATTATCTATCGCTGAACTTACGACTAAATAACGGTTGTCTTCGTCGAACTTCCAATAAATATCGCAAAATGAAGTATTGGCAACATCATCAATTTTGGGCCATGAATCACGCAAACGAACCATCGGTTGATTGGCATAATGCTGTTCATACCTTTGCTGTATATCTGAGGTTTTCACGCCTTCGCGCAATCGCATGGTGATTGTTGCTAAAATCCCTCTTTTGAATTGACCAAGGTGAGGCGTAAAGATAACTTGCGTACCACAATAATATTCAATTTCCGGTGTATGACGATGTCCTAGCACACCATATGCTTGCAAGCTTACTTCATAATAACTGGTGGTCATCGATGGCTTTCTGCCAGCCCCGCTCACACCCGATGTCGCATTAATCACCGGTCGCACACTAGGGTCAATAAAATCAGCCTCTGTCATTGGCTTGATTGCCAACAAGGATGCGGTCGGGTAACAGCCGGGTACAGCCACAAAGTTCGCGGTTTTAATTGCATCAGCATGCCACTCCGCCAATCCGTATACTGCATTACTGAGTATGTCGGTATGTTCATGTTTAAAGCCATAAAATGACTCGAACACTTGGGTGTCTTGCAGTCTAAATGCACCAGATAAATCAAATATTTTCGCTTTTTTGCCACTTAGTGCTGCAGCCCAATCGTGGCTAGCTTCGTGTGGAGTAGCTAAAAATATAGCATCAAATTTCTCAGCCATTTGAACCAAATCTTCTGGGTTTAGGGCGATGGTCACTAGGTCGGCTTGAGCGGATAATTGTGGGTGAACAGAGCCAATAGGCTTATTACTATCAGCACTACCATTGGATACATAACAGGCGTCCAATGAAAAAAGTGGGTGATGAATAATTAATTTAATTAATTCAGCACCGGTATAACCACTGGCGCCAATAATACAAGTTGAAATCATAATGGTGTCTTTTCTTGAAAATAAAAATTCTCTCACCCTGGCACAACAGAGAAATGTTGGTTGTGCCAAGGGCGAAAGTGCTATGTTTTGCGATACAACAATCTAGACATCATGTCGTCGTAACATTTTCTCATAGCAAAGAGAGGGAGGAAAAGAAGTCAATGGCATTGGTAATAAAAAATTATTAATTAAATTAGTCACTTAGAAATTCGATCGCTATTAGGTCTCAAGCAAAAAATTTGCATTGAGTTGTATAACGGAATAATAACAAAATTGAATAATTATTCAATATAAATGTATAAATAATTAATTTATTTTTTACCTAGCAGCGCTTTTGTAAAACTATAAACAGTATTTTAGTGATTAAATAAGAGCCACGTTCAACACACAAAGAATACAGTAATACGTTTAAAAACCCGTGCACTTATTCCAGCTTAGACTGTAAACCCGACTTATATCGCATCAATGACTGATATGTTGATTTTTCATGCATTTTTCTGTGCTAGTAAGTATAAGTCAGATATACCTTATTACGAGTGACAGGCATCGACCAAAAATTTTTATTCAGTATTCAACAACCTCATGCGGCAATTAGCTGACACATTATCGTGGTGAATAAAAACAATGAATTAGTTTACTTGGGTCTTTATTCAACTGGCATACTCAGTTTGATAAATATTCGTTTTCATTACTATCATCATCGCGTTTGTTGTTTCTTTTACTTTGTTTAGACTTTTTCATCATTTTTTCAAACTTTTCACCTTGGTCCGCGTTGAGTAGACTCAAGATATCAAATCGAGACTTGATCTTACTCACCTCCATCTCACGCTTTTGCTGTTTATTTTGAGCATGCAAGGCCAACCATGCACTATCATCAAATTCTTCAGCTTGAATGATAGCAGTCAGTTGCGCTCTAACATTTTCAACTTGCTCTTTGTTAGTTGCTCGTCGAGCTTTATCTTTTGTCATCATCACAGTTAACTTAGTTTGCTGATCGCTGTTAAGATCAAGCGCTTTAACTAGACGTTGTATTTTTCTTTTAGAATTTCCATTCCTTTGTGTGCCTTTTTTATCATCACGATTAGCCATGAATTGAGCTTGTTGCTCTGCGCTCAATTGATTGAACACTTGGTTTTTACTTTTGGCTCTAATCAACTGAAGTTGCAACGTGAGTTGCATCTGTTGTTCTACTGCGTTGGTAACGGCGACCTGATCCCATGAATCTGATTGCATAAGTGGGCGCATACTAACCCGGACTTGTTTTTCTTCGGCGCGGTAAATACCTAAATCCTGCTTCGTTTGTTTGTATATTTGCTTAATATCTTCTTTTTGTTGTTGAGTTAACGAAGGATCCGTGATTATTTCACGTTCAATATCTCCATAACGTTTTCCTTCGTGTGCACTTATTGAATATGCACTAAGACTTAATAAACTTGCGACAGTCAAACTGGTTAATAATTTTTTCATTGCTATTCCTCTCGTATTAATATCGTTTTAAATTTTAGCTTTACACAAACTATCGAGATAAATATTAGCCCAGTGAATGCAAAGAAACGCCAAGCAAATGTAAAGCTTTTGTAAAGGTTTCTGAGCTTTGTTGCCAATTCACTTATGATAAGGTTATAGAGTGCTTATAATGAGTAATATATAAAACTTGGCACTTTGTTTTTGATGCTCAGCTCAAAAGAGTTAGCAGCCCTTTAATCAGGGGTAAATATATAGCGGTAAATATAGCTTTAAGGCAAATACATGTATCACGTATTAATAATTGATGACGACATCGCATTGACGCAAATGCTAGCAGAATATTTGCAGCAAAATGGATTTACTGCGGACGTCGAAAACAGCCCAGTGTCAGCCATTGCGAAAGTGCGAGAGCAAAGTTTCGATGTTGTGCTACTTGACGTCATGATGCCGAAATTGGATGGTTTTGAAACCCTGAAGCAAATTCGCACTTTTTCCGTTGTGCCGGTCATAATGTTAACTGCAAAAGGTGAAGACTACGATCGTATACTAGGTTTAGAGTTGGGTGCCGATGACTATTTAGCTAAACCATTTAATCATCGAGAACTGCTTGCTCGAATGAAGGCGCTCACCCGTCGATTAGACGATCTAAGCAGCTTTAATCAAGTTCAAAACTTAGACTTTCACGGTATCAAAATTGAAGAAGCCAGCCAAAGAGCTATGGTAGGGGCGCATGAGTTAGATCTGACTAACACTGAGTTTCAACTGCTTACGTTATTGATGCGACACGTCGGCCATTTGTTAAGTAAGGAAAAACTGAGTGAGGACATACTTGGGCGCAGACTCAGTGCGTTTGACCGTAGCTTAGATATGCATGTGAGTAATGTACGCAAAAAGCTATCACAACAGGGTATTGAAAACGTGATCAAAACGATGCGTGGGTCAGGCTATATATTTAAGAGTAAAGTGTAATGAGATTGGCCAAATTTAATCCTTTCAATTCCTTATTTGGGCGCGTTTTTATTTGGTTTTGGACTGCATTAGTGGTTATTTTGTTGAGTGCTTTTTTCTTAGAGAAGCAATTGAACGACGTTTTGGAAGTAAATGCAGTCAGCCAACAGCAAGAGTCTGAGACTGCGTTAATAATGCAACGTTTTAGAAACGTAGTTGAGCGTAGCAACAACTTAAATCAATCATTGCGCAGGCTAGGGCAGCGTAAGGGTATTCACATAGTGGCTATAAATACCAAGACTAAACAGCTTAACGCCAGTTTTCCTGCTCGTCTATCGCGCAATATCGATGAGTTAAACGCGTTTGTTGAAAGTGACAGTCCGTTACTTATCAGGCTTAATAATATGGAATTTGTGGGTCCATATGAAGTGATCTTCAAGGGCTCCAAATATAAAATATATTTTGGACGTTTGCTGCTGCGATCGGAACGACATATGACGTCTCGTTCTACACTGGCAATTTCTGGCTTGGCGTTAGCTATTTTGCTCAGTACTGTATTTTGCTTTGCGCTGGTGCTAAGTATTACGAAACCGCTGGGTGCCCTGCGTTTAGCCAGCAACCGTTTGGCCAAAGGTGATTTGACCACTCGCATTGAAGGTCTTGAAAATAGAAAAGATGAAGTGGGTAATTTGGCTGAAGATTTCAATACAATGGCGGCTCGTTTGCAAAGCTTAATTGACAGCCAAAAACAGTTGGTGGCAAATGTATCGCATGAATTACGCACACCATTGACCCGCTTGCAGCTAGCTGTCGCCTTGCTAGAGGACCAGCTCAACACGCAAACTGAAGACAGTATAAATAATGTGAATGCAAAGCACTTGTCACGAATTGAAAACGAAATTGTCAAGATGGATCAGATGATTGGACAGGTACTCACATTGGCTAAAATAAACGCCTCTATGCAAGGCGTTGACCTCCAAGAAACGACGCTGTCAGGGCTGTTAAATAACGTCTTACAGGATGCACAGTTTGAAGCTGAGGCAATGAATAAGTCACTGCTTGTGAACGTTATTCCTGAGGTTAGCATTAAAGCTGACATGATTTTACTGATTAGTGCGATTGAAAATATCCTTCGCAATGCAATTCGTTTTGCCGCCAATGAAGTGAGCTGTGAACTCAACATTGAGGCGCACAATTTGGCTACAGACTTTGTTGAAATTGTCATTAATGATGACGGAGTAGGAATGTCTGCTGCGGAATTAAAAACCGTGTTTGACCCATTCTTTCGTGGCAGCCACCAAGTACATGAAGTGAGCAAAGGAGCTGGACTTGGTTTGTCTATTGCGAAGGCTGCGATCGAAATGCATGGAGGCAGTATTCAAGCCAAAGCGCGCTTTGATAAAGATATTAGCCAAGCCCATATTCAGGTTGGTGAAAGAAGTTGTGCAGAACAATCGCCTTTAACGGGCTTATCAGTAATAATACGACTACCTATTTTCAGTAAAACCTCATAGTGATTACATGCAGTTAACCAAAGAAACCGAATTACCAGAAAAGTTTGATACTTATATCAAGCCCTGGTTTGAACACAATATGGCATTTGGATTCTGGATGCTCAGTGACGGTACTTCACTGCACTATCGGTATGCTCACCACAATGAAGCAAAATCAGTTATCGTTATTTCATCTGGGCGTGTTGAATGTGCTGCTAAATACGCTGAACTGATCTATGACCTACATCAAAATGGGCATTCGGTATTTATTCATGACCATCGTGGGCAGGGCTTGTCTACGCGGCTAAAAGAAAATCCACAGCTTGGCTATATTAACGATTTCAATACGTATGTAAGTGATTTTAACCATATTATCGACAACGTTTTATTTCCGATACTGGATGATAAGTACCTAAAAGCAAGTCAAAAGAAGTCCAATAGCCCTGCTATCATGCTGCAACAAACCTACCCGCCATTGCATTTACTCTGCCATTCGATGGGGAGCGCAGTAGGAGCACTGCTAGTCAGGGCAAGACCCAAATTATTTTCCAAAGCCGTCTTTTGTTCACCTATGTTTGGGATCACGCCTCCACTTCCACCATGGATCATGACTACATTAGTACGACTTGGTGTTGTTTTTAATAAACTTAGAGGAAAAAAGACCAGCTATTTTTTTGGCCACGACGACTACATGCCAACGGCTTTTTATAAAAATCGCTTAATGAGTAGTAAGGTTCGGTATGATATTTTTCGCAAAACGTATGCACAGCAGCCTGAACTGCAATTAGGGGGAGTTACTTATGAGTGGCTTTACGCATCATTAGTCGCGATGAAAGAGATACGCCAACAGGCCAGCAAAATTACTGTGCCTTGTATTATTTTATATTCTGGCGCGGACACGGTTGTAGCTAACGAGGAGATTGAGCAAGTAATTAATGATATTAAGGGCTGCGAATCAACCTTGATCCCAGAAGCGCTACACGAATTATTTTTCGAAAAAGACAAGTTTAGGGTGCCTGCATTAACGAAGATCCTAAGCTACTATTCAACACCCTGAACGGATTAGTATCGTCTCATTGGCTTGCCAGTAATCTGAGTCTATTTGCCGCGCTTTAATAAAACCTTCAATCCGTAAACTTCCTGTCTGCACTCCCGCCGCAAGAGCAGCATAGCCAGCTAGGTTATCCGAGTGGTATCTATCCTAGTAGTCAAGTATAGGTTAGTAGCCATGTTAAAGGCTTCTTTATAAATCTACACTTGGCATGCCAAAACCAAGTTGACGCCATGCTTCGTAACTTACAATCGCGATTGAGTTGGACAGGTTTAGGCTGCGAGCATTAGCTAACATCGGGATCCTTATACGGTTGCCTGGAGCAAAAGCGTTGCGAATATCGTCAGGTAAGCCCGAGGTCTCTGAGCCAAATAATAGAACATCACCGGCTCTATAATTGGGTTCGTCATGCGGAATTGAACCTTTGGTAGTTAACGCAAAAATTCTTCTGTTTCCCATTTCTTGCAAAAACGCATCATAATTTTTATGAATGGTTACGTTGGCAAGGTCACGATAATCTAAGGATGCCCTTCTTAGTTGTTTCTCTTCCATACTGAAGCCCAGCGGCTCGATAAGATGCAAATGGCAACCATTATTCGAACATAATCTGATAGCATTACCGGTGTTTGGCGCAATTTGTGGTTCGAAAAGAGCAATATGAAACATGAATTTATGCTACCTACCGTTATCGTTAATATGTGAGTGTGGTGACTATTCTTGAGTTTGTTCACGACTTAATAGCGCAACAGCAGCTTCTGTTGCTGACTTGCCTTTATACAATACTTGATATATTTGTTCGCAAATTGGCATTTCTATGCCGTTGGCGTTTGAAAGCAATCTTACTTCTTCGGTGTTACGATAGCCTTCAACTACTTGGCCAATGCTTTGTATTGCTGCATCGACGGACATGCCTTGGCCTAGGGCTAAACCAAAGCGTCGATTTCTAGATTGGTTGTCAGTGCAAGTTAACACTAAATCGCCTAAACCAGCCATGCCCATAAAGGTTTCTTGTTTTGCCCCGATGGCCAAGCCGAGCCTGCTCATTTCAGCCAGCCCGCGTGTGATCAATGCTGTACGTGCATTAGCACCGAAACCTAAGCCATCAGCTAAACCAGCACCGATTGCAATTACATTTTTAACAGCGCCGCCTAATTGAACGCCAATTAAATCATCGTTTTTATAAACACGAAAGCCCTTGGAGCAATGCAGCTTTCGTGAAAATGATCCACAAAGCTCAGCGTTAGTCGAAGACAACGTGATGGCGGTGGGCAGGCCTGCAACCATTTCTTTGGCAAATGTTGGGCCAGAGACGACAGCAAAAGGAATAGTGTCACCGAGTACGTCTAAAGCAACTTCTTGCAATATTCTTCCGGTACCCGGTTCCAGGCCCTTGGTTGCCCAAATTAATCTATGTTGGTCAGTTAGATACGGCCTAATTGCCTGTAAACTTTCTTTGAATGCATGACTAGGAACAACGACAAGCACATCTTTGGCGCTTTGTAATGTTTCTTTTAGATTGGAAGAGACTAAAAGGGCGTCGGGGAAGGTTGCATTTGGCAGATACTTATCATTGCGACGAGTTTTGCGCATTGTAGAAACGTGTTTTTTATCACGTCCCCACAATACGGTTGGATTACCATTTCGAGCCAATACGAACGCTAGTGCGGTGCCGTATGAACCGGCACCAATTACGGCTATGTTTGACTCGAACTTGTTATCCGTTGCTTGTTTCACTAGTTATTATGAATCAAGCTGTTGCGGTGTGTCAGTCGCACCGCCTTGCTCTGCCCGTTTTTGCATGTAAGCCGCAAAAATGGCGTCGAAGTTTACAGGTGCCAAGTTAAGTGGTGGGAAAGTACCACGGTTAACTAAGTTTGAAACAGCTTCACGAGCATATGGAAAAAGCATATTCGGGCAGAATGAACCTAAAGTGTGTGCCTTATTTTGATCCGGCATTTCGCCCAAAGCGAAAATACCAGCTTGCTGAACTTCACATAAAAATGCGGTGTCTTCGCCAAGCATTGCGGTCACAGTTACGGATAAGACAACTTCATATAAATTGGCTTCAATTTCGCTTGTGCGTGTATCGATATCAAGCTTCACTTCTGGCTTCCATTCTTTCTGAAAAATGCCGGGGCTGTTAGGCGTTTCAAACGAAATATCTCTTGTGTAGATGCGTTGAACGCTAAATTGTGCGCCTTGTGGAGCCTGTTCTGGTTCTGCTGCCGTTGGTGTGTTGTTTTCTTCAGCCATGAATTGTTCCTATCGATATTTCTTATCGTTATATTGTTTAAAAATAAAAAAAGGCTATGAGTCCATAACCTTTTAAATTGTATAAGTCAGCTTTCAATGAGCAAATGCCCGCATCTCGCTTAATCGGTGCTGATTAAGCGTTCAGCACGGCGTCAAGTTGACCCGTTGATTCTAATGCGAATAATTCATCGCAACCGCCGACATGTGTTTCGCCAATAAAAATCTGTGGAACAGATGTTTTACCGTTTGCGCGTTCGATCATGACAGGACGTAATTCTGGATTTTTGTCAATTTCATAATCAGTAAACGTAATACCTTTCTGACCTAACAGAGATTTAGCTCGAGTGCAATATGGACAAAAACCTCTGGTAAATAACTCTACTTTTTGCATGTTTAACTATTCTCTTATTTGGAGACGGGAAGGCTGGCTGATTGCCATGCATTCATTCCGCCTTTTAAAACGGTGACTTTTTCAAAGCCTGCTTTTAGCATCTGAGCAGCTGTCTTTTTCGCTGACGCTCCCATCGCGCACACTATGATAATGGGCTTATCTTTTGAGTTTTCAAGCTTAGCAAAGTTTCCGTTTTTCAGTTCTTCGGCTTTTATCTGCCTAGCACCTAATATATGTCCTGCTTTGAATTCGTTTGTTACGCGAGTATCTAGTACAATCGCATCTTCTTTGTTCATTAGCAAAGTTGCTTCATGCGTGGAAAGTTCTTTAATTGGGGACAATGCCGCACCAACATAGGAATAAATGATAAGTGCTACTATCACTACCCAAGAAATCGATAAAATTGAAATCAGTGTCGTACTGGTAGCAAACTCTATTATTTGGCCCATAAAAAACTCTGTCGTCCGGTTACTGTTTGAAGTTGGCAAAGTATATAGAAAAAAAGGATAGAAACCAGCATTTAACCGGTTTCATGTGTAATTCTTTTTAACTTAAATCCCCTAAGTGGTCTTATAAGAATGGTTTTTAAGCAACAAAATTCTCTGTTATTAAAAAAGATTTGTGTAAATAGACATAAAAATAAGCATAAACAGTTTATAACACGGTGTTTTATTGATAACTTGAGCCTTCGGTTTACTCTCTTTTTAATGCATCCAATTTCAAGGTTAATCATGGCACACACTAAAACAACATTAGCTCTTATCATATTAGACGGTTGGGGATATCGAGAAGAAACGACCAACAATGCTATCGCGTTGGCCAATACTCCTGTGTTAGATGACTTATTTGCAAACCGACCAAGTACCTTAATCTCGGGCTCAGGACTCGATGTAGGACTGCCAGATGGTCAAATGGGAAATTCAGAAGTAGGCCACGTCAACCTAGGCGCAGGTCGTGTTGTGTATCAAGATTTTAGCAAAATTACCAAAGCGATTAGCGACGGCAGCTTTAAAAACAATCCGGTTATTGTGGCTACGATAGATAAAGCTGTTGCTGCGGGTAAAGCCGTACATATTATGGGATTATTGTCGTCAGGAGGCGTTCATTCGCATGAAGAACACCTATTTGCTGCTGCAAAATTAGCCGCCGAGAAAGGCGCAAAGAAAATTTATCTACACGGATTCACAGATGGCAGGGACACACCACCAAGAAGTGCTGCGTCGTCAATTAAAGCGGCAGAAAAAGTATTTGCCGAGTTAGGTGTTGGTCAAGTTGCTAGTATAGTCGGACGTTACTTTGCAATGGATCGTGACAATCGCTGGGATCGAGTACAGCAAGCCTATAATTTGATTGTTTCAGCGCAAACCGAGTATGCATACGCTACAGCCTCTGAAGCACTTGCAGCAGCTTATGCGCGTGATGAAAATGATGAATTCATAAAAGCGTCCGCGATAACTGGTTATAAAGGCGTTGAGGACGGTGATGCCATTTTATTTATGAATTTCAGAGCTGACCGTGCACGCGCAATGTCACATGCAATGGTTGATGCTGATTTTAGTGGCTTTGAGCGCAGTAAAGTCATTCATACAGAATTTATGATGCTGACAGAATATGAATCTAATTTGCCTGTTCCGTGCGCATATCCACCAACACCATTGATTAATGTCATGGGCGATTGGTTGGCTAAGAATGAGAAGACTCAACTGCGCATTAGCGAAACTGAAAAATTTGCGCATGTTACTTTTTTCTACAGCGGCGGCAAAGAAGACGAATATCCCGGTGAAAAACGTATTCTGATCCCTTCACCAGACGTAGCAACTTACGATTTGCAGCCAGAGATGAACTCAGAGAAGCTCACTGACGAATTAGTTGCGGCGATAAAATCACGAGAATTCGATGTGATTATTTGTAACTACCCAAATGGGGATATGGTCGGTCACACTGGTAAGTTAGACGCTGCCATTAAAGCGTGTGAAGCGGTTGACCATTGTATTGGTCGCATTGTTAAAGCATTAAAAGAAGTTGGCGCAGAGTGTTTGATTACAGCCGATCACGGTAATGCAGAACAAATGGTCAACCCTGAAACAGGTGTATCACATACAGCGCACACGAGTGGGCCGGTACCATTTATTTACTTCGGCCGCGACGCGACACCAAGAAGCGGTGGTACACTCAGCGATGTGGCACCAACAATGTTGCATTTAATGGGTATGCAACAACCAGCTGAAATGACGGGTAAAACTATTATGACGCTGAAAACCAGCTAAGCTGGTTCTCTAAAGGCAACAGAATGAAGTTGAGCGTAAAAAAAATAGTGTATGACATGGGCAGTTACTTGTTAGCTGCCGGGCTTATTTTGTTTGTTCCACAAGCCTTTGCGCAAGATTCCGATTTAGCCACTATTCAAGAAAAGATAAAACAAACACAAGCACAACTCGATAACAAACTTAAGTCGTCTGAGCGCCTACAGCAAGAACTTAAACTTGCCGAACTTGAGATTGCTAAAACGGCAACACAATTAAATCAAACTGATACATCTTTAAAGACAACACGCAGCGAAAAAGTCGAACTTGAGGGCGAAAAGTCACGGATTTCAAGTGTTATTAAAGATCAACAAAAACAGCTAGCAGGCCAGCTTAAATCGGCTTTTATGGCAGGCAACTATGATTTTGCAAAGATGTTTTTCAATCAAGATGATGCGGGTCGATTTGAGCGAACCCTTACATATTATAATTATCTGAATAAAGCGCGTCAGGAAGAAATTGGTAAATTTAGGGCGCTTGTCCTTGAGCTGGAGCAACTAAATATAAAGCTAGTAGACAAGACTGAACGCTTGGAAGGGCTGTTGGTGACTCAAAAACAACAAAGTAGTCAATTAAGAGAACAACAAACATCGCGTCATCAGAAATTGAAACAATTAGACCGACAGATCAAGTCAGACACTGTCAGGGTTACGCAACTCCAGCAGGAAGAACGTTCGTTAATGAATGCTATTGAACAAGCTGAAATTGATGCCAAAAATAGACTAAAAGATGAAGATACGATGTTAGTTGGGCTAGCGCCATCGAAAGGTAAATTAACGCGCCCGGCCTCAGGACAAATTCAACAACTATTTGGTAAAAGAAGGCAAGGACAAGTTCGCTGGAAAGGCATTGTGGTTAATAGCAGCGAGGGCTCACCGGTGCGAGCTGTGTACGATGGTAAAGTACTTTATGCAGACTGGCTAAAGGGGTTTGGTTTGGTAACCATAGTCGATCACGGCGAGGGATACATGACCGTATATGGACGTAACCAAGCATTATTGAAACAACCAGGAGACTCAGTCTTACAGGGCGAAACGATCGGCTTAGTGGGCAGTAGCGGTGGTCAAATGAGCTCAGGTTTATACTTTGAAATTCGCCACAAAGGCAAAGCACTTAACCCTAAAAGTTGGCTACAATAATAGACTTAAGAGTTTGTTACCGCCCAGCACAATAATGACAATGAGTATGCAGCCAGCAAGAAGATTACTAAGTAGCGTATTTGTATGCGCCTTCATTATTTTTTTTTGATTCATGACATAGAGTAAAAATAACACCGAAATTGGCAACAACAGAGCATTAGAGGCTTGAGCTAAAATAATAATTGCCAAAGGTTTAAATCCGGAGGTTGCTACCAACACACCACACAATAATATGGCGACACAAACCAGTTTAAATTCCTTTGCCTGAAGTTTCGGTTGCCATCCAAATAAACCACAAATCGCATATCCTGCAGCTAATGGGGCCGTTATTGCGCTGGTTAAACCGGCAGAAAATAAACCAAGAGCAAAAAACAGGTTTGCGTAATCACCTAAAATAGGCTCTAGTTGTGTGGCAATATTACCTGGGGAAAGTACGTTATCAGTTAAGTAAAAAGCGTTGGCAGCGCACGACATAATAGCAAACGTAACGATACCTCCCAGTCCAATGGATGCAAATAGCTGTCGCTTGTGTGCCGGCAAATGAGAGCGGATCTCAGATTCAGAAAGGCTTGCCTCAAGCGACTGTTTTGCACTCAAGCCGGCGTGAAGAAATAAATTATAAGGGACAATCGTGGTGCCAATAATAGCAAGTAATAATGCTGTGTCGGACAATCCTACTGCGGATAAACCACTCATTAATGCTGTTGTGTTGATACCTGCAATTAGCATAATAGTAACAAATACAACGCTCATTAAAGCGACTAGCCCAATGAGTACTTTTTCAAGCAAATGATAGCGATTACTAATCAGTACAGCAAAAGCAACAGTACCTAAAATCAAAACCCACCAGCTTATGCTACCGGGTAATACAGTCGCTAAGCCAAGCGCTGCACCCGTTAAATTACCACCTTCATATGCTGCGTTACCTAAACCAATAGCAGCACAAACAAGAATAATACAAAACCACTTGATAAGATTGTTTTGACTAATATCAACGATGGCTTCGGACAAGCCTTTGCCGGTTACTAAGCCAAGCCGAGAGGCCATTTCTTGCAAAACGTAAGTAGCAAGAATTGAAAAGCAAAGCGCCCAGACAAGCCCGTATCCGAGGTTTGCACCGGCCATGGAAGCGGTTGTTACTGTGCCTGGACCAATGAATGCTGCAGCAATGATAAGGCCTGTTTTTCCAGATTTCATGCGTAACCTTCCCCAAAACATGTTTTTATAGTTGTTATTCGTTTAGAATTCGCTTTATCATCTATTGCATTGTTCGAATTCGCAAATTTAAGTCCTTTAATTAATCATGAATTTACTGTTAATTTATCAAAACTCAGATATAGCCAATATCTTGCATTCACGATATTACGTTGAAGGCATGATATTTGGTGCGGGCGTTTCACCAGAAATACCGATGCCAGATGTCTGGTTGCCGTGGGCCATCAAACATCATGGTCAGATGCAAAACAATCAACAAGCTGATGTGATTACAGATGCGTTGTTTGACTACTTCAAGTATTGCCTGCAGCAGATGAAAGACAATGCTCAATGTATACCAAGTTACGGTGTTTTCGCCGATGATAGCGATAAATGGGGCAAAAGCTCTCCGCTGTCGCAATGGTTGCAAGGCCTGCTTACTGCCCATTCAACTATGGAGTCCGTGTGGCAAAATGCGTGGCAATCAATGCAAGATAAAAATCCAAAGAATGCGCCGGTATTGGCTAAAAAGCTGAAACACAGTTTAGGCATGTTTAGCACATTTGCAGATGTTGAACTCGCCATCGAACAAGCAAAAAAGCGGGGCCAAACGGATTTTGATAACAAACTATCATTAATAGTGCAGTCATTGCCGGACGCCTTTAACACTTATGTTTTAATTTCCGGGGTGCTTGCGAGTTACTTACCCAATCAGTTTGAGAATTTTGTGCAAAAACCAATTTAGCTTGTTACTTGAAAGTAGCTAGGCGTTCGGCGCTGCCTTTATATAATATTAAGGTCCTGAGAACAACAATACGAACTATTATTAGTTGCGTTAAAATAGTAACTTTGCAGTTAACTTCGTCTATTAGCTTTAAAAAAGCTTTAAAAAGGCTTTAAAATTGCTAAGAGCACAATAGCAAGTAAGGCTAACACTGGAAGCTCATTGATCATTCTATAGAAACGCGGACTTTTGGTGTTTTTATCTGCTGCAAACATCTTAACTAAATAATATAAGTAAACGTGATATGCGTAAAAAAGCGCAACTATCGTTAGTTTTGCGTGCAACCAAACCGATGCCTTGAACCACTCAAGGCCATATTGATACATGATCAATATTCCTAATATAAGCGTTAACAGGGCAAATGGGGTTACAAAAAACCAAAGACGACGTTCCATTATTTTGAATTGGTCTTTAGTTTCCTGATGCTGATTTTCTGCATGATATACAAATAATCTAGGTAAATAGAAAATACCAGCCATCCAAGCAATCATAAAAAATACATGGAAAGCTTTTAACCACAAAATACTCATCGCTGCTACCCTTTGATCTTAATGTTGTTGTCTAAATAAATAACTATGTAACATATTCCAAGTAATAATACCTATTAGCTTAGGTTTACCATGTTCAATTACATGTGCATCAAAATAAAGCTCCTCATAAATATAAACCGCTCCTTGTCGCTTTTTATGCAATGTTTCGTAAACCTCAGCCATAGTGGATTGATCACTCAAGCCTTCCATCGTCTCAATAGTCAGTGGCAAAACACCCTCCTGCAAACTGACGTCCATTGACACTATTTGATATTCCCTACCGATTTCAAATATACGTTCTTGCACCACTAAGTGACTAGGGTTTGATTGCAAATGTTTATACAGGGCTTGTTTGGGAGCATCAATAAAGTGTTTGAATTGTGTTTGCATAATAGCCATAACGCCGGTTTCTTGCAATGCGTCACGAATCGATGATGTTGTGTAAGGCAAGTTCTGAAACTCGAGTTGTTGAATAAAAATTGAACGATTATTGCACAATTGCTTGCTAGTCACATAGGCGCTCACAATCACAATAATTGCTGGCAGTATGACGTGGGAACTTGCGGATAACTCCATGACGGCAGACAATGCAGCCATTGGAGCATGTAAGACCGCAGCTAACATGCCAGCTAAGCCGAGCAAAGCAAATGTTGATGTCATTTCGGTTTGATCGCTTATACTGTAAATCGGTTGTAATAATATAACGCCAGCCAACATACCAATAATCATGACTGCACCAATGATTCCGCCGGGTACACCTAAACCAATGGCTAACACGGCAAGAATGAATTTCAATGCAAATAGCAACAATAGAAAACTGAGTTGTGGGTTGTTAGCGAATAATGCTTCTATGGCAACGAATTCAGCACCCAATGCTTCTGGCATAAAGTAGCCAACGATACCCGTAATTGCCCCAGCAAGTAGCAAGCGAGTAATCATATTGACATGGCGAAATACACTGATTACCAGCATGAGTTGCTTGTTAAATAATGCCGCCAAAAAACCCAATGCAATACCAAATAAGACGAGGTAGGGCAGCAAAACATTGTCTATTACATGAAAGTTCAGAAATGTCAGTTCATTTTCATTACCAAATACGATACGAGTTAATACCGAACCGCACGCGGCTGCGAGCATGATGGGAATAAAAACATGCACTCGGTATTGACGCAATACGACTTCCATTACAAAAATGACGGCGGCAAAAGGCGTATTAAATACCGCCGAGACACCGGCTGCTATGCCACAACCCGTTAAAATTCGTAAACTATTATAGGGTAACCTAAACCATTGGCCTAGGAAGTGACTGGCTGCTGCAGCCAAATGTACGGTAGGACCCTCTTTTCCAACCACAAAACCACCCGCTAAGGAAAATATGCCACCAAAAAACTGATTGATTGAAGTGCGAAATGGAATGTGTCCATAACATGTTTTAATGCGATGTATAACAAAAGGGATACCCATTCTGTAGTGCTTAAAACCAGTAAGCTTCGCAACGATAATGACGCAAATAATTGCCGAAATCGGCAGGAAGAGTAGGTATTCACTCTCAACTCCAGCGTACTGGGCGATACCACCAAGAAGTAGCTTTTGAATAAATTCAAACGTTAATCTAAATATAATAATGACTGTTGCCGCACACGCGCCTGCAATTATGCCTAGTAAGCATAATTGAATTGATGTCCGTGGATGCGAGACTTCTCGTCTCAGCGAGTGCAGAAACATATTGAGTTTGGGTTTATACTAGTTTGGATTAAGACTATCATAACGTTTTGAGCACTCGCTTGTCATCTGTGATTCGGTTCTCGGTGCTCATATATTGGTTATTTATCAATAACAATACCCTGGATCATGGAGAATTCATTGAAATTAAACGAACTGCGCAGCCAACTTGGTTTCGTTGGATACTATTTAGCGATGGTTTTTGTGCTTGCTTGCCTATTTTATGCTGGGCATGAGTTTGCGGATAAAAAGAATTATCTTTTGTCTGCCAAAATTGACGTCATGCAAAGTAGTATTAATAATCTCAGCTCGGAAAATCAAAGTCTTAATTCTGAATTGAATGTAAAAAAAGTAGAGCTTGAGGTGGCCAGTATTGCTAATGAGCAAGCACAATTGTCGTATAAGGAATTTATGCGCAAAGATGCCGAACTTCGCGAACAAATAAGTTTTTATCAAAAAGTCATGGCGCCTGAATTAACCCAAGACGGTTTTGTGGTTGAAAGTGTTGAGATTGTATCAACGGTAAGCGCTAACAATTACGCTATATCGGTGATGATGTTGCAGCGAGAAAATATTAAGGCGATTATCAAAGGCACATTGAATGTAACGCTACAGGGAAGTCAAAATACCGTTCCGATTAAATATGATTTGAAAGAACTACTAGACGATAAAACCGAAGAGATGGCTTTTTCGTTTAAATATTTTCAAGTTATAGAATTGAGAATTACTTTGCCTAAAGATTTTATTCCTGAACAAATTGAAATCAAAACAGATATCTACAAGTACAAAAGAAAACGGGGTTCTTACGCTCGCACTATCGAGTGGGATGAGGCGTTTAGTGAATCTGATTGAATACTTGATTAAATTACTCAGGTATTAGATAATATAGCGAGATTATTTATGATCCACAAACGTTTTTACTAGGGGAATATTATGTCCGAAGAAATGGCATTGCCAATTGAGTTTTCTGAAGCTGCGGCAAAAAAAGTGAAAACGTTAATTGTTGAGGAAGAGAATCCTAAATTAAAACTCCGAGTTTATGTAACTGGTGGCGGTTGTTCAGGTTTTCAGTATGGCTTTACGTTTGACGAAAAAATCAACGAAGGCGATATGACAATTGAAAAAGAAAGTGTGACCTTGGTTATTGACCCAATGAGTCTACAATATCTTGTTGGCGGCATCGTTGATTACACTGAAGGTTTGGAAGGTTCAAGATTTTTCGTGAACAATCCAAACGCGTCAACCACATGTGGTTGCGGCGCAAGCTTTAGTATGTAGTTGAATAACAAAGCTAAACAAGCCTGGACTCAACTGGGAACAAATAAACTTGTTAACCTTAATAGTTTCAGCTTGTTTTGCCCGCCTGATTGGGGATTCTGCGTGCAATGTAAGAGCGTTTTGCATTTTCAAACTTGGTTTTTTTATCAATCATCTAGTCAGAACAAACAAGTACAAGCAACAGACCTTCGCACCATTTAGTAATTAGAAAAATGTACTTCCGCTCTAATAGCTATCCCAAAAGACGTCCTAAAACTTTCTTCGCGCAACCAAATCACATATGGCTCAACTTCTAAATATAGCCAACTTCGTAATACATTTTTTTTGTATCTCATGCTCATAAGCACCTGTTCCTCGCGATATGATGGTTTATTCGAACCATCAACCATGGCACTAAATAAATAACTGGTTTTGTCATCCTGCAAGAATAGATATTGGATCTCGTGCCGCCAGAAAAGGTCTTCTGTCTTATCGCGGTAGCGAAATGTATTGTCGAGTTCAATCGCTGTATTTTTAGATAATGTATGGATTAAAGATATTCTAGTTTCAACGCCTAATTGGTCTTCGGTATAGTAATTGGCCTCGGCAGAATAGTTAATTCTGTTACGTTCATTTACGTCAAATTTGTCACTGTATCTTGCTCGAGTATAAATTTGAGAACCACGCCCTAGGCCAATACGATAGGCCACTTTAGAGTCCGGTTTATTTTTAAATTGGAGGGCAACTGTAGCCTGGTCATCACTACCTAATTGTTGATTACGAGCTGCTTTGACAGCCTGTTGATTCGCATCTTCTTCATCATCTGAGAGTAATAGTTCTAACCTGTCTTGCAATGCTGGGAGTTTTACGCGGATTTTAAAACGAAAATCAAATTGGTTTAAATCACCGCTACGAGGCTCCCATCCAAAACGTAACTTACCCGATGCTTGAGCTTGCTTAGATTTTAGTGCGTTGTCAGTCACAAACCATCTATTGACTTCTACTATCGAGTTTTCGACGCCATAGTTGAAGTGACAATACCAATCGTCAAGCCAAGGTTGGCCATCGCAATAATTGAACTCTGAGCTCTTTAACTCAGGTTTTTTTGCAGTAGAGCCGTCGGTATTTGTTGTTGGACTTAGTGTTTCAACTTCCGCTTGTTCTTGTATAAACGTTTCTGGGAAAAGGATTTCTGCTTTTTTTGCTTCAACAGCAAATGAAAAATTAGCATTGAAGAAGCTGAAAATTAGTAAGCACAAAAAAAGCCTTACCCTACGGTAACGCTGATTGTTGAGTGCTATTGAAGAATTAATCACGTCATTTGACCACGCATAAAATAGTAAACAAATGTGTGCAAATTCTTGCTATAAAACGTAAGTACATAAACAAGTTAATGAAAGCCCGTGATATTTGTAAAAAGCAACGTATAATGCATCTAATTAGCCCGTTTTGCATCCTAGTTCTAAATGCTCATATTGATGCATCTTTGATTTATAGAAGGTAGCAAAACAACAAAATTTTAACAATGGAGATTTACTAATGGGTCCTAGTGTTTGGAGTATTATTGTCATACTGCTGATAGTGGTTTTACTATTTGGCACAAAGAAGTTACGCAATGTTGGTGGTGATTTAGGTTCAGCACTTAAAGGTTTTAAGAAGGCGTTGAGTGACGACGATGACGATACCGATAAAAAAGAGGCTGATAAATCTGATGCAGATTTTGAATCCGTTGAACACAAAAGTGATAGCGACAAAACGGTAAAACCAGCCGCAACTAAGACCACTACTAAAGAGTAGACGATGTTCGATATTAGCTTTTGGGAACTCTTCATTATTGGCATAGTCGCCTTGCTTATTCTCGGTCCTGAGCGTTTGCCAGGTGCAATTCGCTCAACAGTGAAAACAATGCGTAGTGTGAAAAACATGGCTTCAGGTTTCAAATCTGAAATTGAAGAGCAGTTACGTATCCATGAACTACACGAAAACCTTAAAAAAGCAGAGACAATGGGACTTGATAAAGTCAGCCCTGAGGTTGCCCAAAGTGTGGAAGAGCTGAAGCAAGCTGCACTATCCGTTCAAGAACCCTATAAGAAAAAGAAAGATGACGAGCCAAAGTAGTCTCATAAGTCACCTCGTTGAGTTGCGAACTCGCGTATTAAAAGCACTCTCCTCGGTGCTGGTTATTTTCATGCTTTTAGCCTATTGGGCTCAAGATTTGTACGGTATTTTAGCCGCCCCACTTGTTGCCACTATTCCTGAAGGCGCTTCAATGATTGCAACGAGTGTCGCGTCGCCATTTTTTGCACCGTTTAAATTAACTATGGTGCTGTCCTTCTTTATAGCTATTCCTTATGTTTTGTATCAAATATGGGGCTTTATCGCACCTGGCTTGTATCGAAATGAAAAAAAGTTAGTCGCACCTCTATTACTGTCCAGTACCTTATTATTTTATAGTGGAATTGCCTTTGCTTATTTTGTCGTGTTTCCACTCGCGTTTAGTTTTTTCAGTGCGGTGGCCCCGGATGACGTGCTTATTAGCCCTGACATTTCTGAATATCTTAGCTTTGTACTAAAAATATTTTTCGCATTTGGCGTTGCTTTTGAAATCCCGGTTGCGATTATTCTGATGTGTTGGACCGGAATGACAACCCCAGAGCAATTGCGCAAGAAACGCTCTCATGTCATTGTCGCCGCATTTGTGGTTGGTATGTTGTTAACCCCACCCGACGTTATTTCGCAAGTATTGTTGGCAATACCAATGTGGTTTTTGTTTGAGGTGGGGGTCGTTGTCGGCAGTTGGTACACCAAAGATGCAAATCAAAAAGAAGACATTGATGCTGACGATACTGAATACGAAGACTCCAGTGGCCAACAAAAACACGATAATCAAGAAAATGAGACTAAATCCTAATGATGATTACCTTTATTGATGCATTTTACTTATCTAAATGTGACGGTAGGCGCAGCGTTAGAGTGAAGAGAGCGATGTAATGCATTGGTTTGACATTGGCGTCAATTTACTGGATCGACGCTTTTGTGCAGCCGACGTCATTGCAAGGGCTGCAGGGCAGTCAGTGGGTCAGCTTTGCGTCATCAGTTCAAACCTTGAAGAAACGCTTGCTGCTCAAGCATTTGTGCAAAATCATAATGACAGTGTCGGCTTTCAACAACTGGTCTATACGGCAGGCGTTCATCCTCATCATGCAGATGGCTTTTCTGCCGACGTCGTTATTCAATTAAATCAACTAGCGTCCGATAACAACATGGTTGCAATTGGTGAATGTGGATTGGATTTCAATCGTAACTTTTCAACACAAGAAAATCAGTTGAGCGCCTTTGAAGCTCAGTTGGTTTGTGCTGCCCAGTGCAACAAAACGATTTATTTGCATGAACGTGATGCTTTTGAGCCGCAAATTCGCTTATTGAAAGAATATTTACCCAGTATCCCAAACGCAATTGTGCATTGTTTTACAGGGTCGACTAGGCAAATGGAGGCCTACTTGGAGCTTGGTTGCTATATTGGTATCACTGGGTGGGTTTGTGATGACAAGAGAGGCATTGATTTGCAGCAAGCAGTAAAATATTTGCCTCTCGATAGGTTGTTGCTTGAAACAGATGCTCCTTATTTGTTCCCAAAAAATGTGAAACCAAGAGCAAAAAATAATGAGCCTTGTTTTTTACCACATGTCGCTAATAAGGTTGCCGCTTTAAAAGGCATAGATGTCGAGCTACTTTCAGAGGTATCGCTTGAAAATACATATAAAGCATTTGGTCTAGCTGTTATTTGATGAGCAACGTAGAGCGAGAGCTATCCTACAATTCCTATTGGCTTGCTGTTTTAGTAGTCGGATTCACTGCGCTCATGCTTTATATGGTCACTTCATTAGGGCGAGATATCGAAAAGCACGCTTTAGAACAACCAATCTATCATTTTGCAGATGTGTTAAATGAACAAACAATTGATACTATCGATCAGATTGAAAGTGGCGCCTGGGTTAAAAACGACAAACAGAACTTTGGATTAACGAATGCTTCACAGTGGCTGAAGGTTGACTTCCCACATACACAAAACAGCCAAGTTTTGGAAGTTGACTATGCAATGATAGATAGCATTCAGATTTGGTTTCGACATAAAAATGACAACAGCGATTATAATCCCGACAGTGGCAGTGATTACCGTACTGTTGAGTATTACAATCTAGGAGATAGCCTTAAGTTCTCAGAGCGACCTATTATTCATGATAAATTTTTAATCCCATTACCGGATGCACTAGAGGGTATTCAGTTGCTGCTAAGGTTGCAATCTACTGGTCCGGTAAAAGCACCTCTAAAGCTTTGGTACAAGCAAGACTATATCGTTTACACCGCATCACATCGTCTTTTTATGGGATTATTCTTTGGCTATATGCTGGCCATGGGGCTTATTAATCTATTTTTGTTTATAACAACCCGCAATGTCACGTTTATTACCTACGCTGGTTATGTTTTCTCCTTCGCCTTACTGATTGGCGCTATCCATGGCCTTGGTTACCGCTTCATTTGGCCACAAAGCCCTTGGTTTGAAGAACGAGCGGCCGCGATTTTTGCTTTTATGATGATGAGCTTTGTGCTTGTATTCTCATCGCAAATTTTAGAGTTGAGAACGCAAAGCCCAAAATACTACTTGGTATTTAAGGGCTTTTTCATTATCTATGCCCTGGGAACTGTTTGCTCGCTTTTTGTTGCTTATGCGATCATGATTAGGTTACTACTGCTGTTGCTGCTATTTTCTATTCCTGTGATATTGCTTGTTAGCTTAAGTTTAGCGTTGAAAGGCAGTGAGATTGCTAAATTTTTTAGTACCGCTTGGCTTGCGCTCCTTTTTTCTGGACTCACTGCAGCTGCTGATAATTTTCATTGGATCAGTTTACCCATCGATTCCAGTTATTTATTAATGGTCGGAGCAACCACTGAAACACTGCTGTTGGCTCTTGCTGTTGCAACTAGCTATAGCGTGCAGCGCCGCGAAGCAAGAAAAGCCCATAGCGAAGCTGCAGAGAACGAAGTGCATGCCATGCAGGCGCAAGACGACGTGCTCGCATTGCAACAACAAGCACAAATTAGTCTTGAAGAACAAGTAGTGTCGCGAACCCAAGAATTTGAAGAGGCCTTAGTTGGCTTGTCCAAAGTACATGACGAATTACAAGGAATGAGTGAAACAGATACGCTGACAGGCTTAACTAACCGGCGTTTTTTTGAAAAACATATTCTTGCTGAAGCAGCCAGAAGCAGACGGGAAAAGCAACCACTTGCGGTCGCCTTACTCGATATTGATAATTTCAAAAACGTTAACGACAGTTACGGTCATCAATGCGGAGATGATTGCCTGGTAGCCTTTGCTAATACGCTTAAGAAAATCATAAAGCGCCCCGGTGATTCATTGTCGCGCTACGGGGGAGAAGAGTTCGTAATTTTACTTCCTGATACCACTATTGATGGTGCTAAAAAGATACTTGAAAAATTTAGGCTAGCAGTACAGGGTTTAGTCGTCGAAACCCAAGGACAGCGTATTAAATTTACGGTTAGTGCTGGGGTAACATCGAGTGTGATTGGCGCAGATAATGAGTGTGACAAGATGTTGGCACTTGCTGATAAACTCTTGTACCAGGCCAAGGAAGCGGGTCGAAATTGTATAAAGTCGGGTAGCTTCTAATGAACAATAAAAGCAACAACGTAATTAATGAAGTCAGCCTAAACGGTGCAACAGCATCAAATCGCAATGGTTTGTGGGTTGCCGTGCTTATTATGTTACTTGGCGTTGTCCTATTTAGTTTGGTCTCCAATTCGTCAGTGCACAGTGAAGTTCCGCTGATAAATAAAAAAGCTAAATTACATATTGCACCAACTGCCACTGATAATATTCAGAAAATCATGTATTTGGCTGATTCTGAATGGCAATCCATCAAGCATAGTAACTTTGGGATATCGCCAAAACCACATTGGTTTAAGGTTCAAATACCAAGTAATACTGCTAAAGACCAGCGTTTAATCGAAGTATCCTTCGCAAATTTGGATTTTGTAGATGTTTGGTTTGTTGATCAAACTCATGAACAACCTGTGATCCTAAGTCAATTTAAAAGCGGGGACGATTTTGCTTTTATGCAACGAGAAATAGCCCACGATCAATTCATCTTTGCTATTCCCGATAGTGCCTCGACGCTGTCACTTTACCTGCGTGTTGAAACTCAAGGGCTTATAAACGTTCCTATAAAACTGTGGGCAGAAGAGGAATATATTCAATTTATCGCCTCGCATAGGGTCTTTATTGGTATTTTTTATGGTTTTATGGCTGCAATGGCACTGATTAATTTATTCTTGTTTGTTACATCCCGAAATATAAGCACCTTGTTGTACGCCGGTTATGTGATTTGTTTAGCCGTTACCTTAGCAAGCAGCCAAGGAATAGCGTACCGGTTCTTATGGCCTCAAAGTACTCTTTTTCAGCAGTATGCAACCCTGTTCTTTGCGTCTTCAATGGTGTTTTTCTCGAGTTCTTTTACAGCTAGGTTACTCGATATTAAAAATGATTTTCACCTCTTGTACCAGTTCTATAAAGCCATTCGTGTTGTGATCGTTGTCTATATTGTTTGTATATTTATGCTGCCTTTCAGCGTCGTGGTTTCAATCTTAGCACCCATGCTCTTAATAATAATGTTTGTCATATTTTCGTCGACTATTTATATTGCGTTTAAAGGAAACTCAATTGCTAAATATTTGTTAGCTGCTTGGTGTTCCTTGTCGTTCAGTGGTTTATTTGTATTGGTAGACAGCGTCGGTTGGATAAGTTTGAAACTCGAACCGAGTTACCTAATGATGGTCGGATCTGCCATAGCAACCCTTTTCATGGCGCTGGGACTAGCAATGCGATTTAACGCGCAACGTATTGCTGCCAAGCAAGCATATATAAAAGCTGGAGAAAACAAACACAAAGCGATGCAAGCAAAGAAAGAACTAATGCGTCTGCAGATAGAAACAAAAGACCGTCTTGAATATGCGGTAGGCGAGAGAACTTATGAGCTAGAAATTGCTATTAGAGAGCTTAATGAAGCAAATCATGAGCTAGAACGTAAAACCGCTATCGACGCTCTGACCGGTGTTGCGAATAGAAGACTATATGACAAAAAAGTGTTAGCTGAAGCTCGCAGAAGCCGCCGAGAAAAGACTCCTCTTGCTATTGCGATGATAGATATTGACGATTTTAAATCTGTGAATGATACCTATGGTCATCAATGCGGTGATGAGGCATTGAAGCATTTTACTGGTATTCTTAAGGAATGTATTAAGCGTCCTTCTGATACAATTTGTCGTTATGGCGGCGAAGAGTTTGTGGTTATTTTACCAAATACAGATTTGGAAGGTGCCGCAGTGTTGATGGAACGTGTTCGTGCAATGACCGAAGCTAGCCAGCTTAATTGCGAAGGAGAGGTGATTAAGTTTACCGTCAGTATTGGCGTTGCTACGCGAGTTATTTCGGCAGATTCTGAATCTGAATTGCTCAACGCATTTGCCGACAAGTTACTATACAAAGCCAAAGAGGCCGGACGAAATCAAGTTATGTCTGCCGTGTTTTAAAATATTGATAAAGGAATAATATGTCACAATTTCCACTTAGCCGTCCCCGTAGACTGCGTTATACATCCTCAATCAGACGATTAGTAAGTGAATCAGTCCTTACCGTTAATGATCTTATTTATCCGATGTTTGTGATCGAGGGTATTAATCAGCTTGAGTCAATTGAATCGATGCCTGACGTGTTTCGATTTAGCATAGACAAGCTAATTGACGAAGTACAGGAGGTGATTGATTTAGGTGTGCACGTATTTGCCTTATTCCCGGTGACGCCAGCTGATAAGAAAACCCTGTGTGCAAGTGAAGCATTTAATCCGGAGGGCTTAGCTCAACGTGCGGTAAAAGCATTAAAACAAAAATTTCCAGACATATCGGTGATCACCGACGTCGCACTCGACCCTTTCACTGTGCACGGCCAAGATGGTTTGATTGATGAAAATGGTTACGTGATGAACGATGAAACGACGGATGTGTTAGTAAAGCAAGCGTTATCTCATGCTGAAGCCGGTGCCGATATTGTTGCTCCTTCAGACATGATGGATGGGCGTATTTGGGCGATACGTGAAGCGCTCGAATTAGAAGGCTTTAAAAATACGAGTATCATGGCGTACTCGGCTAAATATGCCTCTAGCTATTATGGTCCATTTAGAGATGCAGTGGGTTCGGCAGGTAATATTAAAGGGGGTAACAAGAAAAACTATCAAATGGATCCGGCGAATTCAGATGAGGCCTTAAGAGAAATTGAACTGGATATTAATGAAGGGGCTGACATGGTCATGGTAAAACCTGGAATGCCATACTTAGACATCGTTCAACGGTGCAAAGAGGAGTTTGGTGTGCCCACCTTTGCGTATCAAGTCAGCGGCGAATATGCCATGCATCAAGCTGCATTTGCGAATGGTTGGTTGAATAAAGACGCGGTTATCATGGAGTCATTATTGGCTTTCAAGAGAGCTGGGGCGGATGGAATACTAACTTATTTTGCAAAAGAAGCGGCTAGGCTTCTACGGGCTAAGTAAACGAATCTGGGTTTTAGGAGGCAGTTAAAACTGCCTCAAACTAAATCTGAACTTGAATGTTATCAATAATCCGCGTTTTTCCTAAAAAACCAGCACCGAGAATAACCAGTTCTTTGTCTTCATGACTTGGTTGCAATAAACTACTGGCAGAACGAATATCGATATAATCAGGCTTAAAACCTATACTTGCCAAGCGTTCTCTATTTTCCTGAAGCAAGATCGAAAAGTCTCTGCGACCCCCTTTTATTTCAACGGCAATGTTTGCGATCAATTTATACAAGCCCGGTGCAATTTCACGTTGTTTTTTATCCAAGTAATTATTTCTCGAACTCATCGCTAAGCCGTCATCTTCGCGCTCTGTGGTGACCCCATGTATGGTCAAATTCATAGATAAATCAGTCACCATGGCCTTAATCACTTGCAACTGCTGAAAGTCTTTTTCTCCAAAAAAAGCCATATTTGGCTGCACCATATTAAATAATTTACACACGATAGTAGCAACGCCTCGGAAATGGCCAGGACGACTTGCACCGCAAATCATATAAGATAGGCCGGGTACCTCAACAAAAGTTTGCTGTTCTAAACCCCTGCTGTATATATCACTGACTTTAGGCATAAACAAAACATCAACGCCCAATTCAGCTAACGATACTTTATCTTGTTCCATTGTTCTTGGATAGGCATCCAGATCTTCGTCAGGTCCAAATTGCAATGGGTTAACGAAAATTGAAACGACCACTCGACTTGCGTACTTCTTGGCTTCTTTAACCAGTTTTAAATGCCCATTATGTAAGTTGCCCATTGTCGGCACAAATGCAATCACCTGCTTCTGTGATTGCCATTCGCGGCGAGTTTCTCTTAGTGTTTGTATGTCACAGACTATTTGCATATAACTTACTCGAAAGAATGTTCAGGAGCAGGAAAACGTGTCGCTTTAACGTCGTCTATATAGGCGGTTACGGCTGAGCGCATGTCAGTGTTTTCGACTAAATAGTTTTTACTAAATTTAGGCATATAATTGGCGCTAATACCAAACATGTCATGCATCACCAAAATTTGTCCATCGGTACTGACTCCGGCTCCGATCCCTATTACTGGAATTTTTAAGGTTTCACAGATGAGTTTAGCAACTGAACTTGGAATACATTCTAAAACCAGTAATTGAATACCTGCGGTTTCAAGTTTAATCGCAGCGGCTACCATTTTTTGGGCTTGTTCATTTTCCCTTCCTTGCACTTTAAAGCCACCAAAAACATGCACCGATTGAGGCGTTAAACCTAAATGTCCGCAGACAGGGATCCCGCGTTCAACCAGTCCGGTGACTGTCTGTGCGAGCCACTCACCACCTTCAACCTTGACCATACTTGCGCCACTTGCCATTACCTTTGCCGCGTTGTTATAAGCTTGTTCTGGCGTTGCGTAACTCATAAATGGCATATCCGCTACAACAAAGGCTCGGTTGACTCCGTTACGGACGCAAGCAGTATGATAGGTAATATCATCGACGCTAACAGACAATGTGTCGTCGTGACCTTTCAGTACCATGCCTAGTGAGTCACCAATGAGAATGACATCGATTAATTGCTCATCAAACATTTTTGCAAAGCTGGCATCATATGCCGTAAGCGCTGCTATTTTTTCGCCTTTTTGCTTTAATTGCATTAGCGTTGATGTGGTCACTTTTTTCATCTGCTTATCTCTATTAATTACGTCGCACTAGCGTTTATTTTGATACTAAACGTTTTTGTATCAAGACGATACAGCCCCTCTAAATTGCATTTGGCAACCCAGGTAGCGACAGGATGCCCATCCTGCATGATTAAATCGGGCGAAAGTTCAAATAATGGCACTAACACAAACTCTCTTTCGTGCATGCCATAGTGAGGTAGCGTGAGGTCTTTAGTTTTTAAGGACATATCATTATAGAGCAATATATCTAAATCTAATGTACGAGGACCCCAGCGATCACCTTGACGCTGACGACCTTGTTGATTTTCAATGTTTTGTAGTGTTGCCAATAACTCTTGCGGTTGCAGGGATGTCTTAATTTTACAAACAGCATTCACGTAGTTAGGTTGATCTTGAGGTCCCATTGGTGAACTGGAGTAAAAATGCGAACTAGCAAGCAAAACCATTTGGCTGTGCATGCCTATCGTTTCCAATGCTTTTTCAAGCTGTTTTACAGGAGCGCCAAGATTACTTCCTAGGCCAATATAAGCAATATCCGACAACATGATTAATTAGCTTTCCGTTTTTTATTGAACTTTCTTTTTTTGGGAGCGCCAGATTCTTTACGCAAATCAGCAATCATATCTTTGCGTTGCTCGGGCGTCACTTCTTGAAACTCTGTCCACCATTCTCCTAATTCAAGCAAATCACCACCTTCAATTTCGCCTCTAATCAGTAAAAAATCATAAGCAGCTCTAAACTTCGGGTGACTTAATGTTTGATATGCGCGACGTCCGAATCGTTTAGGCAAGCGTAACTGCAGTTGCCATATTTCGCGCACCGGCATACTAAAGCGTTTAGGGATCATGATACGCTGAGTTTGCTTATGTAAAACCTCGCCGACAGCAATATTAAATGCATCATGATATGCAACGCCAGACTCACTCATTATTAACTGGGTGCGTTCTTCGACAGGATACCAAAGAAACGCCGCGTACAGAAAGGCTGGAGTGACACGCTGTTCATTGTTAATGCGGTCATCGGTGTTTTTAAGCACTTTTTCAACGAGTTTTATTTCTCTACACGTATCATCAATGAGTAAAGGAGCAAGTTGTGGGAATAACTGTGCAAATAGCCCATATTCGTGCAGCAAATGGAAAGTGCGAAGTCCGCAACCACCCACTAACAACTTAAGTACTTCTTCAAACAATCTCGCGGCAGGGATGTTGGCAAGTAAATGCGCTAGTTCTTTAATCTGGTCACCGACTTCGACAGGGATCGACATACCTAGTTTCGAACTAAAGCGAATAGCGCGGATCATGCGCACTGGATCTTCGCGAAAACGCGTTGCAGGATCCCCAATGAGTTCTATTTTCTTTTCTTTGATGGATGTCATTCCATCAGCAAAATCAATGATGCTTTGATCTTTTGCACTAAAATACATCGCATTAAAAGTAAAATCACGGCGTTCGGCATCCTCTTCAATACTGCCAAATACGTTATCACGCAACAATTGACCTTGTTGGTCTTGTTTTGCCAGCACATCATCAACTTGGTTGCCGCGGCGTCCTTTTACTTGGACCTTATTATCTTCTTCGTTTGCATTCACATCTTCATGGTGTCCGCGAAATGTGGCTACTTCGATAATATCTCTGCCAAAAACGATGTGCGCTAAACGAAAGCGTCGACCTATCAATCGGCAGTTGCGAAAGCAGTCTTTTATTTGTTCAGGAGTTGCATTGGTCGCAATATCGAAATCTTTGGGCGCTTTGCCCATCAATTTGTCGCGAATACAGCCGCCTACTAAATAAGCTTCATATCCTTTCGTGTTTAGTCGTCGAAGCACTGAGAGCGCGTTGTCACTAATGTCAGAAAACGTTACTGGGTGCTGTCCTTTCGGGATAACTACCGGGTTAATCACTGATTTTTTTGTTGCTGGGGTGCTTGGCATGCCACCTTGACCTATTATTAACAACGCTATTAAGCGTCGTCTTTGTTATTATTGTAGTGTATGTCGTACTCATACTGTTTTGAAACCGTCTTAGATTCTATTTAACCGCGATCTATAACCGCGATCTATAACCTCAATCTATAATCGCACTTTATATCGCAATGTAAATTAAGTGGATGAATTATACTGTATTTATGGCAGAAATCAGAATTTCTCTTCGCTTTGCTAATAAACTAGGCGACCAATGCGCTAAAGCCCAATGAATAAGCTCCTCGACCGTCATTTTTTCTGACAATGAGTTGCTTGACATGCCAATGACCGTCAACGCATCCACTAGGTTTTTCGACGCTCGTCTGTTTTCAATTGCCGTAGCGTGATTTTGTTTACTTAACTTTTTACCATCTTCGCTACAAATAGTAGGCAAATGCAGGTATTTTGGACAATTTTCACCTAATACGTAATATAGGTGGCGCTGTTGTAAGGTAGTATCAATAAGATCAGCACCGCGAACTACATGGGTGATGTTTTGTTTAATGTCATCAACGACTACGGCGAGGTTGTAAGCAAATAGACCATCTTTTCGTTGTATGCATAAGTCTTCGTTACAGAATAATGGATCAACCAAGACTTCGCCTAAGTTAAGGTCTTGAAAGCGACAGTCATGACACGTGTTAATAATTCTAATGGCGTTATTTTTAAACGGCAAATGCAAATCCCGGCAAGTACCTGTGTAATATTTTGCTTTTGACTTGATCGCTTGTCGAGAACACGAGCAGGCATAAATCAGTTGTTTTTTATGTAATATGTCTACGGCGTTTTGATAAGCGTCTTGTCTATTTGTTTGGTAAATAATGTTACCGTCCCAGTACATTCCATGTGCAATGATTTGAGATAATATTATTTGGTCGGCACCTGCTTTGACTCGCGTAGTATCAACATCTTCAATTCTGACTAACCATTGACCCTTTGCTTGGCGAGCATGCAGAAAGCTTATTAACGCGCACACTAATGAACCAAAGTGAAGTGGTCCGCTAGGGGATGGAGCAAATCGACCAACATAGGAGTGCATTACAAAAACCTGATCATTAAAAAATAATAAGTGGTTTAATATGCAATAAAAAACCGTGTAGCATACGCTAACACGGTTTTAACCAATTCGATAGAAATGTCCGCAGGATTAACCCTGTAGTTGTTTTTCTTTGATCTCAGCCATTGTTTTGCAATCTATACACATGTCTGCAGTTGGACGCGCTTCTAACCGGCGAATACCAATTTCAATACCACAAGTATCGCAAAAACCAAAATCGTCTTCTTCGATGCGCTTCAACGTTTTTTCGATTTTCTTGATTAACTTTCTTTCGCGATCTCGCGCTCTCAATTCCAAACTAAATTCTTCTTCCTGCGCCGCTCTGTCAACCGGATCTGGAAAGTTAGCCGCTTCTTCTTTCATATGGTGAACGGTACGATCGACTTCTAGACGAAGTTGGTTACGCCATGCTTTTAGAATCAACCTGAAGTGATTCATTTGAGCATCGTTCATATATTCTTCGTCGGACTTTTCTTGGTATGGCGTAACGTCAGCTAAACCAAGTAATCCTATTGCTTTTCCTGTTGGCATTTGCCATTTCTCCTAAACGTCGACACTTTGCATCCCTCTGCCTGATGTTAACTGGCAAATAACATCATACAATAATGTCGTTTCTTGTTTATTTAATGCATTATTTCGCAGTAAATACAATAATTCTGCAAATCACTTTTTACTTTAAGGACGTCAATATGGTGATTTTTACACAAAAATCAATCTTTTTTTAATTGGAATTTGGTATCGAATCAGCTAACTCAATAAAATCACTGGAAAAATTGCAACCATAACAAATTATTTCAACACCAACTTTTTTTGCTTTTGCCACTGCTAGAGCATATTCTGCATCAATATGGCTCGCAATGTTGAAATGCGTTATACCCGAATGTTGCGCACAAAATAGTAAAATTGCTTTATGTCCTGCTTTCGCTAATTTAGCTAATTCGTTGGCGTGTTTGGTTCCTCTTTGAGTAACGGTATCAGGAAAAAGCCCAAGTGAATTTTCGCATAGAGTCATCGATTTTACTTCGACATAGCAGTCGGGCATACCGTCGCCCTGCAATAAAAAATCTATTCTGCTATCGCCTACTTTGTATTCAGGCGTAATTTGGTTATATTCAGCTAATTCTATTATTTTGCGCTGCTCAAGTGCGCCTTTTACTATTTTATTCGCGTTATTGGTATTAATCCCAATCCATTGTCCTTGATTATCGACTGCCATTTCCCATGTATAAGCATATTTGCGTTTTTTATTAGCCGACTTGCTCAACAATACTGTCCAACCAGGTTGCGCACAATTTGTCATCGAACCAGTATTTGGACAATGCACCGTTAATATTTCACCATTTTGTAATTTTACATCAGCTAAAAAACGCTTATAACGCTTCATTAGGACAGCTTGTATCAAAGGTGGGTCGAACCTAACCATGCAAGTTTTTTCCTATTGGCGCGTTGTACATATTACATTATGGTACTTATTCTATGGTTTTGCTGTTATTTTTATTACTATTATTTGTTGACGTAAACATTGCGTTTTGCGAATTTGCCCGCACTAATCACTGTACGAACAAGCGGAGATACGCCGCAACACGATTTATAAAACCCTGTTGGAGTCATAATGTCAAATTTCCTTGTTTCATTGAGCCATGAACCTGCATCTGCTGCATGGGGCGCAAGCAGCAAACTATCATTTGTTGAAGGTGGCGCAGTACTGCACCTTCCCGATGCAAGTTTGCATTTGCGTCAAATTCAGCAATCAACGCGAAAAATAGCGTCACTAGGCATACAAAATATTGAATTCTTGGGCCGGTGGGATGCCGAACAGCAGTGGGCATTTGTAACCAGTTATTGCGGTGCTGGTTTTCAAGGTAATATTACTTGGTGCAAAAATTCAGATGAAAACGACCTAAGTACTCGTTTTGCTGCGATGCAGTTTACTCGACAGTTGGTGAACGAAACACCTGAAGAACTTAGTCCAGTATCCTTAGCTACCGAGGCTGCGGCATGGATCAAATCATTGTCGCCCGAGCATGTTACAACGACTATGGTAACCGGCGAAGAACTACTTAAAGCCGGCTGGCATGGTATTTATGAAGTGGGTCGCGGCAGTAGTCGTCCACCGGTGCTGCTTGAGTTGGACTACAATCCAACTGGCAATCCTGACGCAGTTGTTGATTTTGCGTTGGTAGGTAAGGGGATTACCTTTGACAGTGGCGGTTATAGCATTAAATCCAGCGAAGGTATGTTGGATATGAAGTGTGATATGGGCGGCGCTGCAACAGTGACGGGTGCGCTTGGACTTGCAATTATGCAAGGGCTCAAAAAGCGAACCAAACTTTTTCTTTGTTGTGCAGAAAATTTAATAAGCGACCATGCTTATAAATTGGGCGATATCATCACGTATAAAAATGGCGTAACCGTTGAAATAGTCAATACCGATGCGGAAGGTCGCTTGGTGCTTGCAGATGGTTTAATGGCAGCAACAGCGTCAGGTGCACGCAAAATTATTGATGCTGCAACGTTAACTGGCGCAGCAGTCATGGCGGTTGGTAAGGAATTCAATGCTATTTTTAGTTTAGACGAAGAGTTTCAGGCGTCTTTTCTAAGCAGTGCCCAAAAAGTGCATGAACCGCATTGGCGCTTACCTCTTATGACTTGGCATCAAGATCAGTGTGCGTCACCATTTGCAGACACCGCAAACAGCCGCGCAGTTAAAGGTGGTGGTGGAGGCGGTGCGTCTAATGCAGCCGGCTTCTTATCGCGCTTTGTGGGCAATGACGGAAGAGGTTGGGTGCATATCGACCTAGCGGCAGCGTACAATCGAAATGGAACCGACATTATGCCAAATGGCGCAACTGCAATAGGTATAAGAACAATTGCCGACCAACTTATCGGCTAGAGTCAAGGACAGGGCGGTTTATAGACCGCCTAGTCTTGCCGCCAATTCTTTATATTTTTCAACGTCGGCGCTGTCAAACAAAGGGCCACTGTCTTGGTTCTTTTCTTTTGCTAGTAATAGACTTTCTCTTTCGAGTCTTTCAACTCTTAGGTCTTGAACACCAAGAAACTCAGCTACTTCATTCACAGTCATCAACGCCATTTTTTGCTCCCGTTTATTAATATAAGAAAATCGCTCTATGCTTAGTTAACGACAGGTATAACAAAATTATGAGAAAAATCACGACATAAGTGCGTTTATTTAGTGTATTGAAAAAAGCATAAAAAGCGGTTGATATAGATAATATTCTTGAATTTTTTGGTGTTTTACTGCCATTTCAATGCACAATAGCGCATACTTCCGCTTTTTCAGGAGAGACTAATTTGATCGAAATATTATCCGCAGCAACGATGCTTTTTCTGATCATGGATCCTCTGGGAAATTTACCAATTTACATGTCGGTTTTGAAAACGATCGACCCCAAGCGTCGTCGCATCGTCATTATCCGCGAATTGTTGTTTGCATTAATTATTTTGATGGTGTTTTTGCACAGCGGGCAAGTCCTTCTCGATTTTCTTAAAATAGAGCAGGAAACAGTCAGTATCGCTGGTGGTATTATTTTGTTTATCATCGCACTTAAAATGATTTTTCCGCAACCGGGCGGTATTATGGGCTTACCCGCTGGAGAGGAACCATTTATTGTCCCTTTGGCTGTGCCTATGATTGCAGGACCTTCAACGATGGCTGTTCTTATCTTGTTATCTAATCAAGGACCCAACAAGATGACTGAATGGAGTATTGCCTTGTTCGCAGCCTGGTTGGCGAGTGCAATCATTTTAATTATGTCCAATACTTTTCATCGCTTGCTGGGTGAAAAAGGATTGAATGCCGTTGAGCGCCTAATGGGTATGATACTCGTTATGATAGCAATTCAAATGTTGCTGAATGGTGTTGGTACCTATTTCCAACATCAGCTAAGCTAAAAAATCGTGCATATGGCACAAGCAATTAATTTTTAAACTGAGTTATCTATAATGTCAAATGCAAACGCTAAACAAAAAAATAAATGCGATTTCACGGGCGACAAGCTGAGTACTTTTCAGCAAGTTAGGGACCTTTCAAAGAAGCCAGCGGTTGCTTTTTCTGCCGCCTTGCTGCAACGAATGCTGCCTAATTATGAATTATTTTGTGATGTCAGTGAATTTGGTGACAAAGAACTCGCCGCCAAGCTAGTTGACCTGATTTGGGAATGGCTCAATGCATCAAAAGCAAAAATTAATATTGCAGTGCAATTAGAAAAGTTAGAGGAAGTGACGCCCGACGTAGAAAATTTTGATAATTTTGGTGTATATCCAGCATTAGATTTTTGCATGGCACTTACCGCAACATTGCAACTCATGTCCGACGAAGAGCCTGGTGGAGCCGTCATAGTCGCGAAATTGAGTCAGGGCGGGGTTGAAGCGTATTTGCTAGCGCTATCTGCAACAGACTTGAGTAATGAAGAGATAAAGCAAGACCCGTTGATGCAGTTCGAAATTGAAACTCAACTTGAAGTGTTAGCAATGTGCAAGGATAAGTCTATCGACTTCAAGTCGCTGCGTAACGAAATGAAAGCGCAAGAGATGTCTAATATTGGTCTTAGTTTAGGCGACTAGCTTGGATGACTTTGGCGTTATTGCACTACTCCACTATTGCACTACTCCACTACTCCACTACATACAATTGAGCACTGACTTGTTGAGTTGATTTGTCTTTAATGAGTCGCCAACGGTCGGGTAATTGCAATAAGTCGCCGTTAACTTCCCTTTCTATGTAAATTTTAGTACCTAGCTTCACAATGCCTCTGGAATCGATAAGCGTAATACAAGGTTGTACTAAATTGTGCTGAAATGGCGGGTCGATAAATATAATATCTACCGTTGTTGAAAATTGGCTTAGTAGATGTAAAGTATTGCCCTGCAAAATGCCGGCTTGCTCTGGGCTATATTTAAGTAATGCGCTATTGGCCATTAACTGCTTGGCAGCTTGTTTGTCCAACTCCATAAAACTGACTACCTCTGCACCTCGAGACAACGCTTCAAAACCGAGTGATCCCGCCCCAGCGAAGCAGTCAAGACAACTTGCATCTTGCACGTCTAGCATTAGCCAATTAAACAAGGTTTCTTTAGTCCGATCAGTTGTTGGACGAAGTCCTTCTGCATTGAGTACTGGCAGCTTTCGACCACGGTGGCTGCCGCCAATTATCCGAATAGAACCTGTGCTTGAATTGGCTTGTTTTCTTGCTCGCGTCATGTGCTATGAAAGTGTTAGTATTGAATTGTATTTATAACTATATCTGAATCTACCCATCTGCTGTTAAGGATTTTTTGAACAATATGGCAAATCTGTTTAATTGGTTTAAAAAAGACCAAGCTAAAAACCCACCTACAAACCAGCTTGAAACGACTGAAGGAAACGCGCATGGGGCAGTGCAAGAAGACATTGCATCCTCTGATGACGCTTCTCAAGCTGAAAATATAGTAGAAACTGCGGTCGATAATTTATCAACATCAGAGATTGAGAGTGCTGATAATGTCGACAATATGACTCTTGAAAGTGACTCATCGACTATCGAATTAGAGCAAACTCCTCAGTCCGTCGACACTGTCACCATAGAGAAGCCAAGTTCGAGCGGTTTTTTTAGCCGCTTAAAACAAAGTTTATCTCGCACTAAAGAAAGCATTGGTACAGGCTTTATATCCCTGTTTGCGGGTAAAAAGATTGACAGTGATTTATATGAACAGTTAGAAACGCAGCTGCTTATAGCGGATGTTGGTATTGCAACGACTGCCAAAATTATTAATAGTCTCACTGAAAGTGCAAAGCTCTCTCAGCTAAAAGATGGTGAAGCGCTTTACTACCTCCTCAAAGCGCAAATGAAAGCATTATTGCAACCGGTTTCGCAGCCATTTAATTTAACCACTCAAAGCGATGAACAAGGCAATAAGCAACCGTTCGTGATTTTGATGGTCGGTGTTAACGGTGTCGGTAAAACCACCACCATTGGTAAATTAGCTAAGCAGTTTCAAAACGACGGTAAAAAAGTAATGCTCGCTGCAGGTGATACTTTCAGAGCCGCTGCAGTGGAACAATTGCAGGTTTGGGGTGAGCGTAATAATATCCCAGTGGTTGCTCAACAAACAGGGTCAGACAGTGCATCTGTGATATTTGACGCCCTGGCATCGGCAAAAGCAAAAGGCGTTGATGTGCTTATTGCTGATACAGCAGGACGACTACAAAATAAACAACATTTAATTGAAGAACTCAAAAAAATAGTTCGAGTAATGAAAAAAATTAATCTGGATGCACCGCATGAGGTGATGTTAACGCTTGACGCAAGCACAGGCCAAAATGCAGTAAGTCAAACCAAAATATTCAACGAGGCGGTTGGCATAAGTGGTATTAATTTAACAAAATTAGACGGAACGGCAAAAGGTGGTATCATTTTCTCACTCGCCGACCAATTCGGTATTCCCATTCGCTATATTGGGATCGGAGAGGGTATTGATGACCTTCGTCCATTTGAAGCTCAGCAATTTGTTGATGCATTGTTTAGCCAGGATGTTACCGAGCAACAGTAAAGGATGTTAGGTTGATAAAATTTGAGCAGGTAAGCAAAACCTATCCCGGAGGCCAGCAAGCGTTGCGAAAAGTCGACTTTCATGTCGAGAAGGGCGAAATGGCGTTTTTAACAGGCCATTCCGGCGCAGGAAAAAGTACATTACTTAAGTTAATCAGCATTATGGAAAGGCCTACTGTGGGTAGAGTGCTCATCAATGGTCATAATTTAAGCTCGATAAAGCGCAGAGAAATTGCCTATATTCGCCGAGATATAGGCATGATTTTCCAGAGTCATCAGTTGCTCATGGACAAAACAGTTTTTGATAATGTGTCACTCCCCCTAGTTATTGAAGGCCACACCAGAAAAAATATTGCAAAGCGGGTTGACGCTGCGCTGGAAATGGTTGGCTTGCGTGATAAAGCAAAAAATCTTCCAATTACATTGTCAGGCGGAGAACAACAACGCGTTGGTATTGCCAGAGCAGTGGTTAATCGTCCTCCGCTACTACTAGCAGATGAGCCCACGGGTAATCTTGATCCTAAGCTTTCGATGGAAATTATTAGGCTGTTTGAAGACTTTAATCAAGCCGGTGTGTCTGTGTTTATAGCAACCCACGATTTGGGCCTTATCGCACGCATGAAGTATCGCACGTTGACGCTTAAAAATGGGCAAATGATAACCGATGGGCTAGATGAGCAACCCAACCAAGGTTTGTACGTATGAGTCTATTGTTTAAAGGGCGTGCACAAGGTGCTGAAACTATCAAAATTGGCGTTTTCCAATTGCTAATTATGTTTTTTACAGACCATTTGCGCCAAGCAGTAAATAGCCTTGGCGAGCTATGGCGTTCGCCATTTGCCTCTTTGATGACAATTGGTGTGTTAGGTTTCAGTATCACCCTACCCAGTACGCTATACGTGCTAGTTAAAAATACCGAACAAATCAGTCAACAGTGGGAACAAGCATCAGAGATTTCATTGTTTTTAAGGACCGGAGTGACTGATGCGAGTGCTCAACAGCTATTAACGCGATTGCGATTATGGCCTGAAGTTGCCGAGGTCGTGTATATTAATCCAGCTGAAGGCTTGAAAGAATTTCAAGCCTTATCTGGGCTTGGTGACGCATTGAATTACCTCGAAACAAATCCATTACCAGGCGTCGTTTTAGTTGTGCCTACCGTTAAGTATTCGAGCCCAACGTCGGCGGGTATATTACTAAACAAACTACGTAAAGAAAGAGAAGTTGAGATTGGTAAATTAGATATTGAATGGTTAGAGCGCCTCTACGCACTTATCGGTATCGCAAAAGATCTAGTCACCCTGTTAGCAGTGCTGCTATTTTTTGCTGTTGTGCTCATAATAGGTAATACAATTCGGCTTAATATTTTAAGTAAAAGAGATGAAATTGTGGTCATGAAACTGGTGGGAGCAACTGATGCTTTCATTCAAAGACCCTTTTTATATACTGGTTTTTGGTACGGGTTTTTAGGCGGTATTATGGCCTGGGTAACGGTACTGATCATTTTGTTATGGGTTGATTACAGCATGCAAGATTTTATGCAAAAATACCAAGTCAGCTTTGATTTGACGGTGATGGATTTAAGCACGTTAATTGTAATGTTGTCGGTTTCTGTGAGCTTAGGAATAGCCGGGTCACTCTTATCAGTGCAACGTCATGTGAAAGATATAGAACCGCGTTAATGGTATTTACTTTTTTTGTGTTTTTTAGTCTACTGAGATTATTTAAGACGCTTTCAATTATTTCTATTTAGGGATGAGTTCATTTGCAAGAAAATCCTTTACTGATTGAATGGGCAACATTACAAAATCAGTTCGATGCTTTTGAAAAGCTCTCTTTGGTCATTAAATTAGTTGCTATTTTGATTGCCGCTTTGTTTGTTTTTGAGCTAAAACAGCCTGAAATAATATTGGTACTCAATAGTATCTGCTGGGGTCAAGATGCTATCTGGAAGACCTTTCAGTCAAGGTTTGCTGATAGGTTGCTTAAAATAGAAAGCGACTTATCTAGCACCTCTAACAGTGGCCATATTCAGTTTAATACAGCATGGGACTTAAAGCCAAGAGGACAAGTATCGCTGGTATCAGAGTACTTGCGACACTTAGTGAAACCAACGATTGTTTTTCCCCATTTGATACTTCTCTGTTTGGGTATGTATGTTGTGCTATTTAATTCGCGTTAAGGCCTAGCCCTTGGGAAGAAATCCGATAATGCTTGACGCATTTCATTACTCCAACGTATGGCATCATTAAAAATACCATGCAGTTCCTTCTGAGAAATATCTAACTTTGCAGCTTGTGTCATTATTTTTCCCCACAACCCGCTTTCAAATGCTCTCGCTGTTTCAAGGTACTGTAAATAATCACCCTCAACGCCCTGTAGTGCCTGTTTTATATCTTCACTAATAGGTAGTTTTTCTAGAATAATCGCCATTTCGCCATCTAAAATTGTATCGAGGAGCGAAAACAAGCCCACAATAAATGCGGACATCGCTTTTTTCTTGCCATGCTTATGCATTTCGAAGAGCTCACAAAACTTCGCTCTAACCACCGACACTTGTAGTAACTCAACAGGCTTCTCGTCATTTAGACTGGCGAGGGATAGTAGTGCAATGAATTTTTTGACTTCAACTTCACCAAGATAACGCAAGGCATGACGCAGCGATGTAATTTTTTCGCGTTTATTGATCATTGGGTTATTAATAAAGCGTAGTAATAAATACGACAGTGCAGCGTCACGTTCAATAATGGAAACGACTTTTTCTAAGTCAAATTGAGAAGTTGCACTGTGTGACATCAACTCTAACAAGGTTAGTTTAGAAGAGGGTAAGGATTTTGCAGTCTTAGTATTAGCTTGAGTAAAAAAGTAGCCTTGGAAATAATCAAAACCTAAGTCAAGGCACATGGCAAATTGGTCGAGTGTTGACACTTGCTCAGCGACCAGTTGAATACCTGAATTGGCTAACGTGGGGATGTGTTTCTCGAGCATTCGAGGACTGATTTTATTTATATCAACCTTAACAATATCGATATAAGGATATGGCGCTAACACAGCTGATTGAAGAAGGTTGTCATTCAATGCAATTTGATACCCAGACTTCTTAAGAAACTCACAGGCATTCATTAAGCTGGTATTGAATGCCGGATTTTGGGTTAGTTCAACGATGATATTGTCTGCCGTCAGCTCTTCGGGAAAACGGTTAATCACGGTTTCTGGCAGAAAATTGATAAAAGCACGTTGATTACCCGAAATGTCATCGATACCCAATGTATTGAATCTTGAACTGATTAACTCTGATTTTTTGGGTTCATGTTCAGGGTATGCGCCATTGGCACCATCTCTGAATAAAAGTTCGTAGGCAAATAGATCTTGGTCTTTGTCCAAGATTGGCTGGCGAGCAATAAATGCAAACATCTCTGCTTCCTTTATTAGGTTTTAGCTAATTGAACCATTCATATTTTGAGCCCAATGCATTGCTTCATAATAAAGCGTGTACAAACGCTCACCCGTAAGCTCAAATTGAAGTGCGACGTAATCTACCTCGTCCCAATTGGCTTCCTCAAATGCGAAGCAGGCTCGCATTTGCAGTCCCATCGTCGAGTCGATGTTCTTTTTACACAAGGCGTCGCGTAATTCTTGACCAACCGGAAGCTTTCCAACCAAATTTTCCATGGTTTGATCGAGCAACGCGTCAAGCATTGAAAACAAGCCCAGCAAAAAGCTGGTTGGCGGGTTTTCGGGTAATTCTAGTTCAATGGACATAAGAGAGCAAAAACGTGCTCTAACTAGGGATTGAATGAGCAGTTCAGTGGGTTTTTCACCACGCATATTAGCGAGTGCAAGCAGTGCAATAAACTTCTTAATTTCAACATGGCCCATATAATTAATGGCGTGTTGCAGCGATTCAATTTTTTGCCGTTTATTAATCATTGGATTATTGATAAAGCGCATCAATTTATAAGCTAAGCCAACATCCTTTTCAATAACCTTGATGACTTCTTTAGTATCAAAATTAGGTGAACTACTTAAACTAACAAGTTTGGTGACTGAATTTAGTGACGCATTCAAATCACGATGTCGGATCATTTCTGGTCGGGCTAAAAAATACCCTTGAAAGAGCTTTACTCCCATGGCTTTGAATCGTTCAAATTGTTCATGAGTTTCTACTTTTTCAGCAATAATCTTAATGCCTCGGGCATTCAGTATTTGAATTTTTGCTATTGCAGCGGCGCCTTGCTTATCTATTTCCTCTACTTCAACCTTTATAAAGTCAATGAAAGGAAGAAATACATCCCAGCGTGGGGCAAAATCATAATCATCGAGTGCGAGTTGATAACCGAGGTCGCGAATGTGTTTGCAGGCTTGCACTAGCTCATCGTTAACTTCAACCGTTTCGACTATTTCAATTACGACGCTTAAGGGGTCCAGCGTTGAAGGGAATCGGTATAACAGCGTGTCTTTATGAAAATTAATAAAAGCGGGTTTTTTGAAGGTAATATCTTCAATACCTACAGTCAGATGACTGTTCGCAATCATACTACTAGTCGCTTCGTCGGGAGACATGTCGGGGAAACAATTGCTATCACCGTCCCTGAATAATAACTCATAAGCAAATACACGTTTTTCAACATTATAAATAGCTTGCCTTGCAACATATGAAAACATTAATTAAGTGCTCAAAGATGTAAGCAACTATAGAAATAAATTGCTTATTTTGTGATCAATTTACGAATTTAGCATATAATGATAGTGTGTAATTGTTTAATTAGAAAGAAAATCATTTGAATGGCCAACTTTTTATTACTCTGGGCTTGAACTTTGATAAAGAATCCCTATATTAAACCTAATAATTTAATCGAACTTTGGTTCTTGTATATTGTCTATACAAAGTGTGCATAAAACTGTATATAACAGTGTCGATGCAGACACAGTGAAATCAGCAGCACTGAAAGTCGTTTTATAGAATTAAGTAATGAGGTAAAAATGAGTACAAAAATGCAAACATTGGCATTGAGTGTCCCGCGGATTGGCAGTATCGAAAGCTATGTTCAAGCGGTTAGTCGCATCAATATGCTTACAGCAGACGAAGAAAATTCTTTAGCTGTGCGTCTATTTGATGAGGGCGATCTTGAAGCTGCGCGTAAATTGGTTATGTCTCACCTGCGCTTCGTTGTGCATGTTGCAAAGTCTTATGCTGGTTACGGTTTACCACAAGCGGACCTAATTCAAGAAGGTAATATTGGTCTAATGAAGGCGGTTAAACGCTTTGATCCCAATGTTGGAGTGCGCTTGGTATCGTTTGCAGTGCATTGGATAAAAGCAGAGATCCACGAGTTCGTATTGAAAAACTGGCGGATCGTAAAAGTTGCAACAACGAAAGCGCAACGTAAATTATTTTTTAACCTTCGTAAAGCGAAAAAGCGTTTAGGTTGGTTTACTCACGAAGAAGTACAAAAAGTTGCAGAAGAGCTCGGAGTGAGTACTAAGGAAGTATTGCAAATGGAAGCTCGCATGAGCAGCCACGACGCATCTTTCGATTTATCAGCTGACGATGATGAGTCAAGCACGTTTGCGCCAGCTCAGTATCTAGAGGACAAATCAACTGATGTTGAAATGGACGTTATCAACAACGCCCATGACAAAAATGCATCAAACAGTCTACATTCAGCAATCAAAACGCTAGATCCAAGAAGTCAGCACATTATTGAAACGCGTTGGTTGTCGGACGATAAAATGACGCTACAAGATCTAGCGGATGAGTATCAAGTATCAGCTGAACGTGTTCGCCAAATCGAAAAAAACGCAATGAAAAAACTACAAGCAGCGATGGCTTAATTAGATATTGCTGAGGCTTGTTGTCCGCTTATTTGCTAGAAATATGCAACAAAGTGCGCATGGAAACATGGGCACTTTTTTTTTTAACATTATCGTTAACGTAAGCGAAGTAATTAATTTAAAAAAAGCACTTATAAAAAGCACTTATAAAAAGCACTTATAAAAAGGATATTAGCGATGGACAACATAACTAAGTTGCTTGAGTTGCTCAGTTTATTATTGGGCCGTTTTTTACTCGGTGCCTATTTTATTATACCGGGTGTCCAAAAAATCACGCAATATGAATTCATGATGCAATACATGTCGAAACACAATGTGCCATTTATTGACGTATTACTTCCGGTCACCATCGTATTACAAATTTTATTAGGATTCGTTGTTATTTTCGGTTTTAAAACAAAGCTATCTGCATTCTTATTGGCTGGGATAACACTGCTCATTAGTTTGTATATGCATAATTTCTGGGACCTGCCTGAGGGTGCAGATGTGGTGCATGAAACCCAAAATTTCTTCAAAAATATGGCAATTATGGCTGGGTTATTGGTCTTGTCTGCAAGAGGAGCTGGCGAATTTAGCATAGATAATTGGCGCTCTCAACGTAAGCTCAATTTGGCTTAGCGCCCAGGGACTGAGGTTTGCACAGGGTTGCAGCAATTGTTCTGGCAACTTTATTCTTCGTCTTTTTTAGGTGGAATAACCCAGTATTTCCCGGTAAAACTTGCTACCGAAGTGTCATCATCATGAATATCAACAGTAAGTTCAATAGGGCACTTTTTGTTTGCTTTTAGTAAATCAAAACGGGCTTTCACTGACTCAATATTGCAAATAGCACGAGGGCGAATTGTAATCGGTCTATGATAATGAATATTGCCGTCACCGAGCACAATTTCTCCCTTTAAGTCTTTTTGTTTAAGCTGCAAAAATATCATTCCCCAACCGGTTAGAGTTGCTTGTGAAAAGATACTGCCAGCAAACATTGAACCGTGCAGGTTGATGTTTTTATTTAACGATGCCCTAGTTTCTATTGTACGTTCAGTATATTGATATAACTTGATACCCATGTGCTCTGTGATCGGAATTTTTTCATGCCAGGTATCTTGTAATTCTTTACACCACTGTGGATGTAATATGAGTACGTTGTTGTCTACTAGTATTTTGAACATGTGCTTGCGTTTTAGTTTGCCAAGCTCTGTTGGTGCTTTGCTTTCAATTTCAAAACCACATGCAGAGAAAAATGACATTGAGGTTTCACGAGAGTTTGTGACAGCTCGCTTGGCGCCTAAATCACGAGCTACCACTTCCAATGCGCCTAATATGAGTTGCCCAACCCCTTTGCGTCGGTATTTCTTATCAACCGCTATATGTCTAATCTGCGCCTCTTCCGCGGAGTTTAAATGTATCCGACCGCAAGCAACAATATCGCCAGACGGACTCAAAACAGCTCTATGTTCGCTGACTGTCTCGTATTCATCTTTCTCAGAACCAGGAGGAAACCCCCATTGCTCACGAAGCCACATCCACCTAAAATGAAAATAGTCATTGCGTTCTTGTTCTGATCTAGGTGTTGATATGGTAAACAATAGCTAACCTCGTTCGTTGTTTCGCGTTGACGTCGTCTTTTGGTAGTCGGCTAGTGTATCTTGAATGGCGCATCGTTGACTAGTGGCTAATAGGATTATGCGCTTCGATAGCAGATGTATGGGTAGCGTTGGATCTACGTTTCAATCCAAAACGTGACGGGCCCGTCATTTACTAATGATACAGACATATCCGCACCGAATACGCCTGTCTGACACTCGTGGAATTCAGTTGCAACATGTTTAATGAACGCCTGATAGATCAACTCTCCGTGTTCTGGTGTTGCACCTTTCGAAAAGCTTGGCCTGTTACCTTTTGTCGTATCGGCGACTAATGTAAATTGCGATACCACTAGCAACTCGCCATTCATATCAAAAAGGCTTTTATTCATTTTACCATCAGCATCAGTAAATATTCGATAATTGAAAACCTTTCGAGCCATTTTTTGGATTTGTAATGCGCTGTCATCTTTTTCAACGCCAAGTAAAAGAACAATACCAGTGCCAATGTTAGCTACTGTTTTTCCATTTATGCTTACAGATGCTGAGGTTACTCTTTGAATCAGGCCTTTCAAAAATCTTCACCTGTTTCAAACATTTCATTCATTATATTAATGAGTTCCTTGGCAATACCTACTTCAGACATACTGTGACCTGCTTTATTAACGATTGTTAGCGTAGATTGAGGCAGTGCTTTGTGGACACAATAGGCTGCCTCTAGTTTGCAAACCATATCATATCGCCCGTGGACAATATGACATGGGATATCTATAATTTTTGTAATATTGTCCATTATGTAGTTTTCTTCAATAAAGCATTTATTGAGAAGATAGTGACACTCCAGCAGTGCTAAGCTTTTTATTTGCCTATCAGCACTAAAATCACTCATCATCACATTTGGAGCAGTCAGTCGGGAGATGCATCCCTCCCAATCAAACCATGATTTTAATGCTGGGAGGCTGATGCTAGGGTCATTATTTTGGAATAAACTAATAAATCGTTTGCACACTGCATCCGCTGAAGATGAGTCAATAAGGTGTCTTGAAAATTTTTCGTACTCCTCTGGATATACTTGCGCCGCGCCACCTGATGGCAGTAAAAACCACTCGGCGTCTTCTTTACGTGCTAGGAATACGCCGCGTAAAACCATTGAAATAACAAGTTTAGGGTATTTAATTGTGTAAAGTAAGGCCAAAGTTGAGCCCCATGATCCGCCGAACACCACCCATTTATCAATGCCCAATTGTTGGCGAACAGTTTCAAAATCGTGAACTAACAACTGAGTCGTATTGTTATTGGTATCTCCAAATGGCATAGAGCGTCCACAACCTCTCTGCGCAACACCAATAATGTGGTATTTTTTTGGGTTGAAGGGCCATTGATAGTTCTCGCATAAACCAGCGCCTGGGCCACCGTGCATATATATTACAGGGATGCCTTGGGGGTTACCGCTTTGCTCAATGTAAAGTTCATGTCCACCTGAAACTTTGATAGTTTGATGCTGGTAAACAACGTTAGTGTGAAAATTTGGGTTAATATCCCGCAATGGACGACGCCCTATAAATTGATATTCTGAAACATAAAAAACTTACGAGAATCGACATTCTCCTTTTGATTTTTCAACAAAATGTAAGCTGTTATTTGTAATAACCAGATTTTATAATACGATTTTAAAGGTCTTTAAGTCAATTTAATGGCGTTTGTTTAATTATTGTATTGACTATAATTGACTTTAGCGTCGTTTAGTTCGGTGTCACCTGTCTTGATTGGCAAGATACTGCATGCAAAAATGACGATTACTACAAACAAAAAGGAATTAATATGGCTCGTTTATTATTTTGTAGTTGTTCGCTTTCTTTAGATGGCTGTTGATCAGCTGCAGACAAAGCATAATATAGTATGTGGGGGAAACTTGGTGTTGAAAATAAGACATGTTGATGGCTCATAAAGGGAACGTTCTAGGTTCTCAAAAAGAAGCGAAAGAGCCATTTTATTTAGCGTTAGATGAGTTCATTAAAAGCACCAAAAGCGACTAAAATTATCATGAATGAACCCTAGAATAGGGCTCATTCGATTATAAAAGTAATCGCACAATCTGATAGTGAGATTTTATTCCGCTTCTACTGCATCAATCTCAATGCCCATTTCTCGCATGATTTCTCTTGCTGAGGCTGGAATACGATTCGGATTATCTTTTTTCAGGTCACCATCATAAGGTAACGGTTGGCCTGTAAATGCATGCAAAAATGCTTCACATAACAATTCTGAATTAGTCGCATGACGCAGATTGTTCACTTGGCGTCTGGTGCGTTCATCCGTAAGCACTTTTAGTACATTAATTGGAATTGAAACGGTGACCTTTTTAACTTGCTCGTTTTTTTTGCCATGCTCCGCATAAGGGTGTATATATTTACCATTCCACTCTGCCATGTGAATCCTTGTTGTTTTAGTTATTTTAAAATTCTAACCCGTATAGGAAAAATATCAATCTAGAAGTGTAAACTTCTTGACGTCTAAGCGTTTAAAACGTAGTTTAGACGTCTAAACGTCCAGATATAAGCGGAAAAACAATGGTTTCATATGCCCAAGGCATCGATGCACTGAATCAGTCTCTATCAGAATTGAGAGATATAGATGTTTCGTTTGAATTTTTTCCGCCAAATTCAGAGGCGATGGAAAATACATTGTGGAAGTCGGTAGAACGCCTCGCACCGCTAAAACCAAAATATATGTCGGTTACTTACGGCGCGAATAGCGGTGAAAGAGACAGAACTCACGCGGTTGTTAAACGAATTTATAAAGAAACCGGCGTTTCAACCGCACCACATTTGACGTGCGTGGATGCAACACCCGATGAACTTAAGTTAATTGCAAAGGACTATTGGGATTCGGGAATTCGACGCATAGTGGCTTTGCGCGGCGATTTGCCAAAAGGCGTCGATAAAACTGACATGCATGCTAGTGATCTGGTGACTTTATTGAAAGACGTTGCTGATTTTGATATCTCCGTTGCTGCGTATCCAGAAAAACATCCAGAAGCACCGAATGCACAATTTGACCTATTGAATTTAAAACGCAAAGCACAAGCGGGCGCAAATGAAGCGATTACGCAGTTCTTCTTTGATACTAGCGTCTTTTTGCGTTTCAGAGATAGAGCTGCAGCGGCTGGTATCGATTTAGATATTGTGCCAGGTATTCTTCCTGTAACGAATTACCAAACACTGCAGCGATTTGCCGGCTTCACCAACGTGCATGTACCTAACTGGTTACATAAAATGTATGAAGGCTTGGATGCCGACGACCAAGCAACCAGAAATTTGATGGGCGCGAATATTGCGATGGATATGGTTAAAGTATTGGCAAAAGAAGGTGTGAAGCACTTTCACTTTTATACATTGAATCGCTGTGAATTAAGTTATGCGATTTGTCATATGTTAGGTTTACGCAGTCAAAAATAAGCATTTTTATTAGGCATTCTTATAAGATAGGTTTAAGTTCGATGCTGTTAGAGGTAAACTAACAATCTTATAATGCGTCGGTTATTTTTCATTTTTAGCTATCAAAAGACGCTACTAGCAGCAACAAGTGGAGCTTGCTGAGTTGAATTTATCCAATCGTGTCACTAAACAAGTAAGTTATTATCAACCGCTAATTATTGATGTTGGTAAGGCTTTCATCGAACATATGCGTTCTGAGCGGATCACCATTTCGGCGGGGCACTTGGCTTACGTTTCTTTGCTTTCGCTGGTTCCTGTAATCATGGTTTTTTTTATGATCATGTCAGCCTTTCCTGCATTTGCTGAAGTCAGAGGTCAACTAGAAAACTTTATATTCAGTAATTTTGTACCTACCGCCGGCGATGTAGTGCAAGATTATGTGGCTGAATTTGTGGCCAATGCATCAGGTATGGGCGCTGTTAGTATTGTCTCTCTATTACTGGTAGCGCTACTATTGATATCCAATATCGATAAAACCTTTAACCATATATGGCGAACGCAAGCCGAACGTCCACTCATTTATACCTTTGCGATTTATTGGATGGTTATCACCCTAGGTCCTTTTTTAATAGGCTCCAGCATAGTAGTCAGTTCTTACCTTGCAGGGCTTGCTAATTTTGCCGAAGAATACACTCCAGGACTGGGAACCTTCTTTCTCAAGCTGGTGCCAAGTTTTGCTGCTATCGGCGCGTTCTTAATCTTATACATGATAGTCCCTAATCGAACGGTAAGAGCAAAATATGCATTTTGCGGTGCCCTATTAGCCACCGTATTGTTTGAGTTATCTAAGAAGGGCTTTGCGCTGTATGTAACCAGTTTTCCATCATACCAGGTCATCTATGGCGCATTAGCTGTCATTCCCATTCTATTTGTTTGGGTGTACTTGAGTTGGGTTGTGGTTTTATTAGGAGCCGTATTTACGTATAGCATCACAGTGACTTGTGAGGCTCGTGACGAATTAGCTAAGAACGAAAGCGAAGGCGAACGAAGCAATAGCGACCAGAATAGCGACAAGAAGAGCGACAAGAATGGCACTAAGGACGGTGTTGTGATGTCATCCGAGGATCTAGCGCATCGCGATAGCAAGCAAAAAAACACCGCAGAAATTAAATGACTATTATTTATTCATCACTTGACAAGGGGCACTGTGCGTAAAACTATTTTTCAAGTGCTGATTGGGATTAACCTATTTGTCGTGTTGATTTCACTCCTTGTTCCCCTTATTGCTTAGTTTTGATTATTACGTTACCTCAGTTGATGACTGCGATATACGATGGTAGGCAAACAAAACACGCAATATTGCGCAACTTTCCATTGATCGGAAGAGCTCGATGGATTATTGAAAGCGTTCGACCATTTGTTCAACAATACATATTAGAGACCGACGCTGGCGGTGCGCCTATCAGTCGCATGTTTCGAAATATTGTCTATCAGCGAGCGAAAAACAGCCGCGATACTATTCCATTTGGCACACAGGTTGATACCTATAAAACAGGCTATGAATGGATTGCTCATTCTTTGTCTGCGCTAAACGTCGATGATATTGACTTGGATCCGCGTATCATCATCGGCAGTCGTCACTGCAAACAGCCCTATTCTGCGAGTATCCTAAACATTTCAGCCATGAGTTTTGGCAGTTTGAGTAAACCAGCACTGCAAGTGCTGAACAAAGGAGCGAAGTTAGGCGGTTTTTATCACAATACGGGGGAGGGTGGTGTTAGCCCTTATCATCTTGAATACGGTGCTGATGTTGTCTGGCAAGTTGGAACGGGCTACTTTGGCTGCAGAAACGATGCGGGTGGTTTCGACGCAGAAAAATTTAGCCAACAAGCAGCACATATAAATATTAAAATGATAGAAATTAAACTCTCTCAAGGCGCAAAACCTGGCCATGGAGGAATTCTACCGGCAAGCAAGAATACGCAAGAAATTGCTGATATTCGCGGCGTGAAAGTGGGTACTCAAGTTGACTCACCATCCACGCATAGTGCTTTTAGCACGCCTATTGAGCTGGTTAATTTTGTACAAACCTTGCGTGACCTTAGTGGCGGTAAGCCGATTGGGATAAAGCTTGCATTGGGCAGACGGAGCAAATTTGTGGCTATTTGCAAAGCCATGGTTGAGCTCAATATCACGCTTGATTTTGTTACTGTCGACGGTGGAGAGGGTGGAACGGGTGCTGCGCCGCCAGAATATTCTAATTCTATTGGTTCACCACTGCGAGAGGCATGATGTTGGCATTGGGTTGCGTCCAATCATTATCTTGCAATACCAATAAATGCCCAACGGGAGTAGCTACTCAAGACCCATCTTTGTCGTCTGGACTGATACCTGCAAACAAAGCTATAAGAGTGCATCAGTTTCACAACAAGACAGTACATGCGACTGTCGATATCATCTCATCCGCAGGGCTCACCTCACCTTGTGATCTAAATCGCACGAACATATTTAGGCCTGTAAACGCGCAAATTTTTCAGTTAATTGCGCTACCGTTTCTTTGCGTTTTGGATTAACTTCAATGCATTCTACGGGGCAAACACCAACACAGCTTGGCTCTTCATAATGACCAACGCACTCGGTGCATTTGTCAGCATTAATTTCGTAAATTTCAGCGCCCATTGTAATTGCTTCGTTTGGACATTCTTCTGCACATAAGTCACAATTAATGCATTCTTCAGTAATAAAAAGTGCCATACCAGCGTACCTCGGTTGAACAGCTCAATGGATAAGGACGTTCCATTGAAAAATAATATGCTAAGGAGTAATACTCAGAAAATAGCAGGCAACAGAAATTCTGCAATAAGCACTTAATTAATAATTGATCCGGCGCAATAAATCAGTCAATTTAGCCTACAAAAGCGCTCTCTAAAATATGTTGAGTGAAATTTTTACGCAAGTAGAAGCCCCTTGGGCGTGTTTTTATGAACTGTCCATCTTCACCAATAGCCTCTGTAACGACTGCACCATTAGCGGCTTTGGGACGAAGTTGCAAATAACTTCCCACGGTTGCGTCTATGCGCTCAACTTGACCTAAGCTAATCATGTCCATTAATTCTTCCCAGTCGTACTGCAGTTGCGCGTTTTGTTGCGCGCTAGGTTGCCACAAAATAGGGGATCCTACGATGCGCTCACTCGGTGGTATTTCTCTTTCACCTTGCACGGGTAACCATAATACACACTGTAATTTATTGCGTACGTTACAGTTTTCCCAATTTACGCCAGTGTTATTAGTGAGCGGTGCATAACAGACATAGGTAGTTTCAAGTGGCTTATTGTCATATGACAGAGGTAGTGTTTTCAATTCAACACCTAGTTCAGGGAAATCTTGCTCAGGCTTCGACCCCGCACTTGCCCCTAGCCAAAGTTCGATTAATTGTCCTGTCCAACCTTTCTGAATTTTGAAATTAACCGGTATCTCTATATTCGCCGCTCTCGCTAAGTCACCTAGGGTAAGGCCTGCCAAAGCCCGCGCTCGTTGCATAAGGTCCTCTATAGATGAAGGAGGATTCTGTGGTGTTTGTATTGATTGCATGGGGTTAAGGCTTCACTTATTAAATAATTAACGCTATTGCTTTGCATAATCCCTAGTTTATGGAAGAATAGACAAATATAAAAGTATAAATGCGCTGGGTAATCTAAGTGATTGATGCCGAAGGATTCCGCGCGAATGTTGGCATTATTATATGCAATAAAATGGGTCAAGTATTTTGGGCTCGTCGATATGGCCAACATTCATGGCAGTTCCCACAAGGCGGAATTGACCAAGGGGAGACTGCTGAACAGGCAATGTATAGGGAACTTCACGAGGAAGTGGGGTTGCTTGAAAAAGACGTAAGTATAGTGGGGGTGACCCGAAACTGGCTTCGTTATAAATTGCCTAAACGCCTTGTAAGAAAGGGATCTAGCCCTGTATGTATTGGCCAAAAACAGAAGTGGTTTTTGCTCACCTTAAAGTGTGATGAAAAAGATGTCGATCTTTTACAATCAGGGCACCCTGAATTTGACGATTGGCGTTGGGTCAGTTACTGGTACCCCATACGCAATGTTGTCTCGTTTAAACGTGATGTTTATCGAAAAGTCATGAAAGAGTTTGCGCCTATCGTATTGCCTGCGCAAAAGCCTCATTCTCATTTGCCTAACAACAACCGAAAAAACAAACGGCGTCGCCCAAGACCGCAAACATAGCCCTAAGGCAGTTAATGCTTAAAGTTTGCCTTACTCGTTTTGTTAACCGCAATGGAGCCTAATGCATGCTAACAACCCTGAAAAGAATAGTTCAAGAAGTAAACCAAATTCCGGGTTTGGAGCCTGCTTTGGCGCGCCTTGCTATGTTGGTTAGAGAAACGATGAAAGTGGATTCGTGTTCTATTTATTTGGCTGATTATAAGAACCAAGTACTAGTTTTAAAAGCCACTGATGGACTTGATAAAACAGCGATTAATCAGGTTAAGATAGGTTTTAATGAAGGCCTGATCGGTTTAGTTGGTCAAAGAGAAGAACCACTCAATATCGAAAATGCGCCTCTGCACCCCCGTTTCAAACATTATCCTGAAGTTAATGAAGACGCCTTTTTTGCATTTATCGGCACACCGATAATTCATCAGCGGAAGTTGTTGGGTGTTATGTCAATGCAGCAAAAGTCTATTCGGCGCTTTAGCGAAGACGAAGAAGCTTTTTTAGTGACTCTGGCTACGCAAATTGGACTCGAGATTGCGAATGCGGAAATTCGTGGCGTTCTGGACGTTAACTCTGAAACAACTATTGATGCTCACAAAAGTATTAATGGCGTGCCTGGCGCTCCTGGTCTGGCTTTAGGTCAGGCTGTTGTGTTCAATATGAAGCACGAACTAAGCCAACTCATCGTTCGCAAAACTACCGATCAACAAAAAGAAATAGAGCGTTATCGGGAGGCTGTTGAGCTCACCAGAATTCAAGTTGCCAGATTGTCGGATAATCTAGGTGACAGCCTACCCGAAGACGTAAAAGCTATATTTCAGCTGTATGAGCAACTACTTGACGCTAATAGTTTGGGACGAGAAGTAGAGCAAAAAATTCGTGAATGCTGGGATGCAGCATCATCATTAAAATTAGTTGTGGATAGCTACGCCGCGCGATTTGCAGCTATGGAAGACCCGTATATGCAAGAACGGGCCGTTGATATAATCGACTTGTCTAATCGTATATTGCATAACATTATGAATGGGTCAGGCTCACCCATAAATACTGCAACGAACATACCCCAGAGTGCCATTCTTGTTGCGCGCGAAGTGTCAGCGCCGATGCTAGCTGAATTTCCTGCGGGGAAATTAAAAGCAATAGTTTCGATTCAAGGCTCCAACAATTCGCACGCCGCCATCTTAGCGCGTGCAATGGGAGTGCCTGCTGTCATGGGTTTAGGTGGCGTTCCGCTTAGCTTGTTAAATCATCAAGAGCTGTTCGTTGATGGTTATTCAGGACAGGTTGTTTTGGCCCCAGAGGATCAAGCTCGGACTGAATTTCTGCAATTGATTGCCGAAGAAGAGGCGCTGCATCAACGTATTCAAAGTGAAGCGGATCAACCGGCTAAAACAGCAGATGGCTGTGAAATGACATTATTGGTGAACGCAGGTCTTTCGGCAAGTTTAGAAATGGAGCAAAACAAACAGGGTGCTGGAGTCGGTTTATATCGAACTGAAATTCCCTTTATGTTGCGCGAACGTTTTCCGTCTGAACAGGAGCAATTTGAGCTTTATCATAGTCTGTTAAGTGCGCATCCGGATAAAGAAATGACTATGCGTACGCTCGACGTCGGAGGCGACAAGCCTTTATCTTATTTTCCTATATCAGAAGAAAATCCGTTTTTGGGCTGGCGTGGTATTCGTCTTACGCTGGATCATCCAGAAATTTTCCTGATGCAGATTAGAGCAATGTTACGGGCTAGTATAGGCTTAACCAACTTGCATATTTTGTTACCTATGGTGTCGAGTATTAGCGAAGTTGATGAAGCAAATAGACTTATCAAGCAAGCTTTCCATGAAGTAAAAGAAGAAGCGGTCAAGACTAATAAGGTGTTGTTCAAACCCGCTATAGGTGTCATGTTAGAGGTTCCTGCAGTAATCTTTCAGTTAGAACAGATTGCAAAAAAAGTCGATTTTTTTTCAGTCGGTACAAACGATTTAACTCAATATCTTCTAGCGGTTGATCGTAATAATTCTCGTGTTGCTCAATTATATTCAAGCTATCATCCGTCGGTATTAATCGCCCTCAATCAAATTGTGCAAACATCCAAGCTTTGTAAAATTCCAGTAACTGTTTGTGGTGAATTAGCTGGCGAGCCAAGTGGGGCAATAATTCTAATGGCTATGGGCTATCGTAAATTGAGTATGAATGCACATAGTCTGCGTAAGATTAATTGGGTTATCCGCAATGTCGCTATTTGTGAACTCGAGGCGTTATTACCTCAAATATTGTCATGTGCTGGTCCAGACCAAGTTAAACAGATTGTCGACCAATATCTTGAAATAAGAGGGCTCGGTGGACTAGTAAGAGCGGGATCTTGACGTTTTTATCGCATATCACCGTTTTTTATATAATGAGTAAGATGTAAATGGATCCAAATTTTGAAATATTTTTATTGTGCGTAATGTTGGGTTCTATTGTCGGTGTATTTGCCGGTTTACTGGGTATTGGTGGTGGCTTATTAATCGTTCCTGCTATGGTCTTTTTACTGCATTTTTTTCTACAAATAGATATTGAAATTGGAATGACGATTGCTATAGCAACATCTCTATCCACGGTTATTATGACCGGGCTTTCCTCAGCACGAAGCCATTATAAACTAGGTAACTTAGACAAACGTATAATTACCTATTGTGCTTTTGGTATTGCGATTGGTGCGACTTTGGGTGCACAGTTTGCTAGTTTTATCTCAGGTGTTTTATTACAGCGTATTTTTGCTGTGCTAGTTATTTTAATTGCACTACAAATGGTGTTTGGTTCTCGAAAAGCCTCACAGCATACAATCGGTAAACCCGGGCTTGGCGGAATAGGTGCTACCACCGGTTTTATTTGTGCGCTAATGGGCATAGGTGGTGGCGCATTAATCGTTCCTGCACTAATGTGGTTTCAGGTTAATATTCGAAAAGCCATCGGTTGTGCAGCTTTTAGCGGCGTCATAGTCGCGGTTTTTGGTACATTGAATTTTGTCATTATGGGCTGGAAAAACCCGGATTTGCCAGAATGGTCGTTAGGCTACGTTTATTTGCCTGCTACCTTGGGCATTATTGCAACGTCGATGCTAACCGCACCAATTGGTGTTAAACTAGGTCAGAAATTAGATACGGCTAAATTGAAGAAAGTTTTTGCGGCTTTCTTGGTGTTAGTAAGCATACGCATGATCATAGGAATTGAGTAATACATGAGCATCTCAGCACAAAATATCCCTGCGCATTTAGATTTTCCAACAATAAACGCTGTTATCTTCGAAATTGGCCCACTTGCGCTGCGCTGGTACGGCGTTATGTATTTAATTGGCTTTTTAGCTGCGTTTTGGCTTGCGAACAGGCGACTTTCACGTACTGATTGGAGTAAAGAACAGCTCAGCGATTTGCTATTTTGGGGTTTTATGGGTGTCGTAATAGGCGGCCGCATTGGTTATGTACTGTTTTATAATTTTAGCGTTTTTGTTGATAATCCACTCTATCTCTTCCGTATTTGGGAAGGCGGAATGTCCTTCCACGGTGGCTGCTTAGGAGTCATTGTTGCTGCGTTTTGGTTTTCTAAAAAACAAGGTTGGCCATTTTTACGCGTGGGTGATTTTATTGCTCCATTAGTGCCCATTGGTTTGGGGGCAGGACGTATTGGCAACTTTATAAATGGTGAGTTATGGGGCCGGACTACTGACGTGCCTTGGGCATTCGTGTTCCCTGGTGCCGGTGCCATGCCGCGTCACCCATCACAGCTTTATGAATTTGCACTCGAAGGTGTTTTATTATTTGTGATTTTGTGGCTCTATTCAGCTAAACCGCGTCCGATTGGTTCGGTAGGAGGCTTGTTCTTATTAGGTTACGGTACTTTTAGGTTTTTTGTTGAGTATTTCCGTGAACCAGACGCTCATCTTGATTTAAATGCGCTTGGATTATCGCAAGGACAAATGCTATGTATTCCAATGATACTGGCTGGTGCAGCATTGATTGCGTATGCCGTTAAAAAAGGCGAAAAAGCCTAATTCACAGTTAGTAAAAGTAATGTTAGGTGTTAAATTAAAGGTAAGGAATTGTCATCATGAGTCAGTATGAGCAACTATGTCAGCGCATTGTCAATGAAGGGACTTGGTTAACCAATGAACGCACAGGGCAAAAGTGTTTGACAGTTATCAATGCTGAGCTTGAATATGATGTTGAAAATAAGTCTTTTCCGCTAATAACAACGCGCAAAAGCTTTTATAAGGCTGCTATTGCTGAGTTACTTGGCTATTTACGGGGTTATCAAAGCGCAGCTGAGTTCCGTTTAATTGGTTGCAATACTTGGAATGCAAATGCAAATGAAAATCAAGCTTGGCTAACAAATCCGCATCGTAAAGGTGAGGATGACATGGGTCGAGTTTATGGGGTTCAAGGTAGAACTTGGCAAAAGCCAGATGGATCGACATTGGATCAACTGGCTAAAGTTATCGATAACTTGTCCAAAGGTATCGATGATCGCGGCGAAATTGTTACATTCTACAATCCAGGTGAATTTGACCTTGGCTGTTTGCGTCCATGCATGCACACACACAACTTTTCACTATTAGGCAAGGATTTGTATCTAACCAGCTATCAACGTTCTTGTGATGTTCCTTTAGGCTTAAATTTTAATCAAATTCAGGTGTATATAATGCTTGCCCTGGTGGCTCAAATTACGGGGACTAATCCAAAAAAAGCGTACCATAAAATCGTTAATGCTCATATATATGAGAATCAATTCGAATTGATGAGAGATGTGCAATTGACTCGAACACCATTTCCTAACCCCAGCTTGACGATCAACCCTAAAATCACGTCACTGAAAGATCTGGAAACATGGGTAACGACCGATGACTTTATGCTTGAAGGTTATGAGCACCACGATGCCATCGTCTACCCTTTTTCTGTCTAAAATTGTATCATAAATCGATATTTTGTTCGTTGAACACCAACCACAAGCCTTTGATATAATTATGCTAATTTCGGTTACTTTAGGGGCGTATACCGACAACATCTAATGGACATAAACCTTGCCCTTCTAAACACAAAATACACATCAATAATTGAGTTTTAATACAATCGTCGTTGCGTATTAATGGTTCCTCCCAATAATGAGTTTGGTGCAGTACGTGCCAAAATATTCTTTCTTTATGGCTATAAGCTTGTGACTGCGGGTTTTTTACTAGTGACCATTCTTCAAACGTGTCCCACAAAAAACATTCGAGCTCAGCATAGGGAAGCTCGTTTTGCCAGTAAGAACGCATGTAAAAAGCAAGTTGTTTTGCCTTGCGATCGATAAAATGTTGAACCAACAAAGTCATCTGCCAACGTAGTTTTATTAGGATGTGTATAAAGTATAGGTAGTGAAAATAAATTCGTGGAACCACAACTCAGGTGAATGCTTAAGTAACTGTATAATATAAATATATAGAAAGGATTAAAAAATCGAAAGAAGCATTACCAACCTAAATAAGTTGTCCAACCCTTAATTTGACCGGCAATGTATTGCATTTGTATCTGGTCCAAGGGCTGACCAATAATATCAGCTTGCCGATATACTTGTTTGAGTTCCGTCCTTGCTTTTATCCTTCGTGTCCGCTCAGTTTGTTTGCTCCAACTATTATCCCATTGACTGACGAGGTCCAGAACCGGTATTGAGGTTTGTGCAATGAGCATCGGTAGTTTATTGTTTAATTTGCGGATTGGCCAATACGGATTATTGATTACAAGTGTATCTATTTGCTGCATCAACGCGTCACGGTCGATAACTAGCTTGGTAATAGTTGCTGCTGTGATGCCCTGACTAACCACAATACGATGTCCCATCGTCATTTCCATATAAGTGAGAGTGGCAGCAAGATAGGCTTCTACTTCTTGCGAATAAACAACCAATGCAGCTTCACTTATTGCAGGCACAATGGAGCTGCTATTTATTCTATGTGCTACTGTATCTTCCCTTTTTTCATTTATTGAATTTTTTGATGCTTGTTCTGCAACTGCGATTGCAACATCATCCTCATTGGCCTTTTGTGCATTGTTGCTATCCTTATTATCAACAGCTTTATCGTTGACGGCTTGGGTATCGCTACTCTCAATGGGGAGTGCGATATTAGGCCCAAGGCTTAAACCTAAAGATGGCATTACCACGGTAGTCCAGCCAATTGAGGGTAAGTATTTAGCAACATGAGAGAGTGAATCTTGTCTACCTAAGGGCATATCGGCGTCACCAATAATAAGGATAACGCCCTTGGTGATAGGCTGCTCAGATAATGATATTAAAATGGGCAGTCTATTATCACCCACATCGATGAGCGTAAATTGGTCGCTATGCAATTGATTTCGCATGTCAGTACTGGTTAATTCAGCAAAAGACGCCGATTGTGCTGCACCGTCAATCGAAACAACGCTACTTACCAATACAAAGCCAACTGAGAATGAAGCAAAAGCATGTTTTAGGGTTGTTCGCATAGCCATAGATTAGTATTTGTTAAAGCGCATTACAAAGATTATCGGCTTGGTTGACAAGATGCTTAATAAGTATCGCCGATTTATCTAAGGATAAAAAAAGCAGCCCAAGAGCTGCTTTTAGTTTTTAGATTTTTACACTCTATTTTTACACTCTAATTATTTTAGAACTCATACGACACTGACGCGCCAAATAATCTAGGTTGGTTTGGATAAGCATTGAAACTGCCGCTTTGAATTGGTGGTGGGAATGCAGATAAGTAATACTCATCGTTATTCAAATTACGCACATAAATTTGGAAGCTGACGCCATTTTCCATAGTTAAACCAGCACTCGCATTTATGGTGCTCACAGCGCGGGTTATTTCCGGTGGTACGTTAGCTACCAATCCTACTTCACTTTCATATTGATAGTCTGTGCGAATATAACCGAACATGCCATTGTCAAATTCAAAGTTATACGTAATACCCGCATTTAAAGTACGTTCAGAGATACCCAGCGGTTTCTCTCCGGATAAGTCTACCGGGCCATTTAAGCCTGATGCACCTATAAATGAATCATAGACTGGATCAAGCAACATACCCGCTATAGTAATATCAACGCTATCACTAACATTAAAGGTTGAATCAAATTCCACCCCTTTTGTCGATTGTTGACCCGCATTTGCTAATACAAAGCCCGTTCCAACAAACGTACTTGACTGGAACCCCTTTATCGTCTGATCGAACGCAGTCAAGTTAATGGCTGCATTTCTGAATCTAGTTTTAATACCTAGCTCGTAAACTTCCGATTCTTCAGGACCAGCGAAGCGAGTACCGTAGCTCTGGTTAGCCAGCAACAAACCAGCTGCTGCAAGTGCTGCTTGGTCACCAGGGAACGGACGTGTATCACGCGATAAGTTCCAAGATGTACCTTTAAAGCCAGTTGCTGCGGTTGCAAAAACATTCACGTTCTTGTTAACTTCATAAGCTAAACGTAAGCTCCACGTGGTTTTGCTGTCTGAGCTTTTACCACTCTCTAGCGAATTTGGAAATATAAGTTGTGGTGGCAAAAATTGCACACTTTGTAACGTTGGTACAAATGGAGCTAAGGGTGGGAATTGCGTCAATGGTATACCAAGTATAGTTGGCGTAGAGGTAAAATCGATAGACGATAATATTTCGGTATTATCTGATTCGATGGTGACTTCTTTTTCGTCATTGGTATAGCTTATGCCTAAGGTAGCGCTTAATGCATCACTTAGGTCGTAATCAAGGCTAACGAATAAAGAATAAGACTCGTTGTCCTGCATAAATTCGCTATTAATATATTGATCGGCGGCAAAGAAACTATTTGGTGCTAAGCCATAAATCCCCTCTACACCGGGAAATAAAGCGCCAAAACCGAGTACATTAAAGAAATTCCGCGTCCCTGTTCCGTAAAACAAAGTATCGCCAGTATCCACAGTTTCATTGAAGTAGAAACCGCCCACCATCCAATCAAACGCGTTGTCGCCAGTTGAAGTCAAACGAAACTCTTGGGTGAAGGTATCTATATCGGTATGCCCTTCTTCGGTCAAAATATCCAAGGATGTATAGTCCACATCACTTAGGTACTTTGATTTGTTGTTACGCATTGCCGTTATTGAGGTAAAGGCAAAAGTGTCATAATCTACATCTATTTGTAAGGAAATGCCGCCATCTTCAATTTTGTTAGTAGGGTCGATATTCAGTGCTGATTCAAACCCAAATGGTTCTGCCGCATCTAATACAACACCGCCAAGAGCTTGAACTGCTGCGGTTGTTGGACCATTGATAACATCGGCCACGGTGCAGCAAGACTCATCTATTTCACTGTAATCTGCGATAAAGCGGAAAGTAACATCTTCAGTTGGTTCATATAAGAATTGACCTCGTAGATTCCAACGGTCTCTATCATTGATGTCACCTAAGCCCACGACGCTTTTGGTATAACCATCGCGTGTGTTCATGCCACCAGACAAACTAAACGCAAGGTCGTCGGTAATTGCATTGGTCACAAAACCTTTTAAAATCTGTTGGTTATAGTTACCTAGTGTCGCTTCAATTTTACCTTCAAGATTAAATGATGGCGCTTGAGTTCGAACGTTAATAACACCAGCGGAGGCATTTTTACCAAACAAAGTGCTTTGCGGGCCACTTAATATTTCTATTTGTTGTAAGCGTGGTAAATCACCAATTTGAGCTGCAGCTCTTGAGCGGTAAACACCGTCTATGAAAACACCAACTGAGGGCTCAATACCTGTGTTGTTGGTGCCGTTGCCGAAACCGCGAATAGAAAAGTTAGTATTGGTTGAGCGCTGCAGTGGCGTTACACGCAAAGTTGGTACTAGGCTTTGTAAATCACCCATATCCAAGACTTTGGTTTGCAGAATATCTTTTGCACTAGCAACAGTCACCGCTATTGGCGTTTCTTGTAATCCTGTTGAGCGTTTTGATGCTGTGATGACAATTGTTTCAAATTCTTCTTCGGCATCAGCTTCTTCTTGAGCCAATGCACTGTTAGACATAAAACCCAGCGACATAGCTACAAGCAACGCTAAGGGTTTGGTTTTAAACTGTTTCGGTAAGTATTGACTCATTTGTGTTCTCATCATATTACGGAGGAATTGTTATTTTATTTGAGTATAAGATTAAGTACATAAAAGTTACCGGTCGTAACCTCATGGTTCATTCAACCCTATATCACCGCTGACTCATTTTTTTGATATCCTAGTTAACGTTTCACGCATGTTAAATCGATGTTGCGTGATTAATTTAGAATAAACGTATTTTATAGGCTAAGCAATACTAAAAAGACTTTTTTGTTATAAATCTGTTACTTATTTGTAACTGTAGTGCCATAAGGGAGAGCAAATTTGCGAATAAGGGCTAAGTATTTATTTTACTTATCTATAACTCTTTTTGAAATGAATGCGGCGATTCGAATCGCAATTTCACACCACTAACAGGATGCGAGAATTCATGCATTTGTGCATGTAAGCAAAGACGTGGATTTTTAGCTCGGGCTGCTTGATGTGCATACAATCGATCACCTAAAATTGGATGGCCTAATGCCAACATATGAACTCGTAGTTGATGCGACCGCCCTGTAATTGGAGTCAGTTCCATTAACGTTGAATTGCGGTCACGCTGCACAACGTGCCAATGGGTTTGTGAAGGTTTCCCCCTTTCATGGTCTACCATTTGCTTCGGTCTATTCGGCCAGTCGCATATCAGTGGTAAATCAATGTTACCAGACTCACCCTCAACATGACCAAACACGCGGGCAAAATAAATTTTTTCTGTTTGACGGTTCTCAAACTGGCGAGACAAGTGCACGTGCGCTGGTTTATTTAGTGCCATCATCAGAATACCTGACGTGGCCATATCTAGGCGATGCACAATAGTAGCTGTCGGGAACACCCGCTGTACCCGAACTTGCAATGAATCTCTAAGGTCTGTCGATTTACCGGGCACTGTAAGTAGCCCGGCAGGTTTATCTAACACCAAGACATCCTCATCGCGATATAATATCTCGAGGTAAGGATGCGTAGGCGGCGAATAGTGCGATAGTGTCATTTTATGGGTTATTTACAACAATGCGCAGACTATCTAGATAAGGTTCAGCATTGCCTATAATATTGGTGAGAGTCGTTTTTTGCACTTCAATAAAGTCGATTTCTTCATTTCGAATAGAAGGATTGGTTTTTTGTAGAGAACGTAATCGCTCAATTTCACCACTCAGTTCAGATTGCATTGCATTTAGTGCAACTGATTGCTGCTCAGCCAAGTCGGCATGAGCTAATTTTAGACTTGCCTCAACACCCCCGGTAATTGGGTCTGCAAGCGCTTGCAGCAGTTGCAGTGCAATTTTGCGTTTCACTTTAAATAATTGCTCAAATTCAACTTCTACAGGTTGGCTTTTAGCATCAAGACAAAGGCGCACAGGTGTCGGTGGTAAGAATCGATACAATTGCAAACTCGCTTCGGCGCTGGCAGATAAAACACTCGTTGTCTCTATCCAAAATGCACCGGTAGGCTGGGTCGGATCTTTTGTAAACGCAATACTACTTTTACCCAAAACATCTGTGGTGACTGATTCTAAACAATGACTCACTATTTCACTGTCCCAGCTAAGAAACTGCAGCTGCTCAAATTTAGTCGCACTATTGCGTTGATAAGTCACTTCTAAGCCGTCTTCCGTTAAGCCTGGAATTTGATGTATTAATTGTTCAGTTGGACGAAGAATATAACTGTGGTCGTCCTTTTCTTCTTGAGTTACGCCCAAGGCGTCAAACAATCTGCTCATAAAATTGAGTAAGCCAACTGGGTTTTCAGCAGCAATAATTTTGTCTAGTAAATCATCAATTCGACCAAAACCAGAGGCGTTTAATTCGAGAAGTTTGTCTCTGCCCTTTTCTATTTTCTGTTTAAGGTCTTTTGTTAGTGCTGTGGTTTGGCCAATGATATCTAGTTTTAGCTCAGTGTCTTCGGGATTTTTGAGTGCCGACATTAAGTCAGATTGTAATTGCTTAAATACATCGCTGCCAACGGGACAGGTAGATTCGAACGCACCTAATCCATCCTGATACCAATCAAACAATACTTCTTGTGCGGTATTTTCAAAGTAAGGGATATGTAGATTAATATCGAATTTCTGTCCAATTCGGTCAAGGCGGCCAATCCGTTGTTCCAACAAATCTGGCACCATTGGTAAGTCAAATAAAACCAAGTGACGTGAAAACTGAAAGTTGCGGCCTTCACTGCCAATTTCGCTACACAACAAAACTTGCGCACCTTGTTCGTTAGTGGCAAAGAAATGCGCGGCTTTATCGCGTTCAATAATACTCATTCCTTCATGAAAAACAGTATGCCTGATCGCGGTTTTTTGACGTAAATATTCAGCTAATTGCAGCGCAGTTGATGCATAAGCACAAATAACCAACACCTTTTCACCTTTATTGGTTTCTAGTAAATCAACCAACCAGGTCACACGTGGATCATATTTAGTCCAGTTGTCGTTTACCAAGGGGGCTCGCTCAGGGTGCAGACTGAGTACAACATCCTCCTCCAACGACAACGATACTGCATATTCTTTTGGCAACTTTAATGGCGCCGGCAGGGCAATCCTGTCGGGGAAACCTTTTATGCTAGCTCGACTATTTCTAAATAACAAACGACCAGTACCGTGTTGGTCAATGAGTTTAGTTAGCAGGGCATGTCGTTGTTCGCCACTTGCCAACATGGCATCCGTTATTTCTTCATCTTTAACCACCGCATTTAGCTTGTCAATTTGCGCTTGGTTCATATGTGCATTATCAATAAGAGGGGCCACCGCTTCAGCTAGTTCGCCATAGTGGGTTTCCTCCTCAAGAAACTGTTGATAATCGTAAAATCGTGCTGGATCTAGCAAACGTAAACGTGCAAAGTGACTTTCATGGCCGAGTTGGTCTGGTGTAGCGGTCAATAGCAGAACACCTTTGCTTATTTTACAAAGTTGTTCAATTGCACTGTATTCCTCTGAAACATGCTCCGATGACCATTGCAAATGATGGGCTTCATCAACAACTAAGATGTCCCAATCGACGTCGGTTGCTTTTTCCAGTACTTTCTCTTGTTTGATAAAGTCGATGCTGCATAGCACCAGTTGTTCTTGCTCAAAAGGATTGTCGCCACTTTCAGCCATCGCTTCCATGCGCTCTTCATCAAATATTGAGAAGGGCAAGCTAACCCGGCGTAGCATTTCAACTAACCACTGATGCACTAAGCTCGAAGGTACTATAATGAGCACACGTTTGGCTTTGCCTGTGAGCAATTGCTGGTGCAAAATTAATCCAGCTTCAATCGTTTTACCCAAGCCTACTTCATCTGCTAACAATACGCGTGGCGCAAAACGGCTACCTACTTCATTTGCAATATGTAATTGGTGCGGTATAAGTTCGACACGAGCGCCAACTAAACCAACGGCACCAGAAGTTGCATGTTCGTATTGTTTTTGCAGGCATTCGTGGCGAAGATCAAACCATTTAGGTGAATCAAGCTGACCGCTAAACAAGCGTTTTTCAGGTTGATTTAGTTTGACGTTGCAATCCAGTGCTACTTCAATGATGGAGGCCTGTTCACCATTGTCCGAGCGCATACCAGAATAAATATAAAGGCCGTCTTGTGAGGTGACACTGGTGATTTTTAAGTCCCACCCATCGCTATGAAGGGCTAGCTCGCCCTCGCTTAAAATTAGACGAGTAATAGGTGCCTGAGCGATCGCATAAGTACGGTCCTCTTTAACTGCAGGAAAGAGCATGTCTATCGTACGGTTGTCGGTTGCAATGACAACACCCAAGCCTAAATCAGCTTCTGTATTGCTTAACCAACGCTGGCCAACGGTAAACTCTTGTGCTGCATACATAAACAAAATCCAATGTGAAAAATAAACTGGGTGCGTATTGTACTGATACTCGGCGCCACTGTCAGCTATCTGTTCAAATTAGCTTAAAAAAGGTCGTGATAATTGTAGCAAACTCATTTAAGGTGGTTTTGTTGTCAATGCTTGCTGACGCTAATGCACACTGTGTGGCCGCATTAACGCACTCACACCGGCTACGCAGAAACATTATTTTCTTACCTCTGAGGCAACGAACTCAGGCTGTTTCTTAGTATTATTGGAGTCGCTGATGCCACAACAAACACAAATTACACCTGTTAACTCGAATGATCAAACTGACGCTAATGTCGTGTCAATTTCCAATACTAAATTGTATGTGCTGGATACCAATATTCTTTTGCATGAACCGCTTGCCTTCACGTCTTTTAAAGAAAATGACGTTGTCGTGCCCATGACTGTGTTGGAAGAATTGGATTACATCAAGGATAGTAACAAAGATGTTGCGCGCGATGCGAGAGTGTCAATTAGAGCGATGGAGGATTTGCTGCACGATGCAACGCCTGAGCAAATGCTCGCGGGGGTTAGCATGTCTGGGCTAGGTGCTGGAGAAAACGGACCTACAGGTGCACTGTCGATATTTGCAGATTTGTTGATGCCGGATAACCAACAGATTTTTACTAGTAATGAAAACGACAACAGGATTATCAATGTTGCCTTGCATTTGCAGGTAAAATTGGCGCCTAGACAAGTCATTTTAGTGACCAAAGACATTAATATGCGTCTGAAAGCGAAGGGCGCCGGAATGGGCTTGGTTGAGGATTACCGCAGGGACCAACTCATCAGTGATATTAAATATTTATGCAAGGGTTATCATGTATTCGAGGGTAACTTTTGGGAGAAGGTGCAACTTGTTGAGAGTCACACTGAAGGGCGAGACACTATTCACAATATTCCAAGAAGTGTTTTGCCTGAAGCTTATATTAACGAATTCCTGATTGATGAAACTCGACAATTTGCCGGTATAGTGGAATCAATTACTAGCAATTCATTAGAAGTACTAGACTTGGGCTATGAGCGTCTTATGTCTCGGCGTGCTTGGGGCATATCGCCGAAAAATATTGGGCAAGCTATGGCCCTGCATTCATTGCTCGACCCACATATCGATTTGTGTATTCTAACTGGCCCAGCCGGGAGCGGTAAAACATTACTCGCACTAGCCGCGGCATTGGAGATGGTCATTGAAAAAAATATGTATGACAAAATTATTGTAACGCGCTCAACACCAGAAATCGCCGAATCAATTGGTTTTCTGCCGGGTACCGAGGAGGAAAAAATGGCGCCTTGGTTAGCTGCGATAACTGATTCATTAGAAGTGCTGCATAAAAACGATGAAAATACTAAAGGCTCTATGAGCTATATCATGGAAAAGGCCAACATACAGTTCAAATCGGTTAACTTTATGCGTGGACGCAGTATTCAAAATGCTATCGTCATTTTGGATGAATCTCAAAATTTAACCGCATCACAACTAAAAACCATTATTACCCGCTGCGGTGAAGGCACGAAATTAATTTGCGGGGGTAACTTGGCGCAAATTGATAGTAATTATTTAAGTGCGGTAACCTCTGGTCTCACCTATATCGTGGAGAAGTTTAAAAACTTTTCAGGCAGTGCGACTTTTAATTTAGACGGGGTGGTTAGGAGTCGTCTAGCGGAATTCGCTGAGAAAGAGCTTTGAACTGGTAACTTACTCAATTGATGGTATAATGTGAGTGTTTTTTGAGCACTAGTCGATGCGCGATTGATGTCAATTACTTGATTTATAACCCAATGAATTGAGGATTTCTAAGCTAACATATATTTATGCACAGCCCAACGACAGATTAATTAGCCATAATATAATGAGGTAGGACTTATATGGTAAAACGACGAGCCACAATCCTTATTGTCGACGATGAACGTATCAATATTCAAATCTTAGATAATGCATTGAGTGACCAATATAATATTCTTGCAGCTATGAGCGGTGAGCAAGCGATCAAAGTGGCTTTAGAATCCCGTCCATGCCTTATTCTACTTGACATCATTTTGCCCGACATCAGCGGTTACGAGGTCTGTAAAGCACTAAAAAATAACAAGCAAACATCGCATATTCCTATTATTTTTGTGACGGCACAAAGCCTACCAGAAGATGAACTCAAAGGACTAGAGTTAGGTGCCATTGACTATTTCCGCAAACCTTTTTTAGTGCCGCTTATTAAAGTGCGTATTCGCAATCAAATTGAATTAGTACAAAAAACGGCTGCGCTTGAGCAACTGGCATGGATTGATGGTTTAACCGGTATTCCAAACCGACGTTCATTTGATAAACGCTATTTTGAAGCCTGCAAATATGCCGTGCGCAGTAAACGCAGGATTTGCCTTATCTTATTGGATATTGATTTTTTCAAACAATACAATGACTATTATGGTCATGCACAAGGTGATGTTGTCCTGCAGCAAGTGGCACGAGCACTTGAGCAAGGGGTCACTCGGCCTTTAGATTTAGTTGCCCGTTATGGTGGAGAAGAGTTTGTCATATTACTTACCGACTCTAGTGAAAAAGAGGGGGCCTTGCTTGCTGAAAAAGTGCGTCAAAAAATAGAAGATTTAGCAATCCCGCATATTAAATCAAACATTAATAGAACACTGACGATTAGCGTTGGAGTAACAACAAGCTCTAACGATGGTGGTAGTCTTGATAGTAAAGCCCTACTGGAAACTACTGACGCTTGTTTATACGAAGCTAAAGCGATGGGGCGAAATACGGTTGTTAGTGCTGATTTTAGACCAAGGACTCCTAAAAGCATTTAGTTTAGCGAAACTTAGGTGCACAATCAGGCTCAGAAATACGTAAAGTCCAATTGCTTAAAAGGCTACTTTATTCCCATAAAAGGACGCCTCACTTTTTATTAACCACTAACCACTAACCAATAAGCTGTTAATTCCTAGCTAATTAAGCGGTTTAATTAATGTTAGATTATAACTTTACACTCAAAATGTTATAGTATAACATCTTATTAAATATCTAAATCACTTCTATTACGGATCATCAACTGTGAAATGCTTACCTAAACCGCTCACTCTGCTGTCAATCTCTATTTTATCTACTTTTGCTATTTCAATTCAAGCACAAACGCTAAGTGGTCTTGTTCTCGACAAGGCGGGAAAACCCCTAATCAATGGCAGTGTGCAAATTATGGGGACTAATAAAACGGCTTCTATTCAGTCAGATGGACGTTTCATTTTCGAGAATGTAAGGCCCGGAAATATGGAAATCCATGTTGCAAGCTCAAGGCACATCCATTCAAAAACAGAATTGACAGTTCCTGAGTCAGGCCTATTTGATATTGAAATTGTAGTTGCCAATTCGAGTATTGAAATCTTTGACGTCACGGCAAGTGCTTTTCATGCTTCGACAATTGAGTCGGCAGCCCCTGTTAGCGTTTTGGCGGGTGACGAGTTGCGCAGAAAACAAGCATCGACGCTAGGTGATACTCTGAAAAACGAAGTCGGTGTACATTCTACTTTTTATGGTTCAGTTGCCAGTTCGCCAATTATCAGAGGACTTGACGGTCCCCGAGTATTAGTGACACAAAATGGCTTGGATTCAGGAGATGCATCTCGCGTTGGTCCCGATCATATAGTTGCTACGGACGCCTCAACAGCAACACAGATTGAGGTGCTGCGCGGTCCTGCGACCCTGTTTTACGGTAGCGGCGCGATTGGTGGCGTTGTCAACGTGGTTGATCAACGTATTCCTGACAATAACGATTGGGAAGGACGTGTATCGACAGATCGCAATACAAATAATAGCGAAGAAGCTTTTTCAGGCTTTATTAAAGGCGGCGAGGGTAATCTTGCGTTTAACCTGCAAGGCTATTATCGTGATGCCGACGATTATCGGATCCCAGGTTATGCTGAGAATCCAGACACTCACTCCGATGAGGAGCATGATGATGACCTAGGTGCAGAACATGAAGAACATGAAGAGCACGAAGGCGAGCGTAAAGGTGTGGTTGAAAACTCCTCCAGCAGAACCAAAGGAATTACCTTTGGCGCAAGTTATTTATTAGATAATGGATATATTGGTTTCTCTGTAGAGCACATGTCTAGCTTTTATGGTATTCCTGGACATGCTCACGGTGAAGAACACGGTGAAGAACACGGCGAAGAACACGGTGAAGACTCTGATGAAGGACTTGGCGAAGAGGTCGTTCAAGGTGATTTACAGCAAAATCGCTACCAAATTTCAAGCAAACACCAATTAAGTACAGACTTTATCAGTGCCATTAATACTGGTTTTGCTTTCACTGACTATAAGCATGCCGAAATTGAAAATGGAGAAATAGGGACTGTTTTTGAGAACAAATCACATGAGGCTCGTGTTGAAGTGATCCATCAGCCTTTAGCTGGATGGCGAGGAGGCCTAAGTTTTCATTACAAAGCGAGTGATTTTGAAGCGGTTGGTGAAGAGGCATTTACACCTCCTTCAAAAACCAATAGTTTTGGCGTTGGTATAATAGAGGAACAGCACTTCGGTAACGTTTTGTTTCAATTGGGTGCAAGAATTGAACAAGTAGAAATTGATGTGCCTACAATTCAAATCGGTGAAACTGAGTTTGAAGCAATTCACTCTGCAGCAGAACACGGTGAAATGGAACATCATGATGAGGACGGTCACGCCAGTCTGCTGGACGCAAGTCAGTCGAGCAGTGTTTCTTTTACACCGTTAAGTGCATCAATTGGTGCGGTTTGGGATTTTACCGAAGGTTATAACTTAGGATTGTCTTACGTGCACGCTCAACGTGCACCATCTAGCGCGGAAATATACAGTTTTGGCCCGCATATTGGGACCAGCACATACGAAGTTGGTGCCTTTTATGATATTACCGAAGATGGCGATGTGGTTTTTAATGGACGAGATTTGGCAGTGGAAAAATCAAATAATGTGGATATCTCACTCCGAAAGTTTAGCGGTGAATTTGGTTTTGTTGTAAATGCATTTTATAATCAAGTAGATGATTACTATTTCTCTGCAGATTCTGGTTTCGTTGTTGAAGAGGGACATGACGATATTGCTTCAGATCTGGGAGAAGATGTCATGGCTGACGAGCACGAAGGCCACGAAGATGAAATGCCGGTATTTCTTTTTACTGCCCTCGACGTCGATTTATATGGCTTTGAAGCAGAAATTAATTGGCAAGCCACAGCATCATTACAACTGCAAGCTCAGGGTGATTTAGTGCGTACCAAGCTCGATAAAAACTTGGGTGGGAGTCAGTATCTTCCAAGAACACCGCCATCGAGACTTGGTGTAAGTGCTAACTACGTTGTCGGAGACTGGCAAGCTGGTTTATCACTTCATAGGTACTTTACTCAAGACAGAGTGGCTGAATTTGAAAGCGAAACTAAAGGCTATACCTTAGTCGATCTTGATGTTAGTTATGTCACCTCTTTTAATAATACCGACGTTACCTTTTATTTAAAGGGGCGTAATTTGGCAGATGAAGAAGCACGAGTGCATACGTCCTTCTTAAAAGATTTGACACCGGTGCAAGGTCGTTCATTTATATTGGGTGCAAGAGCTCATTTTTAAATTAATCTGCTAAAGTTCGAATGTATTTAAGCAATGAGTCGGTCTTATTAGGTGCTATGTGAATGACAACATAATGTAAGCTACTTAATAATTGACTGACTCATGGCTTGCTTATTCGACAATTCTATTTTTAAAAGCTTAGCTTTTAAAACCAATGCATTTATTGCGATTTCTTTCCTAATACATCCGAATAAGACCCGTCACCTCGGTTACTTTCATCTATTTTTGAGTGTGACAATTCAAATGAGTCTTAGACACAATATTTGTTCCCCGTTAATATAATAATGCCATTATAAATATCCATGGGCGGTAAATAGTGGATAAATTTATTAATGAAGGGGAAGAAATGAGTTCGGATCAAGCAAATGAAAACATGCTGTATATTGTTTTAGTTATTTGCGCAGCAACTATTGGTGGCTTTTTATTTGGTTTCGATAGTGGCGTTATAAACGGCACATATGACGGTTTAGCGGCTGCTTTTAACACATCTGATTTGTACGGCGGGTTCAATATAGCGAGTATGCTCTTAGGTTGTGGCATCGGTGCTCTTTTTGCTGGTGTTTTAGCTGATAAATTGGGTCGTAAGCCATTATTAACAGTCGGTTCAATTGGTATGGCGATAACATTAGGCTTAATGGTATTTGCCTTCATTAATCAACGGTTTTAGGCAACAGGTTCTCGAACATTGGTTGACGTTTTTGTTGTCCTGCGCTCATGGCCTCCATTACGTCTGGCATTTGTAGCATACCGCTTTGCCAAGTCGCCATGTAATTTAAGCTATCCGCAACATTATGGTCTCTGGTGTAGTTGATCATCTCCTTGCAACCAGCCACGGCCATTGGTGAGTGTCCTGCAATCGTTTTTGCAATTTTCATTACTGCCCTCAACATTGTTTCTTGGTCAGCATACACATGATTTACCAAGCCACTAGACTGTGCTTCTTGGCTCATCATATTTCTACCAGTATAAGCAAGCTCTCTGACTAAACCTTGTGCAATAAGGTGGGGAAGACGCTGTAATGTGCCCACATCGGCGGTCATTCCAATTTCAGTTTCTTTGATACAAAAAAACGCATCTTGGGTACAGTAACGACTGTCACAAGCGCTTATCATATCGACTGCGCCTCCAATAACACCGCCTTGAACAGCAACCAAAACAGGCATCCTAACTTGTTCTAGCGCATTAAATGCGTCTTGTAACTTCAATACGTGGCGCCTAAACGCTTCTGCTCGTCTGGCGGGTTCGCCATTAAAGCTAGCGCTCATATTTTGAAAAACAGATAAATCCATGCCCGCACTAAAGTGTTTACCCTGAGAGGAAATCACAATCACGCGCGCCAATGCATGTTCATCTATATATCTAACTGCTTCTGGAAGCTCAGTCCAAAAAGCAGTAATCATGCTATTCATTTCCTGTGGACGGCATAACTGTATATGCGCAATTTCATCGGCAATACTTATTGCGATTGTGCTGTAGCTTTCTAGGTTTGATGTAGGCATTTGTTTCTCTATTGTGACTGAATAGTTATCGTCGAATAATGTAAACTATAACTCATGTGAGAGATTATTATATTTTGTTTACGTATAATGTGGAATAAACTGTAATAACGGCACGACACAAAATAACATGCCGACAGCGGGTATGGTGTTTGTTGACGGGCTGCAGCAATAGCATCAATTTTTTGATTGTTTGAGGTAAACGGATAATGGAACAGGGATTTATATGAAAAAACTACCATCGATGTGCGTTATTTTACTATTGGCTTTAGGTTTTTCTAACGCTAACGCCAATATAAACATAAATGCTAACGGCCAAAATACTAAAGTTGATGTGACAAGTACGCAGTCGATCCCATCTGAAGGGCGACTTTATCTGGTTTTCTCTCCTTCTGCTGAGGAAGAGCCTCGCTTTTATAGTGCTTGGCCCACTAGTAATGTCGAACCTCTTTTTGCAAAAGATATCAGCGGATTTAAAGTCAATGAAACACATAGCTTTACCCACGATTTTATCGGGTTTCCATATAAAAAAATGGCTCAAATACCGAGTAATAAATGGTATGTGCAGGCGATTTACGACACTGATTTTTTAGACTCCAGAATAAATTCACCTTTAAATTTTTATTCAAATGTCGTTGAGTTGGATCTTGATGGCAACAGCGATATTGCACTAACGTTGAATTTAGAAAAGCAGATTGCAAAAGAGTCATTACCTAAAGAAGCGCAATTTCTTAAGTTTGATAAAGTACCAAGCCAGCTGTTATCTGACTTTTGGCAAAATGAGATGTTTCTGAGAGTTGGCGTTATTTTGCCAAAAACCTATTATGACAATCCATCCCATAAGTTTCCTGTGGTCTTTGATATTGGTGGTTATCACGCTCGATATACGCGTGCGAAAAATTTATATGAGAACGACGCTTTTAAAGCGTTCTGGTTTAGCGATGACGCACCACAAATGGTCATGATTTTTTTAGATGGAGAGGCTCCATTAGGTGATAGCTATCAAATCGACTCACAAAACAATGGGCCTTATGGCGAGGCAAATATGGTGGAGTTGCTCCCCTACTTAACTGCAAAATATAAGCTAGTTGATGACGGTAATTCACGTTTTACAACAGGGTGTTCAACCGGTGGTTGGGTGAGTTTAGCCTTACAGCTGTTTTATCCTGAGCAGTTCAATGGAGCGTGGTCATTTAGTGCGGATGGCGTCGATTTTAAGTATTTCCAGCTCGTGGATATTTATAGCGACAATAACGCATTCATAAATGAACACGGAAATGAGAGGCCTTCTTATAGAGCTAAGGATGGTGAAATTATTTTTAGTATTCAACGCGAAATAATGATGGAGAACGTCATTGGTCGAGAGGATTCATTTGCATTTAGCGGTGGCCAGTGGGGCGGGTGGAATGCTGTTTTTGGACCAAAAAAACAAAATGGACAACCCTCGGTAATATGGGATCCTGTTACTGGTGAAATTGATAAGGAGGTTGCAAAAGCCTGGGAGGACTATGATCTGCGTTTATACACGCAGAACAACTGGGCGACTTTGGGACCCAAATTGGCCGGTAAATTACATATTTGGATGGGGGACATGGACAACTTCTATTTGAATAATGCAATGAACCTGTACCAAAATATGCTCGAAAAACAAGAAGAACCAAAGTCTGATGCGGTTTTTACTTGGGAGAGAGGTATTGGCCACTGTGACTATAAAAAAGTGCCTATGTTGAAGAAAACGCTACTACAAATGCAACAAAGAATAAGTAAAAGCACAAATTAAAAATAAAAAGGTGACAAAACAATATGAGCAACAGTGGCCAACAATTCGATTTCATTTTATATGGCGCAACTTCTTTTGTCGGGCAAATTATGACTGAGTATCTAGCTGGCTACACAAGCGAAGAGTATACCTGGGCAATGGCGGGTAGAAGCGAGAGTAAGCTGCAAGAATTGAAACAACGCTTAAATTTAAATGAAGTACCTCATTTTGTTGCTGATGCTACTGACGAAACTGCGCTAAAAGCGCTATGTGAAAAAACCAAAGCGGTCGTGAGTACAGTTGGACCCTACGCGCTTTATGGCGAAACACTGGTCAAAGTGTGTGCGCAATCAGGCACTGATTATTGTGATTTAACCGGTGAACCGCAGTGGATAAAGCAAATGCTGGGCAAGTATGAAGCCGATGCAAAAAGTTCTGGTGCGCGTATTATACACTGTACTGGTTTTGATTCGATTCCGTCCGACTTAGGTGTCTATAAGTTACAACAAGCGGTTATTGAACAAACTGCAGCACCTGCAAAATACATCAAAATGCGAGTAAGAAAAGTTAAAGGCGCTGCATCGGGCGGCACGATTGCCAGTATGTTAAACGTGTTCAAAGAAGTAAAAGAAAATCCGCAGTTGCGCACAGTGTTGATAAATCCTTATGTTCTTTGTCCAGTTGGACACCCGTTTAAACAGCGTCAGAAGAATCATAAGGGTGCGAAACGTGATAATTCATTAGGTGTTTGGACGATGCCTTTTGTGATGGCATCAATTAACGAGCGCATTGTGCATCGTTCAAATGCGTTATTAGGAAATCAATACGGGGAAGATTTTCTTTACGATGAAGCTATGACCGCGAAAAGTGGCTTTCAAGCGTGGACGTTTACGCTGGGTTTAGGCGCTTTTATGCTAGCAGCAAGTCTACCGCCATTAAGAAAGCTATTAGCCAATTACGTTTTAGCCAAACCAGGTGAAGGCCCTACTGCTGAGCAACAATTGGACGGCATGTTTGATATGCGTTTTTACGCTGATATGCCCAACGGTAACAAATTAGTCTTGAAAGTAGAGGGTGATCGTGACCCCGGTTATGGTTCCACAGCAAAAATGTTGGCGCAGACCGTGCTCTGTTTATCAAAAGATATTCCAGATTTGAACGGTGGCTTTTGGACTCCTGCTTCGGCGTTAAATGAACCTCTAATTGAGCGCTTAGCTAAACACGCGGGTGTCACTATTGCGGTCATGTAGTTAAGATGAAAGACAATAAAAAGTATACATTTAATTAAATAGGATAGGTTTACTATGAAGTTTCAACAGTTTTTAAGCGCTACGGTGATACTCTCTGCAATGACTTTGTCTACGCTAGCATCGGATATGCCTGATAGCAATAAAATGAGTAACGTCCTCAGATTATCGGTACCGGTGGCAACAGATGCTAATTCTGAAACCTTTGGTGTAGTGCTTAATAAGTCCTTGCAAAAAGTAACATTGAACGAATTGGCTGCAAATTCGGCGTTGTATGTAGGTAACGCTTTTCAGGTCGATGCTAAAGTGGCTAAAGTTTGTCAGAAAAAAGGCTGTTTTTTTATTGCTCAACAGGACGATGACGTTATGCGTGTTGCTTTTCGAGATTATGGCTTTTTTGTGCCTACAGACAGCGCCGGGAAAACCGTGACTCTAGCAGGCGAACTGATCAAAAAGGAAATGACTGCAGAGCAAGTAGCGCACTTCAATCAAGACATGCAAGGTGGCTCTGATGCAATGAAAGAAGGCGTTGTTTATGAAATTGTTGCTGATAGTGTCATGATCCCTAAAACGTAAAAATATGCGTTAGCAAGACAGTTTCTCAATGGCTTCTACTAAATAGTCACGAGAACAGCCAAAGTTGAGCCTAAAAAAGTCTTTTTTACCAAAGTCTCTGCCGGGCGAAGGGCCTATACCCTTTTCCTCACACCATTTTTGGGTGTCCGATACGTTTAGGTCACTCGCGTCAACCCAAAGTAAAAACGTCGCTGCCGGTGAGAGTGCTCTTAAACCAGGTATTTTGTTTATTTCAGTGACCAAGTAATCGCGGTTAGCTTTTAAGTAATCGAGTTCGCCTTGATGCCAATCGTCACAGTGTCTAAAGGCCGCGTTTGTTGCGGTTAAGCCCGTGACTGTCACCCAAGGTACAATGCCTCGAGTCGATTTATTAAACGTAGCCCGTAATGTCGTATTTGGAATTATCGCGAAAGAAGTACCTAAACCAGCTACGTTGAAGGTTTTACTGGCAGCCATCAGTGTAACTGAGTGCTCGATTAAGTCTTTATGTGCACCGGCGGGTAAATGCTTAACATCATCTAATATTAAATCGCAGTGAATTTCGTCAGAGCAAATTAAGACCTGGTGCTTTCGACAAATGCTAGCCACTTTATCCATCTCTTCTTGAGTTAGAACTGAACCGACGGGGTTCATAGGGTTACACATTATAAAGAGTGTCGCTTTGGGGTCGGCGGCGGCTGTTTCTAACGCACTGAAATCCAAAGTCCAGCGGCCGTCTATTTCGACGGTCGGTACGCAAGCTCGATCAAGTCCATTGATCTTAGGCGCTGCTAATAGCGGCGGATAATTAGGCGTTTGCACGATGACAGTATCACCTGCATTACAATAGGCTTTTATTGCGACGTTGAATGCCGGCACGACGCCTGGCGTCCATATTATCCAGCTAGGATCGACCTTCCAGTTATATTGTTTTTCGCACCAGTTAACAATAGCATTAACTGCATCAGTATCATGAGCTGGTAGCGTGTAACCAAACAATCCATCTTCAATACGTTGATGTAATGCGTCTAGAATAGGTTCAGCGCAACGAAACTCAGTATCGGCAATCCACATAGGCAATATATCGGTGCCTTTGTACTTTTCCCACTTATAGGCTTTTGATGCTGTACGGTCTGGTTTGTTACTAAAATTCATTGCGGGTCCTTTGATTATTGGCAGCACTGCGTTGTTGATAGAGTAAAAAGCGTATACAAATAAAAGACGTTTATAGAAAAAACGGTTCATAGGCATCATCACTACTGAGTCTAAAGCACAAACTTTAATTACTAAAGAGCTAGTAGGAATATTTCATCATGTTGATCACAGCGTCAGTGCTTCAGATCAACTAATCGCAGAAGTCTATTCCCCTTTTAAAGTGACAAACGATATTACGCATTTTGTTGCTCAACTGCCTCAAGTTCAGTTTCCAAACGGTTACTTTCATCTGCTCTCGGCTTCGAGAATGGCGCAATAAGTTTATATAGCACCGGCGTTAAAAAAAGAGTAAACACAACGGCAATACCTAAACCACCAAACACCACCCAACCGATCGAATTCCTTGCTTCAGCGCCTGCTCCAGTTGAGAGTATCAAGGGCAGACCACCCAATATAGTCGACATCAAGGTCATCATAATTGGGCGTAACCTAACCGAAGCCGCCTGCACTATGGCATCATTAACTGCCATCCCTCGATCGCGCAATTGGTCAGCGAATTCAACAAGTAAGATAGCGTTTTTGGCAATTAAGCCTATTAGCATCACCAGTCCGATCTGAGAATAAATATTAATTGATGTTCCGGTTAAATAGAGCGCATAAATTGCGGCTGCAATACCAAAAGGAACGGTTAGCATCACCACAATTGCGCTATTAATACTCTCAAATTGTGCCGCCAATACGAGTAATACAATAATGAACGCAAATAAGTAGGTCATGGTGATCTGGTTCGAGGTTTCTTCAAAGGTAAGTGCTTCACCCAAAAACACTAACCCGATGCCGTCGGCTAGGTTTTCATTAGCGATATCACGTATTTGTTTAACAGCATCGGCCATCGGTATGCCATCGGGTAGTTCTAATCCAATTTCAATGGCTCTGCGTTGAGCGTGGCGCTCTAATTCGGCGGCAACGCCCTCTTCGGTAATATACGCAAGGCTAGATAATGGTACTAAAATACCACTATTAGATTTTACAAAGAGATTGGTTAAATCCGACGGATTGGCTTTGTTTCTATTCGACGACTGCAATATTAAAGGGATCGCTTGATCACCAATATTGAGATCGGTTACGTCATCGCCACTGATAGCCGCTCTTAATGTAGTTGAGATATCACTGAAAGAGACGCCCAGTTCTTCGGCCCGGCGTCTGTCAATATTCACTCTTAGTTGCGGTTGCGTTGGCTGGTAGCCAATATCAGGTCTGCCAAGCTCGGGCAGCCTTTCTTCAATCAGTTTACCGAAGGCCAATGCCGATCCATAAATACGCTCGTAAGTGTCTCCTGTAAGCGCCATTTCCAAACCGCCACCTTGGCCGCGAAGATTCAAACTATTACTACCAAAAGCCCGCGCTGGCGCCCCAGGGATAGCGCCAAGCTTAGGTCGCATTTCATTTATAATTTCTTGCTGTGACTTTTCTCTATTGTCCCAATGTGCTAGTGGTACAGTAATGAAAACAATATTGGGATCCCATCTACCAACAACGGTATAAATCGAATCAACATCTGCATCCTCGACATAAGGCAGCAGAATTTGTTCCATTTTCTCGGCTTGCCGGTTCATATAATTTAAGCCAGCACCATCGGGACCTCGGGCAAATACGCGAATTACTCCTCTATCTTCGGAGGGTAAAAGTTGGTTTTCAATTTGTTCATATAGTAATGCTGCACCACCAGCTGATAAAACTGAAACCAGCACCGTTAACCATGAAAAACGCAGCGTCTGATGCAGTACTGCCATGTATCCATTTAACATGAGGGTACCAAAGGCGCCAAGGGTACGGTCAAAAAAGCTATTATTTTTCGTCTTGACGGGTAACTTAGCGGTTAACGCAGGTACTAAACTCAATGCAACAAATGAAGAAATGATAACAGCGCCAGCAAGCACACCACCAAACTCCCTAAACAATCTACCTGCGGTAGATGGTAAAAAAGCGATAGGAATGAAAACCGCAGCAAGTACCGCAGTGGTGGCAACCACCGCAAAGAACACTTCTCGGGTACCCAAAACTGCAGCGGCTCTTGAACCCATACCTTGAGCACGACGGCGTTGGATATTTTCAGATACGACAATGGCATCATCAACGATAAGTCCGGTTCCAAGCACCAATGCGAGCAGGGTTAAAATATTAATAGAGAAACCAAGTAGCCACATGATGACTAACGCGCCAACCAATGAGACTGGTATCGACAGGGCAGGAACTAACGTCGCTCTTAAGTTACCTAAAAACAACCACAAGGTGCCAATAACTAGCAATATAGTCAAAGCTAGAGAAAACACAACTTCATCTACCGAGCTACGAATAAATTCTGCATCATCGGATGTAACCACAATATGCAGGTCAGCAAATCGCGTATCCAGGGCCTTAACCATCGCCAGTACTTCATCCGAAATTTCTATCGTATTTGAACGTGCCTGTCGGATAATACCTAAACCTACAACGGGTCTACCATCAAGTCGGACTATACTATTGGCGTCAGCGGGGCCGAAATAAACGCTCGCAACGTCGCCTATTCGAGTGTCTCCGGAGATTAAAATTTGCTCAATATCTTGTGTAGAGACTGAGGTTGCTTCTGCTCTCACAATGAGTTCTTGGTCTTGCGATTTAACACTACCAGCAGGTACATCAAACGGTGCCAAGCGTAAGGCTGCAGAGACGTCGGTCATCGACAAATTGAAGCTTGTTAAGCGCAGTGGATCAACGGATACTCGCATGACTCGCTGGCGCTGACCGTCTAGCGATACATCAGCAACGCCGGGAATGCTCAAGAATAACGGTGCTAGGTCAACTTCAACGCGCTCGGTTAAGGTTTCCATATCAAGTGAGTCGCTGCTTATAGCTAAGCTCACAACTGCCTGAGCGTCGTTGTCTGCTTTTATAATCGATAACTGCTCAACTTCTGCAGGTAATCTGCGCTGCACGCGACTGACCGACTCACGGAGTTCATTAGCGGCATCTTCAAGGTTTGTGCCCGGTCGAAACTCAACGCGGATCCGTGAAGAGCCTTCCTCACTGGAGGCGTTGATAGAATCCACTCCACTGACTCTGGCAACGGCACCCTCTAAACGGCTAGTTACTTCACTATCAACAGTCTCAGGAGAACCGCCAGGATAACTAGCTGAAACTGTGACAATTGGGCGATCTACATCAGGTAATTCTCTTATTTCTAGGTCGTTAATGGCGGCAAAACCTGCTAAAATAATGAGCAAGTTTAGCACCATCACCAGCACAGGTCGGCGTATGGATAGTGAGGGTAAATCGTTTATTTGACTGCCATTATTTTTGCTCATGAGATCCCTTCAGGCGTATTAATTGCCTCAAGACTTTGCCCCTGTCGTAGTTGCTGCACACCTTCAACAACTAACATTGCCTCGGCGTTAAATTCTCCGATGACCAAAATTGTGCCGCGCAAACGCTCTTGTATTTGTACATCAACTCTATTGGCTTTACCGTCAAACATTTGCCAAACGTAGGCGCCGGTTGCGCCCCACAATAGTGCTGTTTCCGGAATTGCTGCATATTCTTGGCCCTTAACCGATAACTTCACTCTAAAGCTCATACCGGGCCGATATCTATCTTCGCTATTATCTAGCTTTGCCCTCACTCGGATGGTTCGATCTTGCTCATTAATTCGCGTATCTATTTGCGCAATGCTGGCACTAATATTAATGTCACGATTTTGCCAAGGTGTTAACGTTACTTCTGGCTTATTACTCAGCACCGCCAAAGACACTTCAGGTGCTGAAAAATTAATAAAAAGGGTCTTTCTATCATCGAGTGTGGTGATCATGGTTTGCTGAGTAATACGATCACCGACCTCCACATCCGTGAAGCCAACAATGCCGTTAAAAGGAGCTTTGACAATCCGTTCTCTGAGCGCTACTTCAGCCTCTTTTACTGCAATTTCGGCAAATGCAAGCTGGGTGCTGGCAATATCCACTTGACTTTGTGATGCAGCGCCTTTTTTACGACTTTCAACTAAACGATTATATTCTCGGCTCGCATCTTTTAATTGTATTTTGCCGCGCTCCAACGCGACTGACTCACGTTCGTTGTATAGCGTTAATAACACTTGGTCTTTTTCAACTTGTTGACCGGGAATAAAGTTGACCGAAATCACTCGTTCACTTACGGCCGGAAACAAAATAATAGATTTTACGGCTTCGGCTGTGCCAACAGCTTCGATGTTTGACTCCTGTGCTTGATATGCTAATGGTTCGACCAAAACCTGTGTTTTGCTTTCAGCTCGCCCACCCCAAGACTGTGCGTGGGCAGTACTGGTAAATATTAATCCAAATATAAAAATAGGTAGCAAACTGCGGAGAGTCAACATAAACAAAGGGTCTCATTTAATTATTGTTATTTCAGACATACCACTACGCTATAAGTGCCTTTAAAGATCAGGTTTTTAGCTTGTTTGATATGTGTTTAAAACAAACTATCTTATGTTAACAGAAACTTACGCTTACAACAGGGAAGCCAAGCTGCATAAATTGAGTAAAACGAAAAAGGACATTGAAAACCACAACGATATTGATTTATGTCATAAATTACCTGACAAATTTACCTTATGTCTTGTTTTTACATTCAATTTGAGGTTGAATATTGATTAACATTACTCTTGTTGGCGCTTTGATTGCAGCAATGCATGAATCATTATGAGGTTTTAAAGGCACAGCAAAAAAAAGGTAACCAGCTAACGTAAGCATGCCGTTTAAAACTGCGAATCACTACATTCTGAGCACGCTGCTTCTGCTAGCCTTGATATTTAACCAAGGCCTCGGCATGCTGAGTAGTGCCAATGCGATGTCCGTAATGCAGAGCTATGCGGATGAAGATACCCTAGCGATTTGCACAGGCACAAGCGTAAAGTGGATATCGGCGGCTATATTCTATCAGTCCGATGATATTGTAGAGATCGATGCTCCAAGTGATACCCCAGAGGATCTGCATGAAGTATCCTGTATTTTCGCGCAATTTAACGATTCACCAAAAGATGACCAATTTTGTAAACTCAAGACCCTAACAAATGACTTCGTTACGCCTCTAGTCAACATTACAAAACGCTTATTCGTTGCAACAGACTACGTCAATAATTTCCTTGCCAGAGGACCCCCTGCTTTTCTATAAGCCAAGTTGACACGAAAACTAATCCGCAACATATGGATTAGATTCTAACTTTTATAGGAAACAGATACATGACTTCACGTTATTGCTTTAGCCCCGTGTGTTCAGATAATAAGAGCACTAAAAACAACAAAAAGACCATTCAATTGAGAGCAAAAAGTAAGCCGATAAAGTTTAAACACAGTGTTTATTCACTAATTTATGCGGCGGTAATACTCGCTCTCACTGCACCAAATAATGCATTTGCTGAGTCTGCACTTAAAAACAGTACACAAAAATCAATCTCGAGAGTAAAAGATGATCAACAAACGCCACTTCATAGTGAGGATAGGGAAGCTAAAGTAATTGAAAGAATTGAAATTATTGGTCAAATAAATACGGGATTAATGGAATCTGAAATTGCATTGGCCGAAACCAGTTCACCTGATCTGCGTTCGCAATTGTCACAACTCCCTGGTGTCAGTGTAAACGGCAATGGGTTGGTTAGCGGGATTGTCCAGTATAGAGGCTTATTCGGTGACCGGCTCAAGGTCAAAATTGACGGTATTGAGATTGCAGGTGCAGGACCAAATGCAATGGATAGTCCATTATCTCATGCTATTGGTAATAGCCACGAAATTATGTTGTATCAGGGTATAGCTCCGGTATCTGTTGGTTATGAAACGCTCGCTGGCGCGATTGAAATAAAGGATGCAATACCATCACTTGGTGACTCTAAAGCGTTTGCTGCTTCAACTACGTTGTCGGCAAGTTGGTTTACGAATAACGACGCTAAAATGTTAGGTGTTAGCACTGTTCTTGCCAATGATGAAAACTATGCCTCATTTCAGGGCCAATATCAGGATGCACAAAATTATGAAAGTGGTGATGGATTGATTATTCCATCAACTTTTTATGAGCGCAGTGGCCTAAAATTTAAACTTGGAAAACACACCGATGCGTACCAGTTAGATCTTTTAATTGGTTCTCGTAACACCAATGAGTCAGGAACCCCGGCACTTGCTATGGATATATCGTTTGTAGATGCACTGTGGTACAAGCTTAGTTTTGAACAAAATATTAGCAACGATTGGAAAACTAAAGTGCAGGTATTTGGTAATCAAAACCAACACATTATGAATAATTTTGGTCTTCGTACAGCGCCTACTTTGGCTTCATACAGACAAAATACAGTGGATAGTAAGGCCGTTGGGGTAGACCTTGATGTTATTCAAAATTCGGCAAAAAGAAATTGGCAACTGGGGCTTAACTATTATTCACAAGCTCACAACTCTCGAATAACTAACCCGAACACTAGCTCTTTCTTTATTCAGAATTTTAATAATATTCAGCGCGAAGTAGGGAGTGCATACGTGCAATATAATATTACAGCTAACTCAAAAGAGTCTGCCAATATCCATAGCAACGATGTGCATTGGCAACTCGGTGGCAGATTCAGTAATATTGGTTACAGCACTGATGAAGTCGACTCCAATATGGTTTTGGTCAACCCAAATATTGCCACACTGGCAAATAATTTTAATACTTCACAAGGAACACTTGATTTTGATTTAATCGATTTAGTAGTTAAAGCCGAAACAAAAATTAACGATAGCTTACGAGCAACGCTATCATTGGGCCAAAAAGAACGAGCACCGAGTTATAATGAGCTTTATTCTTGGTTTCCACTCGGTGTATCAGCTGGCTTAGCCGATGGAAGAAACTACTTGGGTAATTTAGCGCTTAAAAAGGAAACGGCTGGGCAGATTGATATAGGTTTGCAATTACAGAGTGATGGTCTGACTATTATGGGCAGTGTTTTCTATCATAGTATTGATAACTATATTATCGGTGTACTCTCAAGCAATATGTCAGCCAACATGATAGCCAATATGATGGGAGCACAACCACCCTTGCAGTGGAATAACCGCAAAGCGAAATTACATGGAGCTGACTTATATATATCCAAAATAATTGGCACACATTGGCAAGCAACTATGAGCGGTCAATGGGTTGAAGGTAAATTAAGCGATAGTATTGACGGCCAACGCTACCCGCTATACCGTATAGCGCCTTTGAGTGGCAATATATCTTTACGTTGGAGCAAGGCCGATCTTGACGCATCGCTGTCATTGAATATCGCAGACAGCCAAAACAATGTGTCGTTATTACAAAATGAAAGACCAACACCGGGTTATGCTGTTTGGAATTTCAATCTGCACTATCAAGTGATGCCAACACTGGCACTGAGTTTAGTTGCAGAGAACCTGTTGGACAAAGAATATGCCCAGCACTTAGGTGGTATTAATAGAGTTTCTGGCAGCGAAATAGCAGTTGCACAAAAAGTACCTGAAATGGGCCGTAACATAGGCTTATATGCAGAGTATTCGTTCTAGCATCCATGAGTCTTAATGAGAGTGGATTTAGTTAATCTTTTATTTCTGCAGCGGCGAATCATCAAGCGCTGACAATAAAAAACCCAGATATTGCTGGGTTTTTTATTAATTAAATTAAAAAAGACTAAGAATTAATCCTTTTTAGGGCGACCTGCGCGCTTACGCTCATTTTCGCTCAATAATTTCTTGCGAAGACGTATGCTAAGAGGTGTTACTTCTACTAACTCATCGTCATCAATAAACTCTAGCGCCTGCTCAAGTGTGTAAACAATTGGTGGCACTAGTGTTTGCGCTTCATCAGTACCTGAAGCACGAACGTTGGTAAGTTGCTTGCCTTTAAGCGCATTCACGGTTAAGTCGTTTTCACGGCTGTGAATACCAATGATCATACCTTCATAAACCTCAATACCGTGACCAATAAACATGCGACCACGTTCTTGCAAGTTAAATATGGCGTTGGTAAGTGCTTTACCCGTCGCGTTGGCAACTAAAACACCATTTTTACGCGTACCAATATCTCCGCCTTTGTGCGGTCCATAATGATCAAAAGAATGATAAATTAAGCCAGAACCGGATGTTAGCGTCATAAAGTCAGTTTGAAAACCAATTAAGCCACGGCTTGGAATAATGAAGTCGACACGAGTTCGACCTTTGCCGTCGGGTGTCATGTTGGTCATTTCACCTTTACGCTTGCCAAGTTGCTCAATCATCGTGCCTTGATGCTGCTCTTCAACGTCGATAGTCAACGTTTCAAACGGTTCCATTAGTTTGCCATCTACTGTTTTTAAGATAACCTCAGGACGAGATACTGCTAACTCGTAACCTTCTCGACGCATATTTTCAATTAATATACCCAAGTGAAGTTCGCCGCGACCAGCAACGCGGAATTTATCTGGGTCGGCCATTTCTTCGACACGCAAGGCAACGTTATGCACTAATTCGTCCTGCAAACGCTCAAGAATGTTACGTGACGTAACGTACTTGCCCTCTTTACCAGCAAAGGGAGATGTGTTTACTTGAAAAGTCATGATCACGGTTGGTTCATCAACGGACAGCGGCTTGAGTGCCACAACGTTATTAACATCACAAACCGTATCAGAGATTTTTAACTCACCTAAGCCAGTAATGGCTACAATATCGCCTGCATCTGCAGATTCAATATCATGGCGTTCAAGACCTAAATAGCCCAAGACTTTACCAATTTTGCCGTTGCGCTTTTCACCTTTAGCGTTAACCACGGTGACTTGCTGATTCACCCTAACTGTACCGCGAGTAATACGGCCTACACCGATCACACCGACATAAGAGTTATGATCAAGTTGTGAAATTTGCATTTGCAATGGGGCTGCAGGATCGCCGTTTGGCGGTTCTACTTGATCTACGATGGCTTGAAACAAGGGTGTCATACTATCGCTTGGCACATTGTAATCCATTGTTGCCCAGCCGTTAATTGCAGAGGCGTAAATCACTTGGAAGTCCAACTGCTCGTCAGTCGCTCCTAGATTGTCAAAAAGATCGAACACTTGATCAATGACCCAATCAGGGCGAGAACCTGGCTTGTCAATTTTGTTAATAACAACAATTGGCTTAAGGCCTTGTGCGAAGGCTTTTTGCGTTACGAAACGGGTTTGCGGCATAGGGCCTTCTTGCGCATCGACTAACAGAAGCACAGAGTCGACCATCGACATAACACGCTCAACTTCACCACCGAAATCGGCGTGTCCTGGGGTATCCACAATGTTTATGCGATATTCATTCCAGTTAATAGCTGTATTCTTAGCAAGGATCGTAATACCACGTTCTTTTTCAATGTCGTTTGAATCCATTACGCGTTCTTCGGCTACACCTCGGCTTTCCAATGTGCCTGATTGTTGAAGAAGCTTATCAACTAGGGTCGTTTTACCGTGGTCGACGTGAGCGATGATCGCGATATTGCGAAGATTTGCAATGGCTGAAGGCATGTTTTACTCTCAATAAATAAATGCGAAGGGAAAAAGCCCCTAGGATTGTTGGGCGCGGATTCTACAGATTTATTCCGCAATTAGCGACAAACTTTAGCATTTAGTCGCTAAATATAATCAAAAATCGAATAAACCCTTTATTTTCAATCAACGAATTCATTATTTTGCGACACATTTTGATTTATTATTTACCTTAAAATCTTTTTTTTATTGTTTTTGTAGGGTTAATGTCATTTTTATTTCTTTGTTTACCCATTCAGCGTCAGGATCTGACTCCATTCCAATATTGTAAGCCAGTCGGTCTATAGTAAAACTAGCCGTCAGTGTTGTCTCGTTATTCTTCAATAAGAATGCAACAGGTTGGCTGATGCCGCGTAATGTTAAAGTGCCTGTTACTGCGTAATCTTTGTCTTTGGCAACAATTTGGCTGCTTTCAAATATACTTTTAGGGTGATTTTCAACATCAAACCAATCTCCCTCGGGCAACGTGCTGTCGTAGGTGCTGTCTCCGGTTTTTGCGGATGCAACGTAAAAGGTAGCTAGGATCTGTGGTGACGCAGCGGGTGGCAACACAATATCAGCATTCCACTTATCAAAAACGCCTGAAAACTGCATACCAACATGTACTCCAGCAAAAGTAACTTGGCTGTTTTTTGCACTAACAGAAAATTTCTCTTGTGCAAAAGATGACGGCGTGTAAATAAACGCAGTCATTAACAATAGCAATAGTGATAAATAAAATGAATAATCGCCGTTCCCTTGCTGTCTGGTTTTCAGAGCGCCTTCAAATCTTAATTGTGTCTCTAACATATTATTATTTTTCCAAAATTTAAGTTGTCATAATTGCTAATAGACTATCTTTTAGTCTTTGACCACCACATACGATCCAATAGATTTACACCATGTTTATTTCTATGCCAGATAACGGCGCCGATGTGACCTATAATCAGAAAACCTAAAATCGACGCTGTTATCCAATGTATATTGTTGGCGATAGTTTCAATCATCTTATTCCTAGCTACTCCAGGAATGTGTGGCCATTTTATCCAATCCACAAATACAAATGTAGGCAAGCCAAAAGGACTAGCGGATACCATTAGCCAGCCGGACAGAGGCATAACAACAACGGCAATATAAAGTAATATATGGCCTGCTTTTGCTTTCTTTTTATCGCTTTTTGAAAATTCTATAGGGAGCTCGGGTGCGTATGTAAATATCCGCACGCACACTCGGACAAACAAGGTCCAAAGCATAACAACGCCCGCCGCTTTATGGATCTGAAAGAGCTTGTATTGATCCGCTTTACTGATATCTGCGTTAACCATATACAAGCCACTCACAAACATAAACACAAGCCCTAAGACGACGGTCCAGTGTAATAAAATACTCAGACTATGATATCGATGTTGCTTGACGATGACGTTATTAACCATCTGTTTTAACAAATTCACCTTCAATCATCACTTCAACTTCATCACCAATGTTAGGCGCATATTTGCTCATCCCCCAGTTTGTACGCTGTATAGTTGTAGTTGCAGAAAATCCCATCGTTGGTTTGCCACTAAAAGGTTGGCGAAGCATTGCACCATTAAATTCAACATCCAATGAAACCGGTTTTGATACACCCAAGAAAGTAAGCTCGCCTATCATTACTGCGGTTTTGTCTCCCGTCATTTCTATCGAAGTGGATACAAAATCAATACTGGCAAATTCACCGGCATTGAACCAGCTCTCGTCAGTAGCGAGGATGTTGTCAAAATCTTTCTCTTTTGCATTCGGATAAGCCGTTTGAATTGACATCGGATTAATTTTGGCCGTGACTGTGCTGTTTGTAATATCTGAAGTGTCATAGTCAATAGCGGCCTCAAAATCTGCAAAGCGAGCGACATAACTAGATAGACCTAAATGTGATACTTTCCAAACCACAGACGCATGGCTCAAGTCGACCACATATTCGCCCCTAGGCATCTCATTGAATGGGCTTTGTGCAAATACCGAGGAAACACCGCCAGCCAAACTAAGTACCGAAGTAAAAATAACCATTTTTAAATAATTCATCATGTCATCCATTTTTGTGATTTTGCAGTCTAAACATCGAGCATAATAGCTCAACGTCTGTAATATGTTTATCAGCACATCTTAAGATACGCGAATACGAGCGAAAAGTGGGTGATTTTGTTGCACAATTAATTTAACAATAAAACGACTATCCCGCATAAACAAGTCAAGCAGTTCAAATGCACACTATTTTTAGCGCTTGCACCAAAACAATACGCTAAGCGCCGTTTGCACCAGATTAATTCATTTTGGGATCTTTTTGGTGCAACTAGACGGTTTGGCTCAGCGAGTGCATCAATGGCAAGCCAGTGTTTACAAGGACTTTTATTTCATTGCTATATGGCACGAATATCGCTTATAGTTTTGCATAACTATTTTTGAAAGCTTATTAGATAGTTTTTAACATTTGTACGGAGCACAAATCCGCACAAGGAAATTTTTTTATCGGAGGACAGTATGTCAATTGAGTCGGCATTAGAGTTAATTAAAGAAAGTGAAGCGAAATTTATTGATTTGCGTTTTACGGATACAAAAGGTAAAGAGCAGCACGTTACTATTCCTACTCACCAAGTAGATGAAGACTTCTTTGAAGAAGGTAAAATGTTCGATGGTTCATCAATTGCTGGCTGGAAAGGCATTAATGAATCCGACATGGTACTTATGCCAGATCCAACGACGGCGGTTTTAGACCCCTTCGCTGAAGAGACTCAGATTAATATTACTTGTGACGTATTAGAACCATCAACGATGCAGGGTTATGACCGTGATCCTCGTTCAGTTGCAAAACGCGCTGAAGAATATTTAAAGTCTACTGGCATAGGTGACGCTGTGTTATTTGGTCCAGAGCCAGAGTTCTTTTTATTCGACGACGTTCGTTACCATACGGATATGTCAGGTTCTTTTTTCAAAATTGATGCAGAAGAAGCAGCGTGGAATTCTGGTGCAGAATTCGAAGGCGGTAACAAGGGACATCGTCCCGGTGTTAAAGGTGGTTATTTCCCCGTCGCGCCAGTTGACTCTGCACATGATACCCGTTCAGCAATGTGTCTTGTAATGGAAGAAATGGGTTTAGTTGTTGAAGCTCACCACCATGAAGTTGCCACTGCTGGCCAAAACGAAATCGCCTGTAAGTTTAACACAATGGTTAAAAAAGCAGATGAAATTCAAATCTACAAGTATGTTGTTCACAATGTTGCTGACGCATACGGACAAACAGCGACCTTTATGCCTAAACCGCTAGTTGGCGATAACGGCTCTGGTATGCACTGCCATATGTCAATTACCAAAGATGGTAAAAATACGTTTGCAGGCGATAGCTACGCCGGTCTTTCTGATGATGCATTGTTCTATATTGGCGGCATTATCAAGCATGCGAAAGCAATCAATGCGTTTGCAAATGCATCAACTAACTCTTACAAGCGTTTGGTTCCCGGATTCGAAGCACCTGTTATGTTAGCTTACTCAGCCCGTAACCGTTCGGCTTCTATTCGTATTCCTTATGTAACGAGCGAAAGAGCACGTCGTATCGAAGTTCGTTTCCCTGACCCATCAGCCAACCCATACTTAGCGTTCACTGCTTTGTTGATGGCGGGTCTTGACGGTATAAAGAATAAGATCCATCCAGGTGAGTCAATGAACAAAGATTTGTATGACTTACCACCTGAAGAAGCAGCGCAGATCCCAAAGGTGGCTAGTTCACTAGAGGAAGCTTTGGCGGCACTAGATGCAGACCGTGAATTTTTAACGACTGGTGGCGTAATGAGCGACGACATGATTGACGCTTACATTAAACTTAAAGCGGCCGACGTTGAAAAGCTCAACATGTCTACTCACCCAGTTGAGTTTGAAATGTACTACAGCGTTTAAACGTTTATTATTTAGAACGCAGTGCCGATATTTACTTAATACACCGGCTCCTCGTTATCTAAATATAAATATTTATACTAAAGCCTGTGTTTACAGGCTTTTTTTTATTTGAAAACGGCTACACTAATGAAATGTCGTCTAGGTTAATTTAATGAATATAGCAAAGTTCTTAACATCCAAAGGTTTTATGGTGCTGATTATACTCGGTCTTGCGCTCTCTGCTTCTGTGCAAGCAGGTAAAATATATAAAACGGTAAACACAGATGGAACAATTACTTATTCAGACCAGCCAACGCCGGGGTCTGTTGAGGTTGATTTTGCCTCTAACACAACCACGATAGTGCAAAATCCAAACACGCAAACTAAGCTACTCAAAACCATAAAACAGAAGAAACCTGTTGAGCATTCACTTAACGTTACCTCTCCTGCTAGCGATGGCACTATTCGAAACACAACGGGTAATGTAACCATCAGTGCGTCAGTCTCGCCGAATGCTCCAGGGCACTATGAACTTTCACTGCATGAGCAAAAACTTCGCTCCAGTTCAGGTACTTTTTTGGTAAAAGATCTGCCTAGAGGAACTTATTCCTACCAAATTAACTTCGTTAGCACTTCGGGCAAGGTAATTGCATCGTCTTCGGTAAGACGCTTTTTTATGCACAAACCTTCAGCGCTAATTAAGCCTCAAAATAACAGCAATTAAGTAATACCGCGTTGTGAACTCTGCATCCATGGTTTAACCGGGTGTTAGCGAGTTTTCACCAATTATTTGATTGCGCACTAAAATCGCATAATATAGTGCATTGCACAAATGTAGTGCAACACACAAGGGCATTATGGACGACCGTTTAGCTGCAATAAACCTATCGCCGTTTCAACTGCGCAATATGTTGAAAACAGTTGTGATCATTATTGATGAGCATTTCGATATTTTATATGTCAATGATGCCGCTTTAGCGATGCTAGAGACGGGATTAAAACAAATTCACGATCGCAAATTCTATGAGTTCTTTCTCGATGATGGTATTGAGCGTTCGACATTTGAAATAGCACTTCGTCATCAAGAGGATTTCAGTGAAACGGAGGTACAACTGTGCTTCAAAGACGGACGCAGTGTATTAACTGATATCACGGCTAGTTGTTTTGAAATTGATGGCCAACGCATGATGTTGCTAGAAATAAAACAAATTGATAAGCAGAAAAAGATAACTCAAGAAACGCTACAGCATGCGCAGCAGGAGGCAGCAAGGGAACTTGTGCGTGGCTTAGCTCATGAAATTAAAAATCCTTTGGGTGGTATTCGGGGCGCGGCGCAGTTACTTGAAAAAGAACTGACGGATCCAGAACAAAAAGAATTTACGCAAATGATCGTTGATCAATCCGATCGCCTGTGTTCGCTGGTTGATAGACTTCTTGGTCCAAATTCCTTGCCACAAAGGAAGTGGATTAATATTCATCAGGTAATTGAGAAAGTGCGCTCAGTTATTTACGCAGATACTTTACACAATATTGAAATAGAAAGGGATTATGATCCATCAATACCGGATCTATATGTTGACCCTGACATGCTGCAACAAGCGTTGTTGAATATAGCACGAAATAGCATGCAAGCATTGAAATCAGACAACACAGAAAGTGCACGTATAAAGTTAAAAACGCGCATTGAAAGGCAGTCAGTTATCAAAGGTAAGCGTTATGGACTAAGCGCATTAATTAGTATCATTGACAATGGTCCCGGCATTCCCAAGGAACTCAAAGATACTGTCTTTTATCCGATGGTAACAACTAAGCAAAATGGTAGTGGCTTGGGGTTATCAATAGCGCAAAACCTGACTAACCACCACGATGGCAAAATTGATGTAGTCAGTTATCCAGGGCATACCGAATTTACCCTCTATCTACCTATTAAGAAAAGGCACGAATAGTTATGAATGAACCAGTTTGGATTGTCGATGACGACAGCTCTATTCGTTGGGTTTTGCAAAAAGCATTGCAAGCAGCCAACATTGCCTGTGTCAGTTTTGAAAACCCTGAAGATTTATTACTTCAACTTCAATCTGGCGAAGCACCACAAATAATTATCTCCGATGTGAAAATGCCGCAAATGGATGGCATGACATTACTCAATGAGATCCATCAGCAATACCCGGAAATGCCAGTTATAATTATGACCGCACATTCTGATTTAGACAGTGCGGTTAATGCCTATCAGGGCGGTGCTTTTGAGTATTTACCGAAGCCCTTTGATATTGATGAAGCAGTGACACTAACCAAACGTGCAATTGAACATGCCAAGGAGCAAAGCAAGCTAAAACAGGTTGCTCAGGTTAACCCAACAGCAGAAATCATTGGTGAAGCACCGGCAATGCAAGAGGTCTTTCGTGCCGTGGGGCGTTTGTCTCGTTCATCAATAAGTGTTTTAATTAATGGCCAGTCAGGAACGGGTAAAGAGCTTGTTGCTCTTGCGCTACATAAGCACAGCCCGAGATCAGCTAACACATTTGTTGCCTTAAACATGGCTGCTATTCCGGCCGATTTGGTCGAGTCCGAATTATTTGGGCATGAAAAAGGAGCATTTACTGGAGCACAAGCCGCGCGTCAAGGTCGTTTTGAACAAGCTGATGGCGGTACCTTATTCTTAGATGAAATCGGTGATATGCCGATTGATGTGCAGACTCGGTTGTTAAGAGTATTGGCAGAAGGCCAATTTTATCGAGTTGGGGGGCATAATCCAGTCAGTGTGGATGTGCGGATCATTGCAGCGACACATCAAAATCTTGAAAAGCGCGTTGCCGAGGGGAAATTTCGAGAAGACTTATATCATCGTTTAAACGTTATTCGTATTCATATTCCATCATTGAATGAGCGTCGCGAAGACATTCACTTATTGGCTAATCATTTCTTAGCTAAAGCCGGAAAAGAATTGGGTGTTGAAGTTAAAATTTTAAGTAAGGCTGCCGCCAAAGTGCTGTCTCAACTAGCTTGGCCTGGCAACGTCCGCCAGCTAGAAAACACCTGTCGTTGGTTAACTGTTATGGCCAGTGGAAAAGAAATTCATCCTGCTGATTTACCGCCAGAACTGTTGAACACCCCTGATGATTTAAAGGTAGAACAGCATAGTAATGACTGGACTACCTTACTCTCTCTTTGGGCCGACTCGCAGTTAGGAGCGGGATATGACAATATTTTGGGTGATGCAATGCCAACCTTTGAAAAGATTCTATTGCAGCGAGCTTTAAAATATACCCATGGACATAAGCAAGATGCTGCTAAAAAGCTCGGTTGGGGACGCAATACATTAACCAGAAAACTGAAAGAGTTGGACCTGGATTTATAAAATCTGCGTTTTACCTTTGTCTCAGCAAAATAAAAACTGACTTGCTACTTAAACCAGCAAATTGATGCCCAACGCTAACATGACAAATCCAATAATAAATTCAAGGATTTTCCACGCGTTGGGATTTTTAAAAACGGGAATAAGAAGTTTGGCACCATAGCCAAGTGAAAAGAAAAAGACAAAAGATGCCGTGACCGCACCAACACCGAAAGCCAGTTGCTGGCCGTCATATTGGGTAGAAATAGAGCCTAGTATTACCACTGTGTCTAGATACACATGCGGGTTTAGCCAAGTAAATGCTAAACAGGTCAATATAGCCGTGAAAATGCTGCTGACGTCCTTGCCTCGCGCATGCAATGCATGCTCGGCGGTAAAAAAAGCCTTAAAACTGATTGCAGCGTAGAAGAATAAAAACGCGGCGCCAGTGTATCTTGCAATTTGTTCGAGCAATGGAAATTTTTGCACGACGACACTAAAACCAGCAATACCTGCGGTGATTAAAACGGCGTCAGATAAGGCGCAAATAATGCAAACCACAAATACATGCTGCTGCTTTAAACCTTGTTTGAGTACAAATGCGTTTTGTGCACCAATCGCTAGGATGAGTGAAAATCCGAGTGAGAAACCGGCGAGTAAAACTGAGACACTCATTGTAGAATCCTATTAAAACCGGTTACTTAAGCCAAAACAGTGATTGCTTCAGGTTGCATTAAAAAATCTAATCACGTTTAAATTATTTTCCAATTATTTTCCAATTATGTCGCTTTACGTCAGACAACAATAACTAAAAGTGTTTCTTTACATTAGGTTTTAAACGGAGCACCAAAGTTTCTGATATTTTGTCTTGAATGGCCTGTCGATTAGGGTCCCAATAAATTTGTAAAAAACCCAATAGGCCGGTCGCGAAGCCTGCACCATAGCCACCGTAGCGACCGAAACTTTCCCATAGTGAGGGGTAATTTCCGTCGAGTTTAACCACTTCAATTCCAACAACTTTTTTACCAATAGTTTGTCCGCGCCACCAGGCGGTAAATACGCTGAAATACAATGCTGCCCAGCCTAAGCCCAGGCCAAGGTCAGACATAATACCTTTAACCAATTCAATTACACTGTAAACTGCGCTTGTTTGCTCAGCGGCGTCGGCTGCTTGAGTAATTTTGAGTATATCGTCGGTGTAGGCATTGCGCTCTTCGTTTAATGTGTTGACGAATTTGTCCATAAATAAGGATTTTTTTTCATCGCTCCATTCCTTTTGAGAGACAATATCACTGGTTGTCGCATTAATGTCTTCGACAGGAATTTCCATTGCAGCAGCGCTAATTGCGACGCCTTCTGCATACTTAAGCAAGCACTCACTATTTTCTTTGCAACTGACATCGATCAGCGCTGCAGCAAGATCAAGAAGGCTTTCCATGGTTTCTTTGTTTTCTTGTCGTTGTGCAGCTTCAGTCAACACCGGTTCATCGGGTTCGCCCATATCTGAAATAATCGCAAATATGATAAAGAATAATAAACATGCAGCACTTGCGCGCAGCGTAAGTCGGGTAAAATTGAAGCGCTTTTGTTGCTTTAAGCGATCACCCGCTTTAAAAAAAGTCATGGCAACAAAACCAGCAAATAAAAGGGCGCTGAGTCCACTTAACACGGCGATAAGAAACACATCAATCATCATTGCAACACCTCTTCGAGTGGGTGTTGCTAGCGATTGACCGAGTAATTCAGGAGAAACAGTAAAAGCGTACGGGGTAACCATTTCACGTGTTTCTTTATCGCTTAGTTTGGCACTTTCTTGTGTATGCGGTGGATTCGATTTTGCATCATCAAATGAGCGAACTCCTGTTGGTATATGAACGCTCTCAATAGGCGACTCGAGTTCTGATTTATCACTACTTTTTTCAGGAGTATCAACGCTCCCAACCGTATCTTTGCCTTCAACAATATTCACGCTTTCTTCAGTAGCTTCAATAAGTGACTCATTACCTTTTTTGTTCTCTGTTTCACGACACGAGGGGTCGAGGTCAAAAGAGTGTTGTTTGGGATTGTCCGAAGAAGTCATAGTGAGTCCGTTTTTACCATTCTTGGGTTAATATTCTTTAAATCAAATACGCTTGAATCAAATACGCTTGAGTCAAAAACGCCATGCAATGAAACGGCTCGCTTTTGCACCTTGTGCCATATTAATGGTTTTACATTCGGTTGCACCAAGTTTCTCTGCCAGCGTTAGCAGAGGAACGACATTGTCTTTTTTGGATAGTAATGAGGTAAACCATTTCACTTGGCCTTTAAACGAAACACTTTCAGTGATCATGTTTTTGACAAATTCAAATTCACCACCTTCGCACCATAATTCATTATGCTGCCCACCAAAATTGAGTGAAGACTGGTTTATGGCTGTGGAGTCTTTGCCCCTGCGTTTTTGGCTGTGTCTCGCCAAATTTTTATTCTTTTTGCGACTGCCAGCTAAAGCAGCATCTGCAGAAATATGAAATGGTGGATTGCACAAACTAAAATCAAACAACTCATCGTCTTTAATAACGCCAGCAAATATTGCATTTTGCTGTTTTTGAAGACGCACTTTTACCAGCTTAACCAGGTTAGGATTAGATTCAACGATAAGACTCGCACCGGAATATGAAGCCTGATTAATATCGCTTCCTATCATTTTCCAACCATAGCTTTGGCTCGCCACTATTGGATATATTAGATTCGCGCCGGTGCCAATATCTAAACCTCTGATTTGTTTTCCTTGAGGAATTTGACCGTTTTTATCTTGTCCGAGTAAATCGGCGATGTAGTGAATATAATCAGCTCGCCCAGGCACTGCAGGGCATAAAAAACCGTCAGGAATGTCCCAATTTTGGACTTGATAGAATTGCTTTAGTAACCCAGCATTAAGTGCTTTTACTGCACAAGGCTGTGAAAAATCGATGCTTAGTTTACCAGCGGGATTAGCAAATAAAAATTTTCTTAAGGGAACATGTACCTCCGCTAATTTAACAAAGTCGTAGCCAAGGTTGTGCGCATTTCTATGATGCATTTCAGGTTTTGCATTGGTTTTTTTGTCCATTGCAGTTGATGGGTCTTTAGCTAGATGACCACTTTTAATTGATTTTATTTGCGCTGATTTCATTCTGCAACCACTGAATAATGCCTAAAATACGTGCTTGCTTCTAGTCTATAACAACTTCACCTGCAAATCTGGTACTAATGTTGTTAGATCTTAATTTTAGAGGCAGGTGGTCATTCGCAAACACGTCTTTACTGTTCATGAACATGGTTTATACTTCTGTGTATAAGATATTTAGGCTAACCTGTTGCAAATGAATAAAGCCCAACTGCATCTTCACGCATGTCTGGAATGCGATCTGCTTATAGATATGCCTGATGTTATTTCACATCGTACCAATGTTCACTGCCCAAGATGTAATCACAGCATTGCCATGGGACACAATAACGCCAAACAATATGTATTGGCGATGAGTTTTACCGCCCTCATTTTAATGGTTATTGCATGCACATTTTCATTTATCTCTTTTTCTTCCAATGAACAAATCCGCACGATTAATTTATTACAAACATTTACAGAGCTATATACGCAAGAGTACTACTTTGTTGCGGTTCTCGTTTTTTCCTTTATATTGCTGCTCCCTACACTTTACTTAACGTCTGTTTGCCTTATTATTTTGTCGACCTATCGAAATTTTGAAATACTACCTTCGGTATGGCTAGGTAAATTGATGAGTTATATTTTGCCTTGGTCAATGGCCGAAGTATTTCTAATTGGCGTGTTAGTTGCGCTGATTAAAATGACTTCGATGGCCGATATCTCACTTGAATCGTCTTTTTGGGCATATGTGATTTTTGCACCGTTATTCACGCATATTGTATCCGTTATAGACAGCCATAGATTATGGGATTGGATAGAGCAGGCGAGGGCATCTCCCCATGGTTAATTCAATAAAACCGAAAACGGCGGCAAACAGCGGCTTGGTTAATTGCCGGGTGTGCCATCAACTAGCACCTATCACCACAACGCATTGCCAACGTTGCAGTACAGCATTGTCATCTCGAGTCAAAAATAGTGTACAAATATCATTGAGTCTTTTAGTTACTTCGATTTTGCTTTATATACCTGCAAATATTTACCCTATAATGAGTACAGAATTACTCGGTAAAACTACGGAGAGCACTATTATTGGTGGGATAATTTTGTTCTTAGAACACGGTTCCTATTTTATTGCGGTGGTCATTCTCATCGCCAGTGTGATTGTACCGATAGCCAAAATGTTTGCTCTCGCTTGGCTGTGCTATTGTGCAACTAGGGCTGACGACATCAAGCAGTATGAACTGACTAAATTATATCGAGTGACTGAATTCATAGGTAAGTGGTCGATGGTTGATGTATTTGTTGTGTCTATTTTAGTGGCTCTAATACAACTGGGTGAGATAATGTCAATTAAAGTTGGCTTCGCGGCAACTGCGTTTGCTGCTGTCGTAATAATGACGATGATCAGTGCTCATCAGTTTGATACAAGGATCCTTTGGGATAAAGTGGACTAAGAATGACTAGCAACAAGAATGAAGAAAATGCACAATCTGAAAATGCTAAACCGGCTCATTCCCAAAGTAGTCATCCTTCCAATGCCGATAGTCCGCTTGAAACCAAAAGTGCAGACCAACTGACAAAAGATAAAAGCAAACAGCAGCCACAACAAAACAAAGCAAAGCCAACTAATGACCTTGACCAGAATACGACTTTAGCCAGCGCTGCTAATGTACCGGTTATCGTCAATAAATCAAATTTTTCGATAATATGGATATTACCAATGATTGCCGTGCTTATTGGTATTGGCATGGTTTACCACGACTGGCAAAATCGTGGTATTCACATTCAAGTTGAATTCGAAACCGCAGAGGGATTGGAGGCGAAGAAGACGGTATTAAAAAATCGTAATGTAGACATTGGCTTGGTCAAAAAAATCAGTTTTAGTTCGGGTAAAAAAACTATTTTAGTGGATATTGAGGTGGACAAGTCAATGGACTCTTTTTTAGTAGAGGACAGTGAGTTCTGGGTCGTAAAACCTAGATTTGGCGCAACCGGTTTTACCGGCGTCGGAACACTGCTATCTGGCGCCTATATTGAAGTATCACCCGGGCAATCGAATATTGAAACAGTCGAATTTGTGGGTCTTGAAACACCACCGGTGACCTCACTTAATGCAGATGGTATTCACTTAAAACTAATTTCACGTGGCAATAAGCCACTTAAAGTCGGTAACCCTGTGTTGCATAAAGGGTTTGAAGTAGGTGCTGTTGAGTCAAAGTACTATGACGACCTTGAGCAAGAAGCTCACTATGACATTTTTATTCATGCTCCTTTTCACAATCTAGTGACTGAAAACACCTCATTTTGGAATGTAAATGGATTGTCGATTACGACCTCGACTCAAGGCGTCAGTCTAACAATGGCATCGTTAGATGCACTAGTTGCTGGTGGTGTCGAATTTGGACTTATTGATGATGCAGAGCCGGGAGTAGGTGTGCCGCAAAACTATCAATTTCAAGTTTATGATTCACAAGAAAGTATCGATGAGCAACGAGATTACAAGTTTATAGAGTACGTTATTTTAGTTGAAGACAGCGTCGGTGGTTTACACAAAGGAGCGCCGGTAGACTATCGAGGCATTAGACTGGGCACGGTCAGCGAACCCTATATGGAATTCTGGGAAATTATTGATATAGCCGGTGTTGGCAAAGAAGATCGCATTCCTGTTGTGATCAAACTTGAACCCGAGCGCTTGATGAAGAATGGATATATATCAATTGATATTTTCAAAGCAATGGTTGATGACTGGATCAAAGAAGGCCTAACAGCGTCTATTGAAAATGCGAACTTGATAACCGGAAACCTGAAAGTGAGCCTCCAGCCGGGCGGAAAGCCGATAAACGTAGTCGGTCGATTTGGTGAATACCCTGTTATCCCGGCGGCGCAAGGTGGCTTTGCGAGTTTAAGTAAAAAGTTAGAAAATATTCTGGGCGAGCTCGAAAAATTACCATTGAATGCCACGCTTGCAAATATAAATGAATTAAGAGATAGCGCAGATGAAACGGTCAAAACGTCGGCTAAGGTAATTGAAAAAGCGAGCATGACCCTGAGTACGTTAGAGCACAGCCTGAAAGAATTGCAGTCGACATTAAAAGGCATGCAACCGGACTCGCAAGTATATCGCTCGGTTGAGCAATTGATAAAGAAAGTTGAAGTCGCCTTAGACGAAATAAAACCTATTGTAAAAGAAGTCACTAACCAGCCCAACTCTCTTGTATTTGGTGGGCCGGTAGGAAGTGATAAACAGCCACAAGCGTCTAAAGAAGAAGGAAACTAATATGCAAAAAATGTTTATGTTAACTGTGTTTTGTTTGTTGGTTATGTCATGCGGCACAATATCACGATCGCCTGATCCAACTTATTACCTATTTGATGCTGAACCGGCAGCGCAAAAGCAAAGAACCACGAATGCTAGAATTAAACTAGAAAAAATTAACCTACCTGACTATTTAAGTACTAATCAGTTAGTTATGCGTGATACTGGGCAGGTGCTTATTAAAGCGAATTATCACAGTTGGGCTGACAGTTTAGATGATGCTATTGGGCGTGCATTACTGAACGACCTGAATAATTTAAATGAAAATAGTGAGTTTGTTAGTAGGTGCAATAGTTGCGACAGTATTAGTGTGACGATAGAACATTTCTATCCAGGGGCAGACGGTAAGCTGCTACTCTCAGGCTTTTTTGAAATATCATCAAAAAATGCTGAAAATACACTCTCTCGCTTTCAATTCGTTGATGATTTGAGCATTGACGGTTACGCCAATGCAGTAAAACAAATGCGAGAGCAAGTGGGTACTCTCGCCGCTCAAATTAACCTAAAGCTATAACCTAAAGCTATAACCTAAAGCTATAACCTAAAGCTATAACCTAAAGCTATAACCTAAAGCTATAACCTAAAGAGCTACAACAGCAGCATTGTTCCCAAGCCAAGGAACGCGACAAATCCGACTATGTCAGTAACCGTTGTCAAAATTACTGAGCCCGATAGCGCCGGATCAATTTTTAATTTAGCAAGTATTACCGGCACAAAAACACCGGCAAATGCGGCAGCAACGATATTTAAGAAAATCGCGATCGCTATTACGACGCCAAGTAACGGGTCACCGAACCATGCGAACGCCACGATACCAATTACAACAGCCCATATAATGCCGTTCAGTCCACCCACTTTCAATTCTTTAGATAGTAGTACCCTGGTGTTGGCTGGGGTAACTTGTTTTAGTGCTAAGCCTCGTATAATGAGTGTCAGTGTTTGACTACCAGCAATGCCGCCCATACTTGCTACTACAGGCATCAATACGGCCAAAGCCACAACCTGCTGAAGGGTTGCTTCAAACATCCCAATAAACGCGCTGGCCAATAATGCAGTCAGTAAGTTAATACCTAACCATATTGCACGCGCCTTGGCGCTCCTGCGAACCGGTGAAAATAAATCTTCGTTTTCATCCATACCCGCGCTAGCCATCAGCTGGCGCTCATAATATTCTTCGCTCAATTCAGAGGCAGTGGTAACGTCAATTCTACCAATTAATTTACGATTTTCATCGATAACAGGTAACGCACCATAGCTTGAAAATAAAACGTCTTTTGCTACCTTTTGGCCTTCATCCGTGGCATTAATCACTGGAAAATCGTGCAGTGCAACGTCAACAAGGGGAACGTGTTCGGGCAACGCGTAGAGCTTAGAAATAGGCACGGCTTCGGAAAAATGGCCAGAGCGGTTGATGAGAAAAATCACATCCGTATGGCGTGGCATTTCGCGGCGTATAAGACGAATACCCTCACGTACTCTGGCATTCAAAGGAAGCACTAAATAGTCATGCGTAATCCAATGACCCACTTGTTCTTCTGGATATTGATTCGCTTCAGTAAAATACTGCTTTTGTACTCTATCCATCGCCGCATATGCGCGCTCAACTAACTCTTCAGGTAATGAGTCAGCAAGTTCAAGCAAGTCTTCGGCTTCAATACCGACAAACAATTTATCCCATTGTTCAGGCTCGGTCGCTCGCACCAATACTTCACGAGGATCACCGCGCATGGCAATAAGTATATCGAGCTTTTTATGATCCGGCAGAGTTTGCCAAAGGCTTAAACGCTGTTCTATCGGCAATGACTCGAGAAGCAATGCCATTTCATCTTCATCAGCCTGCGCAATAATTGCAGCCACGCCTATTCCACTGTCACTCAATTCCGAGTGGCTAATGACCTCTTCAATCAAATCGGGTAATGGTTCAGACATACTAAAGTCTCCATAAAGGGGCGTGATAATATGCGTAGATTCACATCAAATGAAATAAACTGCAATGGATATTTAGGGTTTTTTTGCTTATTAAATAAGCCTAATTTATCGCCTTATTTATACACACTAATAGCCCAATTTAGGGGCTTACTTGCCAGTGTTAACCTTGTAAGTGTTAACCTTGTAAGTGTTAACCTTGTAAGTGCACGCCGCTTTAATTCACTATATTAGTCATCATTAGATCGGCGTGTTGCGCTCATACAGCCTTTGTACTGAATTTTTTTTGTCTAAATTAGTCCATTTATGCTCAACACTAAGTGATTGAGTGTTGCTAACATCTGCAATAGTGGCGCCGTCTAAACATACAAATTAAGGCATATACTTTCTCAAATATCATTAATTAACTTTTCTCTTCGGGTTTGAATACTTTAAATCCACATAAACCGATGATAGTGATAATGCCGACCAGTAATCCAATCCACGGCTCAAACACGCTAAATGCCATTGCGGTTATAACCATCGCACCACGCTCTGTCGCGTCCTGTACAAGCGATAAAGCCAGGGTGGCACAAGCAAACGCAGTGAGTACTAAGGTCACCGCCAAGGCCACTGGTAACAGTGGTTGTAATAAAGTGACTAATGGCAGGAAGACAAACAAAAATGGCAGACCAAACGCATAGAAACTGCCAATGCTGTCGAAAATCGAATCTAGCTTGTCGCGACCTTGCGTCCAACGCTTGAGAAGAACAACTTGAATTCCTGTCCACAGCACTCCTTGAGTCGCAAAGAACGGGGCGATGATCCCCATTAATATGTTTCTGATACCTGTAGCCATGTGCGCGCGGCTACTGTTTAATTCTAATTTCTCATCGCTGCGAGCTTTTTGCGCTTGCTCTATCATTTCATTGCCGGTGACCACATCTCCAAAAAATAAAATGTAGGTAATTAAGGCTAATGGGAACGAAGCAATAAAAGTGTCTATTGATGGCCAGCCAATCACGAATGGTGACGCTTTTTGCCACAGTGCATTTGCCGACGTGCCAACATCTAAAATTTCCCAGCGAATATTGTATTCAAATTCGCCTGTGAAATATCCAACGGTACCAGCCACAATAAAGCCCGGTAGTAAGCCAAATCCAAGTAGCTTTGCCAACCATCTCTTATCCGTCGCAATGGCATGCAAAGGTTTAGAAAAAGCAAAAACTAAGCAAACAACAACACCTAAGGTACCTGCTATTGGGGCCGACTGAAACACATTTGCCGCATCACCGTCTTTGGTTACGCGCAAAAAGGCAGCGACGGCTGCACCCAGTATAATGCCGCCCTTAAACACATTGGGCACAATCTTAATTAACTTTTCTCCGAGGCCGGTAGCGCCTAAAAAGATTAAAATAAATGCAAAATTTAATGAAAGTGCAGTCATGGCCTGAAATTGAGAAGTATGGTCTCCTAAATAGGCCGGTGCTGTTATAAATGCCACTACGAAGGGAATTGCGGGTGTTAACCAACCCGGTGCATAGGGGTCGCCAAAAAATAGCCAAGAAAAAGAAATAAGTAAACTATGGAACATTGCCATAGTCACGGCTTCTTCGAAGTTAAGGCCTAACAACGCCATAAAATAAGGCACCAACGCCATTCCGGTTGCACCTGCTACGGCTAGGCCTTGTAGCATGTCAGCTAATGAAAAACGTAAATGAATCAGTGGGATCCGCATCGTGAACGGACCCCATTTAAAACCGGGTTGAACCTCTCCATCAAGTCTTGTCTTTGCCATATTATTATTCTCAGTATTTAACTATAATTTGAATACAAACAAGTTCTTTAGCATGCATTATTGAATCAACTGTTTGTATTTGTTTAATAAAAGGAGAATCATTAATACATCATTTTTTACAAAAAAGACTCAATTATTTTACATTTATTCGGAGTTTTTTTTATACAGTGCGTTGTCGAAGGCTTTACACTGATTGATTTTCGAACTAATGTGACGCTAGAACCCCAGACTACAATTCATCAAAAGGATTTGCCCTTTATGCCAATTATCAATACTAAACCGCTAACTTGTTTGTCGTATTCTGCTTTATTTAGCTTGAGCGTTTTAAGTTCAGCCTGCGTTGCACAAGCGCCTCCTATTATTCAGCCTGGTGCGCCCGGACAAATATCACGCACCTTGAGTGCGCAAGATGCCGTCAAAATAGCGAATACAAGTTTTACTCGTGACGACGTTCTGTTTATGCAAAACATGATCCCGCATCACGGACAGGCTGTGGACATGGCTGTGTTGGTGGAGGATCGAACTAACAATGAGGATTTAATTGATATCGCAGGTCGTATTCGCAAATCACAAGCCGATGAAATTGCTTTTATGCAAGACTGGCTAGAGCAACGCAGTGAAGCCACGGATATTGATCATTCCATGCACATGGACCACAGCTTAATGGGCATGGCGAATGCAAATGAAATGGATCAACTTGAGGCCGCGAAAGGCACTGATTTTGACCGCTTATTCTTAAGTTTAATGATACCTCACCATGAGGGTGCAGTAAGAATGGTGGATGATTTACTTGAGCAGTCAGGTTCGGCATATGATCCAATTTTGTATGACTTCATGAATGATATTGTGAACGATCAAAAGGTTGAAATTACGCGAATGAACGCTTTGTTTTCAGGCCTTTCAACGGATCAAAGAGTAGGACTCAAAGCCGGCTTTAGAGATGCGGGTGAAGCCGCCCTAAATCTAAAGTTAATTAAAACACTGCCAAGACCAAATGGTTTTTTTGATCCTGATAACCCGTCAAACATACCACCAGTTAAAATGCCCTCAGCAGATGATAAGTCTGAAAGTCGAGTGGATGAAGACGGCGGAGATATAAAAACAGAGTGGGCAGAACGCTGGCCATTACTTAGTTTTTGGAACACAGACATGGCATTTTCGGGCAATACTTTGGTTGCTGGGAATTATCATGGATTTAATATTTATAACTTAAGTGAGAATGGCGAGCCAAGCCTAGCAAGTTCGATTGTTTGTCCAGGTGGTCAGGGCGATGTCTCTATTGTGGGTGATTTACTGATCATGTCAGTAGAACAAACCCGCGGTCGCATTGATTGCGGTCTGCAAGGTATTAGCGACGATATCAGTGATCAACGTTTTCGTGGATTGCGTATTTTTGATATCTCAGATATCACCATGCCAAGACAAGTAGGGCTCGTACAAACCTGCAGAGGATCGCATACGCATTCAATCGTGTCCTCAGATGAAGATACAATTGTTGTTTACAACTCAGGTACGGCAAGTGTGCGCGATGAAGAAGAATTAGAAGGTTGTATTGGTGACATTGCGGGTGATAATCGCACCGCGTTATTCCGTATAGACGTAATAGAAATACCGGTGAAAACCCCAGAAAAAGCGCGTATTACCTCAAGTCCTGCGGTTTTTTCTGACAATGAAGGACGTTTGTCCGGCTTATGGCGTGGTGGCGATCACGGTGACGGCACTCAGAGCACAAGTATGACTGACGAATGTCATGATATTACGGTATTTCCAGCATTAAAATTAGCCGCAGGTGCTTGCTCAGGTAACGGTATATTACTAGATATCTCTGACCCATTGCAGCCAAAACGTATTGATGAAGTATCTGATCCAGGTTTCGCCTATTGGCATTCAGCAACATTCAATAACGACGGCACCAAGGTCCTATTCACCGATGAGTGGGGCGGTGGTACGCAGCCTCGTTGCCGAGCGTCTGATCCAAAATCGTGGGGAGCCAACGCGTTTTACGATGTTAAAGATGGTAAGTTGATCTTTCAAAGCTATTATAAAATTGATGCACCACAATCGGAACAAGAGAATTGTGTGGCTCACAATGGCTCAGTAGTGCCGGTGCCGGGGCGCGATATTTTTGTTCAAGCTTGGTATCAAGGTGGTTTGTCAGTTATCGATTTTACCGATACGGTTAATCCCGTTGAAATCGCCTATTTTGACCGTGGCCCTGTTCATGATGAGCGTATGGTAATTGGTGGCTATTGGTCAACATATTGGTATAACGGGAAAATTTATGGAACTGAAATACTGCGTGGTCTAGATGTCCTCGAGCTGCAGGCTAGCGAATTCCTAACTGAAAACGAATTAGCGGCGGCGAAACTAGCGGACATGGGTGATACGTTTAATCCTCAACAGCAGTTTCAGGTCACGTGGCCACTAAACCCCGTTGTTGGATTAGCTTATATTGACCAGTTAGAGCGCGATAAAGGCATGGCCCAAGTAAATATTGATGCTGCTAAGACCTTATTAGGTAAAGCACAAATTGCGATGTCTAATGGTGATAAATCGGCAAATTTATCCGCCTCACTTGCTGCGTTAGCGCGTGACATCAAAGCAACAAAACAAGGCATAAATACTAATAAACGCATCGCAGGCTTACGTGATGTTCTCAATGAGTTAGCACAAATAATGAAGTGAAAATAATGAAGTGAAAATAATGAAGTGAAAATAATGAGCCGAATTAACTGAAAAAAAACGCCTTAATTTTTGAAGTGCCCCCTGAAAGTTAAACAACTTTTTCGGGGGCGTGGGGCATAAGCAAAATTTAAATACACGCGAGTTTTAAATAAAAACCCTTATTAGCAATTACTTGAATGCCTTTTAGTGCCGATCGTGCCTTACGTTAATGTAACGAACTCTTCGCCACTTGTTGGATGAATCGCTATACAAGCATCAAAGTCTGCTTTCGTTGCGCCCATTTTAATTGCGACAGCGAAGCCTTGCAGAATTTCGTCCATACCAAATCCAATACCGTGGAGACCCACTACCTTTTCATCAATACCTTGACAAACAAGTTTCATTTTTGTCGCTTGTCTGTGCGAGGTCACTGCAGTGTACATAGCAGCAAAGCTAGAGTTGTATACTTTGATATTAGATTCGCCATATTTTTCAAGCGCTTCTTTCTCACTCAAGCCGATGGTACCAATAGCAGGATGGCTAAATACCACGGTTGGAATAAGGTCATAATCCATGTGTGCGTCAGGTTTAGAATTGAACAATCGCTCGCTCAACAATCTGCCAGCTTTGACTGCAACAGGTGTTAAGTCGACTTTGCCGATGTTATCGCCGACAGCATATATGCCCGCCGCTGTCGTATTTTGGTATTTATCTACCTTAACGTAGCCTCGCTCGTCTAGCTCTACGTCAGTATTTTCGATATTGAGTTTGTCGTTGGCAGGTTCCCGGCCAATAGCCCAAATCAAGGCATCACAATCAATATGTCCATCGGTATTAAGTTTAACTTTCAATGACCCATCTGCTTGTTTTTCAATAGCAGTGACTTCGGTATGAGGATGCAGTTTTGGCCCGTCCTCTGCCATAATTTCAACCAATGTATCGGATAACATATCATCGAAATTACGCAGTGGTTTTTCACGACGTACTAAAAAGTGTGTTTCAGAACCCAGTGAATGCATTACACCGGCTAATTCAACTCCTATATAGCCGGCGCCAACCACTACGACTCTTTTGGGTTGTTCACTTATGTCAAAAAATTCGTCTGAATTAATTCCTAGTTCTGCCCCTGGAATAGCTGGCTTTATGGGACGCCCACCGGTAGCAATAGTAATGTGGTCTGCCGTGTATATATCACCATCAACAGCAATGGTGTGATTGTCGATAAACGTGGCAAAGCCTTTGATAAGTTCAACGCCATTTTTATCTAATCCGCGATCATAAGATTGATGAATGCGGTCAATATATGCTGTGCGACTAGCAACTAACTTTGCCCAACTAAAGCTATTTACGGTAATGTCGAAACCATAGTCGGGGCTATACTTATGAATAGCTTCTGCGACTTGTGCACCGAACCACATGGCTTTTTTAGGAATACAACCTACATTCACGCAGGTACCGCCAATGTCTTTGGCTTCAATAATAGCTGCTTTTTTGCCGTATTTTGATGCACGATTTGCGGATGCAATACCTCCACTACCGCCGCCAATGGAGATATAATCGAAATGCTTTTTTACTTGCGCGTTCTGTGTACTTGAATTCATTTTGTTCCTAAAAGGGTCACTGTATTGTATTTACTACGTCAAATATGCCTACTAGACCGCAATTATCAAGTGTTCCTTCAAAAAAAGTTTTATTTACCATTGTGATCCCATCCTGAATACCCAATTATAAACACACTAAGATGTCAGTACTTTTGCTGACAACAACGAATAACGATGAGATCCTTTATGAATGCAATCGAAAACGTGAGCGGGCTTCCTCTTTTTTCACAAATTGATACCCAAGATATTGTTCCGGCCATTAAAAAAGCCATCGAAAACTGCAAGGCAGTGATTGCAGATGTAGTTGAAAACGGACAAGTTACCTATGCCCAAGTTGTTGAACGTATAGAAGATACTGACGACGTATTGTCAAAAATGTGGTCGCCGATTGGTCATATGAACTCGGTGGTTAGCACTGACAAACTTCGTGAAGCCCATGATGCTTGCCTGCCTATGTTATCCGAATTTGGTACCTGGGTTGGCCAAAACCAAGCATTATTCAGCCTGTATCAGCAACTTCGGGACAGTCAAGAATTTACTACATTAGATGAAGCGCAACAAAAAGTGGTCACTAATGCCATTCGGGACTTCACGCTTTCTGGTGTTGGCTTACAGAACGATAAAAAGAAACGCTACGCAGACATACAAAGCCGCCTGTCAGATTTATCGTCTACCTTCGGTAATAATGTTATGGATGCGACGATGGCGTGGACTAAACAGATAACGGATGAGGCAGACCTTGCCGGTTTACCTGATTCTGCAAAGGCAGCGGCAGCCCAAACTGCGAGAAAAAAAGACGTTGATGGTTGGTTGTTTACGCTCAATATTCCAAGTTATTTGCCGGTCATGTTGTATGCCGATAACGGCGCATTACGTGAAGAAATGTATCGCGCATATAGCTCAAGAGCCTCAGACCAAGGGCCTAACGCAGGTGATTTTGATAATACCGCTAACATCAATGAGATACTTTCGTTAAAGCAAGAAGCCGCGTCTTTACTCGACTTCACTTGCTATGCGGAACGTTCGCTGGCAACCAAAATGGCAAAATCCACAGAGCAAGTCACACAGTTTTTAAGAGACTTGGCAAAACGTTCAAAACCGCAAGCGCAAGATGAATTGCAGGAGATTGTCGATCTTGCGTCCCAGCAGTATGCTCAAAAAGATTTACAGCCATGGGATTACGCTTATTTTGGCGAAAAATTAAAACAACAAAAATACGCAATATCAGACGAAGAATTACGCCCATATTTTCCTGAAAAACAAGTGTTGAATGGTTTATTTGAAGTCGTTTCGCGCTTGTATGGCTTGCGCATTGAGCAACAAGAAAACGTTGATGTGTGGCATGAAGATGTTTCGTTTTACACTATATATGATGCCGACAATCAACATCGTGGTTCCTTTTACTTCGATTTATATGCTCGCGAAAAAAAGCGTGGCGGTGCATGGATGGATGATTGCAGAAGCAGACGCCGATTACCCAATGGCGAGTTACAGCTGCCAGTCGCTTACATGGTATGTAACTTTAGTAGCCCTGTTGATGGCAAACCGGCGCTATTTACGCATGATGAAGTGGTTACGTTGTTCCATGAATTCGGACATGGTCTTCATCACATGTTAACCAAAATTGAAGCCGGTGGTGTGTCAGGTATCAACGGTGTTGCTTGGGATGCGGTAGAGTTACCTAGTCAGTTTCTTGAAAACTGGTGCTGGCAACCCGAAGCCTTGAGTTTTATCTCTGGTCATTATGAAACTGGCGAAGCCTTGCCTAGCGAATTGCTAGAAAAAATGCTAGCAGCGAAAAATTATCAATCGGCAATGCAAATGGTCAGGCAGCTAGAGTTAAGCATGTTTGATTTTACGCTTCACCAGCAAAGCAATGCTGAAAAATCAGTACAGCAAATACTAGATGAAGTTAGACAAGAGGTGGCGGTAGTTATTCCACCTGAGTTTAATAAATTTCAAAACAGCTTTGGGCATATATTTGCGGGTGGTTACGCCGCCGGTTATTACAGTTATAAATGGGCTGAAGTGCTGTCCTCTGATGCCTTTGGTCGCTTTGAAGAGGAAGGTATCTTTAATCAAGAAACGGGCCGAGCTTTTCTGAATAACATTCTTGAAATGGGTGGCAGTAAAGAACCCATGGAATTGTTTGTTGCGTTTAGAGGTCGTGAACCAGAAGTTGATGCATTGCTGCGCCACTCGGGTATTGCGGCATGAGTTTAGCTCGGTCAAAAGATATTGATATCAAAGCAGAAGCCTTTGCGAGTCTTTATGACCGAGTATGCAAACGCAAAGGTAGTGAGGCAATGGTTAGAGATTTACTGTCACAGCCCGCTAGCAGAAAACAGATACTAGATACACCAGATGACCGCTTTTTAGCAGAGTTTACTAAGAAAGTGTTTCAGTCAGGCTTTGTTTGGCGTGTCGTACGTCAGAAATGGCCAAATTTTGAAGAGGTGTTTTTTGGTTTTGATATCAATAAAATATTATTAATGCCTGATGAAATGCTAGAACAAAAAGCAACAAACCCCGCGATTATTCGCAACTTTAATAAAGTAAAAACAATCCGTGAAAATGCATGGATGATTGATGACATTCGTCGCAGCCACGGCAGTTTCGCAAATTTCGTCACGCAATGGCCGCAAGATGATCTTATTGGTTTATGGGATTATCTCAGGAAAAAAGGCGCAAGACTAGGAGGCAACACCGGGCCTTATGCTCTGCGCACGCTCGGCGTGGACACATTTTTATTAAGTCGTGATGTAGAAGCTTATTTCGTTGAACATGGATTAATTAGCGGCTCTGCTAGATCGAAACGCAGTTTAAATACAATTCAAAATACTTTTTTTGATTGGCAAAAAGAGAGTGGTTTATCGCTACAAGAACTCAGCCAAATTGTGTCTTTTAGTTGTGGTGATAACTATGTCGGTATGGTTCAGTAAACGTAAAACAGCGATAAATGAATACTGCGCATATTTTCCTAGCCTAAGTTCAGCTTAGTTGATGTATTTATTCCTATTTTTAGCTACAATTAAGCCATTAGTTAGCTACAATTAACTCAGTAGATAGAGTATGAATTTTCACTAAGCTCTTCTCTAGCAAGTTACTTGTAGAAGTTACCTGTAGAAGTTACTTGTAGAAATTAACGCTCTTTAAGCCACTCATGGACAGTCGTTTATTAAAAAGAGACTTATAATCAGTTAGCTAGTTATAAAATTTCACTTAGAGAAAGTCACTGTTAACTAATTCACCAGTATCAAAATTCTTAAAAGAAGCAACTAAAATGCAAAGTACGAAACCAACATCAGCAGAAAAACCCGATGATGAGCGTAGTGAGAATCTACTCGATCATTTAAGCGCTCCAGAGGATACAGCTTCAGAAAAAACAGCCTCGGAGCAAACGCATTTTGGTTTTAAGCAAGTTGCTAAAGAACAAAAGCAGTCGATGGTTGCCGATGTTTTTCATTCCGTTGCCGCTAAATACGATGTGATGAATGATTTGATGTCACTAGGTATACACCGTATTTGGAAACGCTACACCATTGATTGCAGCGGTATTCGCTCAGGTCAAAAAGTATTGGATCTTGCGGGTGGAACCGGTGACTTAGCCGCCAAGTTTAGCCGCATGGTTGGTGCCACGGGGCAAGTGACATTGGCTGATATCAATCACTCTATGCTCTTGGTGGGTAAAGAAAAACTCACTAATATGGGTATTATGTCTAATCTCAATTATGTGCAGGCCAATGCCGAAGCTCTGCCATTCCCAGACAATCATTTCGACTTAGTTACCATGGCTTTTGGTTTGCGTAATGTGACAGAGAAATCGAATGCACTCGCTTCTATTTTTCGTGTTTTAAAGCCGGGCGGTCGCTTGTTAGTATTGGAGTTTTCAAAACCCACCAGTGACGTATTGAGCAAAATTTATGACACTTATTCATTTCATCTATTGCCAAAAATAGGCCAGTTAGTTGCCAACGACGCTGAGAGTTATCAATATTTAGCTGAATCCATCCGCATGCATCCGGATCAAGAAACGCTTGAAGGTATGATGAAAGAGGTGGGCTTCGAACAAACCACTTATACAAATTTAACCGGTGGCATTGTGGCTTTGCATAGAGGGTTCAAATTCTAAATGTATGAAGCTCAAGTTATGACCGCTGCAGTTGAATTTGCAATAAATAAAATATTGTCCTTTGATGAAGACAGTGACACATTGTTGCAGCCTCTAGTTGGTAAACAATGCGAAATAAAGTTACAAGAGTTACCCTTTCCACTGGTGTTTAACTTTCACGCGAGAAGAGTTGATGTCAGTCCTTTGCCAAGAGATATAGGCGAGCAGGTCGCAGCGCAAGAAAAACATCAAAAAAGCCACAACTATTGCGCCATAAGCCTATCGATATTTATTATTAGTGAGCTAAAAGATACCAGTAATATCACTCGGCTCATTCGTGAAAATAAACTTGATTTTGATGGTGACTTACAAATCGCTAGGAATATGAGTGAATTATTTGCTGGATTAAATATTGATATCGAAGAAATTCTTTCTAAACATCTTGGTGATATTACAGCACATCATGCAATGCAGAGCGTGGATTCTTTTGGTCAGTTCATTAAACGCAAGCATACGCTAGCAATGCAAGCCTTGAGCGACGTAATACTGGATGAAAAGCCGATTGGTGTTAGGCCAATTATGCTCGAGAATTATATACAAGAAGTGTCCGAAGTGCGAGATACGGCAGCTAGACTAGAAGCTCGGTTGGCGATCCTAGAGAACAAAGCTAGGAAAAAGCAGTAATGAATATGAAGAAACAAAATGCGGTCGTCGAATACACTTCTTATTGCTATTCAGGCGATGCCAACAACACCATGAATGTTCTCAGTTTAGAGCATGTAAATAAGTTTTCTAACCATCTTAAGCAGGGCAGTTAACGTGCAAATTAGACGCTTTTATGACATAGGTAAAGTGTTGTTACAGCACGGACTCGACGAGATTATACCAGCACGTTTTAAGCCATGGTACGTGCGCTTCGCTCGTCGCTGTGTGTTTTGGTTGCCAAATAAGCACAAGAATCAATCCGAAGGACGGCGACTGCGTTTGGCACTAGAAACCTTAGGCCCTGTTTATATTAAGTTTGGGCAAATGCTGTCCACGCGTCGCGATTTACTAAGCGATGACATAGCAACAGAATTAAGTATGTTACAAGACAATGTGCCGCCATTTGATCCTGAAATAGCACAAGATATGATCAAACGTTCATTAGAAATTACAGATTTGTCTGTGCTTTTTTCAGAATTTATGGCCAAACCTTTAGCCTCTGCTTCGATTGCACAAGTGCATACTGCAACCTTAAAAAGTAATAACAAAGAAGTTGTTATTAAAGTATTGCGTCCAAACATTCGACAAACTATTGAAGCTGATGTTGACTTGTTATTGAGTATCGCGGGTATTTTAAAACAATGGCTTCCTGACGGTAAGCGTTTGCGTCCAGTTGAAGTGGTGGAAGAATACAAGCGTACCATTCTTGATGAGCTAGATTTATTGAGAGAGGCGGCAAATGGAATACAAATTAAACGCAACTTTCAGGATTCTGATTCGTTATATGTCCCCTATTTTTATAGCGAACATTGCCGCAAAGACGTTATCGTAATGGAACGGATTTTTGGTATTCCGATATCAGATGTTACTGCATTGAGAGCGCAAAATACAAATATGAAATTGCTTGCTGAACGCGGTGTCGAAGTATTCTTTACCCAAGTATTCAGAGACAGCTTTTTTCACGCCGATATGCACCCAGGAAATATTTTCGTCAGCAGGGAACACCCCGAAAATCCACTTTATATTGGCATAGACTTCGGTATTGTTGGCACATTAAGTAAAGAAGATAAGCGTTACTTGGCAGAAAATTTCATTGCTTTTTTCAATCGGGATTACCGCAAAGTAGCGGAACTTCATGTTGATTCTGGTTGGGTTCCGGCTGATACTAATATTGCTGATTTTGAAATGGGTATACGCACAGTTTGCGAACCGATTTTTCAAAAACCACTGGAAGACATCAGTTTCGGCAATATATTGCTGCAACTATTTAATACCGCCCGCCGCTTTAACATGGTGGTTCAGCCGCAACTGGTGCTACTGCAAAAAACACTGTTATATGTTGAAGGTCTTGGTCGTCAGCTTTATCCGCAGTTAGATCTTTGGAAAACCGCGAAGCCTTTTCTAGAAAACTGGATGAAGGAGCAAGTTGGACCCAAAGCGATGTTTAAAAAGGTGTATGAAAACTTACCATTTTGGAATGAGAAGTTGCCAGAGATGCCTGACTTAATATATGACGGTATGAAGCAATTGAAACGCCTTCCAATTGAACAACAAAAACACCATGAAATGCACATTGAAGCCATTAAGAGCGCCCAAAAAGCCCGTTTTTATAGCCATCTCGCCGCCGCATTTTCAGTGGTGGCGGTATTGATGTACCTTTTTGAAAAGCCAGTTTGGTGCAGTATTGGTTTAGGCCTCTTCGGTGGTATTTGCTGGTTGATGTCGTGGCGTAAGCTGTCTTAGACAACAATTTTATTTTAAAACTAGCTATCTGAATAATTATATTTGTTAGCAGCTTAGGTTAGAACCAACATAATTAACAACCATAAGGGACACATATGAAGCACACATTGATTGCATCAAGCATTGCACTTTGTTTATTGATGGCAGGGGCAACGGCGCCTTTCAGCGCAATCGCAAGCGACAAAGAAGTCCAGGCTACAGATTTAGTGGATATTTTCGAAAAACTAGGTGGTAAGCATCCTGGTTTCAGAAAAGCGCATGCCAAAGGGATGTGCGCAATAGGTACTTTTGTGCCGTCACCTAACGAACATTTTAAAGGTGCTGCGTTATTGGCAAACAGCGACTTGCCTGTTGCTATGCGATTTTCTTTAGGCGGTGCTAACCCCAATAGTGATGAACGAGCGCCGGGTACTCGCGGTTTAGGTATGCAAATTAAATTACCAAATGGTTCATTCCACACGTTCACAGGGAACAATTTCCCTGTTTTCGCGGGTAAAGATCCAGAAACCTTCTTTGGTTTCTTATCCACATTATTACCAGACGAAAATGGTAAAACAGATCCAGCTAAAACAATGGCTTTCATTCAGGCAAATCCTTCAGTGCAAGCAAATGCAATGTGGAACCAACAAGCTAAAACACCTGCTTCTTTTGCAAACACCGGATTCTTTGGCCTACACACGTTCTATTTTAATCAAGCGAGTGGTGAAAAAACCAAATTTCGTTGGGATATTCAACCAAGTTTAGGGGTCAAAACCTTGGATAAAGATGAAGCAGCCAAAATGCCTGAAGAGTTCCTAGTTGACACATTTACTAAACAGCTTGAAGAAGGCGCAGTTAGCTTTACGATTATGGCGAGTTTAGGTGAAGAGCAAGATAGCGATATCGATCCTTCACAACAGTGGCCCGCTGAGCGTCCGCAAGTTGCGTTAGGCACAGTGACTGTAACGGCGAATGGTGGCGACGCGTGCAAGAACACTAACTTTGACCCGAATATTATGTCCGCTGGCTTCACGCCAAGCGCTGATCCTGTGTTAAGAATGCGTTCACCATCTTATGCAATTTCATTTGGTAAGCGACTCAGTAATCAATAGTCGATAGTCGATATCAGCTCTGCCTGTGAATAGCGCTGCGTCACGCATTATTCACAAGCTAGCTTCCAGCCCGCTTTATGTTGCAACCAAGTTTCATGGATGACTTCGGCATGTACTAGTGGCTGTGAGAGTAAAACGCCATCGCCGAAGTGTAAATGCCAATCATCGCCTGATACAGTAAGGTTAGGGCTGGGAATAGTGTCGTCTCGTCTGCGAGTACATAAAATCACGGAAATCCTGACAATACGCAATGCGTTGACGAGCATTTCTTTAAAGTCTTCTTGGTAGTTATTAAATACGGTTAAATCAATGTCTTGGCGGTGCATGCCAACTAAATCTCGAATAAACATACGTTGCAGTGTGGTGAAGCCGGTTAATTCAACATGTGTCAAAATATACGCACCATGTTCATGAAACTTCTTATAGCCGATGTGTAAGCCAAGTTCGTGTAGCGCTGCCGCAGAAGAAATGAGTGCTTCTGTGTCAAAGTCACAGAATTTGCTCTGTGCACACATCTGACGGCTTAACGCCATAGCTACTTTACGCACTCTGTCGCTTTGTGCTGTATCGACATGAAAACGTGAAACCAGTTGATTGATGCCTTGAGTTCTGCGATCAGCTCGTTGGTAATTATCCAACATGCCGTAAATCATCCCCTCACGAAGCGCACCACCTGAGATTTGCATGTTTTTTAAATTCAATTGCTTAAATAGTGCGATTAGGATAGCCAGGCCAGCCGGAAAAATGAGCTTGCGTGAATCGGCAAGTCCATCAATCTGTAGACTATCAATATGCTGACAAGCAACAGCTTGGTCACGTAATTGATACAGGTAATCCAATCTGATAGCGTCGTTTATACCTTGTTTAACCAAGATGCTGACAACAGCTTGAGGAGTGCCTGAAGCGCCTAAGCATTGCTGCCAATCAAAGCATTTGAACGTCGCTGCATACGGGACTAGCATTTGTTCCGCGGCTGCGAGCGCATGCTCGAAGTTTTCTTTATTTATCAACCCCCCTTTAAAATACCTTTCCATGAAAGTGACACAACCCATGTCCACACTGTTTAAATGCAGCGGTTGCATATCGCGGCCAACGATAACTTCGGTACTCGCACCACCGATATCAACAACTAAAGTATTGCCTTGGTTTGCAGAGGTATAAGCAACCCCTAAATAAATTTGACGGGCTTCTTCTTCACCCGATATAACGTTGATTTTGTGATTAAGGATACGTTCTCCACGGGTGACAAAATCGGCTGCGTTATTAGCAATACGCAAGGTAGCTGTGGCGACAACTTTAATGTTTGCTTTAGGGATGTCGTCTAATTGTTCGCGGAAGGTTTTTAAACACTCAAGACCACGCTGAATGCTCTCTTCTGATAGATTGAAATCGTCATCGAGACCTGCAGCGAGTCTTACTTTGCGTTTATTTTTACTGACTATTTGAACACTACCGCTGAGCACTCTAACTATCACCATGTGAAAGCTATTTGAGCCTAAATCAACGGCAGCATAATATTCGTCTTGTATAACAGTATTGGGTACTTCTTGGATCAAGCGCGACTACCTCTAGTTTCTTCCTTGGTGGTTCCTTTTTGGACCACTTGGACGCTGCCCACCAGAAGAACGACCACCTCGATTACCTGGTCGACCATCAGTTCTGCCTCGTGGCTTACGATGAAATACAGGCGCCTTTACGTCTTTCAGTAACTGGTTAGGATCATAGTCAGTTACGGTAATTTGACCTTCAATATACATTTCAATAGCTGGTAAATTCAATGCATATTTTTCGCAAGCGAAACTAATCGCAATGCCACTTTCACCCGCTCGAGCTGTTCTGCCGATGCGATGCACGTAATCTTCTGCGTCATCGGGTAGGTCATAGTTGAATACATGCGTAACTTTGGGAATATGCAAACCGCGAGCAGCAACATCGGTAGCTACCAATATATCTATTGCGCCGCTGGTAAAGTCCTCAAGAATACTCAAACGTTTCTTTTGAGGCACATCTCCACTTAACATACCTACTCGATGTCCGTCAGCTTGTAACCAAGCAGATACGGTTTCACAACCAAATTTGGTATTGGCAAACACAATAGCTTTGTCGGGCCACTCATTTTCGAACAGAGTTAACAACAGCAGAGGCTTGTCTTTATCTGATGGATAAAATAATTCTTCAGTTACTCTCGTTGCCGTTTTCTTTTCGGGTTCAATTTGTACATGAGTTGGATTATTCATATGTTCATAAGCGAGCTCTTGAACGCGGAAACTTAAGGTAGCAGAAAATAGCATACTCAAGCGTTGAGTTGGTTCTGGCATGCGTCTAAATAAATAGCGGATATCTTTGATGAAGCCGAGATCAAACATTCGATCAGCTTCGTCGAGTACAGCTACTTGTATATTTTTCAACGAAAAAATATCTTGCTTGTAATAATCAATTATACGGCCAGTAGTACCAATAACAATATCTACACCTTTTGTTAGTCGATCCCGTTGACTTTCGTAACCTTCACCCCCATATATTAAGCCAAGTGATAGGCCGCAGTGTTTACTGAGCAATTCTGCATCATTGTAAATTTGCACCGCAAGCTCTCGGGTTGGTGCCATAATAATGGCTCTGGGACTCGGTTTACTTGGCTCGTTGTCAGGTTTTGGGTTATTTAAGAGGTGGTGGAAAGTAGCCACCAAAAATGCAATAGTTTTGCCTGTCCCAGTTTGTGCCTGCCCCGCAATATCGTGTCCTTCAATAAGTTGAGGCAGTGACATTGACTGAATTGGCGTGCATTTGGTAAAATTGGCTTCCTCAAGCGCTCTTAAAATAAGCGGATGGATCGGAAGATCGGAAAAAGATGTATTTGTTAAATGTGTTTGTGGCATAGCTTATAGCTTATCATTGCTTGCATTAAAAACAATTTCTATTAACACTATAAGGCAAGGCTGAAAGTCTCAGCGGATGACCAAATTTGGAGAAAAGAATGAGCGACAAAATTATCTCGTTGAGTGACGAAAAATTCGAAGCAGATGTAATCAATGCTAACGGTCCTGTTTTAGTTGATTTCTGGGCTGAATGGTGCGGCCCTTGTAAAATGATCGCCCCAATCTTAACTGAGATTGCTGACGAGTTTGCAGGGAAGGTAACAGTTGGTAAGCTTAATGTCGATGAAAATAACGAAACACCACCTAAATATGGTATTCGTGGTATTCCAACACTATTGCTTTTCAAAAACGGTGCAGTTGCAGCGACCAAAGTGGGAGCACTGTCAAAAACTCAATTAGTTGAATTTTTGAACGAAAATATCTAAACACTGTTACTGGCATTTATCACTGCCGGACAAACCATTAAAGGCCATCAATTTTGATGGCCTTTTTTATTTAAAAGTTATTTTTTTGTAAAACTGGACGATAACTTAATTTAGTGCTAACTTATTTGAGCGCTCACCCGAGCAAAGCTTTTTTTATATTCCTTCAGTGCCCACTGTTAGCTAGTTACTCACGTTAAAGTAGTGTGAAATACAATTGTTAATAGTAGCTGTGTAAACAGCTAATCGTCTACAGCTGGTATCAACCTTATGTTGTTATTCTCTCTAGTCAAACAGTCTATAAATGTAGCATTGAAAGAAAACATAAAATCATACTCCAATAACTGACAATTTTAACCAGAGACTACTTTTGATAGGGCATTGTTAAAAAGAACAAATAGTTTGTACTTATTACGCCGCCTAAACATAAAGACCTACCAATATGAATTTGACCGAATTAAAAGACAAACCCATCAGTGAATTAGTATCCTTATCTGAAGAGATGGGATTAGAAAATCTAGCCCGAGCTAGAAAACAAGACATTATATTTTCAATATTAAAATCCCATGCGAAAGGTGGTGAAGACATTTTTGGAGGTGGTGTTCTTGAAATCCTTCAGGATGGCTTTGGATTCTTGCGCTCCGGTGATTGTTCCTATTTAGCTGGGCCTGACGACATTTATGTCTCACCGAGTCAAATTCGACGCTTCAATTTGCGCACAGGTGACACTATTGCGGGGAAAATTCGCCCACCAAAGGACAGTGAACGTTATTTCGCATTGCTTAAAATACGTGAAGTAAACTTTGATAAACCTGAAAACTCTCGCAACAAAATCCTTTTTGAAAACCTAACTCCCTTGCATGCCAATGAACGTTTTAGACTAGAACGTGGGAATGGCAGTACTGAAGATATCACTGCACGTATACTTGATTTAGCATCCCCAATTGGGCGTGGTCAGCGTGGTTTGATTGTGGCACCGCCAAAAGCAGGTAAAACACTCTTACTGCAAAACATCGCACAATCAATTGCGGCAAACTATCCAGAAGCTCAGTTAATGGTTTTGTTAATTGATGAGCGCCCAGAAGAAGTCACAGAGATGCAGCGTTTGGTGCAAGGTGAAGTTATTGCTTCCACTTTTGATGAACCAGCGAGTCGTCACGTTCAGGTTGCTGAAATGGTCATTGAAAAAGCCAAACGTCTAGTTGAACACAAAAAAGACGTGGTTATTTTGCTTGATTCACTTACTCGTCTAGCGCGCGCTTATAACACGGTTATTCCTTCGTCAGGTAAAGTACTTACCGGTGGTGTTGATGCGAATGCACTGCACAAGCCTAAGCGATTCTTTGGTGCAGCTCGAAATGTTGAAGAAGGTGGCAGTTTAACAATCATCGCTACCGCTTTGATCGATACGGGCTCCAAAATGGATGAAGTAATTTACGAAGAATTTAAAGGTACGGGTAACATGGAACTGCATTTAAATCGTAAGATTGCTGAAAAGCGTGTGTTCCCTGCTATTGACTTGAACCGCTCAGGTACACGTCGTGAAGAACTATTAACGTCCCAAGACGAATTGCAGAAAATGTGGATACTACGTAAAATTGTCCATGAAATGAGTGAGATAGACGCGATAGAGTTTTTAATTGGTCGTCTAGCGATGACAAAAACAAACGATGAGTTCTTTGACTCAATGAAACGTTTGAAGAGCTAGTTTTTTTATAGCACAACTTAAATATGCGGATTAAGTTTTAGCAACCGTTATTAAACTCGAGCCGTGATATTTTTATATTGCGGTTTTCTTGTATCGCGAAAAATTGTCTATCGCGATCGCTTGTTGCTGTCGAGGGGGAATTGAATCAGCTTAACGAAACTGCAGGGGATGCCTCAAACAATGCAGATTGACTGTCTCTTTCGGGAAAAAATGTCGAGGTCATTATTGTAACGTTCGTAATGAAATCTATTTTACGCTACTGTTTTGGTTGCTACTTAGTGTACATTTAATACACTCAATCGAATTCAATTATCAAACAATAATAAAAACCAAGGTAGATCATATATATGAAACGCTTACTTCCTCTGTTTACAGCTCTGTCGCTTATTATTTCCGGTATGGTGAGTGCCCAAGAGACTGACACTGTGGCTATGATGGCTGATAGAATTGAGCCTGAAGTAATCAAGTGGCGTCATCACTTGCATCAAAATCCAGAATTATCTAATCGCGAGTTTGAAACTGCAAAGTACGTTGAAAAATATTTACGTGGCTTAGGGCTAGAAGTTACTACAGGTGTAGCTATTACTGGTGTTGTTGCTATTTTAGATTCAGGAAAGCCTGGCCCAACGGTTGCATTGCGAGCCGATATGGACGGTTTGCCGGTTCCTGAGAAAAATGATTTACCTTTTAAATCTATCGCAAAAGGCATGTTAGATGGAAATGAAGTACCCGTTATGCATGCGTGCGGACATGATACTCACATGGCTATGCTAATGGGGGCAGCAAAAATCCTAACAGAAATGAAAAGTGAATTGCGCGGTAAAGTTAAATTCATCTTTCAGCCGGCAGAAGAGGGTGCGCCTTCAGGAGAGAAAGGGGGTGCTGAAGTCATGGTTGCAGAGGGCGTTTTAAAGAACCCTGATGTTGATGTGATTTTTGGTTTGCACATAAGCTCCAATACTGATGTGGGCAAAGTACGCTATAAGCACGGTGGCATTATGGCCGCCGTTGACCCGTTTAAAATCATTGTCAGAGGCAAGCAGGCTCATGGCGCATACCCATGGAAGAGTGTCGACCCAATCACTACCTCTGCTCAAATCATCATGGCATTACAAACTGTTGTTAGCCGCGAAATTAAGGTGATTGACGATGCCGCTGTAGTCACTATAGGTTCTATTCACGGTGGAAATCGTTCGAATATCATTCCAAATGAAGTTGTTTTGGTTGGTACTATTCGCACATTAAACAAAGCGGCCCGTGAGCATATGTACGAAGCAATACCCCGCAAAGCCAAAGGCATTGCTGATAGCATGAGAGCTGAAGTTGAAGTCATACTGCCATTGGATTATAGCTATCCAATTACATTCAATGATCATGCGCTTATGGATCAAGTACTACCTACGCTAGTTCGCACCGCTGGGCAGGAAAACGTAATTAACTCAAAAGCGGTAACCGGCGCAGAAGATTTTTCTTTCTTCCAGCAGGAAATACCAGGTATTTATTTATGGGTAGGTGGTAAACCATTGGATGTATCTGAGGCAGATTCACCAGCTCACCATACGCCAGAATTTTTTGTAGATGACAGTGGTATGAAGTTAGGCGTAAAGCTTTTGACTAACATGACTCTGGATTATATGAAAAACGCAAAATAAGCAGTAAGTTTTGCTATAAAAAAGCACGATATTGCGTATAATATCGTGCTTTTTTAATGGCTAGAAAAAATTATCAAGCTGATTTGATAGCCTTAACCGATTGAAGTGGTAATTAAAATGGCGCAAGTTGCAATTGTAATGGGTTCAAAATCTGATTGGCCTACGATGCAGAAAGCAGCACTTATGCTTAGAGAGCTAGGTGTTTCATATCAAGCGAAGGTTGTTTCAGCTCATCGCACCCCTAATTTATTAGTCGAGTTTGCTGAAAGTGCAGCTGAGCAGGGCGTGCAAGTAATTATTGCTGGCGCTGGTGGCGCAGCTCACCTGCCCGGTATGATTGCCGCTCACACACATCTCCCTGTTTTTGGTTGTCCTGTTCGTTCAAGTCAACTCAACGGTTTAGATTCATTACTTTCCATTGTGCAAATGCCTAAAGGTGTTGCAGTAGGAACGCTCGCTATCGGCGAAGCGGGCGCTGCTAATGCGGGTTTGCTTGCTGCTCAAGTTATCGCTTTGCAAGAGCCTAAGGTGAGAGACGCAATTATTGCATTTCGAAAAAAACAAACTGACACAGTGATGAAAAATCAAACCTTGGAATTAGACGTTTGAAGGTTTTAGTTTACGGTTCAGGCCAACTAGCACAAATGATGTATTTGGCAGCGGCACCGCTTGGAGTAATAGTGAGTGCAGTTGATGTATTCACGGAAACCGTTGTGGATCCGGTTTCAAAAAAACCAACCGGGGTTTCACTGAGCCAAGCAATATACGATGCAAGTGCAATTACTATCGAATTTGAGCACGTACCTGAACATTTATTATTAGAAGCAGACAAAAGTGGAAAGCTCTATCCTAATGTCGCGTCTATTTTGGCCGGTGCAGATCGTGTCAGAGAAAAAGTCTTACTAAGTAAGAATAAAATCCCTAATTGTGATTATTTGATTATTAACCATGTCGATCAGTTAGATGGTGTGGTTGCTGCTCTGGGCGAAAAAGTCATCTTTAAAGCAAGCCGCGATGGTTATGATGGTTATGGCCAGTGGCGAATAAGCACAGCTGCAGAATTACTAGCGTTACGTCACGAGTTTTCATTGCTCGACTTAAAAAAAGTGCCATTGATTGCAGAAAAGATGATGCAATTCGAGCGCGAAATATCTTTGCTGGGCGCCAGAAGTAAAGACGGACGAGTCGTGTGTTTTAGCTTAGCTGAAAATTTACATCATGAAGGACAATTGCATGTGTCAGTTGCTCCTATCACCAAGCTTTCCGATACTTTGCAACAAAAAGCGAATGACATTTTTGCAACCCTTGCAACCTCGATGGAGTATGTTGGTGTGTTAGCTGTCGAATTATTTCAATGTGGCGAAGAGCTATATGTAAATGAAATAGCACCGCGTGTGCATAATTCAGGGCATTGGACTCAACAAGGTTGCTCTACAAGTCAATTTGAACAACACATAAGAGCGGTTTTGGGTTTACCTTTAGGCAGTACTGAGGTGATTGGTGTAAGTGCAATGGTTAATATTATAGGCTGTACAACGTTTAACCGCGACTTAATAGGTATTCCCAATGTACACTTACATTGGTACGGCAAAGAAGTCCGTGTAAAACGCAAGATGGGCCATATCAATGTTATTGCAGATTCACACGCTAATTTAGGTCTGAAGCTGAAGCAACTAATTGAATTTTTGCCGCTTGAGCACTTCCCAAAATTGGAAGGTGAAGCGACACGCTTACAAAAAAGCAGTGGGTTTGTTTATTAACCCACTTTATCGGTCTACTCAAATCAGCTTGGCATCGCTGCTAATACTGTTTCAGGACGGATGGGTAAGTCTCTTACCCTCGCCCCTACGGCGTTAAAGATTGCATTTGCAATAGCGGGTGCGACTGCAATTAAGCCCGGCTCACCTAAGCCAGTCGGAAACTCTGTGTTTTGCACAAAACTGATATCCAACTCAGGTAGATTATTCATCCTAAGAGGCGAGTAGGTATTAAGGTTCGTATCTTTAACCTGGCCTTTCTCAAAGGCTGTGCCTTCAAATAAGGCTAAGCTCATTCCCCACAACATAGAACCTTCAGTTTGAGCTAATGCGCCGTCTGGATGCACCACTGTTCCGCAGTCCAGTAGGCCAGTTAATTTATGTACTTTAACGGCACCGGTTTCAGGATTAACTTCAACATGAGCAATACAGGCGCCCCAAGTTGGCATGTCGCGCTCTTGTCCAGCAGCGATTGCGATACCAAGCCCTTGATTTTTCGGCAGCTTACGACCCCAATCAGCTCGCTCTCGGATATCAGTTAACACCTTAGCTAAACGTCTCGCACCACCCAAAGAAACAGGCGATGTACCTGCATTCTTGCCACTGGCATCGAGTAAAGATAAGCGAAAATCGATAGGGTCAGTACTTTGCTTATGCGCTATTTCGTCCATAAAAGACTCAACCGCCCAGCCCGTCCAACCGGGCCCTACCGCTCTCAGGTAGCCTGGGACGAAGGTTTTTTGTGCCAGCGGATTATTAATCGCACGTACCCTATGGTTCGCTAAGGTATACCAATGGTTGGCACCCGCAATAGCAAACGGGTCATAAGTACCCTTTTTGTCCACACCCTCGGGCATCGAGCTCGGTGCCACAGCTAGCGTAGGCCAGCCCGCAGCGGCGCCATGTTCAATTCCGAGTAATTGTTCATCGTCGCCCCAGTACGCATTCATTTGCTGCACAGAGGGAGAGCGTACACAATCAAAACGCGAGTCATCTTCACGTGTAAATACGAGCTTAACCGGTTTGCCGATAGCCTGGGCTGTTAATGCCGCAGGTATCATGTAATCACCCATTAAGCGGCGACCGAAACCACCACCTAAATAATACTGATGGATAATGACCTTGTCTTCGCTCATACCCATTGCTTTGGCAACCACGGGTAGAAATAATGACTGCCACTGATTGCCGCAATGGACGTGACATATTCCGTCTTTGATCTCTACTGCTGCGTTTACAGGCTCCAAAGTAAAGTGCAATACAGACGAAGTGCGATATACAGATTCAAGGGCTGTTTTTGCAGTCTCAGCGACTTTTGTTACATCACCTTCTTCAACCACCAATGTGCCAGACCTCTTATCCTGAACAAGTGCTTCTCCTGCTGCGATAATATCTTGTTCGCTAACATTGGTTGTTTCGCCTAGGTCATACTCAACCTGCAGTGCATTGCCGGCTTTAATTGCGCCGTAATAGCTGTCGGCTAGTACAGTCACCCAACCTTGTACGGTATCGCTAGGATCCTTGAGTATTTGGTAACCCTGATAGCCTTTTACTTTCTTAGCAGTACTGTCATCAACACTTTTGATGACACTCCCATAACGAGTAGGAGGTATAACAGGTCTTGCATAAACCATGTTGTCAAGTTCAACATCGATACCATATTTCGCACTGCCATTGGTTTTAGCCGGAATGTCTAGCGCGTTGCTGGGCTTGGATATCAACTGACGGTTGGCAGGACTCTTGGGTTTGAATTCTGCCAACTCCTCGGCGCTAAATATGCGGTCAATATTACCGTTTTTTACAATGTCGGCAAAACTGACCGATTGATTACCGGCAACGATCATGCTGTTTTCTGCTGTGCAGTCTTGCGGATTGACGCCGAGTAATTTGGCTCCAGCATCAATCAACGCCGTGCGCCCGGCGGCTCCTGCTTGAGACATAGGCACATAGGTTTGAAAAACTGACCATGAGCCACCGGTAACCATGTAGCCCCATTTAGGGTCAGTATCAACATGCTTAATTTCAATCTTGTCCCAATCGGCACCTAGTTCGTCGGCAACGATAAGGGCGATGGCGGTACCCACATGTTGGCCCATTTCTGCACGCGCGATATTGACCAAAATCTGGCCATTAATATCAATTTCAAACCAAACGGTTGGGCTAAATAGCTTATCCGACAGTTGCTTTGCTACGCCACCTGAAACAACTTCAAGGGCGTTAATAGCTGGAGCAAATGCCATCATTAGACCACCACCAACTGAGCCAATCAGAAAGCTACGTCGACTGGGCACAAATGTGTCTTTGCTTAATCGAGTCATTTTAACTTACTCCCTGAGTGTTTCGGGTTGCTGTCTTCGGCTTGTAAATTTGGACCACCGAGTCGGATTGCATTGCAACCTCTTTGATAGCTTCTTTAATACGGATATAAGTCATGCAGCGACACAAGTTACCGCTCATATAGGTTTCGATTTCATCTTCGCTCGGATTGGCATTGGTTGCGAGTAACGCAGCAGCTTGCATGATTTGTCCTGATTGGCAGTAGCCGCATTGCGGTACTTGGTGTTCTATCCACGCTTTTTGTAATGGATGCTGGTTTTCTAAACCTTCAATTGTTCGAATGTCTGTATTAGCGATTGCATTAATCGGGAGTGAGCAAGAACGCACGGGCGAACCATTTAAGTGCACCGTGCAGGCGCCACACATGGCAATACCACAGCCAAATTTAGTGCCCTTTAAGCCGAATTCGTCGCGGATCACCCATAATAAAGGCGTGTCGGCCTCTGCATCCGTTCTTATCTTTTTACCGTTCAATGAAAATTCAATCATGCTTGTATCCTTTTGATACTGCCAATTAAAGCGCAGTGACTAAAATTTCACGGCTTACGTCAATTGTAACAGAACTATGTTCACCTAACTTAAGCATACCATGTTGAGTTAACTTTTCGATCAATAAATCAATATCCGCTGCACCTAAATCGACATGTGATAAACGCGTTGGAACTTGCATCTTTTCGAAAAACTGCTCGGTTAATTCAATCGCACGATTAATACGTGAATCCTCATCACCGTCTGTCACATTCCAGACACGCTCGGCGTACTGCAATAATTTTTCACGTTTAGCTTCCTTGCGCACTTTCATTACGGCAGGTAACACTATTGATAATGTTCGAGCATGATCAATGCCGTGAGTACCTGTTAGTTCATGACCAATCATATGAGTTGTCCAATCTTGCGGCACACCCGCTCCAATTAAACCATTAAGCGCCATTGTTGCCGCCCACATAATATTGCCGCGAACTTCTAGGTCTTTAGCAGTCTCAGGAGCCAGTGCTTTTGGTCCTTCTTCAATTAAAGTAAGAAGTAGTCCTTCAGCAAAACGATCTTGTACTTTAGCGTTTACGCTGTAGGTCAGGTACTGCTCCATGGTGTGAACAAATGCATCCACTGCACCGTTGCCGATTTGGCGATCGGACAATGACAGTGTTACCGCGGGATCCAGTATCGCAAAGATAGGGCGAACTAGCGGGCTTGCGAATAGCAGCTTATTACCATTACGTGTCACTACAGCACCCGTGTTCGACTCAGAACCGGTTGCTGGTAGAGTCAATACACAAGCAAGTGGCAAGGCCTTGTGAATGCGTGCGTGCTTGCTTACGATGTCCCAAGGGTCTTCACCTTCGAACAACGCTACAGCAGCAATAAATTTGGATCCGTCAACAACCGAGCCACCGCCAACCGCTAAAATAAAGTCGATATTGTTTTCTTTTATAATATCTTGTGCCTTCATTAGCGTGTCGTAACTTGGGTTTGGCTCGATACCAGAGAATTCAAACCAAGTATGATTGGCTAATGCTTTTGTAACTTGCTCGTAAACGCCGTTACTTTTGATTGAACCGCCGCCGTAGGTCACGAGTACTTTCGCATCGCTAGGGATCTGCTTGCTTAATGAGGCTATTTGACCCTCACCAAAATGAATTCGAGTGGTGTTTTGGAAACTAAAATTTAGCATGGATATTACTTCTCATTATTTTTAAAAAAAGTTCAGGGATTTTAATCTAAGCTAGGGCTGTAAGTAATTTTTGTGCAGCTAATTCTGAGCTTTGAGGGTTTTGACCTGTTATTACTAAGCCATCCTGGATCGCAAGTACATTCCAATCAGCTACTTTTTGATACTTGCCACCGCGCTTAATTAACTCATCTTCTAGCAAGAAAGGAACAATATCCATTAGCTGCACGGCATCTTCTTCACTATTGGTAAAACCCGTTACTGCTTTGTCCTTAACTATATGTTTGCCAGCAGCGTCTTTGACATTCAAAAATGCAGCTGTTGCATGACAAACTGCGGCGACTGGCTTGTTGGCAGCTAAGAAGCTTTCAATCAATGAAATAGAAATTAGGTTGTCAGTAAGGTCCCATAATGGCCCGTGACCACCTGGGTAGAAAACAGCGTCGTAGTCTGACGCGTTTACATCAGCCAACTTAGTTGTATTAGCCATTAATGCTAGGACTCCGTTATCGGCGTCATAGCGCTTGGTTGACGGCGTTTGAAAATCTGCTAATTCACTTTTCGGATCAATAGGTGGTTGGCCACCCTCAGGCGAAACTATAGTCACTTTTAAGCCTGCATCGATAAACGTATAGTAAGGCGCGGCAAATTCTTCTACCCAAAACCCTGTTTTTTCGCCGCTATTGCCTAGCTCGGCATGGGAAGTTAACACCATTAATACGTGCTTAGCTGTTTGTTGTGTATTCATTATCTTTCTCGCATCTGTTTTAGTGTACGCATAGTGTAGATCTTAAGATGATTTCTAACAATACCAAGAAAATAGATAACATTGTTCTAAAAATTAATACAATCTTTGCTATGATGGCGTATGAATCTATATTTTGAACAACTCAAAAGTATGGTGGTCTTTGCTCAAGTCGTTGAGCAGGGCAATCTAACCGCCGCGGCAAAACATATTGGATTATCCCGAGCGGTTGTCAGCTACCACATTAAAAAACTGGAATCTGAGCTTGGGGTGAAATTACTTAACCGCACTACACGCTCAATTGCGTTAACCGAAGCTGGAGCTGAGTATTATCAGTCTTGCCGAGTCATCGCAGAGCGAGCAATAACTGCTAACCAGCAAATAGAGAATATTAAAAACGAACCCGAGGGCCTATTGAAGATAACCTGCCCTGTCAACGTGGGTTTGCAAATGGTAGTGCCTGCATTAAATCACTTTCGCAGCTTGTATCCCAAAATTGACCTCGATGTAATGCTCACCGACGAGGTAGTTAATATTATGCAAGAGGGCATCGATCTCGCAATTCGAGGCGCACCATTGCCTGATTCAGGCTTACAAGCCCGTCAGCTTTCTACATTAGCGACCTGCTTATGTGGAGCCCCAGATTATTTCAAAAGACGAGGTCGACCAAGCACCCCTGCAGATCTAGAAGAGCACGACTGGGTAGTGTATCAAATGACCTCACCAGCCATCGAACTGAATAAGGGCGGCCATGTGTATAGTGTTTTGGTTAGAGGTGGCATTAGTACTAATAATGCGGCGGCACGAACCGCTTTTATCGAGGGTGGTCATGGCTTAGGCCGGATCCCAGTATATGATGCTTGGCCCAAAATTCAAGCAGGTACTTTGGCATCCGTATTGGATGATTACCAGTTAAAAGACATTGACATATATGGCGTTTTTCCTCCTGGCAGTGCCGCCTCAAAAAAACTGAGGCTGTTGCTTGATTATTTAAAGGAGTATTTCATTAAAATTGACCGCCAAACTCAAAACCCGATGTCTAACATAAGGCGCTAAGATTGGTGCTAACACGACATTTAAGGCACCTCTGTATACTATTAGTAATTAAGTGTAATCACGCGTTCAATTTGCTGACTAGTCTCTTTGCCGCAGCCGCCGAACTTGACGGGTTTTGCCCGGTAATGATTAGACCATCTTCAACTGTGAATGAGGCCCAGTCAGGGCCTTTTTGGTAAACGCCACCTTTTGCTCTTAGCTCATTTTCTAATAGAAAAGGGACCACTTGCGAGAGTTCAACCGCATCTTCTTCAGTGTTACTAAAACCGGTAACAGTTTTGCCATTAACGATTGATCCACCTTGTGGATCCTTAGCATTTAGAAATACAGCACTAGCGTGACAGAGCGCGGCAACTGGCTTGTTGTGCTTAATTGAGTTTTCAATCAATGAAATTGAATCTACATTATCAACTAAATCCCACAGTGGGCCATGGCCGCCGGGGTAAAAAATAGCGTCTATTTGATCAAATTCAATGTCGCTTAGCTTTAAAGTATTTGCTAGTTTTGCTTGTGCTTTTGCATCCTTATCGAATTTTCGTGTATCCTCAGTTTGAAAATCAGCTAACTCACTTTTGGGGTCGATAGGTGGTTGCCCGCCTAATGGGCTTGCTAAAACAACATTAAAGCCAGCATTCTTCAAAACGTAATAGGGTGCAGCCAATTCTTCAACCCAGAAACCTGTTTTTTCGCCTGTGTTGCCTAATTTATCATGTGAGGTAATTACCATCAAAATGGTCTTTTTTGCTAAATCTGTCATATAATTCCTGTATTACTTTATAAGTGTCTTAAGGAGCGTATAGGATATACGAAACCAGTATGATTTTGGTGTTATCACTGTTGGTCATCAAACATGCTATTTTGGCATAAGACGATGCGTCGGTCCTACAGTCTAGTGTCAAGGCGAATAAACATCTCACATGGTCTAGCAAAAAAGATAAAGCAGTCTTGATTAATTAGACTACTATATAATTAAATATACAATTGAATTGCGGAAATGAGGTCTAATGGCGATTTTTGAATGCTATTGATTAAGCCAGTATATCGCCACCTTTTTTTCTTTTTCAAATATACGTGCAATGTAGACATTATTGTCAATTCTAAAATGACTTTTGATAAAGGAAGTATCTATGCATCAGCGTCACAAAATAGGATTTATTTTTTCTATAATCCTTGTGTTAATGGCTAATTCAGCCAGTCTTCACGCTCACGAGCACAAGCAGGCGAAAGGAAAAGTGGCTGTCGAGAATGCTTGGGCGCGAGCGACGTTTGCGCTAGCAAAAACAGGTGCCGTTTATTTGAGTATAGATAATCAAAGTAAAAGCGACTTAAAACTCTTATCGGTTAGCGTTGACTCTGCTGTTGCGAGTGAGGCTCAGTTGCATGAAACCTTAATGCAAGAAGAAATGATGATGATGCGCGAAGCCCAAGACGGATTTGAAATTCCTTCAGGCACAAGCCTTGAATTTTTGCCCGGTGGGAAGCACGTAATGTTAATGGGGCTTGAAAAACCCCTCGAGACAGGCGAGCAATTTATATTGTCTTTGATATTTGAAAATAACAAAGTAGTACGAGTTCCTATTGAAGTAAAAGATGCTCGATAAAAATCAACTAAACTGGAGAAAATTTAATGAGTCAAATAGATATTGGTATAAGCGAAGTTAGCAGACAAGAAATAGCCCACGGCCTTAACAAACTGTTGGCCGACTCATACACATTATACCTGCAAACGCATAACTTTCATTGGAATGTAACCGGTCCACAATTTCGTGAATTACATTTGATGTTTGAAGAACATTACACTGAGCTTGCACTCGCGGTGGATGAAATAGCTGAGCGAATTAGAACCTTAGGCTTCGCTGCGCCAGCCACCTACAGAGCCTTTGCTGAACTCAGCACGGTAAAAGAAGTGGATGGCGTGCCTGAAGCTACTGAAATGGTTAATATTTTAATGCAAGCACATGAAACGGTAGTTCGTACTGCTCGGGGAGTGTTGAAAATTGCTCAGCAGGCTGATGATGAATCCAGCGCATCTTTAATTGGCGATCGCATGCGCGCGCACGAAAAAACAGCTTGGATGTTACGTGCGACGCTATAAAAATTAATTCAAATTGTCGATCACAAAAAGCTGAGATCGAACAAATTGTGTGCATGGAAATGAGGCGATATAAATCGATTTTCGTCTCGTTCCGCACGCCTTAAAACGAGATAATACTTATGAACAGAACGCTTATTGCCGCCACCATTCTTACTGCTCTGCCTACGTTTACCATTGCAACTGAAATAAAAGTTGAAGAGCTCGCTAGTGGATTAAAAAACCCTTGGAGTATTGCCTTCATGAATAATGGCGATGCCTTGGTCACTGAGCGTGCTGGTGGTTTGCGCCTACTTTCAAAGAGTGGTGAACTGAGTCCTGCAATAAGCGGTTTGCCTGAATCCTCAGTATTTGGACAAGGGGGAATGTTGGGCGTAACTATGCATCCTGACTTTGATGATAACAAGTGGGTTTATGTTTGCTTGTCTGTTGCTAATGGTAAACAAAGAGGCAGTGAAGTTCATCGCGGCAAGTTAGTCGGCACAACACTGGAAGATGTCAAAGAGATTTTTGTCGCTAACCCTAAACTCGATACCGGTCATCATTTTGGTTGCAGACTAGTTTTTGATAACGATAAAAAGTTATTCATTTCTTTGGGTGACAGGACCAAACAAGATCAAGCGCAATTAACCAGTAATCATATTGGGGTGGTGGTAAGAGTGAATGATGATGGCTCTGTGCCAAGCGACAACCCATTCTTAGACGGCCAAGCGCCAGAAGTCTTCAGCTATGGTCATCGCAATGTGCAAGGCATGGCACTGTACCCTGCAAGTGGCCAAATTTGGACACATGAACATGGGCCCAAAGGCGGTGATGAAGTTAATATTCTAGCCAAAGGTGGTAACTACGGTTGGCCTAAAATCACCTACGGGGTAAATTACAACGGTAGTTCAATCACCGATAAAACTGAGATGGATGGTATGCTTCAGCCGCTCACTTACTGGGTACCTTCTATTGCCCCAAGCGGAATGGCGTTTTACACGGGTAATGAGTTTCCTGAGTGGAAAGGTAACTTGCTGATCGGTTCTTTAAAGTTTAGATACCTTAATAGAATGGATATGGACGGTGAAAAAGTAGTGAAGCAGGAGGAGCTACTTAAAGAACGCAACGAACGCATTCGCGATGTAAAACAGGCGCCAGATGGCAGTATTTATCTGCTCACTGATGATGTCAACGGTAAAGTATTAAGGTTAACAAAGGGCTAAATTTCGCTTTGTAAATCAACCAAACGGCTAGGTTTAAATGCTAGCAGTTTCTTTAGTGGCAGTCCAAAATACCTCAGAATCCCAATAACTGTCTAATTCTGTAATGAGACCTTGCCAGTCAGAATGTCTTTAAACATAAGCCAATCGCCCATGAAACTGTATAATGGATACTGAAATGTAGCGGGCTTGTTGCGTTCATAGAAAAAGTGTCCTACCCATGCAAACCCGTATCCAATGACGGGGATAAGCCAGAGGAATAGCAATTGGTTGGTGATTAGCGCAAAGGCTATGAGTATTAGGACAAGCCAAGATCCAATGAAATGCAACAAACGGCAGGTACTGTTTGCATGTTCTGACAAGTAATAAGGATAAAAATCACTAAAGCTCGTATATTTTTGTTCCATGTCCGACACCCTCTTCTACGCTAATATTACTCGATATTAGCACATCATTGCGGAGAAACAATTGGTCTCTGTATACTCAAAACAGGTTGCTTTCTATGAATAAAACCCAATACTCTGTGTTATTGAATAAAATAAGAAAGTAGAGTTATGTTGCCAGAAGTAAATGCAAACCAGATTGATATAACATTAGAGAATTTCCAACATGTTATTTTGGAAGAATCAAAAACCAAGGTGGTGATGATTCAGTTTTGGGCGCCATGGAGTGAACCGTGTACGGAATTAGCACCAGTGCTTCAGCGTATCGCTGCAGAATATCAACGTGATTTATTATTCGCTCGGGTAAATTGCGACGAACAACAGGAAATTGCGGGTCAATTCGGCGTAAAAGGTCTACCCACCGTTATTCTGGTTAAAGACGGTCAACCCTTAGATGGATTTGCAGGTCCTCAAGAAGAAAAACAAATTCGTGAAATGTTAGATAAACACCTGCCTAAAGAAGAAGATGGCTTATTGCAATCGGCAATGGAATTAGTTTTGCAGGGCAACTACCACGACGCGTTTAGCTTTGCCAAGCAAGCGTTGGAATTAAGCAGTGAACGTGCTGATATTCGCTTAATGATGGCTGACTGTTATGTTGAAGTAGGCCAAGTGGAACTGGCTAAAAAATTAGTGGATCAAGTGAAGTTAGTAGACCAAGACGGCCAGTATCAGGCTATTGTTGGTAAAATCCAACTGGCAGAACAAGCGGCTGATTCACCAGAAATACAACAGTTACAAACTGAACTTGAAGCTGATCCACAAAACATGGAGCTGAAAGTTAGCCTTGCAGTGCAGCTGCATCAAGGGCACCGCACCGAAGAAGCCTTAATGTTGTTATTATCAGTGTTAAGACAAGAATTAGGTTTTGGCGATGCGAAAAAAGTTACATTGGATATGATCAATGCACTTCCCGATGGCGACCCGTTAAAATCACAATATCGCCGTAAAATTTACAGCCTACTATATTAGGTACGATGTTTAAATGTTAGACAGTATTCTTTTGGCTATTTGTTTTGTGTTAATTGTAGAAGGATTGATGCCTTTATTAATGCCAGATAAATGGAAACAATTTTTGATGCAAATGGCGTTACAGCCTAGTCAATCTTTGCGCCGAATGGGTGGTATTTTAGTGGTTATCGGTGCTATAAGTGCTTATTTCTTACTAATGAATACATAAATAGCAAATATGGGGTGATTTTTACCTCATATTTTTGCTAATATCTCCGCCTAATTTTCTGAAATATACCTCTCATGGCTAAAAATGTTGTAGTACTCGGCACCCAATGGGGTGACGAAGGAAAGGGTAAGGTCGTTGACCTTCTTACTGAGAAAGCTTCTTTTGTCGTGCGCTATCAAGGCGGACACAATGCGGGGCACACGCTCGTTATTGATGGCGAAAAAACCGTACTTCACTTAATTCCCTCAGGTATCTTGCGTGAAAACGTCAAGTGCGTGATCGGAAATGGCGTTGTTTTAAGCCCTGAGGCATTGCTAACAGAAATGGCGATGTTAGAAGAGCGCGGTGTGCCGGTAAAAGAACGATTGGTCATCAGTGAAGCTTGCCCATTAATTTTGCCTTTTCACATTGCATTAGACATCGCAAGAGAAAAAGCGCGTGGTAACAAAGCCATAGGTACTACTGGGCGCGGTATTGGCCCAGCCTATGAAGATAAAGTATCGCGCCGCGGTTTGCGGGTTGGCGATCTCTTCAACCCAACAGACTTCGCTATTAAGTTAAAAGAGGTACTCAGCTATCACAACTTTATGCTCACTGAGTATTACAAAGTTGACGCGGTTGATTACGATACTGTTCTGAAGCAAGCCCTTTCGGTTGCTGATCTATTAAAATCAATGGTAGTGGACGTAACTGATTTACTTGAAACGGCAAGACAAAATAATCAATCGATCATGTTTGAAGGTGCGCAAGGTACCTTGCTTGATATTGATCACGGTACCTACCCATATGTAACTTCTTCAAATACAACGGTCGGTGGTGTTTGCACTGGCGCAGGTTTTGGTCCACTCAATCTCGACTATGTGCTGGGTATAGTCAAAGCTTACACTACTCGTGTTGGTTCGGGTCCTTTTCCGACAGAGTTGGATTGTGAAGTTGGCCAACATCTTGGTGTTAAAGGCCATGAGTTTGGCGCAACTACCGGGCGTAAACGTCGCACTGGTTGGTTTGATGCTGTTGCAATGCGACGCGCAGTTCAATTAAATTCTATTTCTGGTTTGTGCCTGACTAAGCTAGATGTTTTAGATGGTTTAGAAACATTACGCATTTGCATTGGTTATAAAGATGCAGCCGGTAACGTTAGTAAAATACCACCACTAGCTGCAGAAGGTTATGACTTAGTCACTCCCGTTTATGAAGACATGCCTGGTTGGTCTGATAACACTTATGGCGTAACAATGTATACTGACCTTCCCGTTGCTGCTCAAAATTACGTTAAGCGTCTTGAAGAGCTGACAGGTATCTCGATCGATATAATTTCAACCGGTCCTGACCGCAAACACACCATGGTCTTGCTCAATCCATTCGATGAATAATCTATTTGGGCGGGGAACCGCACAAATAATGTATTGATTCACTCAATAAGATGATAACAATGCTGACACTTTGTCGGCATTGTTTCTGACTAGCGATTTGAATATTGACTTAAATATTGATTTGATTATTAAAAAGTGCAGAAGCGACCCATTAAATTGCGCGTAAACAGGTGTCTATTATTCGCTTTACCGGATGCCTTTGCTACGCTATATATAAACCCCATAATTATTTCGAGTGTGTTGAATGCAAAAAGTCTCAGAAACTGTTCACCAAGCTAATTTCTCGTCTCATCGTGAGACTAATATAGATGAATTAAAACGCACTTTCGCCACAGGCCGAACTAAGCCTTATCAGTGGCGAGTTGAGCAATTAACTGCACTAAAGCAACTAATACAAGAGAATAGCAATGCAATTATTTTGGCATTGCACACCGATTTAGGCAAATCTGAGACCGAATCGTGGTTAACTGAAATTGGTTATTCAATAGCCGATATCAAGGGGAATTTAAAACGACTTAAGTCTTGGATGAAGCCGACAAAAATCAGTACGCCAATGATCACTCAACCAGGGAAAAGTTACACTATTAGCGAACCACTTGGCGTTGCTTTAATTATTGGTGCGTGGAATTATCCTTTTCAATTGGTTATTACACCGCTCGTTGCTGCTATGGCGGCTGGTAATTGCGCGGTTATTAAACCTTCAGAGTTATCTGAGGCAACATCAGCACTGCTTGCTAAACTTGTGCCCAAGTATCTTGATAATGCGGCTTTTAAAGTTATTGAAGGCGGTAAAGACGAAACCACAGAGTTGTTAGCGCAACCCTTCGACAAATATTTTTACACCGGCGGGGAGCAAGTCGGTCGTATTGTTATGGCTGCGGCGGCTCAGCATTTAGCACCAGTAACATTGGAACTTGGTGGTAAAAGTCCCTGTGTAGTTGATGGTGAAACAAACCTAGATGTAGCGGTTAGACGCATTGTGTGGGGTAAGTGGATGAATGCAGGGCAAACTTGCGTTGCCCCTGACTATGTTCTGATTGAAGAAAAATATCTGGCCGATTTCAGTCAACGTTTGATTGCCGAGATTAAAAAACAATATGGTAAAGAACCATCACAAAATACAGATTACGGGCGAATAATTAACCAACGACATTGTTCGCGTCTAATTAATTACTTAGAGGGTGAGAATATCATTCATGGGGGTAAACACAACCTAGATAATAAATTTATTGAACCTACGGTTGTGATTCAACCTGCCGCTAGTTCCGCATTAATGCAGGAAGAGATATTCGGTCCAATTTTACCGATTATTACCCTTAAAAGTAAACTGCAAATACTCGACTTTATTACTGCCAAACCGAAACCACTGGCAGCTTATGTATTTACTTCTAATGCTAAATTTGAAGCTGAATTTATTGAGCGCGTTAGTGCTGGCTCCATATGTATCAACGACACAAATATTTTCTTAGTAAATCACGATCTACCGTTTGGTGGTGTTGGCACAAGTGGAATGGGGCAATATCACGGTAAATGTGGATTTGATACTTTTAGTCATACAAAGTCCGTTATGAAACGCAGTTTTAAGTTTGATGCAGCCATACGATATGCGCCTTTTAGTAAGTTTAAGCTGATGTTACTCAAAAAGTTTTAATAGGATAAAGAGATGCCCGTACCTTTTCATTTAGCTATAGCCGTGACAAGTCTAGCCCAAGCAAATTCATTTTACGGTACGCTTATGGGCTGCGAGCAGGGGCGGCGCTCTGAACAATGGATAGACTGGAATTTTTTTGGTCACCAACTAGTTACTCATCTTGTTGCTACGATGCCGATATTACCAGAACCAAACGAAGTAGACTCGAAAGCTGTCCCAGTTCCCCACTTTGGTGTTGTTTTGAGCATGAATGAATGGAAAGCGCTTGCCCAGAAGTTAGTGGCTGCTGAGCAAGCTTTTGTGATTGAACCCTACATTCGGTTTGAGGGAAAAGTGGGCGAACAAGGAACCTTCTTTTTACTTGACCCTGCGGGAAATGCACTTGAGTTCAAAGGTTTTGCAGATGATTCTCAGTTATTTGCGAAATAGTGCATAAAATAGTGCATAGAATAGTACATAGAATAGTGCATAGAATAGTACATAGAATAGTACATAGAATAGTACATAGAATAGTACATAGAATAGTACATAGAATAGTGCGTAAAACACGCACTATTTAAATACTAGAAGAGTATTTGCAAGCTCAATAATACATAAGCGACGATGGTTATTGCACCGACAAACAAGGCGTATGGCATTTGGGTTTTTACGTGAGTTAATAGATCACAGCCAGCTGCCAGAGAAGAGATAGCGGTGGTATCCGAAATAGGAGAGCAATGATCCCCGAAGATGCCACCACCTAAAATAGCCGCTAACACGAGTGATGGAGGTAGGCCCAAAGTGGTAACCAAAGGCATTCCGATAGGAATGAGAATGGCGAAGGTTCCCCATGAAGTTCCTGTTGTAAATGACATTATCGCGCCAGCAATAAATAACATCGGGACAACCAATATCAGGGGTAAATTTTCTCCGACCAAGCCAGAAACAAATAAACCCGTGCCAAGTGCTTTGAGACTGGTACCCAACGCAATAGATAACAATACGATAGTGACTAAAGGGAGTAGCTCACCCATTCCACGGAAGCCAATCTTAATCGACTGTTGATGTGTAAAACGTTTATGCCAAAGCAATTGACCGTAGGCGACAATACAGGCTAAAAAAGTGGCATACAATACTGATTTACTGCCACTTCCTTTGGTAATATCACCTTCACCGGTCATAAACATGAAAGCAAACATACCAATGATCATAACCAGAAGTGGCACCAGCATAAATCGCGATTTAGTCGCAGGGCTCGAGTCCATAGATGAGTCAACAGATTCTAGTCGTTCTTCAGCCTGTTTCATTGGGCCGTGCACTTTGTCAAAAACGATGGTGTAAGCCACGACTACAAGGGTTAACCAGGCATAGACATTAAACGGCAATGTCCCCCACAAAACGGCAAGTGGGTCTTGACCTAAATCATAGGTGCTGATTAGCGCCAGCACGTAAGCTCCCCAGCCATTTAGCAGTATGAGAATGCAAATAGGAGCGCATGTCGAATCGATGATATATGCCAGCCTTGCTCGGCTCATCTTATATTTATCAAATAATCCTCGAGCAAAAATACCGGCAGTTAATACACTTAAATTAGATTCAATAAAAATCATAATGCCAGTAAACATGGTAACACCACCAACCCGCTTTTTAGAATTTATGAGTCCGCTGCTGATCACCCGATCAACGGTTGCGCTTACGCCACCAGAGTCACGAATAAACGCAAGTAGAGCACCAACCAGTAAGCTGAAAATAAGTATCCTCGTAGTACCAACAGAGGCAGCCGTGTCTACGATACGATCAATGGTGTTGAGCGGTGTAACCAGCCAATTTCCAGGTGAACTGGATACGACTAGAAGCAGTTCGGAGCTTAATATAGCTAAAAAAAGAGCAAGAATAACTTCCTTTTTCCAGATAACAACAGCAATAGCGATGACGGGCGGGAGGACAGTAAGCCATTCCATAAATTCTTTCCTAGTTTTTATCTTGAAGTTGATTTTGTGCTTCGAATTCGATGAGTGCTTCATAAATCATGCTAATGATACTGCCATAATTCCCAGTTTCAAAAGTATCAGTTGCAAATTCAAAGTTGTCTTCATTAGCGGTGACTTTTGAATGGCGCTTATTAGTTAATAAAATAATCGCTAAATCGTAGACGGGGTCAATAACGACTGCAGTGCCAGTCCAACTTGTATGCCCATATGCTGACGCACTGGCATAAGGTCCAAAAAGCGTTTGTTGCGCTTTATCATTAGCCAATTGCCATCCTAAGCCAATATTATTAGATTGACCTGCAGGACGTAAAAATCGAGCCATGGTAGCCTGATTAAACAGTTTTACATCACCATAGCCGCCGCCATTCAACATCATTTGACTGAGTATGGCCAAGTCGTCAGTATTTGAAAAAAGTCCTGCATGACCTGACACCCCCTGCATTGAATAGAAGGCATTTTCATCATGAACTTCTCCTTGCAGCACATGCTCTCTCACATTCGGAAAGTCGATGTTCGACCCTCGGGTATTACCAAAAATTTCGGTAGCCGCGAATTGATCCGCAGTAAAGCGTGCTTTTAATGGATTGAATAAGGTGTTTTTAAGACCTAGCGGTGCGTATATTGTATCTTGGCTGAACTGGTCCAATTGCATCCCCGTAATTCGCTCGACCAAAAGACCGAGTAGCATGAAATTAGTTTCGCTATATCGTTGTGTGGCGCCAATAACCGATTCGAAAGGCAATGCAGTAAGCAATAAACGACTTGTTTTTAGTTTATTTTGAGAATAAAAATAGTCACCATATTTGTTATCGGGACGGTAAAAATTGAGTTCATCAGAGTAACCCGATCCATGTGAAAGCAAATCTTTGACTAAAATCATCTCTCGCCCATCACCTCGATATTCGGGTATGTAGTACTGAATGGGTCTAAAGATATCGATTTTACCCGCATTCACTAATTGCATGATCGCCAAGCTGGTGGTGAATACTTTTGTATTCGAAGCGAGGTCAAACATATGCTCCGACGTCATAGGTTCAAAATGTGCTAGTAATTCGCCCTTATTATCGTATTTTTTGGCATAACCATAGCTCGTTCTCTTAATTATTTTACCTTTATATACAACCGCAATAGTCGCACCAGGGAAGCCCGCGTCTATCTCGTCTCTAATAAAACGGTCTACCGACCGGAACAGAGATTTATAAGGAGCAACGTCATACGCAAGGGTCGGATACGGAATACTAATTTTTATGTTCGAGCCTTGTGGAAGTACATTCTCAACTCGCAGGCTATTGAGTCCATTGACCGTGCGTTTGTGTAAAGAGACTCGATTGCGCTTGGATTGATCAAAGGTGGCTAAATTCAGTTTCTGACCATTAATATATACGTCGGCAGAGACTGCGTTATCAGTTTCAATAATGAGCTCACCTCGTCCTTCATAAGCAGCAAATTTATCTCTATTGCGGATCTTATCGGTGGTTTTATACTGCAACTCTGGAAACACTTTAGAAAGCTGAGACTGCTGTGTATTTTCAACCACTTGTCGTTGGTTTATTTGCGCTGTTAATACCTCAGATTGATAAATTTTATGCAATTGTTGGTAACTCGTTGGAAAGTACTTTTCCAATAAGGCGAATACTGCAGCAGCGGTCTGATTATCCAGCTCGCCAGTCACTTTCCAAGGCACAAAATGCATTTGAAACGCAGCCAAAGTGTCGATGGTTTGTTGATCCATCCTGCCGGTAGCTGCCAAATCATAACCATAAGCACTCAGTGCTTTTTGAATGAGCGCTAAGCTAGGTAAGGTTTGGTTAAAGGCTAGCCAATGATGAGTCAAATTCTCGTTGTCATACCAAGCGCCAATTCCTTCTTTGTATAATCTATACCAAGGGAATTTAGGACCCGGGTCATTTTTTCTTGAGGGTGCAATATCTGAATGACCAACAACAGCAGTCGGTTCGATGTCTGGATTTCTTGCGAGTATCTGTTTACTCAATTTAATCAATAATTGTATTTGTTTTTCTTCGAACTCAGGGTAAACACATAAGTCTCGATTTTTTTCGGCACCCATAATTTGTGGCATGATAGCCGCCAATGAAGCATCCGCGGGGTTGTCTTCTTGACAAAAAGGCATGTTAACAACTTCTATGCCAATACTGTGATCATTGATCCCAGAGCGACCCTGCCAATAGCTAATGCCAGCATGCCAAGCTCGCTTATTTTCATCCACTAATTGAAACACCTTGATGTCTTTATACGGATAGCTTGGATCATCCGCTTTAGGAATTAAATAATGCGAACTGACACTGCCTTCTGCTACCAATGCAGCAACCGACTCTTGATAATTCACTGCGGTGAAGTGCATGACTAAAGATTTAACTCGATAGCTGTAGTTTTCAGACGCCATGCTTTCAATATCTGACATACTCGAACAGCTCATGAGAAAAACAGCACTAGCGAAAATTGAAGACTGGGCTAGCCTTGTCCAATTTGGCATTCTTTTTCCTTTACAAACTTATTGCTTTTACTTGGTTAGAATCGGATGACTTAGGTTTATCAAACTGTATTTTATGTGTAAGGTTAACACGTCATTGTGTTGCATAAAATATACACATCAATGAGTTACATTGCCCAACATTATTTTGTATTGGGTAAATCTAACAAGGCAAAGTGTACAAGACAACTGTAGAAGCCCATAAAATTGTCGATTGTTTTATCCTAGGACGTGATTGCTCACTTTGTATTTATTTTACAATCATAAAGAGCGCTAATATAAACCAATAATCTGTAACTCTAAACGGGTTTTTAAAGGAATTCTATTAGTGAAGTGTGTCTCGCTACTGGGTTTAGTTTTTAGCTTAGAGCGGTAATATCTCTCCCATTACAAAAGCAAATTTACGTTCACCTTCTTTGCACAAGAAGCCGGCGGGCGTCACACCTTTCATCATCTTTTTATCATCATGCCAATACTTGGGATTTTCGATAATAGTATAATCCGAGTGATTTTTTATTAAGTTGATGTTGCCTACAAAGTGGCTAAAGCCTTTTTTGAGCAACTCGATATAGCTTTCATTGCTTAAATACAATTCTTCATTCAGTAAATATGACTGCCCCGGATCATACGTATAGCCCAATCCTTGAACTGTATTCAGCCCATGTTGTTGATGTAAGTCGCCAATATCAGCAACCAAGGTAAGCGATGAAAAACGAGATTGTTTGCGCATAGCAATATCAGTTGTGTAGGAGTTTCCTGCAAACCCCAAATCTTTGATCAGTAAATCGCAAAGCTTGTTTTCTTTATTTTCAGGGATTTGCCAATATTTAATCTCAAGCTCTGTTAGTTTTTCATCGGTCGTCCAATATGACTCTTCGCAAAGCATATTTAATGCGTGCAGTAACACAAATACATTCATCGTTCGTGCAACCTGACGGTATCGGTCATTTGGGTAGTGGCCTGATTCAATTAATATTGTGCTTATCCCACGCCCAGTGAACTGATCACCGAATGAGCGAGCAGAAAACTCACCATCATAACGAGCAATACCTGCTGGTAGTAAAGCGTTGGCATTTACTTGCATGAGAGCAGTCAAGGCCATTGCATTTCTGCGAGCATGGTTAATTGTTTTTTGAGAATCAAATGCAGGAGCTAGAAAAGCCAAAGTGGACGACTTGCCATGAGCACCACAACGGAAGTAGTCTTTTTGGTCATGCAGGTTAAAAGCAAAGTCGGGATGAATTCTTTCGACCACTGCATTTAGTGCTTTACCTTCGGGTGTTTGCAGCGCCAATGCATCTCGATTGATATCAATACCTTGGGCATTTTCTCGTGTGCCGGCAGATGCGCCATCAGGATTAAGCATAGGAATGATGTGTATTGTGAGCAGGTTATGCCAATTTGCATTCAACGAAGTGCTCAGTTTTGCAGTAATAAGGTGGATAATATCTAACACCGCGGCGGTTGCAGTTGACTCGTCACCATGCATTTGAGTCCACAGAAGCACTTTTTTGGGGCCATCACCCAAACTTAGGCAACTGATAGGCAGACCGCAAAAAGACTGCCCAATAATAGTTTTAGTCACACCATCACAAGAAGCGAAATCATCGATTATTGCATCGATATGTTCAGGCATTAATTGCTGTTTATCGAGATTAGCTACACGATTTTCGTAGAGCGAGCTAAGCTCGTTGGATAAAAGTATGTCCATCAATAAACCATCAGTTCGAATATTAGCGCTTTACTATAATGTTTTTAGTAGGCTTTATACAGCTGAAATGGTGATAAAAGAGTTTGCACTTGAATTACTTGCTGATTTACCCTAGTTATGTATCTCTACCACCTTAAGTGACAGTTTGTCAGCGGCATTTTCCCATCCTTTTTCTATCCTTACGGCCGCGACAAACTCAGCGCCTTTTTCGTTCCTAAAACATCGTGTTCGGGTGCGAACAACGTGACAATGTCGACATTGTTGTATAGCAGTGCATCGACTAAATACCGTACTTTTGCTCCTGACGTTTAGTTAACACCAAGGCCCGCTTTTTAATCTTGTGATAGTGCTAAAAAAATAGTTTTTTGTCTATATTTTAAAGTGACTTTTTGTGTCTGACTTGTTATAAATTATTGTTTTTATAAACTTTTACTGCTTAAATTGCAGACAGTAAGATACGATTAAGATACAAAATGATAAGTAAAAACAGAGGTTTTTTTAGCTGGCTTTATTGTTCTGCGCATTGAAAGGGGCTTATCCAATACAGTTATTCCTCGTGATGTTTGACTAACCGGCGTCTAAGGCTCTACGTAAAAAACCATCGTTGCTTTTCAATAAGTTTTCACATGTAGTTATGTCGCTGTTTGTGAGAACCTTGAGTATTGCAAGTTTTGCATTACTCTTTGCAATTGATAATGCATCGACCGCAGTTTGCTGGTCGCAATCTGTTGCCTGCATTACGATATGGATTGCTCTTGCCACCAATTTTTCGTTCGTTGCATTCACATCGACCATTAAATTTTTATAAGTTTTGCCTAATTTAATCATGCTAGCAGTGCTTATCATATTCAATATGAGTTTTTGTGCAGTACCCGATTTCATGCGGGTTGAGCCGGTTAACACCTCGGGGCCTACGTTCGCACAAATACCAATATCAGCTATTTCGATAAGAGGTGCGTTAGGATTGCAAACAACACATGCTGTTATGGCATTGATGGATACAGCGTAATTTAGCGCCCCAATAACATAGGGTGTGCGGCCACTAGCCGCTATACCGACTAACATGTCTTTGTTGTTAAATTGTATATTGTCGAGGTCTCGTTGAGCTGCGTCAATATCATCTTCTGCGCCCTCAACGGCGCTGATTAGTGCCATTTCACCGCCAGCAATAATACCGACAATGATATTGTCGGGCACACTAAACGTTGGTCGACATTCAACTGCATCCAAAATACCTAGCCGACCACTGGTGCCTGCGCCAATGTATATAAGCCGTCCACCTTGTTTTAAACAAACCACGGCAGCATCAACCGCTAAGGTTATTTGTGGTATCGCTTTGGCCACCGCGCTGGCGACAAGACTGTCTTGTTGGTTAATGCACTGAAGCGCATCCCTAGTACTCATTAGGTCAATTTGTTCGCTTGCTGGGTTAATACCTTCTGAAGGAATGTAATTTAACTGGTCTAGTATTTGCTGTGTTTTACTCATAGTTTGACCTTTATTGAATTATTATTACCAAGTAAACACACCGTTGTAGCAGCAAATGTAGCGATCACTAATTGCCATGAAAATCCCAAACTAAATTGATATGTATCAGGAAGATATAAGTCCATTATGTAAGGCTGCATTAGCACCGGGATAAGGAAGCCAATGATCAATGCTGCCAAAATCGATAGCGAAGAACCTCTGCTACTGAACAAAGCAGTAAAATAAACACCAAGCAAGCCACTGTATGAGAAAATCATGACACTTAGCGCAAATGCCAATAGTGGCATATCGCTATATTGTTGCCAGTAAAAGCATAATGCAGCCATTATACTCAAGGCAATTGCAACAATAATCATGCTAATTCTACCTGCTTTTACCATCTGCTTTTCTGAAAGTGTTTTACCTTTATTGAGTAATATGCCGCGATAAATATCTTGCACTGCAACTGAAGACATCGAATTAAGTCCAGAATTAAGGGTAGACAATGCCGCTGCAATAATACCAATGGTCACTACCGCTTTAATTCCATTGGGTAAGTCGGTGAGCACGTAATACATAAAGATCGTTACTGTTTGACCTACAAATTTCGGAGTGGGTACATCACCATTTGCGACACTTTGGCTCATTAAGTCAGGGCGTTGATAGTAAATATAGAGCAACATTCCGATAACCACAAAAATTAAAACAACGGGAATGCCCATCAATATTGAAGAAGTAAGTGCCTTGGTAGCTTCTTTCGCGTCTTTACAGGTTAACATGCGCTGCGTGACGTCCTGGTCCATGCCGAATGCGGCGATATTTAGCAATACAAAACCGGTAATAACGGACCAAAATCCGAAAACGCCTGAAGGTGTAAAATCCAATGAGAAATCAAGCACGGTCAGCTTAGATTGAGAATCATCGATCGGTGACTGTAATGCGTTGATAATAGTACTGAAATCGGCTGGAATACTATACAGTAGGTAGCCCAGTACTAATATAGCGGCAGAGATATAAACAATACATTGAATAACATCGCTATAAATAATGGTGCGAATACCACCGTAAACTGTGTATAGAAGGCCAACAGTAGCAATTAACGCAATTGAAATTATGACACTGGATGCGTCGATATCACCGAATAATATCATTGCAATGGCTATTGCTGCCATATACAGTCTGGCTCCGCTTGCAAATAAGCGGCCCACTAAATATACCGTTCCCGCTTGGTATTTTGCTTGTTCGCCAAAACGTTGGGCTAATAGTTCATATACCGTGAAGACTTTGAACTTATAAAATTTGGGTAATAAAAAAGTGGCAACAAAAAATGCAGCAAGAAAACCAGCAATGTTGGTTGCTAAATAAGTTAGGTCTCCCCGGTAACCTTGGTCAGGCCCGCCAAGAAACGTGGCAGCACTTTGCGAAGTGGCTAACACTGAAATAGCGACTACCCACATTGGCATTGACTTTCCGCCAAGAAAATAATCATTTGAGGTAGACGCTTGGTTGTTATATAGCCAACCACTTACAATTAAGAGGAGCCCGTACCCTCCAAAAATCAGCCAATCGATAGTGGAAAATTGATCAATCATAACGCTCTTATAGGTATTTTAATGGGAATGCCTGTCTGCAAAAATAGAGACACTGGCTTTTTTTCCACATTCGTTCGATTTATGTTGTCATTAACCCATTAATCATGATGAAAAACAAGTTTCACTAGTTTACTATCGACGTACTTATTAATAAGGAGCTTCTTTTTGGCTAGATACACCCACGCAACAATCGACCTTAATGCGCTTAAATACAATTTCATGGCAATGAGTCGTTTCTCGCCAAGCAGCAAACAAGTCGTTGTTGTAAAAGCCGATGCCTATGGTAATGGTGCTGTCACTGTTGCCAAATGTTTGCAAAGTCAGGCTGATATGTTTGCGGTCGCGTTTATCGATGAGGTCTTTGAATTAAGAGATGCAGGCATAACACAGCCAATTCTTGTCCTTCAAGGCCCACATGAAGAACGCGAGTGTGAGCTAACAAAAACACTTAACATAGTCTGGATGCTGCATGTTGAGCAACAGCTGAATTGGATAAATAAACGTATACAAAATAACGAGATTAGTAATCTTCACCATTGGGTTAAGTTTGATACAGGCATGCACCGTTTAGGTTTAATGCTTGAGGACTACGACCGTTTGAACGCAGATTATACACATATATTTCATCCTACAACGGTGATGGCAACTCACCTAGCAACGGCAGACGAACCTGAGAATAAAGCGTCTTCAACAGCAGTCAATCAATTCCTGAGTGTGATGGCCGACCGGCACAGTTGTTTATCTATTGCCAATTCGGCCGCTAATATCTGTTTACCTGAGTCTGCAAAAACATGGAATAGAATAGGCATATCCTTGTATGGGAGTTCGCCCTTTGAAAATAATGAAATGTCGATTTCTCTTAAACCAGTTATGCAGTTAAACAGCGAAGTCATTGCGTTGCGAGAAATAGCTGCCGGAGAGTCAGTTGGTTATGGAGCAACATGGACAGCAAGCAAACGTTCGGTTATTGCCACGGTAGCGATAGGCTATGCAGATGGTTACCCACGCCATGCACCAATTGGCACGCCTGCTTTATTCGATGGCGTTGTTGGTGAATTAGTAGGGAGAGTTTCGATGGACATGTTGACCTTTGATGTAAGCAATATCGAAAAGGTAGAAATAGGTACAAAAGTAGAATTATGGGGTAACAACCTAGCCATTAATGTGATTGCTAAGCAGGTTGGCACAATTGGCTATGAGCTAATGACGCGTGTATCAAAAAGAGTGCCTAGGAAGCTTATATAATGGACTACTTTATTGGCATCGATGCGGGAGGCACTCATTCGAGAGCCTCGTTGTATGATAATGAGGGGAATTCCATCGGTACTGGCAAAGCAGGGGGGGCGAACGTTTTTAGTGATTTCGCTGCAGCGATGCAACAAATTGACCTTGCAATCGACTTAGCTATTAATGCGTCGAATATACCTATCGACAAAAAAGCGCTTATTGTTGGTGCCGGTTGTGCTGGTGGTCAAACAAATCAAGCACAATTGAGTCTCGCAACATGGGCTTCGCCCTATAAACATGTATTTATGACGAGTGATCTGCATGCAAGCTGCGCAGCCGCTAACAATGGTCAAGATTGTGTCATTCTGATTACCGGCACGGGCTCATCAATTGCACATTATCAGAATGCTCAAGTTACTCAGTATGGTGGCCATGGATTTATTCATGGTGACGAGGCCAGTGGCGCTTGGTTAGGCTTGAGTGCGATACAACTATTGTTGAAAAGTAATGATAACCTTATAAATGACCAACAATTCTGTAAGGCAATATCACATGCCATTGGTTTGAATAATGAAAAAACGTTTATGAATAACGAACACAATGCCAATGTCGATTATATTTTAAATCATTTTAAATCAAAACTCGCTTCAGACTATGCGCAGCTCGCGCCATGTATCATTAATCTGCAACGCGCTGGAAATAGCTCAGCCAATACACTTGTCAGCCAAGGGGTAGATTATTTGTACTCAGTATTAACCTTAAATTCGCTTCACTACGGGCTGCCAATATTCATGACCGGTGGCATAGCCAAAAGTTACCAACCTTTGTTAGAAAAGAAGCTGGGGCGAGCTGTGCAGTTAATGCAACGACCAGCTCAAGATGGAGCTATGTTATTAGCTAAATCTAAGCTGTCAGAAATAGCTAAAACCACAAATACAAGGTAAACAATTATGTTGAGCCATTGGAATGACTTACTTTTACTTAATAATCAGTTAACTGAAGATGAAAAGCTTATTCAACAAGCTGCTTATGAGTTCGCCCAAACTCAACTTATGCCTGGTATATTAATGGCAAACCGTCATGAAAAGTTTGACCCCTCAATTATGTTAAAGATGGGAGAGGCTGGTCTGTTAGGGTCGACCATACAAGGTTACGGCTGTGCGGGCATCAATTACGTTAGTTATGGCTTAGTAGCGCGCGAAATTGAACGCGTAGACAGCGGTTATCGCAGTGCAATGAGTGTGCAATCGTCTTTAGTTATGCATCCTATTAACCTATTTGGGAATGAGCAACAAAAGCAAAAATATTTACCCAAGCTAGCAACGGGCGAATGGATTGGTTGTTTTGGACTAACCGAGCCTGATGCTGGGTCCGACCCCGCCTCTATGAAAAGCCTTGCTAAGAAGGTTGATGGCGGATATTTACTTTCAGGCAGTAAAATGTGGATCACAAATTCACCAATAGCTGATGTCTTCGTGGTTTGGGCAAAGAAACAAGAGGATGGCAAGATTTATGGATTCATTTTAGACAAAGGCATGGAAGGTTTATCAGCGCCTAAAATCGAAGGTAAACAATCATTAAAAGCGTCTATTACTGGTGAAATAGTCATGCAGAATGTGTTTGTGACGGAGCAACATATTCTGCCTAAGGTGTCTGGCTTGAAGGGACCCTTCAGTTGCTTAAATATGGCAAGGTATGGCATTTCTTGGGGGGCTTTGGGCGCAGCTGAGTTTTGTTGGCATGCGGCAAGACAATATGGTCTCGATCGAAAACAATTTAATAAGCCACTTGCGCAAACACAATTGTTTCAAACCAAACTTGCGGACATGCAAACAGAAATTACACTCGGCTTGCAAGCTTCATTGCGAGTAGGGCGATTAATTGATGAAAAGCAATATGACCCAGCGATGATTTCGATGGTTAAGCGTAATAATTGTGCAAAGTCGTTGGACATTGCTCGTAAAGCTCGTGATATGCATGGTGGTAACGGTATTAGTGATGAGTTTCACGTTATTCGCCATATGATCAACCTAGAAACAGTCAACACTTATGAGGGTACTTATGACATACATGGCCTTATACTTGGTCGAGCACAAACGGGTTTACAAGCATTTTTCTAATTGCGCTTAGTCACATTTAGGTATTAAAAATGCTGTCGAGTATACTCTAAAATTGATACTCGACCCATTATTTACCTATCTTTTAATTACCATCTAACCAACATGTCAGCATACATGCGTGCGTCAAGCAGACTCTCTCGGGCTAGGTCTTGTTTGAGTAATTCAAAGTATTTCCCACTCGCTTTTAGTCTTTCAATTCCTTTGTCAAAGTCAGTAATAATGGCCTTTGTGTCTGCATAATTACGATTCATTGCTAACGATATATTGACCTGTATTAATGGGGCTCTGGATACATAAATAGGTTTCTCACCGACGCTCTTGAGCAATAGGTTCATTTCATCTGCCATTGCTTTGTCGATCAATAGAAAGTCGACACGGCGTTCCGCAAGTTGTTCTATATTGTCAAAAAACCAAGGTGACCGTGCCCACAGAACATCTCTCTCACCGCGTAACTGATCTGTATTAGCGAAACGATTTTCAATTCCAACACGCTCTCTGTAAAGCTGCTCAAGGCGAACAATATTTTCAGCTCTTTGATAACGAGACACTGCGTGTAAGTTAACTTGCATATATGGTTTGGAGTAGATGTAATCGTCTCTTTGGTCATTAAGCGAATAATGGTCGATGTAGCCCGCAAACTTCCCTGACCTTAGACCGCTTCCAGACCAAGCTTGGGTGGTTGCCACTATGTTGGCCTGCCAATCTTTATTTAAGGCAGCAGTAACTAAGTCCATTTGACGAGCGGCTAGTTCTTCATGTTCATCAATATAGGTGGCTACTTTATTGCCAACCAGGTTGACGGTTTGTGCTTGGATACTGGCTGATGCTAACAAGCCAATTGAGATTAACAGTAGGGCACTTTTTTTAATCATTTTAATTTTTTGACTCATTTGGCTACTATAAATAAGTATGCTAACTACACTAGTTAACCTGTTTGTTTGCACTGACAATGTATTACTCATTCTACCACCTTTAAAACATAGTTACTGTTAGTACGAGTTTTCAGTCACTTTTGGATTATTCTCCGAATGCACCTGCGGCGCCAGGAAATACCACCGGACTTTCAAAGCCGTCTTGGCTAACACTAGCAACACCAAAGAAGTAGTTATCTATAACAACATTCTCAAGTGTTGCTGTGGTTACGTTACCGACATACTTGCTGAACTGCCACTGTGGCGCATCAGTTAATCTCCAATATATCTTGTATCCCTTTAACTGCTCATTAATAGGCGGTGTTAAAGTATCATCATGGGGTTTCCAACTCAGGGTAGTTGAAGGCTGAACTGCACCCGTGATCGTGACGTCGGCCGGTGGATTTGGCGCGCTAGCCATGCCAGCAAGCGACACCGCGTTAAGGGCTGTTAATTTGGCTGCATAGTTAAAATTAACACCATCGATAGTATCACCATATACAACACCATCCTCAGTTCGCAAGTCTTGGTGCTGTCTTGCATAGTGTTCGTTAGTTTCCATAATTCGTACGCCAGGATAGCCTAAATCGTTGAACGGGCGATGGTGTCCGCCGCGTCTGAAACGGTCTAATCGATATACCACCATTGTGTCTAGGTTTTGTATATAGCGGTCCGCCATTAAATCGATATAGCGAGCTAGGTTTCTACTTGGACTGTCAACTTCGCCGCCGGTAAATCGGCGATAAGTTGCTTCATCAGCGGTCTCAGTATTTCTTGTTCCCTCTGCGAATATTCGGGCTGTGGTGTTATTAATAACGCCGTTTACACCTTCAATATTACCGATCATGTCGTTGTTTAACACCGCTTTTAAACGCCAATTATTTGCCTTAGCATACTCGGCTAATATTTTCCCACCGAATAACCCTTGTTCTTCGCCTGCAAGCGCAGCATAAACAATACTGCCTGCAAAATAGTGCTTGCTTAGCACTCTTGCTGCTTCCAAGGTGCCAGCGACACCCGACGCATTATCATTGGCTCCTGGCGAGTCAGATACACTGTCCATCACATCGCTTACACGTGAATCAATATCGCCACTCATCATTACATAGCGATTTGTGTCGGTAGTGCCCTTTTGAATAGCGATAACGCTGACAACTTCGGTTGCATTTGGGATCCGTTTTTCGCCAGATATAACCTTAGTTTGAAAGAACACTTCTAAACAGCCTCCACACTCAGTAGAAATTTTATCAAACTCTTCTTTAATCCAACGACGTGCAGCCCCGATACCACGAGTTTCGGATTCCGTTTCTGATAGGGTGTGTCTTGTGCCAAAACTAACTAGCGTGCGAATGTCTTGCTCGATTCTATCCGCAGATACCTCTTTAGCTATTTGATGTAAGAGCACACTATCAGTGTAACTAAGCGAGGTTGGTGGTGTTTGTTGAGCATGCGCAATATTATTGTTATTAACCAACAGTGACGAAGAAAAAACCAGCACGCCACAGGCAGCAGTGCGACTTAATTTTTTTATCGAATAAAATGATCTGCGCATTTAACGCCCTCAAAAGTGATTTCAAATTTATATTTTATTAACATATTGATAAAGCGAACTATTATGTGTTTGCTCAACCTGCTACTCTAAAAAAACTAGATGAACGCATACGCATCGCCAAATAAGTCGGCTTTGCTCAACCCTAGCGCACAAAACTCATCTCTAATGGTCGCTGACATCTCAAATCGACCCGCCGTATATACCTGTTTACCAGACAAGTCAGTGATGTCTTTGAGTACCGCCTTGTGAACCCAGCCAATGTGCCCGTGCCAATCATCATTGGCGTGCTCAACAACAGGAATAAAAGTAAAGTTAGGGTATGAACGACTCATCGCCTCTAATGCTTTAAATTCATACAAGTCCCCAATGGTTTTTGCCCCCCAGTAAAGTTTTAGTTCTCTATCGGGCTGGTTTTCAATACAATCTAAAAGAATAGCCTTTGCATAAGAATAACCGGTTCCGCCTGCGACAATGATTGCCGGCATAGTCGAATTTCTTAAAAAAGCCTTCCCTGCAGGGGCTTCAATAACTAATTTACCTTCGTCTTTGCATTTCGTTAGTACTTCGAAAGCATAACCATTCGCGGGATCAGCACCGATATGAAGCTCTATTTTATGAGGCTCGCTGGGTGCACTCGCAATAGAAAAGGGACGCTTATCATTTTCACCCATAACTACTTGTAGGTATTGACCTGCTAAAAATTCTAGCGGGAACTCCGGCAATAATGTTACTTTGTGCACAATTGAGGTTTGCGCTTCAGTTGACTCAACCGTGCAATTAATCACTTTCATGAAAGTCCTTTATTAACTTATTTTAAGATTATTTGTTTTTTTTGGCGCGATATAAAGCGGTCCATGTTCGTTCCAGATGTTATCAATAGGAACGTTTTGCATCTACATTGTATCTCGAACTGCGTTCATTCTGGTAGTTATTGTCTAAATAACATCATTTTAAACTCGTACACTGCGTCAGCGGCACAGACTATCACAAATTTAGTGCCCATGAATCGTCGAATAAATGACCGCTACTACTGATAAGTCAACTTGAATTTGCTGTCCTCTGTTGCTCATTAGCACTGAGAATTAGAATTGTAGGGAAAGGCTAACAAAAAACCTCGCAAGCACAGACATCATTCTTTGTGTCTCCATAACTATGTTATCGCAGCGTAAAATATTGTTGTATGGCAACAATACAGGTATTTCATACAAACGTTTTGACTGCATAAACATAAGCATTGATCAACTTGCAGAATGCAATTATTTTTTACTTTTTGTTATTATTGCCGATAGATAGTGAATAGCCAAAAATATCGCAATATCTGGAGTGTTTGTGTACAAAGTTTCTATTTTTATTGTTTTTCTTTTTGCTTTTACTGGCAGTAGTCAAGCTCAGCAGTTACAGGCTGTGCAGATATACAGTCAAGATGACTTGATAAAAATGATTAACAGCAATGTGCATTTGCAACGCGTTGTTGCTGACCGCTGTCAGTTAGTTCAAGATATTGAAGCTAGGGCGGAAGTACTAAATGTGCCCGCATATCAATTCTTGTGGGGAGATATGCTTGCTTGGGGAATTTGCGTTGATGCCGAACCAGATCGCGGTATATATTATATGCGAGAAGCCGCTGCACAAGGTTTGGCAGCAGCATTAGAGCAGTTGGGTCGTTATTATTCAGTGGGTAAGTTAGTGCAAGAAGATAAGAAACGTGCGGTTATCTATTTGCGTGAGGCAGCAGCTTTAGGCAATCTAAAAGCACAATTACAATTAGCGGAGTTATTTATTGATGGTTATGGCAGTCCATACGACTTTGAGGATTTGTATCATTGGTTGTATAACGCCATCAGTGACGATAGTCGAACCCATCAACGTATAGCAGTTTACATGGCAGAGCTTGAATCCCTTATGCACCCTAGAGCGGCTAGAAATGCGCGCAAACCTATGGTTAATTAGCATTGGCTGGCGTGGGAATAGGTTATGCTGATTAAAAAATAAAACGAGGCTAAATTAGTGCTCAATTTATAAGCTTTAATAATTGTCACAGACTTGCAACACAAAGCTTGATACAATGCTTGCGAATTTAACAACGAAAAGAATGAATGTCAGAAGATCCGCATTACTCAAGAGAAAAAGAAAAATACGAAAACCCGGTAGCAAGCCGAGAGTTTCTGCTCGAAACACTTTCCAACGCTAACAAGTCACTCTCCTTTTTAGAAGTCTGCAATATTGTCAATGCGAAAGATGAAGATGCTAGAATTGGTATCCAGCGACGACTGCGCGCCATGGAGCGTGAGGGGCAAGTCGCTTTTACTCGCGATAAAAAATATGAAGTACAAAAAGCAGAAGCACTCATCAGAGGTCGAGTTATTGGCCATCGCGATGGTTATGGCTTTTTAAAACATTCTGATACTGAAAAAGATTTATTTATCCATCAAGGCCAAATGCAAACCTTATTGCATGACGATATCGTGGAGGGTATACAAAGCGGCGTAGACCGACGCGGTCGAGCAGAATTTCGTCTCAATAGAGTACTTGAACCAAGAAAAGAACACATTGTAGGGCGCTTTTTTATGGAAGAAGGGGTTTCTATTGTTATTCCAGATGATAACCGTATTAGCCATGAAATAATGATCCCACCAGAAGTTCGAAATGGCGCAAGACAAGGCCATGTTGTCGTGGTTGAGATTACACAACGCCCGAGACGTCAAATAAACGCGATTGGTAAAATACTAGAAGTACTTGGCGAACACATGGCGCCGGGGATGGAAATTGAAATGGCATTACGCAATTTCGATATTCCACACAATTGGCCAAAAGGCGTTTTAAAGCAAGTTGAAGGTTTAGCAGAAGAAGTTCCAGAGCAGTCGAAAAAAGATCGCATCGATTTGCGTGAATTACCCTTAATGACGATTGATGGCGAAGATGCTAGAGATTTCGATGACGCAGTATATTGTCAGCCTAACAAAGACGGCTCATGGCAACTATGGGTTGCTATTGCTGATGTTAGCTCTTATGTAAAAACCGGAACAGCGTTGGACAGTGAAGCTCAAAATCGAGCAACTTCTGTCTACTTTCCTGAGAAAGTTATTCCAATGCTGCCAGAAGTGTTATCCAACGGACTTTGCTCACTCAATCCAGATGTTGATAGGTTGTGTCTGGTCTGTGAAATGACAATTTCTGCCGAGGGTAAGTTGGGTGAATACGAGTTTTATGAAGCTGTCATGCGCTCTCACGCAAGGCTCACATACAATAAAGTGTGGGGTATTCTTAAGCATGATGAAACCTTAGTTCAGCGCTATGAGAAACACGTACCACATATAAATAATCTCAATCATTTGTTCAAAGCATTAAAGAAAGCACGACAAGGTCGTGGTGCTATTGAGTTCGAAACAATTGAAAGTAAATTCGTCTTTAATGCACAACGAAAAATTTCCCATATTATTGCTGTACAACGCAATGAAGCACACATGCTAATTGAAGAGTGCATGATTATGGCGAATGTGTGCGCGGCAGAGTTTTTGCAAAAGAACAAAGCAGAAGGCTTGTTCCGAATACACGACAAGCCTGACGAAGACCGTTTAGTCGCGTTCAAGACTTACCTTTCCGAAATCGGTATTCCATTTACGGTCAATGAGGTGCCAACGCCAGCTGATTTCACCAGTGTGATGAAAAAAATTCAGCATAGGCCAGATAAAGAGCTTATCCAGACTATGCTGTTGCGTTCAATGAAACAGGCGGTTTATTCGCCAGACAACGTAGGTCACTTTGGACTAGCACTGGAAGCTTATGCGCACTTTACATCACCTATTCGCCGCTATCCTGATTTAGTAGTACATCGAGCGATAAAGGCGATTGTTGATAAGCACAATACGCGTAAATCAAAGACCGGTGGAAAGTTTTACTCCGCCGCAGAAGTCGAGCAACTTGGTGAGCAATGTTCGATGGCCGAGCGTCGCGCAGATGATGCTACCAGAGATGTTTCTGATTGGCTGAAATGTGAGTTTATGCAAGACCATGTTGGTGATGTGTTTGAGGGTATTATTGCGTCTGTGACCAATTTTGGGTTATTTGTTCGTATTACTGAATTTCAAATCGATGGATTGGTTCATATTACTTCCTTAGCAAGTGACTACTACCGCTATGATGACCAAAAGCAGTGTTTAGTTGGTGAGAGTTCCGGTGTTGTCTTTAGGTTAGGTGACGAAGTTAAGATTAAAGTCGCCGGTGTAAATCTGGATGAGCGAAAAATTGATTTAATGATTGATGGCGTTACCAATACTCGAGGAAAAGTAAATCCTCCTCGTAAGCGCAGTGCTAAAAAAGCCGGTAAGAAAGATGCTGGTGGCAAAGCGCCGAAAGATACATCGTCTGCAAACGATAAACCTACCGCAAAGCAAAAGCCTGTAGGTAAAAGGAAACCAGGGCCAGCGTCGAAAGTTAGAAAGTCATCAAAAAATAAAAAACGGACGTAGGTATGGCGCAACAAGAATTAATATATGGATTACACGCGATGACAGCGGTCATTGATCGTGAGCCAGAACGTTTGATTGAATTGTTTGTATTGAAAGGTCGAGAAGATGAAAGACTAGCTTACATTATTAATGAAGCTAGGCGACATGATATAGGTATTCAATTTTGCCAGCGTAAAACGCTAGATGATAAATGCAGCGGTGAACAGCATCAGGGCGTTGTTGCTCGAGCTAAACCTGGTAAGGTTCTGGATGAGCACGACTTGTCTGTTATACTTAAAAACCAAGCGTCACCACTTTTGTTGGTATTAGATGGTGTTACAGATCCGCATAACTTGGGCGCTTGCCTACGTACAGCCGATGCTGCTGGCGTTCATGCAGTGGTGGTACCCAAGGATAAATCTGCAACATTGTCACCAATCGTGCGCAAGGTAGCTTGTGGTGCTGCTGAGTCTATCCCTTTAATTCAGGTCACTAACTTGTCACGTAGTTTAAAAGCCATGCAAGATGCAGGTGTTTGGGTTGTTGGTACTGCTGGCGAAGCTGAACAGTCAATTTATACGTGTAAGTTGGTTGGCCCTACAGCGTTAGTAATGGGGGCAGAGGGTAAAGGCATGCGTCGTCTTACACGCGAAAATTGCGATGAGTTAATCAAATTACCTATGGCTGGCTCAGTGAGTAGTTTGAATGTGTCAGTGGCAACCGGTGTTTGTTTATATGAAATCGTTAGGCAACGCTCACTATAATGGATTCATTTCCTTTCCTTTCCTTGTAGTTTGTACTTGCGGATTATTATAAAAACAGCGCACAATCGTATGCGTGCCAAACCTAATCAAGCGCGTATTATCAGCTAATATCCATAACGCGATTGTGTTTTTATGTATCTCCTTAAGATAGTTGTTCATACGCTGAGGAACCTCACCTACAGCAAACAAATAAACCTAGTTGAATCTGAAATTAAACTACCGCTCACCGTTATTTTCTGTTATAGTTTCGCGCCCTTTTTGTAGGGGTGTCGTCTATTTTTTCTAAAATTTCTTTTGAAATCAAGGAACAAATAGCAGCTAAGAGACTCGAAAGAGTTATAATATTTAACAGCGGAGCACTAAACATGATCCAAATGCAATCTAACCTGGATGTTGCCGATAACTCGGGAGCTCGCAGGGTTCAGTGTATTAAGGTTCTTGGTGGCTCGCATCGCCGTTATGCACATATCGGTGACATCATTAAAGTTACTGTCAAGGAAGCAATTCCTCGCGGTAAAGTTAAGAAAGGTGATGTTCTGAATGCAGTGGTGGTGCGTACTAGAAAAGGCGTTCGTCGCGCAGATGGTTCAACCATCCGTTTCGATAACAACGCAGCTGTTTTGCTTAACGCAAACAAGCAACCGATTGGTACGCGTATCTTTGGCCCGGTCACTCGTGAGCTTCGTGGAAATTCATTCATGAAGATTATCTCATTGGCCCCAGAGGTACTATAAGGAGTCACGATAATGGCTAATAAAATTCGTCGTGATGATGAAGTAGTCGTGTTAGCGGGTAAAGACAAAGGAAAACAAGGCAAAGTCTTGAAAGTACTTTCGTCAGAAAGCCGTTTAGTAGTTGAAGGTGTTAGCATCGTCAAGAAACATCAGAAGGCCAATCCACAGATTGAACAGCCGGGCGGTATTATTGAGAAAGAAGCAACCATTCATGTGTCTAATGTAGCGTTAGTAAACCCAGCAACGGGTAAAGCTGATCGCGTTGGTTTCCGTGTTGAAGATGAAAAGAAAGTTCGTTTCTTTAAATCTAACGGCGACCTAGTATAATAAATGGAGAGTACGATGGCGAAACTGCATGATTTCTATAAAGAAACAGTAGTAGCTGAACTTGCGAAGCAGTTCGGGTACAAAAGCGTCATGCAAGTCCCTCGGATTGAGAAAATCACTCTAAACATGGGTTTAGGTGAAGCGGTAGCAGACAAGAAAGTTCTTGAGTCAGCGCAAGCTGAAATGGCAGCGATTGCCGGTCAAAAACCAATTGTTACTGTCGCTAGAAAATCTGTTGCGGGTTTTAAAATCCGTGAAGGTTATCCGATTGGCTGTAAAGTAACCCTACGTGGCGAACGTATGTGGGAATTCCTTGAGAGATTAATCTCAATTACAATTCCACGTATCCGTGACTTCCGTGGTCTTAACCCGAAATCATTTGACGGTCGAGGCAACTACAGCATGGGTGTTCGTGAACAAATCATCTTCCCTGAAATCGATTTCGATAAAGTGGATAAAGCACGCGGTATGGATATTACTATCACTACCAGTGCACAGACTAACGACGAAGCGCACGCTCTATTGAGTTCGTTCAGCTTCCCGTTTAGAAAATAAGGTGTAAGGGTTATGGCAAAAGAATCAATGAAGGCACGCGAAGTAAAACGTGCCAAGCTGGTTAAACAGTATGCAACGAAGCGGTCAGCGATTAAAGCGGTGATTAGTGACGTAAACTCTTCTGACGAAGAGCGCTGGCAAGCTGTTCTTGATCTGCAAAAACTTCCACGTGACTCGTCTCCGTCGCGCCAACATAATCGTTGTCGCATCACGGGCCGTCCACATGGGTTCCTACGCAAATTTGGTCTTTCCCGTATAAAGCTTCGTGAAGCTGCTATGCGTGGTGAAGTCCCTGGCCTTAAAAAAGCCAGCTGGTAAGGAGAGCAGACTATGAGCATGCAAGATCCTATAGCAGATATGTTTACCCGAATTCGTAACGGCCAAATGGCTTCTAAAGTTGCGGTTTCTATGCCTTCTTCTAAAGTACGTGTTGCTATTGCAAAAGTACTAGAAGCAGAAGGTTATGTCGAAGGTTCTTCGGTAACTGAAGGCGTAAAGCCTGTATTACAAGTTACTTTGAAGTATTTCGAAGGTAAAAAAGTAATTGATACAATCGAACGAGTTAGCCGTCCTGGTTTACGCATCTATAAGAAAAAAGATGAGTTACCAAAAGTGATGGGCGGACTCGGGGTTGCTATCGTGTCTACCTCAAAAGGTGTGATGACTGACCGTGCGGCGCGTAAAGCGGGCATGGGTGGTGAGATCATCGGTTATGTAGCATAACAGGGGAATAATTATGTCACGTATAGCAAAAGCACCTGTCGACATCCGAGCTGGCGTAGAAATTACAATCGCCGGCCAAGAAGTCACAGTCAAAGGAAGTAAAGGTACATTGACTCGCCTCTTTAATAAGGCCGTTGAAGTAGTCCAGGTAGAGAACCAATTGAAAGCACTTCCTCGTGAAGCGTTTGCAAATCATTGGGCTCAAGCTGGCACTGCCCGCGCATTATTAGAACAAATGGTGGTTGGTGTAACTGATGGTTTTGAAAAGAAACTTCAACTTAATGGTGTTGGTTACCGTGCGAACGCACAAGGTAGCAAACTCAACCTTACGTTGGGCTTTTCACACCCTGTCGGCTACGAAATGCCTGAAGGCATTACCGTAGAAACCCCTACACAAACTGAAATCATTGTTAAAGGCATTGATAAGCAGGTCGTAGGTCAGGTTGCAGCGAACATCCGCGCATACCGTCCACCAGAGCCATATAAAGGCAAAGGTGTTCGTTACGCAGATGAAACTGTGCGTCGTAAAGAAGCTAAGAAAAAGTAGGTAGGTAATACGATGGATAAGAAATCAGCTCGCTTACGTCGCGCTACTCGCGCTCGTAAGAAAATTAGTGAGTTAGGTGCACATCGCTTGGTTATTAACCGCACACCTCGCCACATCTATGCTCAGTTAATCGCTCCAAGTGGTTCTGAAGTATTGGCAGCAGCTTCTACTGTGGAAAAAGAACTTAATGGTTCTTTAAAAGCCACAGGCAACGCAGAGGCAGCAGCGGCAATTGGTAAAGCGATCGCAGAACGTGCTATCGAAAAAGGCATTAAGAAAGTCGCCTTCGATAGAAGTGGATTTAAATATCATGGTCGTGTGAAAGCACTGGCTGATGCCGCTCGTGAAGCGGGCCTTCAGTTCTAGGAGTTTAAAATGGCTAAGCAAGAAGTTCAACAACAGGGTGACCTGTTAGAAAAGCTAATCGCTGTAAACCGTGTATCAAAAGTTGTTAAAGGTGGTCGTATCTTTAGTTTTACAGCTTTGACAGTGGTTGGTGATGGCAATGGTCGCGTTGGTTTTGGTTATGGTAAGGCGCGTGAAGTTCCTGCTGCAATCCAAAAAGCAATGGAAAAAGCTCGTCGCAACTTAGTTGACGTCGATCTAAACGGCAATACATTACAGCATCCAATTAAAGGTCGTCATTCTGGCTCTAAAGTTTACATGCAGCCTGCATCTGAAGGTACTGGTATTATTGCCGGTGGTGCGATGCGTGCAGTACTTGAAGTAGCTGGTGTTCAGAACGTACTTTCAAAATGCTACGGTTCTACAAACCCAATAAACGTTGTACGTGCAACAGTCAATGCTCTAGTGGAAATGAATTCACCAGAAAAGATTGCTGCAAAACGTGGTTTGTCAGTCAAAGATATTTTGGGGTAATCGAACATGTCTAAGATGATTAAAATAAAGCAAACTAAAAGCTCAATCGGGCGTCTTCCTAAACATAAAGCAACGTTAGTTGGTTTAGGGTTACGTAAAATCGGACAAGTACGTGAGTTGGAAGATACTCCGTCAGTTCGTGGCATGATCAACCGTGTTCAGTACATGGTTGAGATAGTAGAGGAGTAATCTATGAGACTTAATACTCTCGCTCCTGCCGAAGGAGCTAACAAAGCAAGTAAGCGCGCAGGTCGCGGTATCGGTTCTGGCTTAGGCAAGACTGGTGGTCGCGGTCATAAAGGTCAAAAGTCTCGCTCAGGCGGTACTGTTAGACCTGGTTTTGAAGGTGGTCAAATGCCTCTTCAACGTCGTTTACCGAAATTCGGTTTTACGTCACGTAAATCGTTCGTAACTGACCAAGTTACTCTCAGTGAAATTGCTAAAGTGGAAGGCGATATCGTTAATCTTGAAACTTTGAAAGCAGCGGGTCTTATTAAAAAAGAAATCCTGTTTGTAAAAGTCATGAAGAGTGGCGACATTAAGCGTTCTGTTACTTTAAGCGGTATCCGAGTTAGCAAAGGTGCTCTCGAAGCGATTAACGCGGCTGGCGGTAAAGTAGAGGAATAAGCTAAATGGCAAAACCAGGACAAGATTCAGGAGCAAAAGGTGGACTAAGCGAGCTTAAGGCCCGCTTACTGTTTGTTCTTGGAGCAATTATCGTGTTTAGGCTGGGCTCTTATGTGCCTATCCCTGGTATTGATGGCAACGTGTTGGCTCAATTATTTGAACAACAAAAAGGCACCATAGTAGAGATGATGAATATGTTCTCTGGTGGTGCCCTTGAACGTGCTTCAGTACTAGCGTTAGGGATTATGCCTTACATTACTGCTTCTATTATTGTGCAGTTGCTTTCGCATATGTACCCTCCATTGATGGAACTGAAAAAAGAAGGTGAAGCAGGCAAACGGAAAATTAGTCAATACACACGGTATCTTACTTTGATGTTAGCTATTTTCCAGTCTGTCGGTATTGCTACTGGTCTGCCAAATTTGGTCCAAGGTTTAGTAGTAAACCCTGGCATTGGTTTCTATTTTACAGCTATCGTGAGTTTGGTTACTGGTACCATGTTTTTGATGTGGTTAGGTGAGCAAATTACAGAACGCGGCATTGGAAACGGTATTTCGATACTTATTTTCGCTGGTATCGTAGCCGGTTTGCCAACAGCGATTGGTCAAACTGCTGAGCAAGCAAGACTAGGTGAGATTAATCTTCTATTCTTGTTAGTTATCGGTGCCATCATCGTAGCGTTGACATACTTGGTTGTTTTCGTAGAACGTGCGCAACGTCGCATTGTTGTTAACTATGCAAAACGCCAACAAGGTCGCAAGGTTTTTGCTGCGCAGAGTTCACATTTACCCTTAAAGGTGAATATGGCGGGTGTTATCCCACCTATCTTTGCATCAAGCATCATCCTTTTCCCAGGCACGCTTGCTGGTATGGTTGGTCAGAACGAAACATTTTCTTTCTTGACTGATGTATCATTAGCATTGTCTCCGGGGCAGCCTTTATACGTTATGCTTTATGCTGCAACGATTATTTTCTTCTGCTTCTTTTATACGGCGTTAGTTTTTAATCCACGCGAAACAGCTGATAATCTAAAGAAATCTGGCGCTTTTGTTCCTGGCATTCGTCCAGGTGAGCAAACCTCTCGATATATCGATAAGGTGATGACTCGTTTAACATTAGCCGGTGCCCTCTATATTACCTTTGTTTGTTTGGTGCCCGAGTTCCTACTATTATGGTTTAACGTTCCGTTTTACTTTGGTGGTACATCGCTACTCATTATTTGTGTGGTGGTAATGGACTTTATGGCGCAGGTACAAACTCATTTGATGTCACATCAATATGGGGATGTTCTTAAGAAAGCGAATCTTAAGGGCTAGGCAATTTGCCTAACCCTTCAAGTTAGCTATTTACGGAGTGATGTGATGAAAGTTCGTGCATCCGTTAAGCGGATTTGCCGTAACTGCAAGGTCATAAAACGTAACGGCGTTGTTAGAGTGATCTGTGTAGAGCCTAAGCATAAGCAAAGGCAAGGTTAATCCAAAGCTCTTTTAAATTAGAGTATAAACATGGTTTTTAATATCGGGTTGCTGTACTAGCGCCCGAGCCTTAAAACCTTTATTTGCATTTTTGTTACTGGGTAAGTATCCTATCGGGCTTTTTAGGCTAGTAACACTAAATATAAGGAGTGCTGTTAATGGCCCGTATCGCTGGCATTAACATTCCTGATCACAAACATGCTGTCATTGCTATCCAAGCAATTTTCGGTATTGGCGCAACACGAGCGAAAGCAATATGTGTTGGTGCAGGTGTATCAGAATCAACCAAGATGAAAGATCTTGATGAAACGATCATTGATAAACTTCGTGAAGAAGTTGCTAAATTTACAGTCGAGGGTGACCTTCGCCGTGAAGTATCAATGAGCATTAAACGTTTGATGGACCTAGGTTGCTTCCGTGGTATTCGCCATCGTCGTAGCTTACCTCTACGTGGTCAGCGCACTAAAACAAATGCGCGTACCCGTAAAGGTCCTCGCAAACCTATTAAAAAGTAAGCGAGGGTTACAATGGCTAAAGCTCCTACTCGCGCCCGCAAGCGCGTAAAACGTCAAGTTGCAGATGGTATGGCTCATATCCATGCTTCTTTCAACAACACAATTGTGACTATCACTGACCGTCAGGGTAATGCTCTATCGTGGGCAACTTCTGGTGGATCTGGTTTCCGTGGTTCACGCAAATCGACTCCTTTCGCTGCACAGGTTGCTGCTGAAAGAGCTGGATTAGCTGCTCAGGAATACGGCTTAAAGAACATCGAAGTGTTCGTTAAAGGCCCAGGTCCAGGTCGTGAGTCTGCAATCCGTGCATTAAATGCATCGGGTTACAAGATCACAAATATTACCGATGTGACGCCTATACCTCACAACGGTTGTCGTCCACCGAAAAAACGTCGCGTTTAATCGACGGACAGTTGGAGAAAGATCATGGCTAGATATTTGGGTCCAAAACTCAAGCTAAGTCGTCGTGAAGGAACTGATTTGTTCCTTAAAAGCGGCGTAAGAGCAATTGAAAGTAAGTGTAAAATTGACACTCCTCCTGGTCAGCACGGCGCCCGTCGCGGTCGCTTGTCTGATTATGGTGTGCAGTTGCGTGAAAAGCAAAAAGTACGTCGCATGTACGGTGTATTAGAAAAGCAGTTTAGAAACTACTATAAAGAAGCAGCACGTCTAAAAGGCAACACAGGTGAAAACTTGTTGCAACTTCTTGAACAACGTTTAGATAACGTTGTGTATCGTATGGGTTTTGCAAGCACGCGCGCTGAAGCCCGTCAACTAGTCAGCCATAAAGCTGTCGTAGTAAACGGTAAAGTAGTAAACATTCCATCATTCAACGTAAAAGCTGAAGATGTGGTTGCTGTTCGTGAAAAAGCGAAAAAACAGGCCCGTATTGTTTCTGCACTAGAATTAGCAGATCAACGCGAAAAACCAACTTGGTTGGAAGTCGACAATACGAAGATGGAAGGTGTTTTTAAACGCGTTCCGGAAAGAACGGATTTGTCTGCGGACATTAACGAACAGTTGATTGTCGAACTTTACTCTAAGTAAAGATTAACTAAAGAGGATACATTGTGGGTTCAGTGACCGAATTCCTAAAGCCAAGATTAGTTGAAATTGAAAATGTTTCACCTACTCGTGCAAAAGTAACACTAGAGCCTTTAGAGCGAGGCTTCGGCCATACTTTAGGTAACGCATTACGCCGTATTTTACTCTCGTCTATGCCAGGTTGTGCAGTGACTGAGGTAGAAATCGATGGTGTGTTACATGAGTACAGCACTAAAGAAGGTGTTCAAGAAGACGTAATTGAAATTTTGCTTAACCTTAAAGGACTAGCAGTTCGTCTTGAAGGTAAAACCGAAGCAACGCTAACATTAGTTAAGTCTGGTGCGGGTATAGTTGTTGCCGGTGATATCCAGCACGATGGTGACGTTGAGATCGTAAATCCAGAGCATGTTATTTGTACTTTGACCGGCGAAGCTGAGTTTAGCATGCGTATTAAAGTAGAGATGGGCCGAGGTTATGTTCCAGCTTCAACTCGTCGTTCCTCTGAAGATGATGATCGTCCAATTGGTCGTTTATTAGTTGATGCTTCATACAGCCCAGTAGAGCGTATTGCTTATTCTGTAGAGTCAGCGCGTGTTGAACAACGTACTGACCTAGACAAGCTAATTATCGATATGGAAACTAACGGTACTTTAGATCCAGAAGAAGCGATTCGCCGTGCTGCTACTATTTTAGCTGAGCAATTAGATGCGTTCGTAGAATTACGTGACATTTCAGAGCCAGTTGAGAAAGAAGAAAAGCCAGAATTTGATCCAATCCTACTTCGTCCAGTTGATGATTTAGAATTAACGGTTCGTTCTGCTAACTGTTTGAAAGCCGAAGCTATCCAATATATTGGTGACCTAGTGCAGCGTACTGAAGTTGAACTTCTTAAAACGCCTAACTTAGGTAAGAAGTCGCTTACAGAAATTAAAGATGTACTTGCTTCTCGTGGCTTGTCACTAGGTATGCGCCTAGAAAACTGGCCTCCAGAATCAATCGCTGAAAAAGATTAATCAGATTTTAGATAAACTGATTTGTAAAAAAGGATATAGCTATGCGCCATCGCAAGAGTGGTAGACAGTTAAATCGCAATAGCAGCCACAGACAAGCAATGTTTAAAAACATGGCTGGTTCTTTGGTTAAGCACGAAGTTATTAAGACTACGTTGCCTAAAGCGAAAGAACTACGTCGAGTAATTGAGCCGCTAATCACATTAGCAAAGCAAGACAGTGTTGCTAATCGTCGCCTTGCTTTTGCAAGAACGGGTGATAAAGAAGTGGTAGGTAAATTGTTTAACGAACTTGGTCCGCGCTACGGCGCACGACCAGGTGGTTATAGTCGTATATTGAAGTGTGGTTTCCGTACAGGTGACAAAGCTCCAATGGCTTACGTTGAACTAGTTGACCGTCCTGTTGTTGAAACTACTGAAGAGATAGTAGAAGTAACAGAATAGGATTCAATCTCGAATTAGAGAATGAAATTAAAAAACCCGGCTGTTGCCGGGTTTTTTGTTATATAAGAATTAGTAAATATCTTGATGACTTGCATAGTCATCAAGATATTTATTGTTCTATATAATGTCGTTCAACGTACAGCCGCGCTTGAGTATCGGTTAACCCGCCTCTCATCGCACTGGCACTGATTAAATCTTGTTGGATACCACGGCGTTCAGCTATTTTAACTAAACGTTCCAGTGCTTCCGGATGTTTAGCCAATTGTTCGACCGATATAATGATCATTGATTCAGACTCCGAGGAGTCAACTGGAAATAATGCCAGTAGTGCGTCTACAACATACTTACCTACCAAAGGAACTTCTTGAATAGTCGTTACTAAAACCTCCAATATTTTGTTTGGATAGGTTTTCGCCAATCTTTTTGCTATTTGATCAGCCGAGTCTGGTGCCATCGATACAGCAGTCTTAACAATTTCGTTAAATTGGTCTGGCGACAATTTACATGCGGCTTCTGCTACATATTCTGCGTAGCTAGGTTCTGCATTAATAGCTAAGGTCACAAGTTCAGTAGCTGGCGCAAGATCCCTTGCAAGCGCAAGCTCAAGGATGTCGTCTATATATGCCGGCTGGGATGATACGGCGGCCGAGACAATCTCACGGTACTTGTCAGGATAAGTATCCAATGCTATTTCAACTAGCTCAGGTGTGTTTTCAGGATAACGCGCTAAAACCGTTCGAATTGCTCTGCCTACCGAATTACTACTGCGGACTTGCTGTTTTAGAAATTGACTTGATTGTTCTGAGGCATTGACTAGTTCATTAGTGTTCTGCGTCTGTGCAATGGCTGAGCCGTTGCTTATGATAAATACACTAATTGCTAGTACTGAGAATTTCATGTTTTTTCCTCTTCCGTTTTAATCTTATCGGCACAACAAGAGTTTGTAATAGGAATGTTAAATTACGCTTAAGTGAAATATATATCAACTTTTTTGCGTATTACTATTGATCTAATCGTATAAATGGCTACAATGCGCGTCGCTTTCAAGATAACGTCGATACCTAATAGTATATGACTACAGAATTTCATGAAAGTTTACATTTATTGTTGTTTGTTAAACATAAATAAATGTAAGTTGGCCAAGAAAGTTAATTTAAAAATAGTTAATTAATTGGCTTGACAATAAAAATGATGTAGGTAGTATATGCATCCCGCTTGATACGGCACAGAACGTGACTTTCAAGCCGCCAGTGAAATAGAAAGAAGCTGGCCAGTTCTTTAACAATTTATAACAAGACAATCTGTGTGGGCACTCATTGAGAGTGTCGACAACAAAAAACGATTTACAAAAAATTTAATTGAAGAGTTTGATCATGGCTCAGATTGAACGCTGGCGGCAGGCCTAACACATGCAAGTCGAACGGAAACATGTCTAGCTTGCTAGATGATGTCGAGTGGCGGACGGGTGAGTAATGCCTGGGAATTTGCCTTAGTGTGGGGGATAACTATTGGAAACGATAGC
>NZ_KE386816.1:0-29044 GCF_000428905.1 Brumicola pallidula DSM 14239 = ACAM 615
GCGTTATCGCACAGAGCGCGATGATGTTGCACCCAGTTTATGCCTGACGGCAATAGCGATACGGTACCACCTGATCCCATTTCGAACTCAGAAGTGAAACGTATTAGCGGCAATGGTAGTGTGGGGTTTCCCCATGTGAGAGTAGCACACCGTCAGGCTCCCATTTAAGAGCCCGTCCCTGTGACGGGTTTTTTCTTTCTAGACGTTAAACTATTTAGCTATATAGTTTAACGCAGCGCTGTTTTAAAGGCTTCAACCGCTTTTGCTAAATCCTTCTCATTGGTTTGCCAAGAGCACACGCTCAATCTGATAATAAATTGTCCCTTCCAAGTGGCACTGCCACACCATATAACGCCACTGGTCTGTATACGTTTTAACACTTGCCTAGTTAGTTCTTCACTACCGGCATGAATAATCAGCTGATTAAAATGGATCTCATTTAAAACAACGTAACCAATAGCGTTCAAATGTTCTGCTAGGTACTTTGCACCTTCGTGTAGTTTATTCATTAAGGTAGCAATACCATTTTCACCCAGATGATGCATACATGCCCAAAGGTCGATACCCCGTGCACGACGTGACATATCAGGTGTGTACACCATATTGTCTCGTGTCTTACTATAATCAATGTAGCTTCCTTGCTGATGCAAAGCCTCAGTGATAGCATCTGGATGCTTACATAATATAACACCACAATCATACGGTGTATTTAGTGTTTTGTGTCCATCTACTGACCATGAGTCTGCTAATTCCATACCCACCGTTAGATGCTTTAATTGCGCAGACGCTGCAGCCCATAATCCAAAGGCCCCATCTATATGAGTCCAAGCGCCTGATTGATTGGCTATACTGCAAAGCGCACTAAAGTCATCAAACGATCCCGAGCAAACATTCCCAGCCTGTAAGATAAGAATACACGATCCATCGATTTCTGGTAGGCAGTCAACCATAATACGACCTTGGTCATCCGATGCAACAAGCTCTATAGACTGCGAACCAAAGCCTAACAGTCTAACCATCTTTGTCACTGTTCCGTGCGTCTGATCACCCATAATAATGCGCAATCTAGGCGCATCCGCCAGGCCTCTCTCATTGATATCCCAATTAAGTTTCTTATATTGATGGTTTCTGGCAGCAGCTAACCCGCAGAGTGTCGCAACAGAGGTTCCACCGACCAAACCCATTTTGCTGGAAGGGGGTAAATGTAGTAACTGTATAAGCCATTGTTGGCATACTTCTTCTAGCTTTGCTGCAATCGGGGACATCACGCTCAGTGCCGCATTTTGATCCCAAGTATCAGCTAACCAACGCGCCGCGATGCCGATAGGAAGAATACCGCCATTAACGAAACCAAAGTAGCGGCTTCCTCCATGCTTAACCGTAGTTTGTGAACCTATATCAGCTAATTTTTTAAGCGTCTCTAGTGGATTGTTTTGATCAGTTGGTAGCGCTTCATTAAACATTTGTAGTAATTTGAGTGCTTCATCCGATGGAAATACAGGCAGGTTATCGCAATTATCCAAGTATTGAATAGACTCAAACTTCGCGCTCTCTAACAATTGATTAAAGTGACTATTCGGCATATTTTGTCCATTAGGGTGTAAAGCATCGACAATAGCTAAACAAAAAACATCTTTAGCAAGTTAACATAAACGTGATACAACTCAATCTACTAACACCGTATTTCAAAATAAAACGTCATTTTACAAATAATCTTCGTGTCTTGTTTGTAAGCTAAACCAGATAACCTTATCATTGTGCTATCTATGTTTTGATTAAGAGTATTATGACCGTACTTTCCGGCAATATTAAAAAGATGTCCGTAGATGTAAACGCGGACAATTTAGCGCAGTATCAACTCAATGTTGGAGATACCGCGATTAACATGAATGACGTTATTGGAAAGCGTATTTCCGTTAACTATCAAGCAACAATTAATTGTGTTCATTGTGGTAGAAAAACTAAGAAAAGCTTCAATCAAGGTTACTGTTATCCTTGTTTAACTAAACTAGCACAATGCGATATCTGTATAATAAAGCCTGAAAAGTGTCACTATCATCAAGGAACCTGTCGAGAACCATCCTGGGGAGAGGCGAATTGTCTTCAATCACACTTTGTTTACCTTTCAAATACAGGGAACGCAAAAGTAGGTATAACTCGGTTTGTGACTGATGGTGTTTCATCTCGATGGATTGATCAAGGAGCGTCTCAAGCTATCCCAATTTTACGTGTTCAAAATAGATTAATGAGTGGTTTAGTCGAAATTGCGTTAAAGGCACAAATTGCGGATAAAACCAACTGGCGTAAAATGTTGCAAGGTGAGGCTGAGCCTATCGATTTGAAAGCCCTAAAAGACACCTTGCTAAAAAATGCAGCACCTCAACTTAACGAATTAAAAAATCAATTTGGCATTCAGTCGATAGCCGATATTGAGTCAGATATTATTAATATCAGGTATCCTGTTGATGTATATCCCACTAAAATAAAATCCATTAACTTAGATAAAGAGCTGGGTTTTGAAGGGCAACTGCAAGGGATTAAAGGTCAATATCTGTTACTCGATCAAGACCGAGTAATTAATATCAGAAAGTACTCTGGATATCATTTGGATATTGACATTCAATAGCAGCGGAAGCATTCACAATATTAACTGCCCCATGTTGTAGGGCAGTTGAAACGGCATTCCTTACTGACAATATCACTAATTGAGACGGAAATTGACATCATTACTCAATTTGCTAACCACGGTTCTATGTTAATTTGCCCACTGCTTGTATATCTCACTGATCGCTTATAATCTGGATCATCAAAGTACCCTATTGGTTTACTAATTAGCATTGGTGCATGTAATTCAGTTTCTTTGTTCCAAATAGCCCACCCATGAAGATTACGTCTAATCGCGATGAGGCTTCCATCAATGCGCCAAGATTTTGTTTTGCCAAGCGCAAATTCAAATTCGCTCTATCATTGCTTATTTGTTGTCATCATTCATGTTTTTCACAAAGTGTATTTGTAGTACCTAAAATGAACATGTTTTACACATTAGTTCGTCGTTTAAATTATATCGTATTTTAAAGGTCTTACTAACTCGAAATAGTTAAATATTATTTTGATTATTTCTTAATTATCTTATAATACAGTTTCGAAAAACTCTTAAAAGCTAATAAGTAAAGGTAATAAAGATGAAAATTGCTATTCTCTCTAGAAATAAAAAACTTTATTCAACTCGGCGTTTAAAAGAGGCCGGAGAGGCCAGGGGGCACGAAGTTGATGTTATAGACACTCTGCATTGTTATATGGACATCACCAGTAACCGCCCAGCTGTTAGAATGAAAGGGGTAGAATTGCCACAGTATGACGCTATTATCCCTCGCATTGGCGCTTCTGTTTCATTTTATGGCACCTCAGTTGTTAGACAGTTTGAAATGACAGGTAGTTATAGTATCAATGAATCTGTAGCAATTAGTCGTTCTCGAGATAAATTGCGCTCAATGCAATTACTCTCAAGAAAGGGTATTGGTTTACCAAGAACTGGTTTTGCAAACAGGCCAGATAATATTAAGGATTTAATCAAAAATGTTGGTGGCGCACCTTGTGTTATTAAGCTGCTTGAGGGTACTCAGGGAATAGGTGTTGTATTAGCAGAAACAACTAAAACCGCAGAGGCTATTGTGGAAGCATTTATGGGACTTAATGCAAACATTTTGATCCAAGAGTTTATAAAAGAAGCCGGCGGTGCCGACATTCGTTGTTTTGTGGTTGGCGATAAAGTGGTCGCCGCAATGAAGCGACAAGGGGCTGAAGGCGAATTCCGTTCAAATTTACATCGTGGAGGTTCAGCCGTTTTGGTCAAGCTTACCAAAGAAGAAAGAGCGACCGCCGTGGCTGCAGCAAATATTATGGGCTTAAACATGTGCGGTGTTGATTTACTACGTTCATCTAGAGGACCTGTGGTAATGGAGGTCAACTCGTCACCTGGCTTAGAAGGCATAGAAACGGTAACTAAGAAAGATGTGGCAGATTTAGTGTTTGATTTCATTGAAAAAAACGCAAAACCACATCGTACTCGAACACAAGGTAAAGGCTAGCATTGACAGGTATAGGTGTTGCTGCCTGATGGGCCATAATTAGCCCATCAGTGCAATCGAGTATTCAGCAACTTACTGCATTATTTATGCAGGGCCTGTTTTGAACGTTTATTTTATACGTTTATTTTATACGTTTATTTTATACAAATAGCTAGGAGTGAAACACAATGTTACACGAAGAGCAGCATCGTCAACACCGAGTGAGTTGGCTTAGAGCGTCGGTTTTGGGCGCTAATGACGGGATCATATCTACTTCTAGCCTCATTATAGGAGTTGTCGCAGCAAACCTAGCTTACGAGTCGATATTGGTCACTGCTCTTGCTGCGCTCGTTGCGGGTGCTATTTCTATGGCTGCTGGTGAATACGTCTCAGTTTGTGCGCAATCAGATACGGAAAAAAGCGATTTGTTGATTGAGGCTAATGCATTAAAGGATAATTACGAAGAAGAGGTAATTGAGTTAGCTGAAATATATCAAAAGCGCGGTCTGGCATATGAACTTTCTTTGCAAGTTGCACGACAGTTGATGGCTAAAGATGCGCTAGGGGCTCATGCAAGAGATGAAATCGGTATTGTGGACAATTCCAAAGCTCAACCCGTTTTAGCTGCGGTATCGTCCGCAATCAGTTTCACAGTCGGCGCTTTGCTTCCTCTATCTATCGTACTTTTCGCTAGTTATGAAAACATAGCAGCGATGGTAGTGCTAGTTACGTTGATTGCACTAGGAGCGCTTGGTGCAATATCTTCATTTTTAGGTGGTGCAAAACTTCATAAAGGTATATTAAGAGTGACTTTTTGGGGCGCTATAGCAATGATAGCAACCTTTTTACTGGGGAGTGGATTCAAAGCGTAGACTGAAAGCGCTTTAAGGCAAATTCAGTAATGTACTTAGCCAGCCTACATTCCATAATATTGGTTGTTAGCACTGTCGGTGCTCGCCTCGCTTTATCATCCAGTGTAACAATGTCCTGAAATAAAAAAACCTGTTGTAACGCAACAGGTTTTATTTGGTACCAGAGGCCGGACTTGAACCGGCACAGTATTACTACCGGCGGATTTTGAATCCGCTGCGTCTACCAATTTCGCCACTCTGGCACAGAGTGCCACTCGACATGTGTCAACTGGGGGAGCATTATATCTATCTAAGATCATGTATCAAGTCTTATTTTACCTATATGCACAAAAGATAAGCTGTTTAGCTAATAAAAATAGTTTTGCAGATGTTGTTGCGAGGCTAAACAGTGATAATATGCGTATGTTGGTTCTGTTAATTTCATTTGTTAGAGGCTGTAAACGTTGACACCAAGTAAATCCACATCAAAAAATGACCCAAAGGCACAAAAAACTGAAAAGTCGTATCAACGTGCAGGATTTTTTCGACGTTTAGCTGCCATGGTATACGATGGACTAGTCGCTGCAGCTGTGGGTATGTTATCAGGGTTAACTTTCCAAGTTTTGGTGCTTATTCTGTTTCAAACCCAAGTGCTTGAAAATCGTGGTTTTGAAAATTATATGGATTATTTTCAGTCCAACGATTTACTTAAGTTAACAGCTAATGTTTGGGTAGGGCTGTGGATTGGAGGTTTTTTTTTATGGTTCTGGAAAAATGGCGGACAAACATTAGGCATGCGTGCTTGGAGGCTCAAGATCTATAATTTAAAAGACCAAAAAAACATCAGTTATGCGCGACTTCTGCTTAGACTAATTACTGCTTTTTTAGGTCTAGGAACATTGTTGGTATTGTTAGATGTGAAGAACAAGCAATCACTCCAAGATAGAATTGCGCAAACCGAAGTCTTACATCTTTCCAAAGAAGCAAACGATCATAAAAGTTGGTAACGCTAATCTTATTGACGTCTTAATAACAATATAGCAATGCCCGCAAACACTGCACTAGGAAGCAATGCGCCAATAAATGCGGGTAATTGAAATACAAGGCTAACTTGGCCAAATACTTGGTTAGCAATGAAGAAGGAAAATCCAACCATGACACCCATAATTGTTCGTGCACCCATTGTTACGCTGCGTAAAGGGCCAAAAATAAATGACAGCGCCATTAGTAACATCACCGCCACTGAAATTGGTTGAGTTATTTTTCGCCAGAATGCTAATTCATAACGCGCTGAATCTTGTTCACTGTTGTTCAAATACTTTACGTAACCCACCAAACCTTGAATAGATAATGCTTCAGGCTTTATCGCTACAATGCCCAATTTATCAGGAGTTAATGTACTATCCCAAGACAAAGTGTTGGCTTCTGATTTATTTATTTTTGTTGGTGAAAACGTCAGTAAACTAACGTTCTGCAGCTCCCAACTTTCACCCTTGTAAAGTGCAGCATCGGCCGTTAAAACCGTCGTTAATTCAAGTTCGGGACTAAATTGATATACCGTAATGTCTCGCAGTGTTTCTTTTGAGAGCACTTCACCAATGCTGACAAAGTCACTACCATCTTTGGCCCAGAATAATTCGTCCGATAAAATCAGACTACCTCCTGACAATGCTTGTGTTCTAATTTCTTTTGCTTTTGCTTCGCTGCGAGGAGTCACCCATTCGCCTAACATCATTACTGCAATGATCAATATAATAAGTGACTTCATAGCAGAATTTATAATATTCCAGCGGCTTAAACCAGATGCTTGCATAACAACAAGCTCACTTTTTTGTGCTAATAACCCCATACCAATTAGGCCACCAAGAAGTGTTGCCATAGGCAGAAATTGTTCGATGTCTCGCGGTAAGCTCAAAAGCACGTACAAAGCAGCCAAGGTCATATCATAATCGCCTTGTCCTACACGACGCATTTGCTCAACAAATTTAATAAGCGCACTTAGTCCAACTAAAACTGAAAGTGTCACAGTTACCGTACCTAAAAGAGTACGTGCTATGTATAAATCAAGGAGACGAAACATCTTTTCTCCTTAAAAATAGTTGACGTAAAACCACACCTGTTTTGCGGTCTCGCGCGATTAAACCCACGCCAACCAGCAACATCACGCAATGCACCCACCATAAGCCCAATGCCGGCGGCAATTTCCCATCTTCTAAAACTTGGCGGCTAGCAAGTAGCAACAAAAAGTAACCGAGATATAACAGCAGAGCTGGAAACATTTTACCAAAACGGCCTTGTCTAGGGTCAACGGCACTCAGTGGAACTGCAATAAGCACTAAAAATGGTAACGAAAGGGGAATAGCAATCCGCCATTGCAGCTCTGCAATAGCTTCAATACTATCCAATTTCATGAGTTCTGAGGTGGGTAATGCGACTAGTTTACGACGTTTTTGTTCCTGATTTTTTGGCGCTATAGTCACTCGATACTCATCAAAATTTACGATCTGAAAAGCTTGGTCGGTGCTTGAACCTTCATATTGGTTACCATCAAATAACACTAGTTGCTGGTCACCTATTTCACTTGTTTCGATGGTGCCAGTTTTAGCATAAATAAGAAGCATTTTGTTATCGTCTCGACTGCGCTGCGACAAAAATATTTTTTGTAATTGCTTACTATCAGAATCAACATCATGAACGAATATGACTGCTTTATTATTTCCCGTTTGTTGAAAACGACCAGGCATTACAGAGGCAAGCCCAGATTTTGCGGTGGCTTGTTCTTGCAATTGATACTCTTTTTCTGCAGCAGCCGGAGCGAGGTAAAGTGTTACAACAGCGGTGACTAATGCCAAGATGACCGCAAATAGCAAAGTAACTCTGGTGATATACCACTCACTTACACCGCAAGCCTTTAGAACTGTCATCTCGCTGTCGACATACATGCGGCCATGTGCCAACATGACGCCTAGAAATAGGCTTATGGGCAGTACTAGTGAGGCTAAAATTGGGCTATAAAGTGTAATGAAACCAAGTACTAAATCGGCCGGAACATCACCGTCGGAAGCATCACCTAAAATTCGTGCAAATTTAAGTGTGATGAAAATTGCCATAAGTACTAAAAATACAGCCATTTGTGATTTGAATGTTTCGCGCAATAAATATCGGAAAATTAGCATTTTGTTACTGATGAAATCATAGGTTATAGTGGAAAGGTGCAGATATATCAGTAAACTGAGTGTTTCTAACTGTTTTAATGCACACAACATATATAAATCGCGTATAAGTTTAGCATAAAGAATTCTTTTGCTAACACAGATAAATATATTTTATTTCGCATGAACCTGAAAACAAAGCAATCTCGGTTTTAAGCAGACAAACTAAGCATAATCATTGAGGATATATCATGGAATTTAGCGTCAAGAGCGGTAGTCCAGAAAAGCAACGCAGTGCTTGCATAGTGGTTGGCGTATTCGAACCTCGTCGCCTTACCCATGTTGCGGAGCAGCTTGATCAAATAAGCGACGGTTATATTAGTAACTTACTTCGTCGCGGCGACCTCGAGGGGAAAGCCGGGCAAATGCTGTTGTTACATCATGTACCTAGTGTGTTAAGTGAGCGCATTCTTCTTGTTGGGTGTGGTAAAGAGCGGGAGCTAAACGAAAGACAATATAAACAAATTATTGCGAAAACAATTCAAACACTAAATGAAACGGGTTCAATGGAAGCGGTCTGTTTTTTAACAGAGCTGCATGTTAAAGGCAGAGACACTTATTGGAAGGTTCGCCAAGCAGTGGAAGCGGCTAATGATACCTTGTATACATTTTTACAACTAAAAACTAAAAAAGGGGAACCACGTCGTCCATTGCGCAAAATGGTGTTTAATGTTCCAACGCGCAAAGAATTAACATCAGGTGAACGTGCCATTGAACATGGTTCAGCTATTAGCAAAGGTGTTTTAGTTGCAAAAGATGTTAGTAACATGCCGCCGAATATTTGTAATCCCAAATATTTGAATGAGCAAGCAGCCTTGCTGGTAGAAGACTATGCGTCACTGAGCCTCGAAACAATAGGCGAAAAACAAATGGCTGAACTCAAAATGGACAGCTACTTGGCCGTTGGACGTGGCTCAGTTAACGAATCAATTATGAGTATTATTCATCATAAAGGCGCTGACGCTTCACAAGCACCGATTGTGTTGGTGGGTAAAGGACTAACCTTCGATTCTGGTGGTATTTCAATAAAACCAAGTGCCAACATGGATGAAATGAAATACGACATGTGTGGCGCAAGTTCAGTGCTAGGTGTCATGCATACAGTCGCCAAGTTGAATCTGCCTATTAATGTTATTGGCGTAATTGCTGGCTGTGAAAATATGCCAGATGCAAATGCATATCGCCCTGGTGATATCCTGACTACTATGTCGGGGCAAACGGTAGAAGTGCTCAATACTGACGCTGAAGGCAGATTAGTATTGTGCGATGCGCTTACCTATGTTGAGCGATATGAGCCTGAAGCAGTTATTGATATTGCGACATTAACTGGCGCGTGTGTAATTGCATTAGGTCCTCATGCAACTGCAGTGCTAAGTACTCATAACCCATTATCTCATGAATTGCTAAATGCATCTGAACAGTCCTCTGACAAGGCCTGGCGCTTGCCGCTTTGGGATGAATATCAAGAATTGATTGAAAGTCCATTTGCAGATATGGCGAATGTGGGCGGCAGACCAGCGGGGACAATTACAGCCGCGTGTTTTCTATCTCGATTTACCAAGAAGTACAACTGGGCTCATTTAGATATTGCAGGAACTGCTTGGGTAAGTGGTGCTCGTAAAGGCGCTACTGGAAGACCTGTGCCAATGCTTTCACAGTATTTATTTAACAAAGCAGGATTAGTGAGTGAAGATTAATGATTAATGTTTCTTGCAGTCAATTCCGCGGCCAAGCGCCTGTTCAATTGAGCAGGCAAACACGAAATAGCGATTTTGCTATGCAGTTTGCATTGCAACTAGTAAATCAAGAAGGGTCCAAAGCAGACTACCTTCTTTGTGATGGACGTGACAAAAAATGCCAATCGTGACTTTTTATCAATTGGACAACAATAGCCAAGACGCAAAGCAGGACATATTAAAAGCCTGCTCTTACTTACTATTAGAGACCGTAAAGAAACGCAAATGGGCAGCGGTATTGTGCATTGACAAGCAGCAGGCTGAGGGTGTCGACGAATTCGTTTGGCAACACCCAGTAGATAGTTTTATCCCACATAATTTAGTGGGCGAGGGTCCTAAACAAGGGACACCAGCTGAAATTACATGGTTAGGGCAAGCGTTAAATAGTCGTCATACGCTCATTAATTTATCGCAGACCATGATAGAAAATCATCGGCAATATCAACATATTATTGATTTTGTGCCTGTTGAAGAAACGCAAAAGCAGCAAGCACGAGAAAGATACAAGCAGTATAAATTAGCCGGTTGCAATATGCAGTTTACCCCGGCTAATCAAATAAACGAGAGTAATTAATGGATAAGACATTCGACCCCCGCAATATCGAAAAAGATTGCTATGCGAAGTGGGAGCAACAAGGCTATTTTAAAGCGTCTGGAGAAGGTCAACCGTATTGTATTTTATTGCCGCCACCAAACGTCACTGGAAGCTTGCATATGGGACACGCTTTTCAACAGACTATTATGGATGCTTTAGTCCGTTACAAACGTATGAAAGGCAATAATACGCTTTGGCAGTGCGGTACAGATCACGCCGGTATTGCAACCCAAATGGTGGTAGAACGTAAATTAAATGCGGAAGGCAAAACTCGTCACGATCTAGGTCGGGAAGGTTTTGTGAAAAAAATCTGGGACTGGAAAGAAGAGTCGGGCGGGACTATTACTCAGCAAATGCGTCGTTTAGGGACATCCCCGGATTGGGAACGTGAAGTTTTCACCATGGATGACAGTCTTTCTGATGCTGTACAAGAAGTCTTTATCAAATTGCATGAAGAAGGCTTAATTTACCGCGGTAAACGTCTCGTTAACTGGGATCCAGCATTACTCACTGCTGTTTCTGATTTAGAAGTTATTAGCGAAGAAGAAAATGGTTATATGTGGCATATGAGTTATCCATTAACCGATGGTTCGGGTCACTTAGTGGTAGCAACAACGCGCCCTGAAACTATGTTAGGCGATACAGCCGTTGCTGTTCACCCGGATGATGCGCGCTATGCTGAGTTTATTGGTAAGACCATTACCTTGCCATTAACGGGCAGAGAAATCCCTATTATTGCAGATGATTATGTTGATCAAGAGTTTGGTACAGGTTGCGTTAAAATAACCCCCGCACATGACTTCAACGACTATGAAATGGGCAAACGTCATAACCTTGATATTATCAATATATTGACTGACGAAGCCAAATTAAATGACGTCGTGCCATCTAAATACCAAGGCATGGATCGTTTTGATGCTCGTGCTGCGATTGTTGCTGATTTGCTAGAAGCCGAGGTGCTAATCAAAATTGATGAGCATAAACTCAAAGTTCCTAGAGGTGATAGATCCGGTGTTGTCATCGAACCCTATCTGACTAATCAGTGGTATGTGGCCGTTGAGTCACTTGCAAAACCGGCAATTGAAGCGGTAGAAAGTGGTGAAATTCGATTTGTACCGGAGAACTGGAACAAGACTTACTACCAATGGATGAATAATATTCAAGATTGGTGCATTTCACGCCAGTTGTGGTGGGGACATCGTATTCCAGCCTGGTTTGATGAAGATGGTAAAATTTTTGTTGGTCGCAATGAAGCGGAAATAAGAGAGAAAAACAACATCCCTGATGCAGTTAAATTGAGACAGGATGAAGACGTTTTAGACACTTGGTTCTCCTCTGCTTTATGGCCATTTGCAACCATGGGATGGCCAAAGCAAACGTCTGAATTAGACACTTTCGTACCCAGTTCTGTGCTTGTCACAGGCTTTGATATCATATTTTTCTGGGTTGCCAGAATGATCATGATGACGAAAAAATTCACTGGCAAAGTCCCATTTAAAGATATTTATATTACGGGCCTTATCCGTGATGAAAACGGCGATAAGATGTCAAAATCCAAAGGTAATGTGCTAGACCCAATTGATTTGATTGATGGCATTGACCTAGACTCTCTAATGGATAAACGCACCTCTGGCATGATGCAGCCAAAAATGGCGGCCAAAATAGGCAAAGCCACGCAAAAGGAATTTCCTGAGGGTATTAACGCTTACGGTACAGATGCATTGCGCTTTACGTTCGCGGCAATGGCGTCGACTAGTCGCGATATCAGCTTTGATATGGGACGTGTTGAAGGCTATCGCAACTTCTGCAACAAAATTTGGAATGCAACGCGTTTTGTCTTAATGAATACCGAAGAATTCGACACCGGCCGCGATGGCGGCGAAATGTCACTTAGTGTTTTTGATCGCTGGATTTGGTCACAATTTCAAGAAACACTAAAGGCGTATGAAGTTGCCATAGAGCAATATCGATTCGATATCGCGGCACAGCATTTGTATGAGTTTACTTGGAATCAATTCTGTGATTGGTATTTGGAATTATCTAAACCAGTATTAAATTCAGAGCAAAGCACCGAAGCTGAAAAGCGTGGCACAAGAAACACATTAATTAACGTGCTTGAGCACATGATGCGTTTATTGCATCCGTTTATGCCATTTATTACTGAAGAGATTTGGCTAAAAATTCAGCCGCTATCAAGCAATAAAACAACGGCAGAAAGTATCATGGTTGATGCTTTCCCTGAATTTGATGCAAGCAAACACGACCAAGCTGCAATCGATGATATTGAATGGGTTAAATCATTCATTGTAGGTATTCGAAATATCCGAGGCGAGATGGACATTCCACCATCAAAACCCTTACCAATTTTACTTAGGAACGTGAGTCAAAGCGATCAATCAAGATTGGATAAGAGCGGAAACTATTTAGCTAAACTGGCTAAGCTAGAGTCGGTAACACATTTAGCACTCGGGGAGAAAGCGCCGGCATCGGCAACTGCTTTAGTTGGTGAGATGGAAATTTTAATTCCTATGGCTGGCTTGATTGATAAAGAAGCCGAGCTCGCTAGGTTAAATAAGGCGGCAGAGAAGATTGAAAAAGACGCACTCCGCACAAAAGGTAAACTCAGCAATGAAAGTTTTGTGAGTAAAGCGCCTGCAGCGGTTATTGATAAAGAACGTGCAAAACTTGCTGATATGGAAATGCAATTGGGTAAAATTCAAGCGCAAAAAGCAGAAATCGACGCTATCTGAGGTTCGATTTCCTGCGACACGGAATACGACTAAAAGGAATAATTATGTCACGTCAATTTTTTGCGCCAGCGCTAGCTGTGTGCAGTCTTGCTATTTTAGCAGGCTGCTCACCATCACAAGAGTCTCAAATGCCAGAAAAGCCGATAGCTGAACAACAACGACTGAAACAACTGAGTATCCAAACACCACAAGCAAATAAAATACCATTTACGGCTCAGTTCCACGGTAAAACCATTACTGATCATTTTAACTGGTTAAAGGACGCCGGTTATCCTGAAGTTAATGAGCAGCCTATTATTGATTATTTGAATCAAGAAAATACCTACTTTAATACGTTTTTGGCGCCCCAAAAAGCCTTAGTAGATACCTTGTTTGAGGAATTTAAAGGTCGCACCAATGACACTGAAATTTCGGTGCCTTGGATTGAAAACGGCTATGATTATAGGTCCTACTATAAACTAGGTGAGGAATATCTTACTTTTAGCCGTCGCAAATTAGACAGTGATGAAGAACTTGTTTTTTTAAGTGTCACAGAGTTAGCCGAACCGTTTGACTATTTCACAATGGATGATTGGGAAATAAGTCCGAATAATCAATTTATTGCTTATTCTTACAATACTAACGGCGATGAGCGATATAGGATCGTAGTAAGAGATCTAAATACCGGCGAGATGCTTTCAGATGAACTTAACGACACCAGCGGTGACATTGTATTTAGTGCTGACAGCCGCTCTATTGTTTATGCTGCATTGGCAACCGATCGTTGGTATACAGAGAGCGTCAAGGTACATAAGCTAGGCAGTGAACAAGTAAATGACAAAGTCATATTTGCAGAAAGCGATGATAGCTTTTTTCTTAGTTTTGGTCTTACTAGCAGCAAGGAATATCTTGTTATTAGCAGTGGTCAAAGTGAAACTTCTGAAACCTATGTAATACCAGCCTCTGACTTTGCTGCAACACCTATTCAGTTAGTCTCCAGAGAGCAGCGTTTTCTTAACAATATTGATCATGCTAATGGTTACTTTTATATCGTTGCTAATGATACCCATACAAACTCAAGGTTAGTCAAAGTATCGGATAAATACCCTAGCTATGATAACTGGGAGACAGTGATTGTGGGTTCAGATGAACGCTATCTCATGGACATGCAAAATTTCCAAAATTTCATGGTCGTCACATCAAGAGAAAATGGTATTGAACGTTTTACAGTCTATGATTATGCTGGCAATAACCATGATGTCACATTTCCTGAGTCCGTATTCTCTGTATACAACGGTAATAATCCAGAGTTCAAGCAAGACTTCGTGCGCATCAATTACACTTCTATGATAACCCCAAGTACGGTTTTTGACTATAAAGTCGGTAGCACAGCATTAACCACTAGAAAAGTTCAAGAAATTCCATCAGGTTATGACAAGTCACAATATGTTACTGAACGCATTATGGCGCCTGCTCGCGATGGTGTAATGGTGCCAGTAACGTTGGTGTATAAAAAAGGCTTTAAGAAAGACACCAGTCAACCAATGTATTTATATGGTTATGGTGCATATGGAAGTACAGTAAGTCCGAGCTTTTCAACCACTCGCCTGAGTATTCTCGATAGAGGCTTTTCGTATGCAATTGCGCATGTTCGTGGCAGTGATATGTTGGGTCACCAATGGTATCTAGACGGTAAGTTAGAGAAACGCATGAATACCTTCAACGATTTTGTCGATGTTGCTCGCCACCTTGTTGCTGAAAAATATGTAGCACAGGGTAATATCAGCATATCTGGTCGTAGTGCCGGTGGTGAATTGATGGGTGCAGCAACGATACAAGCGCCTGAATTGTGGCGTTCAGTAACCTTAGGTGTGCCTTTTGTGGATGTCTTAAATACCATGCTTGATGCCAACTTACCGCTAACACCACCGGAATGGAGTGAATGGGGGAATCCAATTGAAGACCCAGTCGCCTTTGATTACATTCAAAGTTATTCTCCATACGACAACATTGTTGCAAGAGAATACCCGCCAATGTTGGTGACGGGCGGTATAAATGACCCGCGAGTAACGTATTGGGAGCCAGCAAAGTGGACGGCTAGAATGCGTGAACTTAAAACCGATGACAACTTGTTAATCATGCGCATTAACATGGGGGCAGGTCACTTTTCAAATAGTGGTCGATATGGCCGTTTACGTGATTATGCTGAAGAGTATGTGTTTATGTTAGCTTCTCACGGGATAACAGAGTAGCGAGCAAATAGCGGTATAACCATTACAAATGATACCAAGTAAAAGCGCCTTACTGGTAAGTAAGCGCGCTTTTTATTTGTTTGTTAATCTAGTCGTAGACCTTATTATCTAAAAAGTCTTAAAGATAGAAAGTTACTGATCAATAAAATTAAACGTTTAATCGTCTGCAAGCGAGCAAATATAATCCGGCAATTAAGCCAATACCTAGCGCACCACCATGCTCTATAACCACAACTTCAACGGTCTCTACGTATTCATAATTTTCACTTTCTAAGCTAAGAATAGCTAAATCAGCGTCATCAGTACCATCAGCTACGGCAACGACTTCGTCAGTCTCAGCATCATAGATCATCACCATCAGTTCATAGTCATTACTTGGAAAGCCAGTGACTAATTGGTTTTCAATAATAATAGCGTCTTGAGTATTGTCGCCATTGATATTATAAACCTCAGTGGTATAAAACGGCGTAAATACGTCAGACGTTGAGGTATAAATTACGGCGTAAATAGGCGCTGATAAATACACTGTGTCAACATCGAATTCGAGTGTAAAAGATGAATAGTAACCATCATAGTCAAGATCTGCAGTAAACGTGACGAAGCTATCGTATATCCAAAAATCAGGATCATCATTACTGCGAGCAGACTCTCTTAGCAAGGGGGTCTTTTTAGAAAGCGTTAACTGTGTGGAGGCAGTTGAATTAGCAACAAGTGGTGTGGCATCTTTTAACTGTTTCTTAACTTTTAAATTAGAACCGTCTTCTCGCACCATGTTGGGCTGATATTCGATTCCTTTAACCACGACATCTTGCGATGTCTTGTCGTCTAGTGATGTTTTATTGTTTGCTAATGTAGATGCTGAGACACAGCCCAAAGCGAAAATGGAGGCGAATACTATTGCTTTAGGAGTAGTTGCAAGAAGAAATTTATTTTTAGATGCTTTCATTAGGTATCACCTTAAGTTTAATGCTTAAGACGTATTATGCTCTTAGCAACCTGAACCTAATCTGAAATTAAAATGAACGGCAGCTGACTGAACTAGTGTAACTTTGGCTTAGTAACGGTAATAAAACGCTATGAATTTTCAGAAGGGCGACTGTCTTGCATCAATAAATCTAACTTGCCTTGAGCTCGTTTATGATCACTTAAATCGACAACCTCGATCATTTCGCACTCGTCTCTAATCATTTCAGCAATGCGACTCGGGTAGTGGCGACAATCTTCGGGGCGGTCTAGGTATATGCTGCAAATATACTTTGTTTGTGCAAGAGGACTTTTAGTCGGCTCAATCTCGAGAAACGGACATGTTGTTAAGCGCAAGCCAGATTCAGGGTCGAACCAAATTTCGTTATTTTTAACAAATTCGAAAATCTCTGGATTAAATAACTCCCAAAGATCAATTTCCTCGGTTGTAGCAGAAAGGGCGCCATCACCATATTTGATACAGCATTTCCCACATTGGTTACACTCTCTCATTCTATCTAGTGCCCTTATGTAAATGTATTCGTCGACTCACTTTTTGGTGCGACAAAAACTAGCGGATCATTTTCGATCTCAATCGTCATCGTCATATTCATAGTTACTATCATCGTCGATTTCGTCTCGCTCAATGGCACCTTCGCCAATAAAATAAGTACCCCAGCCGTCATAATAGACCTTGTGCTTGTCGGCAATCGCGATAAGTTTATCTGAGTCGGCATTAAATACATCGACATCCAGCTTTTTTTCTACAATAGCGTCGAAGCAGAAAACAGTGTCGCCATCGTCCAGAATAAGCTCTTCTGCATCTGTCACTTCAAAACCTGCTTTGAAAGCATCCACGGCGGCTTTTTCAAGCGCATCAAAGTCACTACAAGCCAAATGATGCTCAATGGTGTGTGGCAGATCCATATCGCTTCCATCGTCTATCAACGCTTCTATTGTTTCTTTATTAAATTCGTACCATTCATTGGCGTCATGCTGACTCATACTAACCTCATCTTGTAAATCTAGGTCAATTGACCTTATGCGTTATCTAGTTTTTCAGCGTCTACGTTTAGCTGATCAATTTTTGTAGACATGATGGAATGAAAATAAACGGCCAGTTCTCGGGCACTCAGTCCTTCTGGTAACTCAACAGGATCCATTACTTCGACAATGACAGTGCCATTATTCCAACGATTTAACTTTACTTTTTTATGCATTTCACTTGCGCATACCGGCACAATTGATTTTTGAGCCTCTAGCGCTAACCTGAATGCACCTGTTTTAAATTTCAATAATCCGCGTCCATAACTGCGAGTACCTTCAGGAAAGAACCAAATACTCAGTTTCTTTCTATTCATTTTATCGAGGGTTTGGTTCAGTGTATTCCTAGCACTTCCTGTATTTTTGCGATCAATCATGATATTCGCAGAAAGCCAGTAAATAACACCAAAAATGGGGATCCATTTTATACTCTTTTTACCCACTGTGACCACACCAGGCAATGCACCTTTGCTGATGGTTAAAATGTCATAACTGTTTTGATGATTAGCAAGAAACACATAGTTTTTATCAGTATCTACATTGCTTGACACCCGTAAATCTATTTTTAAGCCAAGAATTCGAGTCATAGTTGAGTAGAATTGGCCAGCTAAATACACGTTATTTCTATGGAAAGGACGCGTTATGTAAATTAAGAAGAGTACGGTGTTAACCCCGATAAAATAAAAAAACAGCGCTATGATTCGAATAATAGCTAGCACAGACATTCCAAAAAGCTTCAATTGTCGCAATTATACGGAGATTTTTACTTGAAGATACCTTATCAGTCGATTTAATGCATGAATTTTGCATCAGTGCCGATATACTACATCTCTGTACTTAATTTTAGTAAGCGAGCACTTATGCCGATCTTTAAGCATGAAGAATTAGAAGACGACATTCTTCACGACTTAATTGAAGAAATTAATGAATTATACGAGGCGAGTGAGCAAACACTAATAGAGTTAGAGCTCACACCTAAAGATAATGAGTTACAACGCGCTTTGTTTCGCTCAGTGCATACGATTAAGGGTGATTTAGGCCTAGTTGCATTTACACCGATGATCAATGTGTTGCAACACCTCGAAGACTTACTTGATTTGCTTCGAAAAGGCCAAATTGATTACACCAGCAACATGAGTGACCTTGTGCTTTTGCTCATGGACAAAGTAAAAGTGTTTGTTGAAAGTTGCGTGAAATCCGGTCAGGCAGAATATGACAGTGAGCTAAATGATGCCGTTATTGAAATTATATTAGCAATAGATTCGACAAATCAGCCTCGCCATGAAGGCTTACTTGCCAAAGCGGTTAACCTCATTGAACCGTCTCGACAACTACACCAAGAAGATGCACCTGCGCAAAATATTGTTAACCTAGCGCGCAGCGGGATCCCGAAAAATTTGAGCTCAGAACAGGAAGTCGATTTACTTTTTTTTAGAGAATTGATGAAGCCAATTGAAAAGCGTGCAGGGTATGCCGAAGGGCGAGGCGATCGAATTGCCAAACTGGCTTTCTATATTAACGCATTAAATGATAAACCCATCGATCAAGCGCAGTTAGCGGTAGCCTGTTACGTACATGATTTTGGTATCTCTTTTATGCCAGCAGAGGTTGTAAATAAAGAGACTGCTCTAACTAGTTTAGAGCAAAACTTATTACGCTCTCATGTCTATAAAAGCGCGCGTTTGCTGGAAAACCTGAGTCTATGGGATGAAGCTAGAAAAATGGTGATGCAACATCATGAGCTTGTCGATGGCAGCGGATACCCAATGGGACTCAAAAATGAAGACATCTGTGATGGCGCGAAGTTACTTGCCATCCTAGATAAATATGATGGTCTGATAAACCCCAAAGAGCAGCAAAGAAAATCAAAGAAAGATGCGGTCATTACTATTAATAAAGAATATAAAGGTAAACTCAGCGGTCATTGGTTACGCTTATTCAACCTCGGAATGACGAGGCTGCTGAAGGACTAACGTAAGCTAAAAAAACTGCTTAATTGATACAGATTAAACAAGCTAAAAACGTAGGTTATTCAATAACCTTGTTCGAAATTTATGCATGAATCAAGAGGCAAGCCTTGTAATTTTTTACGCAAATTATTTTTGAATACCTCAAAGACTAATTCATGTTGACTTGTCGCTGCCGTGTGATTCGTCATTAGTAAATTAGGTGTATTCCAAAAGGGATGTTCAGCGGGCAGTGGTTCTGTTTTAAATACATCGATAACAGCGCCTCGTATGCTGCGGCTATTTAAGGCATTGACCAAGTCGTTATCGTTGTTTATGACATTGGCTCGCCCAGCGTTAATAAAAATCGCATGTGACCGCATGGTTTCAAAAAATGTTACATCACAAATACCGGTTGTTTGGTTTGTATGTGGTAATAAATTGACAATGACATCGACTTTACTCGCAAATTCATACAATTGAGCCAAATTAAAGTGTTGGTCAGCCTCGGCCGGTTTGCTCGTTGCATTTAAGCTGTAGACTTTCATACCAAATGCCTTAGCAGCGATGGCTACGTCTTTGCCAATGCTGCCTAAACCCATGATCCCCATCGTTTGATTTTGTAGTGTTGGAATACGATATTGCTGCCATTGGCACTGTTGTTGATTGGTAATTAACTCAGGAATGTGACGCTGAAAATACAATAAATAAGCAATCACATATTCGCGCATTTGAGCGCCAAACACATTTTTTAAACCCGTCAGCTGATAGTCTCTTTTAGACTTGTTTACGAGAGTGTTAACGCCGGCCCAAGTTGATTGCAGCCAAGTAAGATTAGGGCATTCATTAATGTATCTCGACATGATATTTGGGTTTGCTAAGGCATATTCGATGTCTCTTAGCGGAGCACCATTGGCATGTTCATTTGCCCAAATGAGCTCAACATCATGCAGTTCACCAGATAACTGTAAGTCATCCAGTGCGCTCTTATAGGCAGAGTAGTCGCGGCTAATAATAGCTATCTTAGGCATCCAAAATAATCCAAATTTGATGAAATTCACATTGAAGAAAATGGCAATGATGCCGATAACTTTTATATCACAGCGAAGAATAATAAGCGAAGTAGATTCTATGTATGATTTCACTATTAACGGTACACTTAACGCAGGACTTGACGATGTGTATACTGCTTTTCATGATCCAAATGTACTAGTGCGTTGGTTTGCACCTGGCAACATGATGGTGTCTCAGTTTATGTCTAACTTTACTGAAGGGGGGAATTATCGATTGATACTGCAATCACCTGACGGTTTTCAACAGACAATTGTGGGCATCTATAAAACCATTAACGTTAATCAAAGTTTGTGTTTCACTTGGCGCTGGGAAGACACAAACGACATTACTCAAGTGAATATCGAATTTAACTGTGATAACCCAACGACCACTTCAATCAAACTCTCTCAAAGTGGCTTTAAGCGTGAAGAAGACATGTTACATCAACAATATGGGTGGATAGCTTCACTTGAAAAGCTAAGCCTAGTCACACGTGCTCAAGCGATGGTTGCTTAGTTCATCGCCAACATAATACGTTTATTGTTATTAAGTTGCCTCATGCGTTTTTGCGCAATTAATTTAAACTCTTTGGCATGTTCTTTATCTATTGGGTTTGCTTCGGGCAACGACACTGTTCTGGGGTTTCTGTGCACACCATTAACAAGAAACTCATAATGCAGGTGTGGACCAGAAGCCAAGCCAGTGGAGCCTAAATAACCTATGGTTTGTCCTTGCTTGACGATTTCACCGCGCTTCACTGCACGCTTAGTAAAATGCAAATATTTGGTTGTATATTTTTCGCCGTGCTGAATAAAAACATGATGACCGTTGTACTTGTCGTAAGCTGACTTGATAACTTTTCCGTCACCTGCAGCCATTACTGGCGTACCTACTTTACCTGCGTAATCGACGCCACGATGCGCCTTCCATCTTTTTTGCACAGGGTGAAAACGACGTTTTTTAAAGCTTGAGCTAATGTATTTGAAAGAAACCGGGGCACGTAAAAAACTTTTGCGCATACTTCTACCATCTGGCGTGTAAAAGTTGCCGTCGTCGTATTTTACAGCTTGAAAAACTTCACCTTGGTTGTTAAATTCGGCCGCGACAATATCACCGAAACCTATAAATTCACCATCGATATACTGTTTCTCAAAAACAACATTGAAGGTATCGCCTTCACGTATTTCTTGTGCGAAATCGATATCCCAGCCAAAAATACCGGCTAGACGCATTATTTGATTATCGGTTAAGCCTGATTCAGTGCCCGCATTCCAAAAACTACTACGGATTTCGCCTTGTGCAAAGCTCAACAATGTTGCAACTTGTTTAATCGACACGTCGCTAACAAACTTACCATCCGTACTTTTTTCGATGGCTAAGGTTTCGGTTTTAGAAAGCGGATAACGCAATGATACAAATTGCTTAGCGTCGTCAACATGTATGTATACGATATCGCCGGGTTTTATTTTAATTAAATTTTTAGCTAAGTCGCCAGCACTGCTAACATCATAAGTATCGCGGGCTGTTAACCCAATATGTGAAAATATTTTGGCTAATGTATCGCCACTTTCTACTTTATAGGTTAGCCAATTATCTATATCGTCTTCTATTGCTGGGCTAGCAGAACCTGCGATTAGTAAGGGAAGATGTAACTCGTATTTAATACCCGGAAATAATTGTTTGACCTCAATATTCTTTGAGGCTTTGACTGAATCAAATGGGAATAAAATCAAACACACCAAGACTAACGCGACGCACGCAAGTGTCCATCGATGTGGTTTTGGCAGTTGTTTTATTGTATTCGTAATCATACGACCGTAAAATGCATAGTTATTAAAACAATAGAGTATAATGATTTCGGGTTCGAATCCAGCGTAAAGGTTCAATTTAACCGTTGTTGTTATACAAATAGCGAAGGTATTTTCCCTATTGGTGAAATACTCCAACTAAAATCTAATAAATTGAGTGAGTTATAAAGTGAGTCACTTTATACTTTTTATACTACAGGAATAAGTAATGGCAGATTGGCAAACAGCATTCGCGGAGATAAAACGCGGATCGGACGAGATTTTAATTGAAGAAGAGCTGATAGAGAAGTTAAAAACCGGTAAGCCTTTAAAAATCAAAGCTGGCTTTGATCCTACTGCGCCTGACCTACATTTAGGGCATACGGTTTTAATAAATAAGCTTCGTACATTTCAGCAGTTAGGACATGAAGTTACATTCCTAATTGGCGACTTTACTGGTTTAATTGGTGATCCTACTGGGAAAAACGTGACTCGCAAGCCACTTACTAAAGAACAAGTGCTTGAAAATGCTAAAACTTATCAAGAACAGGTATTCAAAATACTTGATCCTGCAAAGACTAAGATTCGATTTAATTCCGAGTGGTTTGATAAATTAGGTGCCGCGGGCATGATTAAGCTAGCGGCTAGTCAAACGGTCGCAAGAATGCTAGAACGTGATGATTTTAAAAAGCGCTATGCAAATGGTCAACCTATCGCTATCCATGAGTTTCTTTACCCATTGGTGCAAGGTTGGGATTCTGTTGCATTAGAGTCTGACGTAGAGTTGGGCGGGACAGACCAACGCTTTAACCTTTTAATGGGCCGAGAATTGCAAAAGGACCAAGGTCAAAAGCCACAAAGTATATTAATGGTGCCTTTGCTTGAAGGTTTAGACGGCGTGCAGAAAATGTCTAAGTCATTAAATAACTATATTGGAATTACTGACTCACCGACAGAGATGTTCGGAAAAATGATGTCTATTTCAGATGAACTCATGTGGCGTTACTATGATTTACTTAGTTTTAAACCGATCGAAGAGATTGAGCAACTCAAAATAGATATGGCAAACGGTAAAAACCCGCGCGATATTAAAATTACTTTAGCGCAGGAGCTGATTGCACGCTTTCACAGTTCAGCTGATGCAGAGGCGGCGCTGCAAGACTTTATTCAGCGTTTTCAAAAAAATGCAATACCTGATGAGATGCCTGAAATTGAAGTTACCATCGATGCACAAGGTATTGCCATTGGGAACTTGTTAAAACAGGCTGATTTGGTTGCATCAACATCAGATGCGATTCGCATGATTAAGCAAGGCGCTGTTAAAATAAACGGTGAAAAAGTAATCGATACGCGTTTTGTTGTGCAACACAAGGGCGAAAATGTCTATCAGGTAGGTAAGCGTAAGTTTGCTCGGATCAGGCTCGTGTAAATAGAGTCTTGTTTTAAACCAGTAAAACATTTAACGTCAATCGAGTGTTTATGTGAGCGGATCGCATTAGCCGGAATAACGCACTCATGTCGGTTTTAGTGCGTTTCGCTTTTTTAATGCCGATGCTCAATCCTTATTAAGCGCGCTCAGCAACAGAACAAAAAAGCATAGCACCAAGTTAAATAATGGTAATTGAAGTGCCGGTGGCATCATGTAAATTAAAGTGACGGCGGGTAACCAAACAATCCAAGTGCTGAAAATAGTTGCAGGTAATTTTTCATTGAAAAAACTGTCTTTTAGGCTCGTTAATGTTTGTAGCCGATTGAAGTTGCTTTCTCTCCACATATACAATGCAGTAATTAAAGGACTTGTAATAAAAACGGTAAATACAAATTGGTCCAATAAGGTCTTTTTAACAATCGTAGCAAAATCTATACCAGCGCCGAAAATTAACGATTGCAGTTGATAAAAACTATCAATGAGCCAGCCCATAAATGCCCACAGTAGAATATTGAAAAGCAGATGTAAAAAAAATGGTTTTGCTATTCGCTTCTTCAAAAATAAAATAACAAAAGGGAGTAAGCCGCCAAATATCGCGGTTGAGATGATTGCAAAAGCAGTGTTATATTTGAGTTTTAACCCTGCAATAAAACTAAACACAGGTTGTGCAGGTGAATAATAGAAATAAAGTAGCACTACAGTAAGTGCAAATACCTGAAGAACGATTCCAGGCACCCAATTTACTTTGATAGCTTGGGTTATCTTTGCTTTGACGCTAAATGCTGTTGTCGCAGTAGTCAAAGACGGTCACGCATTTTATTTACCTAATTGATTGGTGGGTCTTTTTTCAGCTTCCCAGCCTAACATATCGCCCTCGAGATGCATCACATTAGTAAAACCATTCTCTTCCAGCAAGGTAATTGCTTTAGCTGCTCGAGTGCCTGACCGGCAATACACAACCACCGGAGAATCTTTAAAATCGGAAAGCCGAGATAAACGAGTTCCTATTTCATTAAGTGGAATATTGACCGAGGTTGGAATATGACTGGTGGTATATTCCTCAACAGTCCTTACGTCTAACAGTAAACGCTCCGATTTTTGCATCGCCAACATCGTCTCGGGACTAATATCTCTTGATGCCATAGCGGCGGCGGATATAAACAATAAGCACAGGCAAGTGAATAAGGTAAATGTGCTTTTATTAAGATTGATTAGTTTAGAGTTTTTCATTGTATTACTTCCATTTAATTTTTTACTGCAGCCAGACAGTGTACTTTTATTTATTATTTTAGCTAATAATTCTAAAAATGCACTTTTTTGCATAAAAGCGCTAATTCAGGTAACACCCTTGGTGTAAACCTATGCAGTGCATCCGGGTTCACCATAACCACTTTGGGCTCAAAAACCGCTAGATGAGGAGCCCAAAAAGCACTCACTGAGGCAGTAGATTGATGGTTTGCCACAATAACAATCTCAGGCTGCTTTCTAATAATATCTGCAATAGAAAACTGCGCGTAAGCAGTCGGAAGTTCTGTGTAGATATTGTTAATGTTACAAAGCGAAAGAAGCGAATTGAGCCATTTGTCACTGCCCATTCCGCTCAACGGTTGTTGACTCATGTAATAAAGCGCGTTCGCCTTGTTGTCTGCATATTGTGATTTTATTTGTTCAACTTGTTTTATCATTTTTGCATGCAATTGCTTACTTTTGGGTACTGCATTGAGGGTTTCTCCTAACGAAAGAATTTCCTCCATCAGCGCTTCAATATTTGTTGGAGATGACCGATAAACGGGGTAACCCAACTGTTCTAGCCTAGCAATATCTTGGGCTTTGTTTCCACCCTCCCAAGCAAGAATAATACTCGGCTTTAATCTGATAATTGCAGCAACATCAGCGCCTTGGTAACTAGCTATCGAAGGCAATTTGACTGAGCAACCTTTATCAACGCACCCTTGAGAATAAGGATAATCACTGTAGTCACTTACGCCAACCAATTGTTGTTCTCTACCAAGTGCAAACACAATTTCAGTGAGGTGAGGCGACAAGCTTATAATGCGTAGCTTGTTGTCTTGGGCATTGCTAGGTAGTGCACTCAAAAATAAGAATGAAAACAGTAGAATTGAAGTCGCTACGATAGTTTTACTTTTATCTATGAATATTGAGTTGATACCAGTATAAAACGAATTGCAATTACAAATGGCGATAAGTGTTGTCTCTTGTTGTTTATATGCTCATAGAAAGAGTATCGATTATTAAGCAAGTTAGTAGTAAGAGCAATAGGTTAACCGCAAGTACGCGATTTACAATGGCTAGTGCGTTAGGCATAAACCGGGCTGTGGGCTCACCGTTGCCTATATACTTAGTGCGCCGCACTTTTATCGCATTATAATACACCGCACTACTGAGGTTAATGTCTAGTGCAAAATGGTTTGCGTGAAGTAAAATGGCTCCGTGTGATTCACCCCAGCGCGTTGTTAGTTTTTTTGCTTTAAAGTAAGGGAACAGCTTAAAACCGCGACTTAATATGATGGATAACAAGGAATTAAGTCGAATAGGCAGCCATTGAAAAAGCATAACTAGCTTAGCCATTGGCTTTCCAAATTCGCGATAAGCTTGAATTTTAGGATTCCAAACAAGGTGTAACTCGTAGCATAATCGATAGGTCAATACAGTAAATGGGCCAACAACGATAAATAGAAAGAAGCAAACTAAAGCTTGATAATGAAAGCGTAGTAATAATGTTTCAATTGCTGCTTTACTTATTCCAACGTCAGACAACATTGATGTTTCTCGCAATACCATGGGAGCCAATAGGTCTTTCGCTAGTTTCTTCTTACCCGTTAATAACGCGCGTCGAATTTGTTGAAAACGTTGAATATGAGATGAAAACTGGATACACAAATATAAAATTATGGCATCGAATAATGCAGGGTAATAAACGAACTCTCTAAATATGAGCAAAATAATAAGGCTAGGCGCGATTATCATGAATGCAGCAAGCGCTCCAGATATCCAAAATTGTGTTTTCTTCGGCGATGCTCCAAGTGAGTTCACATCCGGACAAACTCGCTCTGCCATTCTTATTCCTAATAAACGAACAAAAGCCAAAGGATCTGCTCGGGTGGGTAAGTACCAAAAACGCTCAAAAAGCACTACGCCACATAAAATAAACCAGGGTAAAATAGCGGGGCTTGTAATAAAGCTAATGAGGCTGTCCATAGATTAACCGAGTGCTTTTACCATTCCCATTACCAACTGTGCACTATTTTTTGCTGCTTTTTCTAAATAGGCTTGAAATGAAACTGTCGATGTCTTGCCTGCTATGTCGGATAAACTGCGAATGACTAAAAATGGAATACCCATTAAATAAGCAGTTTGTGCAATGGCTGCACCTTCCATTTCAACCGCTATCATAGTTGGAAACTTTTGTTGAGTTGCTAATGCAAGTTCATCACTACCAACAAAGCTGTCACCCGAGCAAACTAAGCCCTTTTTTACTTTAACACCTTCAATTTGTTTAGCTGATTTCTCAGCAGCCTCAATTAACTGCTCGTTACACACATAGTTTGCGGGCATGCCCGCGCATTGACCGAGAACATAGCCAAATACCGTTAAATCAACGTCATGATGAGTTACTGCATCGCTAATTACAATATCACCAATGTTGAGTTCTTTATCAAACCCGCCCGCAGAGCCAGTATTGACAACAAAATCCGGGTTAAATTTGTCAATAATCATGGTGGTGGCAACAGCGGATGCCACTTTGCCGATACCACACTTGACCAAAATAATTTCGTGATCATGCAACTCACCAGTAAAAAAGACTAAGTGGGAGTGAGCGACTTCTTGTAAGTGATTGAGCGACTCTTGTATGAGTTTAACTTCTTCATCCATTGCACCTAAGATTGCTATTTTCATGTGTTATCTCTTTGTTCAATTGACCAGAAGTTTACTAAGCATGGACAAAAACGCAAGAAATCATACGAATTCTTGCGTTAATTTATGATGAACGCTTAAGCAGCGACCTGTCTTGAGGACCGAACAGGTCGAGTAGGACGCTTAGTGGGGGTAAACAGGCTTGGCGCCTCATGAGCTATGGGGATAGGAAGTTTCCCTTGGCGCCGTCTAAGGGGCATAATCTTGGCTTCAATACATGCTTTGATATCTTCAATTTTATAGCCATGACGCGCTTTTATACGTGCATGTGGAATACCAGCTGAATCTAACGCACCAGTGACAAAAAAGTCTCTAGTTGTTTTATGACCTTCTTTACCTAGCGAGTGAACAAGATCCAATGCCAAAACAGGCGTCATATCGGTTTTACTCACTAAAACAAAGTCGAGTTGTTTGCTGCCAGCCCGCAGTAATGCACTTTTTGCCATTTTCTTATTGGTGTTTCTGCGCAATGCTAGTAAGTCGGTTAGCTTAACACGACACATCACTCTAAACTCATCGCCTACGGCTTTTTCAATCATATCGAGAAATTGATGTTCAACGGGAGAAAAAAGCTGAGGTTTACTCATAAAGGGAAAGCTAACCTCCTCAACACTGAATTTTACAGCAACAATAGCAACAACTATCAATACCATAATAAGTACGATTGCGAATTCCATAACGACTCCTAATACATTAGTTAGTTTCTTCAATTTTGCAGTGAGGGAGAAATTCATCAAGACCAAATCAAGAATGCAAAGGGAACCTTCCCATTGCATCTATCAGTTCTGCAATTGATGTGCCAATAGATATTTTTAGTTGAAAATAAAAATATAGAAAGGAAAAAGAGTGGTTTCTTCTAACGTAATAAAAATTAACTTAACAACCTTGTAGATACAAAAAAATCAGTATCTATGATTTCAGATACTGATTTATTTTACTTTATTATAAGCGTAAATTATTGAATTATAGTTACTTTATGAAACAGGTGACTTAACAAGAATATCAACTTGGGTACCGCCGCCGTCTTTAGAAATGATTAGAGTTGTGTTGTTATCTGCGCTTTTTAGCATGGTTCTTTGCTTAATTTTCTTTGGTTCAACAAAGCTGCTAGAAGATGCTAAATAATATTTAACGACCTCTTCAGGTGTTTGTGGAATGAATAAAATCATTGATGCCGGAAAGTCGGCGGCAAATATTTGGCACAATTTGCCATTCACCGGAATACTCACTTGATTAAAATTCTCTGGGCACGCTTCGCTGCGCACCGCTACGTTTACGTTAGCGCCGGCGTTGTCAGCTATTTGGGGCTTCTCAGAATTAGTCACAGGGGTATCTGTGATGCTACCTTGCGATATTGCTGTGTAGGCTACTGATACCTTAGCTAAAAGCGTTGGGGCTTGGTCTTCTAAAATCTCAGTAGGGGTAAGCTCAGTCTCTGCAATTT
>NZ_KE386816.1:29384-340923 GCF_000428905.1 Brumicola pallidula DSM 14239 = ACAM 615
TCGGTCTCTGCAATTTCAATTTCTACAATTTCAATGTCTGCAACGTCGGTTTCTGCAATTTCCGTTATCATAACCGCACTTTCAACCGCAGTGCTTGTATTAATATTATCGCTTGCAGCAAGTTCAATCTCTTTGTTTAGCTCTTCTAAAATCGGTGATGGTAAAGCTGGAATGGCATCTTTTGATGCTTCGGTAATGTTGCTAGAAACCTGCTTGCTTAACTGACTAGATGAGTCAACTGTTTCTTCAATGGGTCTAAATTCTGACGTATCGACATTTAATGCAGTTGATTCTTCAGATGCATCTCCCTCTGCTACAGCTTCAACTAATACAGCTTCGACTAATACAGCTTCAACTAATACATTGTCTTCTGCAACCATAGCTTCAACCGCTACTTCAACCCCGGCGAATAGGGTTTCTTGTATATCAGAGTTAATTGGTTCTGCGTTTTCAATGATGCTATTCATATCGTCGTTAGTTGCTCTATCTAATTCTTCTACACTGACAATATCTGCCACAGCATAATCTCGAGGAGGCGGTGTTGGCTCGCTTACTGTAACTGGCGATGACAACTCGTCTTTGACTGAGTTAGTTATCGCTAAGCCGGCGAGCACAAGCTCAGCAATGGATTTTTGTGAATGGTCTACCGTCTTAGTAGGTATTTGTGTAACAACTAAATTATTGATGTTATTTGATGGCTGCGTCCCTGTGTATGATGCTAATTGAATGTTAGTGTCCCTAGAATTTAATAGGGCGGCCAACGCTTGCTCGACTTGAGCTGGCGTTTTTGATTTTGGGTTAATTTGATTGGCGATCGCAGAGGCAGATAGAGACGCAATAACGACACATGCCACTAAGCTTGGTATTAGTTTAGTTAATGGTGTGTTCGGATAATTTACCGCTTTCATTGAATTTTTCACTATGTTGACCTGCCTTTAATGCTGACTTTCGCTAAATTGCTGCTTTGCGCTATCATGACTGACTGCCGGTATTAATTTTTATTGCTTTCGCGCCTTGCAGTAAGTTGTTCTAGTCACTTTGCAACCGGCAATGCTATGCAATCGGAAGTGACGTTTTTTTTCTTCAGAGTAGATAAGTTACATCGGCAGGATACTCGCTGTACTAAAGGTTTGTAGTCTGCTAGATAATAGCTAGGTATGGTAAGTAATAACCTAATAAGGCATATTGATGGATTTTAAGGACCTTTAATTTCGATTTTAAGCTACTTTTATGATCATTTTAAATGACGTTAAAAGACACAAAAAAGGCGAGCGTGTAGCAAAGTAACTCCGTTTCTTTGCTACACGCTCGCCTAAACACTGTGGCGTTTTTCTATTTGAACGTAATTAAACTTCCATGTAGTCAAGTATACCTTCTGCCGCTTTGCGACCTTCATCTATCGCTGTCACGACAAGATCTGAACCTCGCACCATGTCACCACCTGAAAATATTTTAGGGTTAGATGTTTGGAATGCAAAGCGACCTTTTGCGGGCGCTCTTACTCTACCTCTCTCATCCAGCATAATACCGTACTCACCAAACCAAGGGGCAGGACTCGGCTGAAAACCAAAAGCAATAATGACTGCATCAGCTTCCAAAATATGCTCTGAGCCAGGTATTTCGACTGGGCGACGACGCCCTGCGGAATCTGGGTCGCCCATCTCGGTTCTAACTACACGAACGCCAATAGTATTGCCTTTCTCATCCACGGCAATATCTAGTGGTTGCAGGTTAAACTGAAATTGGACACCTTCTTCTTTGGCATTCACCACCTCACGTCTTGAACCAGGCATACTTTCTTCATCTCGACGATAAGCACACGTCACCGATTCAGCATTTTGTCGAATGGAGCTCCTGACGCAATCCATCGTGGTGTCACCACCGCCAAGTACCACCACTTTTTTACCTTTCATATCAATAAAGTCAGCGGCAGATTTTTCTATGCCCATTACTCGGTTAATATTAGCAATAAGAAAGGGCAGTGCTTCATAAACGCCAGGGGCAGTCTCATTATCAAATCCTCCTTTCATTGACTTATACGTACCCATCCCTAAGAAAACGGCATCGTAACTATCAATTAAGTCTTGGAATTGGAGATCTTTTCCAACTTCGGTGTTTAAAACGAATTCAATACCCATATCTAAAAATATCTGATGACGTAGTTTAATCACTTCTTTTTCTAGTTTAAAGGATGGAATACCAAAAGTGAGTAATCCACCGATCTCCTGATACTTATCAAACACAACAGGTTTAACCCCATTTCGCACTAGAACATCTGCACAAGCCAGACCGGCGGGTCCTGCACCAACGATAGCCACTTTTTTATCAGTCCAAACAACATCAGACATGTCAGGGCGCCAACCCATCTTAAATGCGGTGTCGGTAATATATTTTTCAATACTGCCAATTGTTACTGCACCAAAATCGTCGTTTAGGGTGCAAGCCCCTTCGCACAAGCGGTCTTGCGGACAAACACGACCACATACTTCAGGCAGGCTGTTGGTTTTATGTGAAAGCTCTGCAGCTTCAATGATCTTGCCTTCATTAGCTAGCGCCAGCCACTGTGGAATGAAGTTATGAACTGGACATTTCCATTCGCAATAAGGATTGCCGCAGTCCAAACAGCGGTCAGCTTGTCCTTCTGTTTGTGATTTAGATAAAGGTTGGTAGATTTCGCCAAAATCCTCTTTTCTAATCATAATCGGTTTTTTTGCGGGATCGATGCGTTCAACGTCTACAAATTGATATACATTTTTAGCCATAATATTTCTCCCTTCCTATTGTGCTTGTACGCGCAGTTCTGCGGTTGAACGGCTGATATGACCAAGCAAATTTTTGACGTCGCTGGTTTTCGGCTTAATGAGCCTAAAGTTTTTACTTTCCTCAGCATAATTAGTCAGAAGGTGTAGTGAGTGTTCACTACCTGTTTCTTCATAATGACGATTGATAAGTCCACGTAAATGTTCAGATAAAATAACTTTATCATCGACGCTCATAATATCAACGAGGTCCTCATTTACTCTATTATCCATGTCATTAAACTCATCATACAAATAAGCAAAACCACCGGTCATACCAGCACCGAAGTTAATCCCGATGCCACCAAGACAAGCCACAATACCACCTGTCATATACTCGCAACCGTTGTCACCCATACCTTCTATAACCGCCACTGCGCCTGAATTACGCACAGCAAAACGTTCACCAGCACGACCCGCAGCGTAAAGCTTTCCGCCGGTTGCGCCATATAAACAGGTATTGCCCATAATTGTGCTGTTGTGAGTATCAAATGTTACATTACGCGGTGGGTGAATGACCAACTTTCCGCCTGCCATGCCTTTACCTACGTAATCGTTAGCATCGCCAATTAAGCGCATGTTCAAGCCGCCTGCGTTCCAAACACCAAAGCTTTGGCCAACCGTGCCGGTCAATGTAAGTTGAATAGGACTATCTATCATACCTTGGTTACCATGTTTGCTGGCAATGTAGCCCGATAAGGTTGCGCCAATACTGCGGTCTGTATTCCGAACCTTGTAAGCTGACTGCGCGCCTTTTAAACTTTCAACAGCATGCTTGTTTTCTTCTAAGATCCGTTTGTTTAATACGCCTTTATCAATAGGCTCATTGGTCGCTCCAGCGCTAAACAAACGTGTGTGTTTGCCTGCTTCTGGTTTAACCAATAAGGGTGATAAATCAAGCCGTTGTTGTTTTGCAGTTTGTCCTTCCAATAAGGTCAATAACTCCGTTCTACCGACCAAATCTTCAAAGTTAGTAACACCGATACTGGCCATAATTTCGCGTACTTCTTCGGCGAGAAACTTAAAGTAGTTCATGACCATTTCAGGTAAACCGATGAAGTAATTGTCACGCAAAAATCTGTCTTGGGTTGCAACACCTGTTGCACAATTATTCAAGTGACAAATACGTAAGTATTTGCAGCCTAGAGCAACCATAGGACCAGTGCCAAAGGCAAAGCTTTCAGCACCTAAAATACCAGCTTTAACTACATCCAAGCCTGTTTTTAAACCACCATCAGTTTGTAATCGAACTTTGTGGCGTAATCCGTTTTCAACCAGTGCTTGCTGTGTCTCGGCTAAACCCAATTCAAAGGGGCTGCCTGCATATTTAACTGATGTTAATGGACTGGCTCCGGTGCCGCCATCATATCCAGAAATTGTAATTAAGTCGGCATAAGCTTTAGCCACACCGGTAGCAATTGTACCGACACCAGGTTCAGAGACCAATTTTACTGAGATCAGCGCTTTTGGGTTAACCTGTTTAAGATCAAATATAAGCTGCGCTAAATCCTCAATTGAATAAATATCGTGATGCGGTGGCGGCGAAATTAGCGTGACGCCGGGTACGGAAAAGCGTAAATCAGCAATGTATTTATTAACTTTATCGCCTGGTAACTGCCCACCTTCACCGGGTTTAGCACCTTGAGCTACTTTAATTTGAATAACGCTTGCATTCATCAGGTAGTGTGGTGTTACGCCAAAGCGACCTGAGGCAACTTGTTTGATTTTACTGTTTTTCTCAGTATTAAAACGCGCTGGATCCTCACCACCTTCGCCTGAATTTGACTGTCCGCCCAAACGATTCATTGCTATTGCTAGCGCTTCATGTGCCTCTGGACTAAGCGAACCCATTGACATGGCGGCTGTATCAAAGCGCGGATATAGCTTTTCTGCGGGCTCGACTTGATCAATATGAATGGCTTCTTTAAAGCTCTTTATTTCCATTAGGTCGCGCAAGTGCGAAGGAGCTCTGTCATTCACTAAACTGCTATACATTTTATAATCGGCGTAGTTTCCGCTAACAACCGCCTTTTGAAGTGAAGTCACTACATCAGGATTATAAGCATGGTATTCGCCACCGTGTACATATTTCAACAAACCACCGTGGGAAATTGTTTTGCGTTTTAGCCAGGCAATTCTTGAAAGATTTGTAAGGTCTTGCTCAAAGTCGATAAACGAAGCACCTTGAATACGGCTCGGTACGCCTTTAAAGCAAAGTGCGACGACTTCACTATTAATGCCTACAGCTTCAAATAATTTAGAACTTCTGTAACTCGCAATCGTACTAATGCCCATTTTAGACATTATCTTATACAAACCTTTATTAATTCCTTTGCGGTAATTCAACAAAGCCTGCATAGGGCTAATATCTAATTCTTTCTTTTCAACCATTTGCTCAATAGTTTCATATGCTAAAAAAGGATAAATGGCGGTCGCGCCAAGGCCAATTAGTACCGCAAAATGATGAGGGTCTCTGGTTGAGCCTGTCTCTACAACGATATTTGCATCGCAACGAAGGGCTTTATCAATTAATCTACGTTGAACTGCGCCAACGGCCATGGCTGCAGGTATAGGTAATGTGTCTGGGCTAATATCTCGGTCTGTAAGCACCACAAAAACAGCGCCTCGTTCTCGAACCGCTTCTTCTACCTCATCGCAAATGCGGGTAATTGCTGCGGCAAGACCTTCTTCAAGGCGATAGTTAAGTTGAATTTTTTCGTTGTAATAATGCTTTGCATCGAGTTCGCGCAACTGTTTTAAGTCTGTATACATAAGTATAGGAGACTCAAACAGCACTCGGTTTGCATAGCCACTGGTTTCGTTAAATACGTTTTGTTCACGACCTATGCAGGTAGCTAACGACATAACGTGGTTTTCACGCAACGAATCAATCGGCGGGTTGGTAACTTGCGCAAATTGCTGTCTAAAGTAATCATAAAGGGTACGGCTATTAGACGACATAACCGCCATAGGGGTGTCGTCACCCATCGAGCCTACCGCCTCTTGACCATCCTTTGCCAGTACTTTGATTATTTGCTGCATTTCTTCGTAACTGTAGCCGTGCAGCTTATGGTAGGTCGCCATCTTGCTGTCATCAAATGCGCGTATCCCAATTTTACTGTGGTCAGCACTCTCAACCGGAACAAGATGTTTGATATGGCTGTCTAGCCATTCTTTATATGGATGGCGAGACTGTAAGTCCTCATCAATTTCATTGGTACGCCAAATTTTACCTGTATAGGTATCTACCGCCAGCATCTCACCGGGGCCTACACGGCCTTTTTCAATCACATCTTCTTGCTTATAATCCCAAATGCCAATTTCAGAAGCGAGAGTAATAAGACCATCTTTTGTAATGACATATCTAGCGGGGCGTAATCCGTTTCTATCTAGGTTGCACGCGACATGGCGACCATTGGTTAATACGATACCCGCTGGGCCATCCCATGGCTCCATATGCATGGAGTTAAACTCATAAAATGAACGTAATTCTTCACCCATGGTTTTGTTGTTTTGATAAGCAGGTGGCACCAATAAACGCATCGCGCGAAATAGATCCATCCCGCCGGCTAAGAATAGTTCGAGCATGTTATCAAGCGAACTTGAGTCAGAACCGTCGGTATTTACAAACGGTGCTGCTTGCATTAAATCCGGTATTAGTGGTGTCGCAAACTTACCTTCACGAGCAGCGGCCCAATCGCGGTTGGCCTTGATTGTGTTAATTTCACCGTTGTGTGCTAAGTATCTAAAAGGTTGTGCAAGCGGCCATTTAGGTAATGTGTTAGTTGAAAACCGCTGGTGGAATACGCAAATACTTGATTGTAGGTTTTCGTCGGCGAGATCAAGATAAAAGGCAGGTAGGTCCTTTGGCATGACTAAGCCTTTATATATCGTTACCAACGCAGATAAACAGGCAACATAAAAGTCAGGATCATCTTCTAAACGCTTCTCTGCGCGGCGTCTTGCCATGTATAAACGACGCTCAAGATCATCTGTTCGCCAGCCGTTTGGGCAGTTAACAAAGACTTGTTCAATTTGTGGAACGCCGGTCAACGCTAAGTCGCCAAGGACAGTCTTATCAACAGGAACGACTCGCCAGCCTAAAATTGGCAGCATTTCTCGTTCCATTTCTTCATTAAGAATTTGGCGAGACTGCTCGGCTAATGTTGGGTTTTGACTCAAGAAAATCATACCCACGCCGTAGTCTTTGGTTAATTTCCAACCTTTGTCTTGGGCAATTTTTTGATAAAAAGCGTCGGGTTTCTGTAATAAGAGTCCGCAACCATCTCCTGTTTTACCGTCGGCGGCTACGCCTCCACGGTGCTGCATGCGGTCTAAGCCTTCAATTGCCGTTTTGACTAACTGGTGACTTGCTTCACCTGTTGTATGTGCAATTAGTCCAAAACCACAATTGTCTTTAGAATCATTTTGATGATACAAACTCATGTTTTCTCCTTCCACGGCAAATTTTACCGAGGCACGTTGTCCTTGAACAAGCGTGATACTTGTTAAAAAAACGACACTGTCGCTGTATTTCATTTTATTGTTATTATTATTTGAGTTTTTTTGCTGTCGGCTTTGACCGAAATGTTGGGCCGTTTTGATACTCAGTTATTTAGAATCTTTATGCATTCAAAAGCGGGTTAGACAAAATACCTATTCTTAACAAAGAAATCAATTATAAATACAAATAATATCAATATTTATTTAGTGAATGTACCTTTACATCAAGCTTAATACGGGTGATGAGGACTTACTAAATTTGATTTAAACCAGATATTTACGGTTTTTAAAAAAATAAAATTAAATTTTAACCTATAAATTGTGGCATGAATGTTGACTATCGTGTTGGTTGAAGTCGATTTTTTTGAATGAAAATGTAAAATTAGCTACATAAGTATTAAACCAAATTGTATTAACAAGGTTTGAATTTATTTCTTTATTGTCACTTATTTTACATTTTTGTTAGCATGCGCGTTACTTCTTGTCTAAGACGATCTCTTTTTATGTATTTAAAACCACCAAACGATTCTTGGGCGATCAAATTTGCAAAATTTGTTGACCGCTTCGGCACCCTAAAAATCAGTATTTTGTTTGTCATATTTACACTTCTGTTTACATTGATTGGATCCTATATAGTAAGGACTAGCTTGGGTAGTCAAATTGAAACTGTGGACTTCATTAGTCCTCTGGTACTAACCCTGTTGAGTGCCCCTTGGTTGTTATACTTTTTCAGTAAATTAATTAAACAGCTTGAGCATAGTCGAATTAATTTAGAGGAAGCGGTGAGTCAGTTAGAGCGCTTACGCAAACACGATGTCATTTTAAATCGTGAATTACAGAATAATATTCGTCAATTGAATCATGAAATAGAACAACGTAGAAACGCGCAGTTAGAGCGCGAGCTGGTTTTTGAAGAGCTAGAGCGAGAAATAAAAGAAAAATCTGAACAGGAAATCCAGGCAAGAAGGTTATCGACTCTTACTCGTTCTATTATTGATGCGTCTCCTGACTTAATATATTACCGTAACGAAGAAGGACGTTTTGCAGGTTGTAACCGGGTTGCTGAGGAAGTTACCGGTAAGACAGAAGCTGAACTATTAGGCCTAACGCCGCATCAAGTCTACGATGAACAACTTGCTAGGCAAGTCGCAGCGAGTGACCATGAAGTATTAGAGACAAATGCTAGCTTGACCGAAGAGTTGTGGTTACAGTATGCAGATGGCCGTAGGCGCTATTTCGAAATGCGTAAAGTGCCGTTTTTTGATCAAGATGGACATCGCTTGGGTTTGTTAGCGTTTGGTCGTGATATGACCGATCGCAAACAAGCGGAAAGCGCGATAGCTCAAGCGAGCAAAGACAAAACTAAGTTCATTGCCACTATTAGCCATGAATTGCGCACACCATTAAATGGCATTGTTGGTTTGAGCCGAATGCTGCGGGATACGCAATTAACTAAAGAGCAATTTGATTGGGTAAGCACTATCTATGCGAGTTCGATTACTTTGGGTAATATTTTCAACGATATTGTTGACCTCGATAAGCTTGATAGGGACAAAGTTGAAATCGATTTAAAAACAGTCAACATGCGCGAGTTTACCAACGAAATTAGTAGTATTGTTAGCCTGCTAGCACAAGAAAAAAGTCTAAGATTTAAATCTGAAATTATAGAACCGATTCCTATTGCCATTGAAGCTGATGGAACAAGGTTGCGGCAAGTGCTTTGGAACCTTTTGTTTAACGCGATCAAATTCACTCAAAAAGGAGAGGTGAATCTTACGGTAGAAGCGGTTGATCAAGGTGCAGGTAATGCAAAAGTTACCTTCAGAATTACGGATACTGGAGTGGGTATTCCTCAGGGGGAGTTGGATAAAATATTTGCGATGTATTATCAAGTTGATCACCCTGATCATAAATCGGCTACTGGAACTGGTATTGGGCTTGCGATTTGTAAGCAGATGGTCGACAAGATGGGCGGTGAAATTCTTTTGCACAGTGTCGTGGGTCAGGGTACGTGCTTTGAAATCGTCTTACCAGTGGCAATTAGCCAAAAACAAGCCAAATTGATTGAATTACAAGTCAGCAACTTAAATATTTTGTTAGTTGAAGATATAGAATTAAATGTGTTGGTGGCTAAAGCGTTATTAGAAAAATTAGGACAACGAGTTGATGTTGCGATGACCGGCACCGCAGCAATTGAGATGGCCCGAAAAACTGAATATGACTTAATCTTACTTGATATCCAACTTCCGGATATGACCGGCTTTGACGTCGCAAAAGTACTCCATGAAGAAGAATTAGTGTTACAAACTCCAATCGTAGCATTGACCGCAAACGTGATTAAAAAACGTGAAGAGTATCTGCAAAATGGGATGGACGACATCATTACAAAACCGATCAAAAAGAGTCGGGTGATAGAAGTCTTCAACGAATTGTTTGGTGAAGAACAAAAGCATGATGAAATGCGCCAGACAAGTGAAGTCGTGAGTATTCGTAAAGTAGATAAGATCTTAGATGTCGATATGCTGCAGATGCTGATTGAAACTATTGGTGAAGACATGGTGCGCACAAGCTTAGGCATGTTCAAAGAGAAAATACCCGAGTATATGGAATTATTGAATGTCTCCCTCGCCGCAAATGAAAAAGCTGAAGTGTGCTCTCAAGCTCACAAAATTAAAGGGGCGGCGGGGTCTGTGGGTTTATTACGTGTGCTCCAAATAGCCAACAGAATTCAAGAAGGTGACCATCCGGCTTGGTGGGAAAACGTTCATGATTGGGTTGCAGAGCTAGAAATGGCGATCGATAAGGACGTTGAGCACTTGTTAGAGTGGGTAAATGCTAACAAGATAGACGACTAAACACGAGTTGATACTCATATTGATAGGCATCGAGAATAGAAATGACGACAAGTTACTCGATACCAGCTGGCGCCAACAAAGTTGAGCTGGAAGTAAAACGTAGTAAGTTTATTGCTTATGCTATTAACGCCATTGATAGGCAGCAAGCGGATGCTTTTGTGAAGCATTTAAAGAGTACTAATCCTCAAGCTAATCATGTTTGTTGGGCTTATATTGCAGGCTCTCCTGACACCACAGAGCGCTCAATGAGTGACGATGGGGAGCCTAGCGGGACCGCTGGAATGCCTATGTTAAAAGTACTTCAATATAGCGGGCTAGGTGATATAGCGGTTGCTGTCGTCAGACAATTTGGTGGCACTAAGCTAGGAACAGGAGGCTTACAACGGGCTTATTCTGATGCTGTTGTTCAAGTATTAGAAAATTTACCGCTATCACTAAAAGTGAGTCGTATTAGATTCAAAATTGAATATGACTATCGCTTTCAAGGAGCAATCGCTCGACTATTGCAACGCTATGCTGTGCAGGATATTGAGGCTACTTATCGTAGCAATGTTATGCATAATTTCGCGGTTGCTGCCAGTGATGCACCTGCATTGCAAGACGAGTTGATTGATATCACCTCTGACAATATTGTTATTCTTGGACTTGATCAATAGACCCTCATGATTTATTGAATAAGCAAATTTTTCGAGTGAAATTAGCAGCGAGTGCGATAAATTAAATTAAGAATAAGGTAGCGGTACCCAAAAAGGCAAATATACCGACAACGTCGGTGATGGTAGTCAATATAACGCTGCCAGCGAGCGCAGGATCAATATTTAATCTCTTCATAATAATCGGTAAAGTGGCACCAGCCAAGCCGGCTGCAATCATGTTCATTAACATTGCGAATGCAATTACAACACCAAGCATAAAGTCCTGTTTCCACAATGCAATAACTGAGGCGATAAGAGTTGCCCATATGATGCCATTTAAGAAACCAATTGCTAGTTCCTTTTTGACCAGCCAGACCGCATTACTTTGACTGACATGGCCTAAAGCCATACCACGAATAACTAGGGTAAGAGTTTGATTACCAGCGACACCGCCCATACTCGGTACGATTGTATTCAAAATTGCTAATACCGCGAGTTGGCTCAGTGTTGCTTCAAATAAATCGCTCACTGCAGCAGCCATTAACGCTGTTACTAAGTTAACGCCAAGCCAAATGGAGCGGCGCTTTGTACTTTGTCCAACAGGAGCAAAGGTATCTTCCTCGTCATCTAAACCCGCCATACTCATCATGGAGTGTTCGGCGTCCTCACGAATAATATCCACAACATCATCAATTGTGATACGCCCGACCAGCGTTTTATTCGCATCTATTACCGGTGCTGAAAGCCAATCATAACGTTCAAACATACCCGCAACTTCACTGTCACTCATGTTGACGGGAATCGTTTTTGCGTCCTCATTCATGATTTCATTTACGCTGATATTAAGAGACGAAGTAAGTAGTTTGGTGACCGGGACGGTGCCGAGTAAATTATCATGACGATTAACAACATATAAGGTATCGGTGTTTTCAGGCAGTTCACCTTTTAAGCGCAAATAGCGGAGTACCACGTCAATGGTGACATCTGGACGCAAAGTGATGGTATCGGTGTTCATCATGAAACCGGCAGTGTCTTCACCATAGGATAGGGCTTTTTCCGCGCGCAAACGGTCCTGTGCGTCCATCGATTTTAAAATGCTTTGAAGGACTGTATCAGGGAGCGAGCTTAGGGTTTCAGCTAGGTCATCGGTATCCATGTCTTCGAGTGCGTCAACGACACTCGAAGGTACCATTTTAGAAATAATGCCGTTACGAACATCTTCCGACAATTCTTCAAGCACATCACCATGAAAGTCTGCATCAATAAGCTGCCAAAGTTCATTACGAGTCTTGCTTGGACTGGACTCTAATAGAAGAGCAACGTCTCCTGGTTGTAGGTCATGCAGTAACTTTCGAACCTGCACAAAAGTCCCGTCGCTAAGCGATTCGCTTATCGACGATAATTGACTTTGTACATTTTTTAATTCAAAAGTTTCAGCCATAAGACCCTATTATTATTGTCGCCAAACTTGAATTGAAAACCGAAATGAAGATAAAGCGGCAGCGACTTGTGAGCTTTTTGTTAGTTATGCTTAATAGTATAACATCAACGTTGCAAATATTAGCTAATTTAGGCGCACTGTTAGTATAGATAAACCAACAGAAAAGCTAAATAGAGCGCACTAGAGCTTAATACTCGCGGTAATTATTCGTCTTCGTTAAACTTATTTACGATCAAGTTTTCAATAGCTTGCATTGCATTCTCTGCATCACTGCCGTCGCAACGCAAAAGAACTTGTTTGCCCTGACTGCTCTCAAGCATCATCAGCGCTAAGACACTGTTAGCAAATGCTTCTTTATCACCTTGATGCATCGTTATAGTGGCTTCAAATTGATTGGCTAAAGTCGCTAACTGAGTCGCTGCACGTGCATGCAAGCCTAACTTGTTAACAATAGTGAGTTGTTTTTCTATTATCATATTTTGGGTCTTTCTTGAGTATTAAGCACATTGTCTTCGTGCTTAACTAACTTCAATTCTCGATGCCTAATTTGCACATCGCCATGGCTTGCACGAAAGCTATTTGCAAGCGCCTCAGAGACAAATACAGAACGGTGTTGTCCGCCTGTGCAGCCAATCGCTACGGTGACATAGCTGCGGTTATTCCTTTCTAAATGTGGCAACCAAGTAGACAGCAAATTTTGGATTTGCCAAATAAACTTGGTGACGAGCGGTTGTGCTCCTAAAAATAATTGTACGGGTCCATCGAGTCCATTCAGTGGCTTTAAGTCAGGTTCCCAATGTGGATTAGGTAAGAAACGAGCATCAAACACATAATCTGCATCTCTTGGAATACCGTATTTAAAACCAAATGACTCAAAAACCATTACTAGGTTGGTACTTTTTTTACCTAATACTCGCTCTCTGATCAGTTCAGACAGCTCATGCAGTGACAGATTATCAGTATTGATATGTAAATCTGCTTTTTCTGATACCGGAACCAGTATTTCTCGTTCAGCCTCAATTGATTCGGCAAGAGACTTGTTTAGCTTGAATAGAGGATGAAGGCGTCTTGTTTCGCTATAGCGTTTTATCAAGACATCGTCGCTGGCATCCAAATAAAGAATGGTAACGTCCCATATGCTGGGCAAGAAATCGACTATTTCACTGAGTTCATTTGCCATTTTAGGCATGTTTCTGACGTCAATACTAACCGCCACTTTTTCGCTTTCATCAGCAAGGGCATGAGTCAGTGTAGGCAGTAAATTTACGGGTATGTTATCAACGCAATAATAACCTAGGTCTTCTAGGGCTCTTAATGCAATTGATTTGCCCGAGCCAGAGCGACCACTGATAATCAAGAGTTTCACGTATACATGTCCTTTCGGGGTTGATAACAGTTGTCAAGCGCCAGACAAGGCAGTTGCAGTTTGCTTATGCTAGCGCTAAAATAATTTGGTCTTTGTTTGCTGCATTCCTAATTGCCTTCACAATATTTTTATCACTGAGTTTTTTCGCGATAGAAGAAAGTGTTTGAAGGTGTTCTTGAGTTTGTTCATGGGGCACTAATAATGCAAAAAAGATATCGACAGGCTTGTCATCTATTGCATCAAATTGGATAGGTTCCTCGCTCGTTACAATAATAGCAACTATATCTTCGATACCTTTAATTCTGCCATGTGGAATGGCAATTCCATTACCGATGCCGGTACTGCCCATTTTTTCGCGAGCTAGCATGCTTGAAAGGACATCATTTAAATCTAGTTGCGGATTTCCCTTCACTGCAATTTCGCTAATGACTTCAAAAATTCTTTTTTTGCTATGGCAGTCAACCGCACATTCAGTGCGGTCGAGTGAAATAATATCAGATATAATCATAATACTCAGGCGACTAATGTCGTTTCGATTTTTCCTTATGCTTAATGACTTGGCGATCTAACTTATCGATCAATCCATCAATAGCGGCGTACATATCAGTATGTTCGGAATTAGCGTGAACAACCTCACCCTTCAGGTGCAGTGTTGCTTCTGCTTTTTGATTTATTTTTTCTATATTTAACACCACATGTACATTACTAATATGCTCAAAGTGCCTTTCTAATTTTTCAAATTTAGTGTCGACGTATGCTCTTAGTGAATCGGTAATATCAATGTGATGACCAGTTAGATTTATTTGCATAATTTTACGTCCTTTTGTGTAGTCTACAGTAGACTTTTTCTTTGGTTCGACGGGGGAATCGAGAGTGATTCTCGATATTTCGCAATTGTTCGTCGAGCAACTTGAATGCCTTGTTCGGCTAATAACTGCGCAATCTTGCTATCACTAAGTGGTTTACTAACAACCTCGGCTGCAACAAGTTTCTTAATAAATGCTCTAATTGCAGTAGAGGAACATTCACCGCCAGATTCGGTTGAAACATGGCTAGAGAAAAAGTACTTCAGCTCAAAAATGCCTCTAGGTGTATGCATATACTTCTGAGTGGTCACTCGTGAAATAGTTGATTCATGCATGTCTACCATTTCAGCAACGTCGTTTAAAACCATGGGTTTCATCATTTCAGGCCCATGCTCAAAAAAGCCCATTTGTTGCTGAACGATACAATGAGACACTTTTAAAAGCGTTTCGTTTCGACTTTGTAAGCTTTTTATAAACCACTTAGCTTCTTGTAAATGAGACTTAATATATTGTGAATCGTTCGTATTTTTTGTGCTTTTACTGAGTGCTTCATACTCTTTATTAACTATCAACGGTGGCAGTGAGTCGCCGTTTAGTTCAACAGTCCAGCGACCATTCTTTTTTGCGACCGTAACATCAGGAATAATATATTCCGCATCTTTTACCGCAATTGCACTGCCGGGACGTGCGTTAAGCGTTTGTAATAGACGCATCGCTTCACGTAATTGGTCCTCTTTGAGCCGTGTTTTACGCATTAACGTTCGGTAATCTTTGCTACTTAACAAATCGCTGTACTCAGATAGCAAAAGACGAGCTTCGGCTAGCCAAGGTGTCGCAGGGTCAAATTGTGCCAGCTGGATCATTAGGCATTCTTGTGGATTGCGAGAGCCGGAACCAATGGGGTCAAACATTTGAATTCGTTTAACGACACATTCAACTTCGTCTAATTCGATTTCTTCATTTTGTAGACTATCTAAAATTTCTTCACAGCTAACTGTCAGATAACCTGACTCGTTAATTGAATCAATAATAGCAATGGCAATAGAACGATCAATATCTGAAAAAGGAGTTAGTTCCATCTGCCATATCAGATGGTCTTGGATATTTTCGGTAGTTTCACCTTGAAATATATACTCGTCCTCCGCAGCACCATTTGATATGTTAGCCGGTGCAGATGAAGCACTCAAATACTCTTCCCACGAACTGTCGAGGGGTAAGTCATCTGGAATTTGATTGTTTTCCAGTGCGTCGTGGCTATCAACGTTGTCTGAGTTTTCAGCACTCAGCGACTTTTTGTCAGTATAGTCTTGAGGTTCTGATTCGTGGTCCGGGTTGCTGGTGTTATGCTCAGTTTCGTCAATTTCTAATAGCGGATTAGAATCCAACGCTTCTTGAATTTCTAGTTGAAGGTCCAGAGTAGACAGCTGTAATAACTTAATCGCCTGCTGCAGCTGAGGCGTCATTGTTAGTTGTTGACTAAATTTTAACTGCAATGAGGGTTTCATTGATGTCCTACACTGATTTCTAGCTGCGCAAAAAGCCTGTTACTAAACATGATACACCTATAATACAAATTGGTCGCCGAGATATACATCTCTTACTTTTTGGTTACTTAGTACCTCATCAGCCGTTCCTGATGCAATCAGTTCACCGTGACTCACAATATATGCTTTTTCACAGACGTCTAGTGTTTCTCTAACATTATGATCTGTGATCAACACACCAATATTGCGTTCTTTCAACTGCTTAATTATCTTCTTTATATCATTAACAGAAATTGGGTCAACACCGGCGAAAGGTTCATCGAGCAAAATAAACTTTGGATTTGCCGCTAAAGCGCGCGCAATTTCAACGCGGCGGCGCTCTCCACCGGACAAACTCATTCCTAAATTATTTCTTATATGATTAACATTAAACTCATTCATAAGATCATCAGCTTCTTGTTCTTGCTGATCTTTTGTCAATTCTTTGCGGGTCTGTAAAATAGCTATTAAGTTTTCGTACACGGTTAGTTTACGAAAAATAGATGCTTCTTGCGGTAAATAACCAATACCGTGGCGTGCCCGTTCATGCATAGGTTGAATTGACATGTCCAGTTGGTCAATGAAAATTTCACCTTTATCAAGTGGTACCAAACCGACAATCATATAGAAAGTGGTTGTTTTACCTGCTCCATTAGGACCTAACAACCCCACAATTTGACCTGTCGATACTTCTAAGCTTACATCCCTGACAACTTGTCTGGCTTTGTATGACTTAGCCAGATGTTTGGCAACTAGCGTACTCACTTTTTGGTTTCCTTTTGTTTTTCAATCGCTTCTTTTGTTTTTTTCAAGGCCGTGCCATCAAATACCGTAACCACTTGTTGTCGACTATCTGTGTCTTTTTGCGCTTGCCACTGTTCCTTTAAAATATCATAAATAATCGAGTCAGTTTTGATACTAAATGCATTTTGATATAGCTCTGCGTTGCCTTTCAACGAAATGGTTTTAGTGGCTTTTTCGTATCGGATATTATTCGCTTTGGCAACAACCATAGTGCCGTCGGCAAGTTGTTGGGTATAGCTTGCTGGATTGCCTGTGGCTTCAAATATTTCTTTATCTTTACCAAGCGCAGCTGATACTTTTAATCTGTCCGCTTTGATTTCCAAAGTACCCTGAGTAATCTTTACATTGCCCTCGTGCACAGCGACTTTTTCTTTGCCATCGCCAAAACTCTTATCTGATGACAGCATAGTTGGTTTGTCAAAATCTGCTTTCTTGACAACTTCTTGCGCGTTTAACGAGTTCGCCCCTGCTACAAAAAGCAGACTAGCGAGCAGGTAAGTATTTAGTTTGAACATGGTTTTTTAACTCATATTTTTGGGTTTCTAAATTTGCTTCGAATCCAATGCCGTTAATGATAACGTTTGCACCAGAAATAATTAAGGGTTGATCGGAAGCAATTTTCTTGGTCAACAGATCGATTTCAATGAAATCAGTCGATATTGTTTGAATATAGTCTTCGGCTTGTAAGTTACGAATTTGTACATTATTAACTAATTCAATTGTATTATTATCGTAAAAAGTACCTTCATCGGCACTGAGTTGCCAGCGTGAGCCATCTCCTTGCAGGTAAATTGTGTACTCGGGTTGCGTAAAATTAACAAACCCGAGTATATCAAAATGTTCCATTTTTTCTGCACTGACCCGATAGGCCAAATTACCATTTTTGTCAAAAAATTTACTACGAAGGTTTTTGGCCTCGTAATTGGGTAGTAAGGCAGCGTCTTTATCACTAACGATAATTTTTTTATCGTCAGCTAGCCACGTAGGTAGATATAATCCGAATGCGGCACTGAATATTAAGACAATACTGATAACGAGTCTATTCATATACTTGCTCCATGAATATCAAAAAGATTACCCTTCGCCTGCAGAATAATATCACAGACCTCACGCACAGCGCCGCGCCCGCCTGGCAATGTTGTGCAAAATATTGCTTTTTGTTTAACCAAAGGATGAGCATCAGCAACAGCAATACCAATCGCGCTTGCGCTAAACATGCCTAAATCAGGCATGTCGTCACCAATACTTGCAATTGTCGCACTGGTATAACCAAACTCAGTAATCAATTCATTTATAGCGACTAGTTTGTCTTCTCTATTTTGCATAATATGGTTAACGTTCAGCGCCGTCATTCGTTGCTGGACAATACTTGATTCACGTCCAGTAATAACGGCTACTTTAACGCCAATGCTAGCTAATGATTTGATACCGTAGCCGTCTTTGGTATTAAATGATTTAAGTTCTTCGCCTTGATTACCCATTAATATAGTGCCATCAGAAAAAACACCATCAACATCGCATACAAGCAACTCAATTGTCTTAAAACACTCGAATAAATCTGCATCAATTGGGCCGTATAAGGTTTCGATTTTTGACATTAAACGACACCCGCTTTAAGTAATGTATGCATTTTAATTGCGCCAACTGGTTTTTTTGCATCATTGACGATAAACATCGCACTAATTTTGTGTCTTTGCATTAGATTTAGTGCATCTACCGCCAGTTTACCTTGGATCATGGTAATACTATTTGGGGTCATGACCTGTTCAACTGTCGATTTGTGAATATCGATGCGTCTGTCCAACGCTCTGCGCAAGTCGCCGTCAGTAAAAACGCCGAGTAAATTGTTATCACTATCAATCACCCCGGTCATACCCAAACCTTTGTCAGATATTTCTAACAAAGCTTGCATCACAGTTGCTGAATGACTGACGAGAGGGAGTTCCTGTTCAACAGCCATTATTTCGTCAACGGTGAGCAGTAACTTTCTACCCAATGAACCACCGGGGTGAGACAATGCAAAATCGTTGGCGGTAAACCCCTTCGCTTCAAGTAATGCAACTGCCAATGCATCGCCTAATACCAGCGTTGCAGTGGTGCTTGTGGTTGGCGCAAGACCCAGTGAACAGGCTTCTTTTTCGACATTTATATCCAAAGCAACATCGGAGAACTTGGCTAATGTGCTCTTTGGGTTGTTAGTAATCGCAATAACGGGTACTCCCAGTCGTTTAACAACGGGCAAAAGGCCGATTAACTCATGTGTCTCGCCTGAGTTTGATATGCCAATGAGCACGTCACCTTTGGCTAACATCCCCAAGTCACCGTGGTTGGCTTCACCGGGATGCATAAAAAAAGCGGGCGTGCCTGTACTCGCAAGAGTTGACGCAATTTTGTTACCAATGTGACCAGATTTTCCCATCCCGCATACGACTACCTTGCCCTTGCAGTTAAGCATTAATTCGCAGGCTTGGTTAAAACTATCATTCAGACTGATTTGCAGCTGTTGTAAAGCTTCAATTTCATTTTGAAAGACGGTTTGTGCGGTTTCTAAAAAATTAATCCGTTTGCTCATGCTATGACAACAACCTTGTGTTTTATTCATACTCATAGTCAGCATAGACTACCTTACATGAATTTTGCCTGAATCGTATATGTGGAATTTCACTTAAATAACCAATATTGATAGAAAAGAAACGCCATCACTAAAATACCACCTTCATACCGATTAATTCGCCGAGTGCCGCGCAAATTAAAACAGAACAGGAATAGCAATATGGTTACCCCTAACATGGCGTAGGAGTCACGAGCTGACACGTTCATGTCTAATACGCTTGGAATAATCAAGCCTGGCATGGCGAGTACAGCTAAAATATTGAAAATATTCGAACCAATGATATTTCCTATTACCAAATCATCTTCACCCTTGCGAACACCTGCAATGCTTGCCGCAAGCTCTGGTAAGCTTGTTCCTAATGCGATAATTGTTAAACCGATGACGAGGTCACTGACACCAAAGAAACGTGCCATGTAAACCGCACTTTCTACTAAGAAGTGAGCGCTTAATGGAAGCATAACTAAGCCGACTACCACCCACATTACTGCCTTTATTGTCGGTATATTACTGGGGATTTCATCGGTAGTTTCAGTATTTAGGGGATCGTTCTTTTCTACTTTGAGTGATAACCACGCCATAATTGCGAGCACCAACACGAATAAAGTGATTAATATGACACCTTCAGTTTGGCTAAGATAATTGTCTGAAAGAAAGTAAACACCAATAAGCGTTACTAACAGTAGAACAGGTAATTCGCGTTTCAAAGTAGTAGATGAAACCAATAGGGGCTTGATAAGGGTTGTTATACCGAGGACAAGCGCAATATTCGTAATATTTGACCCTATTGCATTGCCTACTGCTGTGTTTGGATTGCCATTTAAGGATGCCGTTGCGGAAACAACAATTTCAGGAGCACTTGAACCCATAGCGACTATAGTTAGCCCTATCATCATAGGGGACACTCCATAGTTTTTCGCGAGTGCTGAAGCACCATAAACAAATTTGTCCGCGCTCCAACTCAGCACGACTAAACCTATTAAAAATATAATGATTTGTGTAATCACGTAGTTTTAAATCTCTTCTAAATGGTTTTCTATTGTCGCAAAAAGCCCACCGGTTTGACACTAAAAAAGCGAGAAATATCATTCAAATATACTTTTTTAATGCTTTCGCACAGTAGTCAATTCCTATTTTATATTTTTTGTTACAGATTTATGCCTTTTTAGCCCTTCAATAGTGCAAATCAGTAACACTATAGGTTATTTAATACGTTATAATCCGCGATACGGTACGCTTGTTTTATATAGATTTGTATAAAAGTACAAAAAATAGAATAAAAACAAAAAAAATCCGGTCTTGTTCAGCTTGCAGTCATTAAATATTGGTAATGTAATGAACTTTTAGAGGAACATGTCCGTCTTTAGGAAGAGAAAATTAACTTATCGTTAAGTAAACGCGATGATTAAAATATTGATTAACGCAGCATTGTTGTAAACCAAAACCGGGAATGCAAATCTGGTAATTTAAAGCTGGTAATACAAAATAACGCGCTAAACCAAGTTAAAAAAATAGGTATTAATAGAATTTAGTATGAATACGTTATTAAAAGTGAAAATCATTCAAATAGGGATCAAAAAAATCGAATGTCAGAGATTTTAGTTGATATTAACAAAATGCACTTCCAACGAGGCGGTCGGGTCATCTATGACAGCATATCGATGCAAGTCAAAAAGGGCGGCATTACTGCGGTCATGGGACCGAGCGGCATCGGCAAAACGACGCTGCTAAAATTGATTGGCGGTCAACTCTACCCGGACAGTGGTGAAGTGTTATTTCAAGGCGAAAATATTCATACAATGAGTCGCAAGCGTTTGTATGATGTTCGCCGCAAAATGAGTATGCTTTTTCAAAGCGGGGCGCTGTTTACAAATATCTCAGTATTTGACAATGTTGCTTTTCCGTTAAGAGAACACACAAACCTGTCCGAGGAAGTGGTTCAAACAATCGTGTTATTGAAACTAGAAGCGGTTGGTCTGCGTGGTGCTGCTTATTTAATGCCAAACGAGTTGTCGGGTGGCATGGCAAGAAGGGCTGCGTTAGCAAGAGCAATTGCGCTGGACCCTGACATGATTATGTATGACGAGCCTTTCGCTGGGCAAGATCCGATATCAATGGGCGTACTGCTTAAGTTAATTAAACAGCTTAACTCAGCCTTAGGTTTGACAAGTATCGTTGTTACTCATGATGTAAAAGAAGTACTTACTATCGCAGACTACGCCTATATCCTTGCGGATAAGCGGATCATTGGCGCGGGTACACCGGAAGAAATTAGAAACTCTTCATCTGAGTTAGTGCAGCAATTTTTGCAAGGTAACGCCGATGGCCCTGTGCCATTTCACTTTCCTGCATCGTCTATTCAAGACGCCTTTATGGGGGGTAAATAGTGAATTGGTTGATTAATTTGGGCGCTAACACGCTATCTAGGCTAAGTGCCATTGGTAATGCATCTTTGATGTTATGGGGAGGTTTGTTTGCTGTTCCAAGGTTAAAGAATATTCCGCTCATTATTCAGCAAATTTATATTGTAGGTGTGCAGAGTTTGCTCATTATCATTGTGTCAGGTTTGTTTATTGGCATGGTCATGGCATTGCAAGGATACACTATTCTGGTCAATTACGGGGCGGAGGGAAGCCTAGGTCCCATGGTTGCTTTGTCTCTACTAAGAGAATTAGGGCCTGTTGTCACCGCATTACTGTTCGCCGGTCGAGCTGGGTCAGCATTGACAGCAGAAATTGGTTTGATGAAAGCGACTGAGCAGTTAAGTAGTCTTGAAATGATGGCTGTTGACCCATTGCGACGCATCATAGCGCCACGATTTTGGGCTGGTGTAATATCAATGCCTCTGTTGGCTTTGATATTTAGTGCAGTCGGCATTTTAGGTGGTCATTTGGTTGGTGTTGACTGGTTAGGAGTTGATTCAGGTAGCTATTGGTCGATCATGCAGTCAACGGTAGAATGGGACAAAGATGTCGTTAATGGTGTTATTAAAAGTATTGTATTTGCTTTAGTTGTGGTTTGGATTGCACTTTACAAAGGATACGATGCGATACCAACATCAGAAGGTATTAGTAAGGCAACGACGGAAACTGTTGTGTTCTCTTCGTTGGCGATTTTAGGTATAGATTTCGTGCTTACAGCACTGATGTTTGGAATTAATTAGGAAATAAAATGACTAGCAAAAAAACAGAATTAATGGTCGGTATATTTGTTGCTTTAGCAATAGCAGCAACCTTATTACTGGCTTTGCAAGTTGCTAATCAAGGTATGAGCGGCAGTGGTGAGATTTACAAAGTTAGCGCTAAGTTTGACAATATTGGTGGATTAAAAGCAAGATCATCCGTAAAAGTAGGGGGGGTCATTGTTGGTAGAGTATCACGTATATATTTGGATGAGAGAGAGCTTATCCCTGTTGTTGAAATGGAAATATCGTCAAATTATGCTAGAACATTTCCGGAGACCAGTTCTGTATCAATACTCACAGCTGGTTTGCTAGGTGAACAATATATTGGTTTAACACCAGGGTTTGTATTTCCGGGTGAAGACCCCATTTATATTGGTGATCAGGAAGGTGAAACAAAATTTATTGTTGATACAAAGTCAGCATTAGTGTTAGAAGACCTAATTGGTCAATTTTTGTTTGGTAAAGATTCAAAATGATAATTAAGACAGCAACGGCAGAAAAGGAGAATAGTGTGAATAAGCATTTTGATAGCCTAAATAAATGGTTTCTATCAATTTTAACAGCCATGATTTTTATGGTGCCTGCGACAATGATAAATGCATCAGAACAAAGCGATCCGTACGTCATGATTAATGAAGTTGCTTCATTAACCTTTGACCGTATGAAGCGTGAGAAAGAACAAATAAATCAGAATCCTGAGCTGTTACGCACGGTTATGGAAGAAGAATTATTACCGTATATCGATTACCGCTTTTCAGCATTCAAAGTGTTAGGCAAATATGCGAGTAAAGTACCCAGAGAAAAATTACTTGAATTTGTGTCGGTTTTTAGAGAATACTTAATTACCAGCTATGCTGTTGCACTGGGTTATTACGACGACCAACTTGTTGAATTTGCTCCGGCACTAGAGTTTGATGGGCGTTCAGATGTAACCGTGCGTGCTGTTATTAAAGATGGCGAGCGTCCTGATATTAAAGTCGCATTTAAAGTTCGTAAAGACCGTCAATCTGATCAATGGCAAGTATATGATATGGTTGCCGAGGGCATTAGTTTATTATCTAGCAAACGCACTGAATTTGAATCTATTTTGCGTCAGGATGGCATTGATAAAGTAATTGAATTAATGAGAAAAAACATTGCTGAGCCTATTAAACTTAACGAAAAATTAAATAAATAAGGTTGTACCATAAATGCAAGCTGAACTTGAGCTGCGAGACAAAGTACTAACGTTAGTGGTGAAAGGAGACCTTGATCAACTGACGCTAAAGAAAGACTATTGGGTTTCGATCGATGCCAATGCTAAAAAGCAACTTCAGGATGCAGCCACCTTAATGGTTTGCCTCAATGATGTTGATAGAGCAGATAGTGCGGGTCTGGCTTGGTTAATTAATCTTAAACGTGATTTAAAACAGCACAATGTTAATGTTAGTATTCATGACTCACCTACAAAATTAATTGAGTTGGCAAAACTAAGTAATGCTGACAGCTTTCTAGCCTAGATCAGAATAGAGAAACGAATGACAAATGAAGAAATTGCGAGTTTATTAAAGTCTGAGCTGACTTTAGTGGATGTTAAAGTTAAGAGTGAAGGTTCACACTTTCAGATTATTGCTGTCGATAACCGCTTCGAAGCAATGCCAAGAGTAAAAAAACAGCAGCTAATTTATGGGCCACTATCTGCCAAAATTGCAGATGGCACGATGCACGCTATCACAATCAAGACATTTACTGTTGACCAATGGCAACGAGAGAAACTGTTTCATTCCTAAAACGAATTGAAGCCATAATAATAAAAAAATATATATAAAAGAGAGTACCCGTGGACAAGTTGGTAATCACTAAAAGCCCGCCATTATCTGGCTCAGTTACAATTTCAGGTGCGAAAAATGCCGCACTACCATTACTTATTTCGAGTTTGTTGGCTGATTCAACTTGTTCATTTCAGAATGTGCCTGCACTAAGAGACATCAGCACCACATTGCTGTTGTTGAAAGACTTTGGTGCAAGTATTAATCAAGTCGATAAAAATCATGTCGAAATTGATGCAAGTAGCTTAAATAGCGTCACTGCGTCTTATGACTTAGTGCGCACGATGCGTGCTTCAATCTTAGTTTTAGGACCGCTGCTTGCCAAACATGGTAAAGCAAACGTTTCATTGCCGGGCGGTTGTGCCATTGGTGCCCGTCCGGTTAACTTGCACTTGGCTGGCCTTGAGAAAATGGGCGCCAAGATAGAAGTGGACGAAGGTTATATCCGAGCAGAGGTAGATGGACGCTTGAAAGGGGCTCGTATATTCATGGATATTGTGAGCGTTGGTGCAACCGAGAACTTGATGATGGCGGCTACACTAGCTGACGGCGATACTATCCTCGAAAATGCGGCTAGAGAGCCTGAAATTGTTGATTTAGCCAACTGTTTGAATAGCATGGGTGCAAAAGTCAGTGGTGCCGGTACTGACAGCGTCAAAATTACTGGCGTGAAAAATCTGCAAGGGTGTGACTATAGTGTGCTCCCTGATCGCATCGAAACCGGTACATTTCTGGTCGCTGCAGCAGTATCTGGTGGAAGCGTGCGTTGTGAAAACGCGGAGCCATCCACATTAGACGCTGTCATCAGTAAGCTGGAACAAGCGGGTGCGAAAATTACTATTGGGGAAGACTGGATTGAATTGGATATGCAGGGAAAATTACCCAAAGCGGTCAATTTGAAAACGGCACCACATCCTGGTTTTCCTACAGACATGCAAGCTCAATTCATGACCTTGAATGCGGTTGCTCAAGGTTCAGGTGTTATTACAGAAACAATTTTTGAAAATCGTTTTATGCACGTACCAGAATTACAGCGTATGGGCGCTGAAATAGAACTAGAAGGCAACAGTGCGTTGTCTAAGGGCAATTCGAAACTAAAAGGTGCGCAGGTGATGGCAACTGATCTTAGAGCTTCGGCAAGCTTAGTTATCGCTGGTTTAGTGGCTGAGGGTGATACAATTGTAAATCGAATCTATCACTTAGATAGAGGCTACGAAGCCATTGAACATAAGTTAGGTGGTTTGGGCGCGAACATCAAGCGTGTGAAAGAATAACGATCTAATTACTACACCAACGCAGTATCGCGCCTGTTTAGGTTTAAACTTTAGTTCCTACGTTGATATTATTTAAGAAGATGCTGAAGAGCCAACAATTACGTTTAGTGTAATGAGTTCTTCATTGCGTTCAATCCTTAAGGTAATTTCGGTTCCAGGAACTGTCTGGCTGACCATATTCAAAGCTTGGCCCGTATCATTTTGCTCAATTTCAAAACCATTGATAGAAAGTAAAATATCATTCAATTTTAACCCGGCATCATCAGCCGGACCACCACGAGTAATAGCCGTCACAATCATGCCTTTGCGCTCTATTAGTGCGTTTCCTGTGAACCCCAATTGTCCGCGCACAACAGTGCCCGATACTATGATCTCTTCCATCACTTTTTTCGCTAACTCATACGGAACAGCAAAGTTAATACCATCGACGGTGGTTAATCCGCTGCCAGAGGGTCCTCGTGTTTTAAAGTTTGCATTCGTGATACCAACTAAATATCCATTGCTATCGATCAGTGCTCCACCTGAATTGCCTGGATGTAAAACAGCATCGGTTTGAATAAAGTCAAAATAGTTGGCAAGGTTGTTACGGCTAATTCGGCTCACAATTCCTTGCGTAATAGTTTGACCTAAGTCGAGTGGATTACCGATAGCCATAACCACGTCACCGACTCTAAGACCTGTTTTAGGGACTTGAGGCATTACATGTAAATCGTCAGCGTCGACTTTTAAGACGGCTAAGTCGGTTTCTGCGTCAAAACCGACAATTTGTGCTTCAAGTGTGCGACTGTCTTGTAAGCGAATAAATATAGTATCGGTGTCTTTAATTACGTGGTAACAGGTCATTATGTAACCACCTTCGTTCATGATAACGCCGGAGCCCAAATTAGCGCGCTCTGTCGTTCTGCCCCTGAATATACTATTGGGATTCGGATTATCAATACTTACCCCATAAATATACACAACAGCGGGTGCACTTCTACTCAATGCATCATAATAGCTAAGGCGTTTAGGGGGGCTGTCTTCTTTCTGTAGCCAGTGGACATTGAGACCACTACCTTGACGAAATTCAGGAATAAATATAAGTAGAATAGCTGCAACGGTTAAGCCAAGTATGATTGGTTTCAGAAGAGCGGTAAAAAAACGTTGCAGTAATCGCATATCAAATAAGTTCGGTGCTAGTAGTTAATTGATAAGAATACCAAATTAATCCAGAGTGTTACAGCATCGTGAAATAAACATTCCATGCACCACTCAAAAAGCGGCGCATGGAAGGATAGACCGTGTTGCCCAGTTACTGTCGAATAACGACGTAGATAGTAGATGTACCGCGTTTTACATTCAATGCCATTACATTTCCTTCACTCTCTTCGACTAAGCGACGAAGGTCGGCAACATTAGTGACACGTTGTCTGTTTAATCCAACAATGACGTCATCCGATTTAAGACCAATTCGTGCAGCTGGCGCGCGAGCTTGCACCTCAGTAACGACGACACCATCGTTACCTTCACTGTCTTTTCCATTATCCATCTCACTGCCTTCAAACGCAGGGTGTATATCTTTCGCTGCCGCGACAGGCATCACTGCATCGCCCAGCACAACCTTTATGTCTTGTTTTTTGCCTTCACGTACAATGGTCAACGTTACTTTAGCGCCTGCTCCCATAGTGGCTACTTTAGCGCGTAACTCGTCAAAGCTACTGAGTTCATTGCCATCAAAGCTCATAATGATGTCGCCGGACAGCAATCCGGCTTTAGCCGCAGCTGAATCAGGGATCACTTCTCTAATAAAAGCGCCTTTGTTGCTTGGGGAGCGCATGGCCTCGGCAAGCTTAGCATCCACGTTAATGCCTTGAATACCAAGTAAACCACGCCTTACTTCACCAAACTCAACAATTTGATCAATTAAGCCTTTCATCATATTACTTGGTATAGCGAAACCAATGCCAACGTTGCCACCATTTGGTCCAAATATTGCGGTGTTAATACCAATTAACTCGCCGTTTAAGTTAATCAATGCGCCGCCTGAATTACCCCGATTGATCGCGGCATCAGTTTGTATGAAATTTTCAAACCCACCTATGTTTAAACCAGACCTAGCTAACGCACTTACAATACCAGAAGTAACCGTTTGACCAAGTCCAAATGGATTGCCTATAGCGACCACAAAATCACCAACCCGTGATTTATCAGAATCAGCTAAGGTTATTTGTGACAAATCATCGGCAGTTATTTGTAGTAATGCGACATCGCTTTGCTCATCAGCACCTATTTTCTTCGCTGTGAATTCACGACCGTCAGTCAATTTAACAATGATTTCATCTGCGTTTTCTACAACGTGATTGTTGGTGACCACGTACCCTTTCTCTGCGTCAATTATAACGCCAGAGCCCATGCCGCGGAAAGGTTGCTCATTAACTTGCTCATCAGGCGCGCCAAAAAATCGTTTAAACATTTCTGGAACTTGCTGGCGCGTTACCTGAGTACCTTCTACTGAGATACTAACAACGGCTGGCGACGTTCGCTCAATCATAGAAGCCAATGAAGGCACTTCATCTTTTTTTGTTGAGAAGAAGGGAAGTGCAGCGTTAGCGCTGGACAAGGTTACAAAAATAATAGAGCCTGCAGTTAGACAGATCGCTACTTTACGAAGAAATACTTTCATTAATCTTGATACTCCAAATATATCTATAAACTTGAATACTTATCAAAGACTAGTGAAAAACAACATAAGTTCACTGGCCTTCCGATTTATTCTCTTTTGGTGCCTTAGCTGCAACACCAACAAACACCCCTGAACCACTGTTTGCAAAGTCACGTGGTTGAGTATCTGGTTGTGCTAATGCAAGGTCATTTTTGTTTGCCTTCAAACTATTACGTAAAAATACGCTAGCATGTTCACCAAAAAACGAATCTTTAGAATCAGCCGCAGTCATCGTCGCTTGTGCCAGTGATTCTTCATATTCATTTAAGTGAGTTGCCAACGCAGCTGTTTTATTTTGAATGTCAGTTAACGCTTGTCTTGAAATGTCCAAGTGTTGTCGAGCTTGTATTGCTAATAAAGCCTTAAGTTCCGCTTCTGTGTGGTTAACTTTATTCTCTGAATTTGATCGCATATTTTTAACGGCAATAAAACCTATAATAGCGCCAAGGATTGACCCGATAACGATGCCAGTAATTAATGTGCCTATTTCCATGATGTCTCCAAAGTGAGGATTTATTAGTTCAAATGATCGGCTATTCATCGATTCCATGCAAGCGCTTATTCGTAAAAAATGGTGATAAGCTTATCGGAGCGATTTTCAAGTTAGTCTCAGGGCTGTATACTGCTAAAAAAAACCAATACACCCTCTTTTTACGTAAACAAAAGCAACGTATCCTCCTTATAATAAACTTAATGTAGGCTGCTGAGTTTGTTTTCAACCCATACGAAATAATTTTTTGGAACTTTAATGACCCCTTGGGAAAAATATCAAGATGATTTGTCGCTCATTGATTTTCAATACGATGCGGCACAGGAAAATGCAGTCAAAGAGTTGCAACGTTTATATGACGAACTAACGAACCCCAAACGCAAACCCTCTTGGCGTGTAAAAATTAAGCAAGCCTTCGGTAAAGGAATGTTGAAGCCCAGTATACAGGGTATATATTTTTGGGGCGGCGTTGGGCGCGGTAAAACCTACTTGGTTGATACATTTTATGAATGCTTACCGTTTGAGAATAAAATGCGCGTGCACTTTCATCGTTTTATGCACCGAGTGCACGAAGAATTAACGCTATTAAACGGTAAAGAAGATCCGTTAAAAATTATTGCAAAGAAGCTATCAGTCGAAGCAAAAGTTATATGTTTTGATGAGTTTTTCGTATCCGATATTACCGATGCCATGATCCTAGGCACGCTGATGGAAGAACTATTTGGTCATGGTATTGTATTGGTGGCTACCTCTAATATTATTCCTGATAAGCTTTACCATAACGGACTACAACGCGCTCGATTTTTACCTGCTATCGAATTAATTAATCAAAACACACGGGTAATCAATGTTGATAGTGGTGTGGACTATCGCCTTAGAACGCTTGAAAAAGCCGAAATATATCATTACCCCTTAGATGACGACGCAACTACTAATTTACAAACATACTTCACTCAACTTGCACCAGAGGAAGGTAGTTTTGATGTGAATATTAATGTTGCAGGTAGACACATTCCAGCAATGCGAAATTCGGACGGAGTGGTTATGTTTACGTTTCGTGCTATATGTGACGGACCCAGAAGCCAATCTGATTACATAGAGATAAGCCGATGTTATCACTCTGTTTTGATAGCCAATGTTGAACAGATGAGTGGTAATACAGACGACATTGCTCGGCGTTTTATTGCCATGGTTGATGAGTTCTACGAGCGTAAGGTGAAGTTAATTATGTCGGCGCAAGTGCCCTTGGAGAACTTGTATTCTGAAGGTCGCTTAAATTTTGAATTTCAACGTTGTTTGAGTCGATTGCAAGAAATGCAATCGCGGGAATATTTGGCTTCACAGCATATCGCCTGATTTAACATAAGCCATTTAAACAATAATTTGAGCTGATTATAAAGTAGCAAAGCAATTAATCGAAAGAACGATACAACGCTGACAGAGCAAGCGAAAAACAGTACAATCTTGTGTATTGAATCAAAATGATGCGCCGATGTGGCGATGCGAATATACAAAATCCATAAAAAAGAGAACTAAAAATGGGTAGAAAGTTTGAAGTAAGAAAAGTCTCAATGGCCAAGACCGCGGGTGCAAAAACCAAGGTTTATTCGCGCTATGGCAAAGAAATTTACGTTGTCGCTAAAAGTGGCGGTCCTGATCCTGATGCCAACTTGCAACTTCGTCGACTTATCGAAAAGGCAAAAAAAGACCAAGTGCCAAGCCACGTTATCGAAAAGGCTATTGAAAAAGCCGCTGGTGGTGCTGGTGAAGATTTTGTACCCATGCGCTACGAAGGGTTTGGCCCTGGTGGTTGTATGGTAATCGTAGATTGCCTTTCTGACAACGCCAACAGAACCATTACTGATGTACGTAATTGCTTCACTAAAACCAACTGTAAAATTGGTGCGCAGAATTCGTCAGCGTTTATGTTTGATCATTATGCCGTATTTGGCTTTAAAGGTGACGATGACGAAGTTGTACTAGAACCGTTAATGGAAGCAGACGTTGACGTATCTGACGTTGAAGTTGAAGACGGTATTGTGACTGTTTTTGTTCCGCACACTGAATTTTTTAAATGCAAAACCGCATTGAGTGACGCATTTCCTGATTTGGAAATTGATGTTGAAGAAATTACGTGGGTGCCACAAGACAGCAAAGATATTCGCGAAGAAGATATGCCGATGTACGAAAAGTTCATGGATATGTTGAATGACTGTGACGACGTGCAAAACGTATATCACAACGCCAACGTTTAGTTTATACTCCCGCCCGAGTTGGCCAGACAATCGCCGCTCTATTCATATTTATATGTTTTAGAGGGGAGGAAAGTCCGGGCTCCATAGGGCAGGGTGCCAGATAACGTCTGGGCGGCGCAAGCCGACGACAAGTGCAGCAGAGAGGAGACCGCCAAGTGTTTACACTTGGTAAGGGTGAAAGGGTGCGGTAAGAGCGCACCGCATCGCTGGCAACAGTGGATGGCAAGGTAAACTCCACCCGGAGCAAGACCAAATAGGTTCCCTTATGGCGCGGCCCGCGTTGGGAACGGGTAGGTTGCTTGAGCCAATGAGCGATTGTTGGCCTAGAGGAATGATTGTCCAAGACAGAACCCGGCTTACCGGCTGACTCATTTTTTCTACTAACCGCTTGTATATCAAGCGGTTGGCTAGAAGAAAATTCAAATTGGCACAGCTGTGACAAAATCTGTGACAAAATGCATATTAAATCCCAGTAAAAACATTACACATTGGTGCTGTAATGAAAGCTGTCAAAACACTCAATTACGTATTTATACGCAATCAAAACTACTACTTCAGATTCAACTTTCCCACGTAAATTTTTAAGTGCTGATATCCGAATATCGCTCAACACTCAGAACTTGACGTATGCTCTTCAATGTATTGAAATTTCTGCGCCGTTAACTAACCAGTTAAGGCATTAGCAATGGCTGCGAAGAATTTAAATCGACCTAGTCTGAAACATCGGATCTTATGGATTAAGGAAAGCATAAGAAAACAACCAACACTGCATAATGTCGATCTAGCCCCGAGCGGATCAGAGAAAAGCGTAAGTAATCATATGCACATGATGGATGTATTAAGTGATCTGACTATGAAAGATCTGCCTGATGAGATACTTAAGTAACTACCTAAAGTCATGCTTACCGAAGATTACGACTTAATGCAAAAAAAGGTATCTGCCTTGGTATTACCAGAGCAATACTCTTATCGAATCAATTTGCCTCCAGCGCGATAGTCAAATAGTCTTTATCGCCATTTAATTTAGACGTTAATCCTTGGGTCAACGCTTCATGCTGTCTGCAGGCAACTGCTGTTGACACGAAAGGATAAAGACACTGCAAAAACCATCGACGTCGCAATACAGTTCGACTCTCTCATTCATGTCTGGTCCTTTTTGGATTTGCTCAAATTTGGTCTAAAGATCGGATCTTAGAACAAGCACTTAGTTCAACTTTCTCAAATTGAATTCAACGTAAATAACTAAATTTAAACAGATTAATTGGACATTTACTAACATTGTCAATACAGTTTAATTTGCTAATAACATTTATGAAGGTAAGTTAAATTAAATTAAAAGGAATGTCATGAAAAAAGTAGTACTCGCACTTCTAATAAGTTCGTCTCCAATTATTGTTGGAAATGCACTAGCTCAAACCTCTGTCCCAGAAGCATCGAGCGGCGAAGACTCATCGCAAGAGGTCAAAGCCTTGCCAGAAACTATTATTGTAACCGGCTCTCGTTTACGTCAGGCAGAACTAATTTCCGCCGCACCTGTTACAATTTTAAATCGAACTGATATTGATGCCACTGGTGCTCAAAGTATCGGCGAATTGCTCCGTGAATTACCCGTTGCCAGTCCATCTACTAGCGAATCCGGCGGTCGCGGAAATGATGGTTCGGCTACTGTTGCCTTGCGAGGTCTAAGTGCAGTTAACACTTTGGTTCTGCTCAATGGGCGTCGTATTCTCTCTAGTAATGCAGGTGGTACGGTCGACCTAAACGGCATACCATTTGAGGCTGTTAAGCGTGTTGAAGTCCTTCAAAATGGGGCTTCCGCCATTTATGGTACTGACGCTGTGGCTGGCGTCGTTAACATTATTATGCGCAGAGACTTTGACGGTTTAATGTTTAAAGCCGGTACAGGCGTCAGTAGCCGAGGCGATCTTCCCATGATTGACCTTAGCGCTACGTTTGGACAGTATAATGGTCGAAGCGGCTTCGTCTTCAACGCAAGTTTCAGGAAGAGTGATGGCAACCGAATAGCCGACCGCCCTGTTAGTTTAGACCCTGATTGGCGTAACGTTGGCGGTAGAAACTTTCGAGATTCAGCTCCTCTCAGCACCGCATTCCTAGGACTTGACCCGACTGATCCTAGTCGCGCCTTGATTATCAGAGACGGTGTTTCTCGAGCCGATTCTTTGGATGACTTTCGTGACTACAGCTTTCCAGCTACAGGCACACCTATCTCAGTCGGAAATGATGGCGTAAATTACTTTGAATTTGAATCAAGCGCTTCTGAAATCTCTACATTGAACCTGTGGTTTTCCGCTCATCATCAAATTACAGATGACATTAAAGGGTTCGTTGAAACTTCATTTAATAACCGAAAATCATTAGGATATTTTGCGCCTGATTACTTCATTTTTAGTAATAATGTTATTGTTAGTGAGAACAATGACTTCAATACTTTTGGTGTAGACCTCGCATCGGCACGCACACTTCTTGAAGTTGAACGAAATGGGACGCCGCGCAAGAAAGACGTCGATTCGAGATTATACCGTATAGTTGCAGGACTAGAGGGTGAACTGGGTAGCGACTGGAATTGGGAAGTTTCAGGGAACTATCAAACATTGGATCTCAACAACGATGGCGGGCGCACCCTTGAGCGTTCTCGTCTTCAACGTGCTGCCGGTGATTCAGACATTTGCCGTGCAACAGCAGGATGCCTACCAATTGACCTTTTTGGGGCAACAGGAAGCGTCACGGATGGAATGATCAATTCGATAACAGCTGATCGTTTTACAAGAATTAATTCAAGCTTACTGTCCCTCGTAGGTAATATATCAGGTAGATTGTTAACGTTACCGGCGGGTGATTTGAATGTTTCAGTCGGTTCAGAGTATCGTGAAGAAGACTTCTCTGAAGTCAGAGACAACGCACCGGACAAACGCATACCGTCACCGCCATTTGAACCTACGACACGTAAAGTGAGTGAAATATACGCCGAAGTTGGTATACCGATTTTAAGAGGTGTACCTTTGATATACAGCCTAGATATTGATGCTGCTGTTCGTTATTCAGATTATAATGACTTCGGAACAACGACCAATCCGCAAGCTCAAATCAAATGGCGTCCATATTCTGATTTGCTATTTCGCGGGTCATGGAGCAGCGCATTTCGAGCACCTAACTTTACAGAAGCGAATACAACACAACAGCGCAGTTTTCGCCCTGTTAACGACCCTTGTGCAACCGCGAATTTCGCCAACTTTCCTGGTTGTAACAATCGCATTTCTGAAGTGAACACCAGTACGCCGATAGTGACAGGCGGGAATCCTGACCTTAAACCGGAAACAGCCATAAGTATAACTGCAGGCTTTGTGCTTACGCCTGAGTCTATTCCAAACTTTACGTTTACAACGGATTTTTATCAAATTGAGAAATCTGATATTATTGGGGTTGCTGACCCAGAATATATCGTTGAACAAAATGCCAGTGGGTTAAGCTATGCTGCGGCAGTCCTTCGAAGCCCAGTTAATAACTCAATTACTGATATTATTTCTGTTAGAGAAAACTTACTGACTTTGGAATTAAGAGGTGTTGATGTGGGCTTAGAGTACACAGTTCCTGAACAGTCTTGGGGTAAATTAAACCTACGGACGGACATTACATATCTCGATAGCTATAAGCAATCGCCGGCGCCTGATGTTGCGCCAGAAGAACGCACTGGCACTTATACAACAGCTATCGGTACACTTGCAAAATGGCGTTCATCTGGCCGAGCTACTTGGTCCCTTGAACAATGGATGGTAAGTTACGGATATCGTTATGTAGATGGTGTTGTTAACGAGGCGTCACTTCTAGTCAATGGTGAACATCTGAACGCTGACAGCTATGTTCAACATGACATTTTGGCAAGTTACTACCTGCCTGATTCCGATATGAAGCTGACCGTAGGTATTGAAAATGTCACTGACGAAATGCCTCCATTTTTAGAAGGTAATTATTTCAATGGTTTTGATAATCTGTCCTTCAGTTCCCGCGGTCGTTTCTTCTTTGGCCGCATTCAGGTAAACTTTTAGATAAGCTTATAAAGACTGTTGTGGTTGAATTAGCAGGACGCTTCAATAAAGGATAAATTCCAACTATTGAAGCGTCAAAACGTCTAAACGTACAAATAAAAATTACCTAAATGATGTTAAGCAAAAAGCAGTGTCGCTGATAACTGAGCAAGGTTATACTGTTGTTGGCGCCACTGCTTCATTAAACATTACCGACAAACCATAAACAAATCTCTCTAGCAGAGAAACTGATTCAGAGCGATGAATGCTGCTATTCAATTCTTGCAGTTAAGCTACTTCTTGGCATACTTGCAAAACATACCGGGCTTATCGGCCGACTCACTTATTTTAGATAAACCCAAATTTGCAGTGCGTATATCATTTCTGCTGTCTATACTATCGCGTTCAAAATAGTAGTTAGCTCTATACTCAAGGCGTGTTTACTGCGTGATATTAAATGATCTCTGGGATCTGCCTGATATGCGAAATTTGTAACACAAACCTGCCTGGATTTTTGTCAGCCAACATAAAGCCCATTTGTGCAATGTCTGAAAAATTTAATGCTGGTGCGCCGCGCACAAGCCGTCCTCTAAATTGAGGCGTAAAGTCTTTAATATTGAACTGTATGCTTTGAATCTGGTCTTTTTCGGTAGGAAAGTTAGCTACATAAGCGACGCCGTCTGCATTGTGGTTGGTGCGTAATCTAAATTGATAGCTACGTCCATCACCGAGCATTTTTATTTCGAAGGTCTCACTACTGTTCCAATTTAAGGGTTCATATATTCTGCGAGTTGATGCAAAGCCACCATTGTTTTGCAATGATAAATCGCCGGAGAAAATCAGCATGTCTTTTTCAATGCCTAAACCTGCTCTTGAGCGACCACCCATAACAGTATCGTTAACGATAACCCAATTTTGAGCTTCTTTAGGATTAGTAAAATCTATACGCTTTTCCATAGTGTTGTTTTGAATACCCCATGAGCACAAAGCAATTAAACTAATACCCAGTGTCAAAATTGATTTAGTTATTAAACGCATTTCATTTACCTTGATTTAGCACCAATAAGTTGACATTGATATGCAAATAACGAGTGAAATGATCAATAAAGAAAATATGTTTCGTGAAACAGGTATTTCGTTTTTAGCTGACAATTGTTCAATGTTGTCGTATATGATAGCGTTTAATCCGTTAACTTAGTGCTGTTTGCAAAAAATTCGCTAGCTAGTATTAATACAATAATAGACCAATTCGCCACAATTTCTATAACAGAAAGCGACGCAATCGCTTGATTTAAAGTCAGGACAGCATATGTATTTTGAAGATTATCAACCGGGTCAAACGTCAGAGTTTGGCGCTTATCAGGTAACTGAAACTGAAATAAAAGACTTTGCCAGTAAATATGATCCCCAGTTCTTTCATTTAGACAATGAGGCGGCAAAAAAATCGCTGTTCGGTGGTTTATGTGCCAGTGGATGGCACACTGGAGCGATGTTCATGCGTATGTTAGTTGATAATCTGGGGGAGGAACATGGCTCACTCGGTTCACCTGGTATCGATAATCTCAAGTGGTTAAAACCGGTATATCCTGGATATATTCTCAGTGTCAGAGCATGTGTTAAGCAATGTAGATTGTCAGAGAGTAAACCAGGCGTTGGTTTAATTTGCGTAAGTTATGAGATTGTAAATCAACATGACATCACCGTGATGACAGTAGAGTCAAATGCCTTCGTGAAGTGCAGAAAAAACTAAGCAAATTGTAAATTTATTTAATATAGGACGCTATTAATGTCAGTTTCGTGTGACCAACCAGGTCTAATGTCGATAGAGGTTGCTAAAGCCCAAATTTCACAATTAGTAAATAGTGTAACCCAAACAGAGCAGATTCAACTCGAACGAGCTTTAGGTAGAGTATTAGCAGAAGATATTTACTCTACAATTGATGTGCCCGGTTATGACAATTCTGCAATGGATGGATATGCTTTTAGATTGCAAGACCTAATTGAGTTATCCACATTAACGATGGTTGGAAAAAGCTTTGCCGGCAGTCCATATCTCAAACACCTTAGCAAGGGCGAATGCGTGCGCATCATGACGGGGGCCGCAGTGCCTGATGGCTCTGATACCATAATGATGCAAGAAAACGCAATTGCCAAAGGTGACCAAGTCTCGTTTACTAAGATCCCCAAAAAAGGAAATGACCTTAGATTGGCGGGTGAAAATATTAAGAAAAATAGCTTAGTATCTACTATCGGTAAAAAGTTAACCGCGTCTGATATTGGCCTATTGTCTTCGTTAGGTTGTGATTTGGTCCGAGTTTATAGGAAGCTTAAAGTCGCGGTATTTTCCACCGGCGACGAATTAATGCGAGCTGGCGATGATTACCAAGCACATAAGATATATGACGGTAATCGTCCTGCTATTATTGCACTACTGACAAAAATGCATTGTGAAATAATCGATTTCGGGATAGTGGCGGATGACAAAGATGAATTACGAAAAATTGTTCTACAGGCCGATGCTCAAGCCGATTGCGTGATCACGTCCGGGGGCGTTTCGGTCGGAGAAGCTGACTTTGTTAAAGAGATATTAGCTGAACTTGGACAAATAGATTTTTGGAAAATTGCGATCAAACCTGGGAAACCGCTCGCCTTTGGTCGTTTGCCAAACAGCATATTTTTTGGATTACCTGGCAATCCAGTATCAGCTTTCGTCATATTTAATCAAATAGCAACTGACGCATTGAAACAAATGGCGGGTGAAACAGTCACTTTCGCTCATATATTACCTGCAGTTAGTGTTGGGGAACTCAAAAAGCAGCCTGGCAGGGCAGATTATCAAAGAGGAAAATGTTACATCAATCAATCTGGTCAATTGGCAGTAGAGTCTTCAGGGGCCCAAGGTTCTGGTGTATTTTCAAGCTTCGCAAACAGCAATTGCTATATCGTCCTAGAAACAGACCGAGGCCATGTTCAAGCGGGTGAGACGGTGCAAATTCAACTTTTTGACTTTACTCTACTCTAATGCAAAAAATGCAAAAAATGCAAATAAGGTAAGAAAACTTACCTTATAGTTAACCTGATGAAAACCACACAGCTCTTATTGGTCCTGATGTTGATACTAGTCAACATCACGATTGTACATTCAACTTTACACAAATAAATATTAACTTTACCCGTCTAGTACTCTCCGTTCACGCCGGCACTTCTTTACTAACCTTCGCAATAGACCAATAAGGTCAAGTTACACGGTTCCTAAAGCCCAGAAATCAACTTAATTGTGTTTGACATTCACTCTCTGTGTGCCGTCCAAAAATCACTGCTAAACATCATATTTCGCATCAATAGGAAATTTTTTGCAAGCTTGTTTCTGCTATCCCGTTGACTATATTAATAATTTTTTCTTATACTCGAACTCGGTTATTAACAAAATATTAACGTTTAGTATTTTGGATGTGTAACTTGATTATGATGGGCACCATTCACTTAGGGAACACAACATATGAAAAAATCAACACCAATACTATCCGCTGCAACTGCGATTTTTAGTGCTTCCGCCCTTTTTAGCGCTACCGCCTTGTTAAGCGCTAACGCAATAGCTCATGAAAAAGGCGATATGCTCGTTCGCATTGGTTTAACCACGGTTGCACCAGACGAATCGAGCTCCAATATTTTTGTTGGCGGTGGTGACTTGGGATTTGCTTTAAACGTTGATAACAATACGCAGGTGGGGCTTAATTTTGCTTATTTTGTTACCGATAAATGGAACATAGAAGTGCTTGCGGCAACGCCTTTTACGCACGACGTTAATGTCAACACCAACCCATTAGGTTTAGGACAACTTGCTGAGGTAACGCATTTACCTCCTACCGTTACCGCCAACTATTTTTTTGCCGATAGCGGCGCTGTGTTTCAACCCTATGTTGGTGTTGGTCTAAATTACACGATCTTTTTTGACGAAAAATTTACTAACGCTAATAAAACACTTGGTTTTAGCGATTTAGATTTAGACGCCTCCTTTGGTATTTCTGCGCAAGTCGGTTTTGATTACATGATTGACAAGGAATGGTTTGTTAATGCCTCTGTTCGTTACATTGACATTAGTACCGACGCTACCTTTACTCTAGATAATGCTACTTTAGGTGCAAATAATGCCTCGGGTAATGTGACTGTAGATATTGACCCTTGGGTTTACAGCGTATCTGTAGGCTATAAATTTTAGACAATTGTTGATAATAAATTAAGCGGGGAAATCGTTCGCTAGATATTACTTTGAGTGCTTATTTTATGAATAATACAAATAATTTAGGCTTCTTACCTACATGAATAATGACTATCTACTAAATAAAAGGAAGCGTTTTTTCTCAAACGAGACGCCTTTTTTAGAATGTTAAAATTAATTGATTAACAATTAAGGGTTTTTTTTAACAATTGAGGTTTTTTTTTAACAGTTTGTGTTTTACTCTACGAAGGCATATAAAAATAAAAAATAAAGGTTCACGTTTTGACTCCTTTGGTTAACAACAACAACTCAACAATGTGAGGTCTACATGATTCCATCGTGTTTTGAATACCACAAAGCGACTAGCATCGCTGATGCCATCGCGAAACTACAGGACAATGAGGATGCTAAGCTACTTGCCGGTGGGCACAGCTTGCTTCCTATGATGAAGTTACGTTTTTCTGAAGCACCCTATCTAGTCGACATCAACGGTATAGAAGGCCTAAAGGGCATTAGTATCGATGGTGACACCATTACTATCGGTGCAATGACCACAGAAAGTGAACTGATTAGATCGGATATTTTACAACAGTATTGTCCACTGCTAGTAGAGGCTGCAAAGCTCGTAGCTGACCCTCAAGTTCGAAATAAAGGCACTATTGGTGGCGATGTCGCGCACGGAGATCCCGGAAATGACCATCCGGCCGTTATGCTAGCATTAGATGCGCAACTGGTTATCCATGGCCCCGATGGCGAACGAATGATCCCAGCAAATGGATTTTTCTTGGGAACCTACTGGACTGCTCTTGAAGAGTACGAGATTTTGGTTGCTATTAAAGTGCCGGCATTAACGTCGGGTACTGGGCATGGTTATCATAAGCTAAAACGTAAAACCGGTGACTATGCAGTCGCAGGCTCAGCCGTAGTGGTTGAAATGAACGGCGATGTCGTGCGTGATATTCGGATTGGATTAACTAATGTTGCTCCTATGGCAATTCGTGCGGAAGCCGCTGAAGATCTAATTCGAGGTAAACGAGTTGACGACGTTTTGTTAAAGGCCGTCGAAAAAGCAATTGTTGCGGCATGTGATCCTGCCGTCGATTTGCGCGGTGATGAAGAGTACAAGTCTCATATGGCAGCTATTATGGCTCGCCGATCAATTATCCAAGCTATCGAAAACGCAAAGGAGTAACCATGGCTAAGCAAGCAGTTTCATTTACACTCAACGGCAAAACCGTTGACGTACTCGTTGAGCCACGTGAGCTATTGATCCATACGCTACGAGAAAATTTAAACCAAACAGGCGCGCACATTGGTTGTGAAACGTCACACTGTGGCGTATGCACAGTAGATATTGACGGTGAGTCGGTTAAATCGTGCACCCTATTGACTGTTCAAACCGCCGGTTCCGACGTTAAAAGCGTGGAAGGTATGGCAACTGCTGATGGACTTCATGTTATTCAGCAAGCATTTGTTGATGAGCATGGTTTGCAGTGCGGCTTTTGTACGCCTGGCATGCTGATGCGTGCCTATCGGTTCTTGCAAGAGAACCCAGATCCTAACGATGAAGAAATTCGTTGGGGTATGTCTGGTAATTTATGTCGTTGTACTGGCTATCAGAACATCATCAATGCGGTAAGAACAGCCGCCAAAAACTTACAACAAGCGTGAGGTACTGAGTAATGGATACAGTAGCAGATAAGCAAAAACGCGAAGACTCGTTAAACGGTGTTGGTTGTTCGCGCAAACGCAAAGAAGATGCTCGTTTTATTCAGGGTAAAGGCAATTATACTGATGACATTAAAATGCCTGGTATGTTGTTCGCAGATATGGTCAGAAGTCCGTATGCTCATGCCCGCATCATAAGCATAAATACAGAAAAAGCATTAGCGTTACCCGGCGTACACGCTGTTTTAACCGCAGCAGATCTAAAGCCCCTTAATCTTCACTGGATGCCAACTTTGGCGGGTGATGTGCAAGCTGTTTTAGCCGACGAAAAAGTTCACTTCCAATATCAAGAAGTCGCTTTAGTTGTTGCCGATGACCGCTACATCGCTGCCGATGCAATCGATCTAGTTGAAGTAGAATATGAAGAATTACCAGTGTTAGTTGACCCACACAAGGCAATGACCGCTGAAGCTCCGATTTTACGCGAAGATCTGGTTGGCAAAATGGAAGGCGCGCACAGCACGCGCAAACATGATAACCACATCTTTAACTGGCAAGCCGGTGAGAAAGATGCAACTGACCGTGTTTTTGATGCCGCAGAAGTTACCGTATCACAGGATATGGTCTATCACCGAGTACATCCATGTCCATTAGAGACCTGTGGGTGTGTTGCGTCGATGGATAAAATAAACGGCAAGCTAACGGTTTATTTAACGTCACAAGCGCCACATGTTGTTCGCACCGTGGTGTCTATGCTTTCTGGTCTTCCTGAAAGCAGCGTACGTATCGTTTCCCCTGATATTGGTGGCGGCTTTGGTAATAAGGTCGGTATCTATCCTGGTTATGTGGCTTCTATCGTCGCTTCTATCGTCTTGGGCGTCCCGGTTAAATGGGTCGAAGACCGTATGGAAAACATTTCGACTACGGCATTTGCCCGTGACTATCATATGCGTGGCGAACTCGCTGCAGACAGCAACGGTATTATCAAGGCATTGCGAGTCAACGTTTTAGCCGATCATGGTGCATTTGATTCGTGTGCGGATCCATCTAAATTTCCTGCCGGGTTCATGCATATATGCACGGGTTCTTACGATATTCCCGTTGCGCATTTGAATGTCGATGGCGTGTATACGAACAAAGCCCCGGGTGGTGTTTCTTATCGATGCTCATTCCGTGTGACTGAAGCGGTTTACGTTATTGAGCGCACCATGGACGTTCTGGCGCAGAAACTTGGTATTGATAAAGCAGAGATCCGTCGCCGTAACTTTGTTAAAAAAGAACAATTTCCGTATACAACTTGCTTAGGTTTCGAGTTGGATTCGGGCGACTACCATACTGCGCTAGAAAAAGTGCTCGATGCAGTCGATTATAAAGGCCTGCGGCGAGAACAAGAAGAAAAACGGGCGAACGGCGAGTTAATGGGTATTGGCTTAGTCACGTTTACTGAAGTGGTTGGTGCTGGGCCTTCTAAATCTTGCGATATTCTGGGCGTTGGCATGTTCGATAGTGCTGAAATTAGGGTTCATCCTACAGGTTCAGTTATGGCGCGCATGGGCACTATTACCCAAGGACAAGGCCATCAAACAACCTATGCACAAATCATTGCTTCTGAATTGGGTATTACATCTGATGAAATTGCAATTGAGGAAGGTGATACCGATACTTCACCCTATGGACTGGGAACCTATGGTTCTCGTTCTACGCCTGTAGGTGGCGCTGCAACCGCGGTAGCTGCTCGTAAAATCAAAGCGAAAGCAAAGAAAATAGCGGCTCATCTATTAGAGGTAAGTGAAGACGACCTTGAGTGGGAAGTTGATCGCTTTAAAGTGAAAGGTGTTCCTGGTCAAGAAAAAACCATGAAAGACATCGCCTGGGCGGCGTATAACAATGTACCAGAAGGTATGGAGCCTGGTCTTGAAGCGGTTGATTACTATGACCCACCAAACTTCACCTTTCCATTTGGTGCCTATCTCTGTGTTGTTGACATCGACAAAGACACCGGCGTAACTGACATACGTCGATTCTATGCCCTAGACGATTGCGGTACACGCATAAACCCGATGATTATTGATGGCCAAATTCATGGTGGTCTTACTGAAGGATATGCTGTCGCAATGGGACAAGAAATGCCATACGACGAGGAAGGTAACCTGCTAGGTAATACCTTAATGGATTATTTTTTACCAACTTTCGTTGAAACACCCAAATGGGAAACAGACTATACGGTTACACCTTCACCACACCATCCAATTGGTGCCAAAGGTGTAGCTGAGTCACCGCATGTTGGCAGTATTCCAACCTTTACTTCCGCTATGGTCGACGCCTTTGCACATTTAGACGTCACTCACATGGATATGCCTCACAATGCCTATCGCGTTTGGAAGCAAATTAAAGCACTTGGATTACTAGACAATTAGCTAATTCGTTAGCTCATCTCAAACCAGTCCTGATAGCTATCAGGACTGGTTTGTTATTTTATTCATATTGGAATTATTAAAAAATGAAAGTCGATTTAAACAAAGAGTTTTCACTACCTGGTACTGGCGTTCAAGCCTGGACTTTCTTGCAAGATATTAGAGGTGTTGCCAGCTGCATGCCGGGCGCTGAAATTACAGAAGACCTAGGTGATGGAAATTACAAAGGTAAAGTTAAGGCCAAGATTGGACCGGCAACGATGGCCTTTAATGGCGATATTATTATCCAAAATATTGATGCCGAAAAACGTGAACTTCATATGATTGGAAAAGGACAGGACACTAAAGGTTCATCATCTGCCACCATGGATTTGCGAGCATGGGTAGAAGATACTGAGGATGGTAAAAGTGTTCTGCAAGGTGTTGCAACAGTAACTGTAAATGGCAAAGCAGCTAGTCTAGGAGGTCGAATGATGACCCAAGTTGCGGATCAAATGCTAAATCAATTTGGAAAAAGCTTTGCCAATAATGTTGCCAGTATGGGGGAAGGTGAAGAAGCTGAAATGGCACGGGATAAAATTGCAGAGCAACCTGCGGAATTAAATGGACTCGCATTCGCTTGGTCTGTTTTTGTGGGTTGGTTTGGTAGTCTTTTTAGTTCGAAAAAATAGAGTGATTAAATACTGATGACTAAAGTTAACCGCATCGCTGAGTTTCAGGGGAAATTGTCAGAGCTTGGCTACATAGCCGAACGTAATTTATCAGCAAGCCTCTTATTATTTTCAGATATGAAGCGTCCTTTGTTGCTGGAAGGCGATGCGGGTGTAGGTAAAACTGAAATAGCGAGGGTGATCTCTCAGCTTTATGATTGTCCTCTCATTCGCTTGCAATGTTATGAAGGTCTAGATGTTAACTCGGCGGTTTACGAGTGGAATTATCAGCACCAGCTACTCTCAATTAAAATGCTCGAAGAGCGACAGCAGAATAACCCAAATGGATCGATGGAGAGTGAGCTTTTTAGTGAAAAATACTTATTACAGCGTCCATTGCTAGCGGCTATTATGCAAGAAAAGTCACCGGTTTTACTTATCGATGAAATTGATAGAGCAGATGAAGAATTTGAAGCTTATTTATTGGAACTACTTTCAGAATTTCAAGTTAGTATCCCTGAAATAGGCACTATAAAAGCCAAATCTATCCCTTTTGTCGTATTAACATCTAATGGTACAAGAGAGTTGAGCGACGCGCTTCGGCGCCGGTGCTTCTATCATTATGTCGACTACCCTAGTTTCGATAAAGAACTTCAAATTGTAAATAAACGCGTACCTGAAATTGGTCCTCAACTTGCTCGGCAGGTGGTTGCTTTCATTCAGGATTTACGCAAGATTGATTTACAGAAAGTCCCCGGAGTTGCGGAAACACTCGATTGGGCTGCCGCACTGTTGAACTTAGGTATTACTAGCTTAGATGAAGATATGGAGGTCATTCAAGACAGTTTAGTTTGTCTGTTAAAAACACGAGAAGATTCGATGCGCTTAGAACCCTTTGAAATAGAGCGACTGATCGCTCGCGCAGTCTAATCTAGAGCTTATTGATGACACAACTAAACAAAGTATATTGTGATGAGTTCTCTGAACATTTAACTCGCCGGGTTGTCGAGTTTATTCGCCATGCGCGTAACAATAATTTTCGTGTTGGTATTGCTGAGCAAGTAGATGCGCTCAAAGTTGCTGAGTATTGTTATATAAGTGACAAATATGCCTTTAAATTAGGCCTAAAAGCACTAATTTGCTCAAATGAAGATGATTGGAAAAAATTCGATGAGGTTTTTAATGCCTATTGGTTGTCATCAAATACCAAACAATTCGTTCAAGCAAATCAATCTCCTGCCGCAAAGAAAAAGTCACCTGAGCAGCAAAAGCAACAATCTGAAGGAGATAGAAAGCAAACGCCTAAACCATCATCAGCCGATACAGCCGCAGAGCAAGACGGCGACGATGTGCCAGAAGCAAGTGGCACCAAAGAAGGTGCAAGCTCACGAGCAAATCTTGCCAAGGAAGATTTTCATTCAATAAAAGATCCTGATGAAATGCGTAAAATGGAGCGTTTAATAGAACGCTTAGCGAAACAAATGAAAAAACGAATTTCCCGACGGTACCAATATCAGGCAAACAAAGGAAAAATCGACCTTCGCAGAACCATACGCAAGAGCTTACGCTACGGGGGCACGCCTCTTGAACTCTGCAAGAAACGTCTGAAGCCACAAACGCCGAAACTTATTATTATTGTCGACGTAAGTCGCTCAATGTCCATGTATAGTTTTTTGTTTTTACGTTTTGCAAGAGGACTCATTAATGTATTTAAAGATGTCCAAGCCTATGCTTACAACACGCAGCTTTTGCCAATTACCAATGCGTTAAAACAAACGGATTTAATGCGAGTTAGAAATAGTTTAGCGATGATGTCGGATGATTGGTCTGGGGGCACTAAAATTGGCGAAAGCCTGCATAAGTTTAATCAACAATATGGGCAGAGTGTTAATAAACGTTCCTTAGTTATGATTGTTAGCGACGGCCTTGACGCTGGTCCGAGCGAAGAGCTTAGCAGCGAGATGCAAATACTAAAACGACGTTGCAGAAAAATTGTCTGGCTGAATCCGTTACTAGGCCATCATGGATATGAACCAATCGCTGCTGGTATGGCTGCGGCGTTGCCTTTTATTGATTTATTCGCTCCGGCTAACAACCTAGAATCACTGGCTGCACTTGAAGGTGCGTTGACTAAAACTTGGTAGCACGCTAAGGAAAAACAGTATGATTAATTCAGCTGAACTGGAACTAAAAGCAGAACAACTCACTCGACAAGGAAAGCACTTTACTTTAGCCACGGTAGTTCGCTGCGAATCACCGACGTCGGCAAAACCGGGGGCAAAAGCATTAGTTACTTTTGAAGGCGAAATTTTTGGTTGGATAGGGGGCGGTTGCGCGCAGCCCGCTGTCATTAAAACCGTACGAGAATGTATTAAAACAGGACAACCACAGCTTATTAGAGTCACCCCAACGCATCAAACCGCGTTGGAAGATGGCATCGTCAAATTCAATATGGCGTGCCACTCAGGTGGGACCTTAGATATATTTATAGAGCCAATTACTGTCAAACCATTATTGTTAATTATAGGGGCCTCACCGGTTTCCCACGCTTTATCAAAAATAGCCTCAATGTCTGGGTTTGAGGTTACTGTTGCGGTAGAAGGCACACCCAATGAGCTTTTCTCCAGTGAAATCAGTGTGCTTGATAACTTTGAAATATCGGATGGACATTTTAATCGTATGCCATATGTTGTGGTGTCGACTCAAGGCAAACGCGATGAAGCGGGTCTAAACGCGGCATTAAAAATCGCTTCACCCTATACTGCATTGGTTGCCAGTTCAAAAAAAGCCTTGAAGCTATTAGAGAAGACTGCGGGGATGAATTTCACGCCAGAGGTAATCAACAATGTTCGGTATCCAGCAGGCCTTAAAATCGGAGCCAATACGCCAGAAGAGATCGCCGTTGCGCTGCTAGCTGAGCTTATACAGTTCAAAAATACTAAAAGTGAGAGTATGTATACTGCGCCTAAACTGCAAAGCGAGAGTGCTACTACTAATTCTGAGTCAGAGTCAGCGACCAAGCCGCCTGAATCGAGCAGTTGCTGCTCATCTAAATGACGAATATGATGCCTTCAAAACGATTATCTTGTGTATTATTGGCTGCCGGGCTTTCTTCCAGAATGGGAGAGCAAAATAAACTGCTAATCAATATCGAAGGACAACCACTGGTTCGCAGAACGGCACAGTTATTGGTTGACTACGGGCTGGATGAAATTGTTGTGGTTGTTGGACATGAAGCTACGTTAGTTGCAAGTGAGTTAAGTGATTTGCCCGTGACCTTAGTAGAAAACCACGACTATCATGAAGGTCAAATGACTTCTGTGTATACTGGGCTAAAAGCATTAACTAAAAATACAGACGGCATTATTATTTGCCTATCGGATTTAGTATTACTTGAAAAGTCAGATTTACATGCAATGCATTTGGCATTCGATGAATGTACAACATCGATATTGGTTCCACAATATTTAGGTGAAAGGGGTAATCCGATTATTTTAGATCATTCTCACCGTCAAGCTATCCTTGACGGTGAGAAAAACCTAGGGTGTCGTAAGTTAATACAAAAGCAACCTCAAGAAGTCACTGTATTTGAAGCTCAAAACGACCACGTCACGTTTGATTTAGATACGCCAGAAGCACTTCAGAATGTTAGGCAACGATTGCAGCACAGAGATTCTGATACAAAACAACCGTGTGATCGTATTGCATGACCCTAACACATAAATAAGTATGTATTTAAAGAGAAATAATTATGGCTCGTAGTATTTTCGACATCATGAATGATCTGCAACAGAAGCAAGAACCGTTTGCTGTGGCAACCGTTGTAGATACCTATGGTTCGGTTTCAGCAAAAACATCCTCCAAAGCGATTATTGATGCTCAGGGTCGAGTAGTCACTGGCTGGATAGGAGGTGGCTGTGCTGAATCAAGTACTTGCGAAAAGGCCATGGAATGTATTGAAACGAATCAAACAGCGATGATGGAAATTGATTTAGATGATGAAATGTTAGGTGCAGGAATGCCTTGTGGAGGCGGTATGAAAGTATATGTAGAGCCTGTGTTACCGGAGCCTACTATTTGGGTTATGGGACATGGTAAAGTTGCTGAAGTCATTTGTGCTATGGGCGATATACTAAGCTATCGAGTCATCGTTAACGACCTTGGTGCTACGTGGGATAAGTTTCCGGCTGCTAAGCATATCATTACCGATGATCTAGATTATAGTCAGCTAACACCTAAGCCAAACGACTATGTAATAATAGCGACACAACATAAAGGTGACCACGAGTCTATCAAACAAGCATTGAGCTGCGATGCGGGTTACATAGCGCTTATAGCGAGCCGTAAACGCGCAAGACTGGTATTGGACTATTTACGCGAAGAACACGTCAGTGAAGATGAGATCAGTCGCGTCGTTGCGCCCTCAGGTTTAGACTTAGGTCCGCAAACACCAGAAGAAATTGCGCTGTGTATTTTGAGTGAAATTACATTATTGCGTCGCGGTGGCACTGGTATAAGAAACAGAGATAAATTGCTGGTGGAAGATGCAGGTGGTGCAGTCGCGACAATATATCAAGCACACAAGCTGGCTGCGGGTGAATAAAAAATGAGTTCTGTGGCGCTATCTAATATTGAGACTGACAAACAAACTAACGCAGCTGCGCGGATTAATCCTGAACGTGTTAAAGCGCTTTTCCCGATTTTTAGAAATAATGAACTAACGCGAAACTTAAGTTATTTAGATAACGCAGCCACCTCGCAAAAACCAGAGATGGTAATGCAGGCAATGGATGATGCTATGCGGCTATTTCACAGCCCTGTTAATCGCGGCTTTTATCCTTTGGCTGAACAAACAACGACGCGGTATGAACAAGCACGAGAACGACTCAAAAGTTTTATAGGCGCTGCAACTCATAGGTCAGTGATTTTTACCGCCTCAGCAACGGACAGCATTAACCAAGTGGCACAAGGCTTTTTGCTGCCACGCCTAAAACCAGGACAAAATGTGTGGGTGACACGCATGGAGCATCACTCAAACTATTTACCTTGGCAACACGTGTGTGAAAAATCGGGGGCGAGTCTGCGTATAATTGAGCTCAACAGTACTGGCGAATTAGACCTAGACCGACACCCTGATATATTTTCTGATACGACAGCCATGATTGCACTGACCCAAACATCTAATGTATTGGGTACGACCAATGATGTAAAAGCTATCTGCGAGCAAGCCAAGCAAAAACATATCCCGACTCTCATTGATGCTGCTCAGGCGGTGGTCAGCAATACGATTAATGTGCAACAGCTGGGCTGTGACTTTTTGGTCTTCTCTGCACATAAAATGTTTGCACCAACTGGCATAGGCATTCTGTATATAGCGCCAGATAGACTCGATCAAGTGCAACCGTTAAGACTAGGAGGAGGCATGGTCGACTTTTGCGCCGACAGTATCGCTGACACCACTTGGAGTGAAGCGCCACATCGTTTTGAAGCAGGTTCACCTAATCTTGTGGGTGCCATTGGTTTTGCAGCTGCTTGCGACTTTGTCGAGTCATTGGGTCAAGCAAATATTAAGATGCATATTGGAGAACTGGCAAGTAGTCTATATCAACAACTATCGCATTATCCAAATCTGCACTTAGTTTCACCTGCCAAGCATCTGTCTTCAGGCATTGTTAGCTTTTATCATGATGTGATCCATGCTCATGACCTCGCCCAAATTATGGGCGACTCTGGTGTTGCAGTTCGCGCTGGTCACCATTGTGCTCAACCACTACTAAGACATCTAGGAGTCAGTTCAACATTGCGTATCAGTATTTCTGTGTATAACACTAACGATGATATTAGCGCTGTGGTGAATGCACTAGAGCACGCTGAGAAGGTTTTTGCCTAATGTCAGACTCGCAGTTATACAAAGCACAGTTGCTGGATCACTTTAAGAAACCTCGAAATAAAGTAGTCGGAGAGTTAAGCACAATGCAAGTTGTTAAAAGAGGCTCTAATCCGCGCTGTGGTGATGACATTGAAGTAGGTTTCAGTCTGAATAATAATATTATCCAAGCGATTCAATTTAGAGGTCGGGGATGTTCCGTGTGTATCGCATCGGCCTCAATGATGACTGAATCCATTAAAGGACAGTCGACTGAGTATGCAAAAAAAATAGCAGCTCAAATGCAAGGATGGATAGCCGGAGAAGACGTCAATATCCCGCAGATGCTCTTACCGCTTGAGGCTGTGCGCAACCATCCTGCGCGGAAAAAGTGCGTGATGCTGGCTTGGCATGCTCTAGTCGAAGGTATGGATGAATGCAATGTCTAATGCATCTACATGCAGAGCGGTAAGTTATGAATGCGCTCACTGCAAGCTGATCAGCCATGGAAAACCAACCGAAACCGTTGTAATCCATGGCCAAGAGTTGTCAATGTGCTGCCTTGGATGCGTCTATGCGGCGGAAATGCTTGTTGGCTTATATTACTCAGACTTATATACCAGAACACCATAGCGTATTAATGTCGATTTACAGTTTGTTAGTAAAGCTATGGTCAAACAAGCCATCCCCCTGATCACCATGTACCTGGACATTAAACGACACAACAATTCGGTCTTTTTTACCAATATAGGGCATTGCCATATGTTTAAGGTGTGAGGGGAAAATGCATAAAACGCCTTCTTCAGGCGGCGAGTCAAAACTATTGTCTTGCAGGTATAGATTGCCCGAATCCATATAGCCTCCGCCAATTACATCCATTTGGTGGCCATAAAATCGGGTCACACCATTCATCTCACCCAACTCTTTATTAGCGACACGACTCTCTTCATCATCAACTTGTACGTAATAAACGCCAGACCAAGCACAATTGCCATGATTATGCGTTTCGTGAAAACCATGACCATTTTGGATTTGAAACCAAGCGCCAACAACATTCATTTGTAGCTTTGTAGAGCGGCTGAACTGCCAAAGTTTAGCGTTCACTTGAGTCGACATCTGAAATAGTTGGTCAGAAATAAATGTAAATAATGCGTTCAGTTCTGGATGACTATAGCGCATTAATAAATCGTCACTACTCGAATAAACAGGCGCTTTTAGCTTGTCATTATTATTTCGATGTGCAGTGAAAAGTGTTACCAGCGCCTTATTAACTTGAACGTTATCAGCGAACTTGGTTCGCAAAAATGGAGTTGGCCATAATAGATGAAGGTCTGGGTTGTGCGAAGTATCGGTCATAACAATATCAATTTAGTGTTCAATTAGGTATAGGATACTCAGCCATATTGCCAATGTCTAGTGATGCGAAGCGCTGATGCAATGGAGTATTATAATGGTCGGTATTTCAGCGCTCTACTGAGTTAACTATTCATAATTATCTAGACTAATAGACTCCCATGAAAGTAAATAATTTCCACTATTTGAGTAAACACTCTATGGTCTAGTGACTTACATATATTTAGGTTAATGCGTTGAATAATTTTAATAATAAAGTGGTTTTAATAACCGGTGCTGGTAATGGCATTGGCCGCGCAACGGCCCTAGCATTTGCACAACAAGGTGCCAGTGTGGTGGTGGCTGATATTAATCAAATTGATGGTGAAGAAACGGCGTCTCAAATCACTCAAGCCGGCGGCATTGCCACATTTCTTTCTTGTGATGTAACAATAGAGCAAGATGTTAAAGAACTGGTTGATGGTACTTTAGCAATCTACGGAAAATTAGATATCGCTTTTAATAATGCGGGTATCGAAATCGAACAAAGCAAATTGGCCGATGGCGACGAAGCGGTTTACGACAAAATAATGGACGTTAACGTCAAAGGTGTTTGGCGCTGCATGAAATATCAAATTCCTGCGATGCTGCTACAGCCTACCTCGGTCATTGTAAATACCGCGTCTATTGCTGGTTTAGGTGCAGCACCAAAAATGAGTATTTACTGTGCCAGTAAACATGCTGTGCTTGGGCTAACAAAATCAGCCGCTGTCGAATATGCTAAAAAAGGCCTGCGTGTTAATGCTGTTTGTCCGGCCGTTATTGATACCGATATGTATAAACGGGCAACACAGAACGATCCGCAAAAACAACAGTACGTAAACAACCTTCATCCCATTGGACGTATTGGTCAACCTGAAGAAGTAGCTGGGGCCGTGTTATATTTATGTTCAGACTTAGCCGGTTTTACCACCGGGGTGGCTCTGCCCGTAGATGGTGGATCAACCGCTATTTAAAGCTGTATTGTGTTTTATGCTTAGTTGAGCGTAATTTTACTAGGATTTACTCTTATTATGGATTGGTGAATTTGGTCATAATGTGGCGATAAAATACAATAACTCGTGATTTTTTTATTTTATTATCGAGGCCTAAACTTAACTATATGATTTAATTGTAAATATTATTGGCTTTATTATTGCTAACAGTTAAGAAGAATGAACAATTAACAACACTGTTTTTAGGAGAATCAAATGGACGACAAAATTAAAGCAAAATTAACTAATTTGAATACGTGGAAGCGAGGCTTATTCATGCTTCTTTTTGGCATATTTTCAGGTGTGGCAAAATTTATCGTATCTTTGGTGGCAATTTTTCAATTTCTGACACTTCTGTTTAAAGGAGAGGTAAATCAAGCAGTGATACCTTTTGGTCAAAATTTGAGTACCTATATATATCAAATTACCTTATTTTTAACCTTCAAAACTAACGAAATGCCATTTCCTTTTATTGCTTTCCCAGATGGAACACCGGCATCAATGGCCAACGAGCTTAACAAGGAAAACGTTGCCAATGCTGAAACTAGGATGAAAAGTGATGAAGAAACTGTTGATCCAACAGATGAAGATATCAAGAAATAAAGTAGCAGATAAAGAGAGATAAAGAAAATTAGTATGAGTACTGAATAAATTAAATTGATTGCCATTGCTTACAGTCAGGTCGCAAAAATGTAGACTAATGGCTTACTTAGTTTTGAATTGGAAAGATAAATATGTTTAACGTAAACGAATATTTTGAGCGCAAGGTAGCATCAATTGCCTTTAATACTGCTGTTCAGTCTGCAACGGTTGGGGTTATGGCTCCGGGTGAGTATGAGTTTGATACTAGCGAGTTTGAAACTATGACGGTTGTTAGCGGGGCATTAACGGTGTTACTACCAGAACAACAAGAGTGGAAAACGTTTACAGCTTCAGAAGTGTTTACGATTGAAGCCAATAAGAAGTTTAAGGTCACAACCACTGTCGATACCGCTTATCTTTGTACTTATGGTAAGTGATTGTTAGAGTTAAACTTTTTGCCCTTGCTCAGCCAGAAAATAGTAACGCAACAGTTCTCTGAGTCTAATCGTAATTGCAAAAAAAGCTAAGCTGGGGATTGATAGGTAGCTTATGCGAGCTTCCTTATGAGAGCTACCTTATGAGAGCTACCTTATGAGAGCTACCTTATGAGAGCTACCTTATGAGAGCTACCTTATGAGAGCTACCTTATGAGAGCTACCTATCAATATCTATTCATCGGTCACAGCCCTAGCTTAGGTGATGAACAGGCTCCATTCCGTAAACGGGTGTTGCAATGCCTTCCATACGCGCTTTTATTTGCAGTGAAAGGTATTGAGAGTAGTGCCGGGACTGATGTAAGTTGCGCCCGTGAAACCAGAGTGCTTCTTGGTGCGTGGGTTTCCACATATTACGTAGTTCACCTTCCCATGGCCCGGGATCTTTGCTCGTATCAGACCCCATACCCCAGCATTTCCCAACTTTATCAGCAACTTCTTGAGAAATGATTTTAGCCGCCCAACCGTTCATCGAACCATAGCCCGTAGCATAAACAATTAAATCAGCTTCTAGTTCGGTCCCGTCCGTTAACAATACCGATTTAGCTTTAGATTCATCTAAAACGCGCGGCAGCCAAAATTTTGCGCTTCACTTAACCCAGTTGTATGCAAGGTTGATTGAGGACGCCTACTTCCTAAGACGCTATCGACACAGTTTAATTTTCAGATGTGATCAGTCACGTGAGTTAGTCCAAGTGAACGGACAATTATTATTCGCTGTGGATGAGCAAGGCGATATTCTAGCGGCTAATTCTGCGGCTCGAGCTCTTCTATCAACGCTCACGGTGCTTAATCAACCTAGCGTTTCTTTACCCTTATCGTTGGAATGCGAGTGGCGCGATATCTTGTCGATTACCTACAATACTAAAGACGGTACACGCGCATTCAGAGTATCCGGTACCCAACAAATTCTATTTGGAATGCTCATTGATTCAACGTCGAATCTATCGAGTAAACCCAAATCAGTGGTCCTCCGAGCACAGAGCATACAGGATGAATCGGTGCCCGCGCTTGATTGCTGAGTCACTGATTGAGAGCGAGTTATTCGGGTACGCACCCGGCACGTTGACCGGTGGTCGAGCAAAAGGAGCCAAAGGACTCATTCAGCAAGCCAGCGGCGGAACCCTATTTTTAGATTAAATTGGTGATATGCCCTTACACCTCCAAACTCGTTTACTTCGTGTATTAGCCGAAGGGCAGGTGCTTCCTGTCGGCGCAGTTAAGCCCATTAGAGTGGATATGCGAGTCCTTGCGGCCACCCATTGCACCATCGCGCAACTGATCGCTGATGGCCGCTTCCGAGAAGACCTTTTCAATCGGCTAAATGGCGCTACCTTAAAACTACGTGCACTTAAAGCACGAGCCGATAAGAACTATCTCATCCACACTTTACTCGCTTATGGATGGCCGGGTAATATTCGCCAGTTAGCTAATATCCTGACTTTTGCAGACGCGATCTGTGAAGCAAATGAAATAACAGTACATCACTTGCCGGAAGAATGCGTAACGCATCGATGGCAGAGTCCTTCATTATTGACGCCCATGCAAACGCCTATACCCGAACATACGCCGGTAACTGCGACCGAGGGTGATGTTCAATTGCCTGAAAAACAAGCACTAGTTGAGATGTTACAGCATCGCCGCTGGAATATATCGTCAGTAGCAAAACAGTTAAGCGTATCTCGCCCAACTGTTTATCGCCGTCTGAAAAAATATCAGATTACTCTGCCTAAAGACATGTTGAATTAGCCGCTGATCAGATCCTACCATCTGTTGCTGTGGTCTATTATTTTAGTTTGTATTGAGCAGGCAGGCCTTTTGAATCAGACTTACCAATAAACTCACGTATATCATTATTCGCGTTTTCTAAATCGGCGCGACGCAAATACATCATATGACCACTTCTATAGGCTTTGAAGTCAATGCGATCACTCATTTGAGTACTAGGGTCTATGTGCCACATATTGTACTTAGCGTCAAAGTAATTGGTCGCGCCATCAAAGTAGCCTGATTGAATCAGTACATTTAGGTATGGGTTTTGTGCCATGGCTTGACGCAATTGCTTACCAGTATTGTTGTCACTTCTATCCCAAGGGTGCACAGGACCAAACATATTGTATTTTAAATCGGTAACAAAGTTTAATTCTTCACGCAAATAATAGTTAATTGCGGGTGTGAATGAATGCAACCAAGAAGTCAGTTCGGCGTTGTAATCAGGGCGGTCGCCTGAGCGTTTTCCATCTATACCTAAATAGCGTGAATCGAGACGGCCAATGGTGCGATTTTGTTCACGCAGTAACTCTTTCCAAAAAAAGCCCGTGCTTGGTGCCAGATTATTATCAAGCACTGCCTGCATAGAGAGGCCTGAGAAATAAGCAATCCGTTCAGCCATTTTATCTCGTGCATCACCAGTTAACATGGCCCCTTTTGCTAGCGCGGGCAGGTATTGATCAAGTGCAAAAGCTTCAACTTCTGGTAGCATTTCTTCTAGATCTTTACTTTGCAACTCTTCAGGTAAGACACCGTGATACCAAGCTGCTGCCGCAAAATAAGGTAATTGATTTGCCTGCTTTACGGGACCGTCGCGATCAAGTCCAATATCAGTAGGAGAGACTAAAATAACCCCATTTAAATACATCCACTGATTGTTTTGTAATTCGAGCGCAAGGCCTGAAACACGCGTTGTGCCATAACTTTCGCCAATTAAGTACTTAGGCGACTGCCAGCGGTTTTTACGCGAGGTGAAGGTATTCATCCACTCCGCTAAGTACTTTATATCGGAATTTACACCAAAAAAGCGCTCTTTTTGTTTATCGCGTGAGGGCATTTCACCGTCTTCATTTGGTAAAACGCGAGAATAGCCGGTATTAACAGGATTAATGAATACAATGTCGGCTACGTCTAAAATAGAGTGTGGATTGTCTTGTACGCCATAAGGTTGAATGGGATAACCTTCGTCACTTAAATTAAGGACCTTTGGACCGGTGTAAGCAATATGCATCCAAACCGATGCAGAACCTGGACCGCCGTTAAACGAATAAACAATCGGTCGCGCTTCACGTTTATCAACATCTTGGCGTTCGTAATAAGTATAGAATAATGAGGCAATAGGCGAACCTTCCTCATCCCAAACTGGTTGAGTACCGACGCTAGCGGTGTAAGAAATTTTCTCATCATTAATTTTTACACTATGTTTGGTAACAACTTCGGTATCAACCGGTATCATTCTTTTATGCGATTGAGGCGGAGCTTCTTGTGCATTAACAGGCGCCAATATTAGTAAGCAGCCAAATACAGATAAAGAAGTAATTAAAGCGGATCTCTTGCGCATTTTATATGTCTCTAATTTGATAATGTACTCGAAGATTAACAAATAGTGAGTTTAGAAAGCAAAGGCTTATTCAACTATTATGTTTTTTTGATTTTAGATAAAGCTAAATTTATCGAGCAACGATTTCAACTTATGATTTTTAATTTGAAAACCCTCTTAATAAGGCAAAGGGTGAAGATTTATATTACCCTTGAGTTTACGCATTGTACCAAAGTCAGTAAATATAATTAACAATTCCTCTTCTTTGTTAATTCAAATATGAATCAACCAGCAGCTCAAAATAGTGTCAATTTCGTTATTTGCAAATCGCAGGTTAACAGACCTTGCACTGGGCCCGGCTGCTGTCAGGAAGCACTCAACGAGATATGTTGAGCATCTTAGAATAGAGCAAAGTATGCACACTAAAAAAGCAACTATTTATAAAAAAGCAACTATTTATAAAAAAGCCACCATTTATAAAAAAGCCACTATTTATAAAAAAGATAGTGGCTTTGATTTAATGAAACTCGATAATTAAGCGCGATAACTACAAGGGTTTACCGTTTTCATCTAGCTCTACAATATTCTCAAACATCGGTTTAAGGCTTTCCATAACTTTAGCTTTATCGCCCACCACTACCGTAATCATCTCATCAAGTTTCAGATGTTTAGCTGCCAGTGAATTCAGCTCCGCTTTACCAATATCCGCTAAAATAGCGTTTTGCTCATCTACAAATGTCTTATCAAGACCGTAAGTCATAATCTCTGATAAGAAACTTAGTTTTTGATTAGGCGTTTCGTAAGCCCTTGCATCACGCTGCCCAATAGCACTTTTCATGAATGCGAGTTCTTGGTCTGTCATGCCTGTTTCTCTAAATGCGTTTATTTCATTCCTAAATTGTAAAATAGAATCCGCTGTCGTATCTGCACGAACACCGGCCTGAGCTCTATATACTCCTCTGAAATCATTACCGCTAAAGAACGAACGTGCGCCATAGGTGTACCCTTTATCTTCCCGTAAATTTAGGTTAATACGGCTATTGAAAGCACCGCCTAAGTTATAATTCATTAAGTCTGCGCGGTAATATTCACCTGTAGCGTCATAGTTCATAGCTCGCTTACCAATGCGGATTTCCGATTGTGCGGCGTCTGGCTTATCAATAAAGTACAGAGTACCGGCTGCTAACTCAGGAAATGCTTTAACTGCTGCCACGGGGCTTGATTGACCTTTCCAATTATTAAGCACTTCTAAACGTTCTGTAATAATCGCACTATCTAGGTCGCTGACCACGATAACTTCGGCATTCGCTGGCCCATAATTCGAGCCGTAAAAAGCCTTCACGTCTTCAAGCGTTAGTTTTTCTACAGTAGCAATTGTTCCATTATTGGAGTAAGAAAAACTATTATCAAAGCCAAAAACTAACTTATTAAAGATTTCTGTGGCCATTGGGCTAGCATTCTTTTTAGCGTTTTTTAAGCCTTCAATTTGCTGTTTCTTTAAACGCTCAAAGTCAGCTTCATCAAACTTCGGTGACGTTAACTGTTCCATAGCGATGGCTAGAGTGGGATCAAGATTTTTCGATAAGGTTCTTATTCTAAGCGTTGTAAATTTTTCACCTGCACCAAAGTACACATTTGAGCCTAGTTTTTGCAGTTCGTTAGATAACTCTTCAGCACTCGACTGTAGGGTGTTTTCTCCCAGCATAGAGGCAGTTAAAGAAGCTAAACCAAGCTTGTCTATTACTTCATGTGTCTGGCCAGCCGGGATACTTACTTGAATAGTTGTGGTCGGAACTTCGTCATTTACAGCTCCTAATACACTGACTCCATTTTTCATTTCAACGCGGTATATATCAGGCACCTTTATACTTGGGTTCTTGCCTGGTGAAGGTATGACAGAACGGTCAAAATCAGACACACCAGGGCGCAATACTAAGCTAGTCTCATCAGTGGTTTCTGGGATATTTCTTTCATACCGTTGCCAAGTATCTGCTTTAACAACACTGTCTGGCTGTCCTTTAGGCACAATACTCATAACAACAGAATGCTTGTCCTTAATATAAGCTTTATAAACACGCATTACATCGTCTTTGGTAATATTTTCATATCTAGCAATATCATCGCTAATACCATCTGGATTTGAACGATAGGTCTCATAGGCAGCAAGTTGGCTTACTTTTCCAGCGACGCTTTCTAGCCCGTAAACCATACCCGATATAATACCCGCCTTAACTCGCTCTAAATCATCATCGGTTGCGCCACCTCTGCTTTCGAATTCATCGAGCGAAGCACGGATAATAGTTTCTAACTCAGTTAACGTGTTGCCGGGTGCAGGCAATGCTAATAGAGAAAACTGACACGCTATCTCGCCACAGGAATGGCCTGCATTAGCTTGCACAGCTTTGCCGTTCTTCACCATATTCTTGTATAAAAGTGACGTCTTACCGCTGCCCATAATAGACATAAGCACATCAAGTGGTGCTTCATCAGGATGGTTTGCATGCACTGTTGGAAACGCCATATAAACTAAAGGCAAAGAAACATTATCTTGCATAGAAATATAACGGTCTTGGTCTAGGGTTACCTTAGTGTACTCAGGCTTATTCACCTCAGGTCCTCGAGGGATCCCACCAAAATACTTTTTGACCCAAGCTAAAGTTTGCGCCTCGTCCATGTCGCCACCAATGGTTAATGTGGCGTTATTTGGACCATACCAGCGTAAGAAGAATTTTTTCAGATCATTTAAGTTTGCACGATTGAGGTCTTCTATATAGCCAATAGTGGACCAAGAATAAGGATGTCCCTCAGGGTAAAGCGCTTCGCCGACTCTTTCTCTGAGCAAACCATAAGGGCGATTGTCATAATTTTGACCGCGTTCATTTTTAACGGTTTCACGCTGATTTTCGAATTTTTCTTTGGTAACGGCATCAAGGAAAAAGCCCATACGATCCGACTCTAACCACAACATGCGTTCTAGTTGATTAGACGGAACCGTTTCATAATAATTAGTCCGGTCGGTGTTGGTAGAGCCATTCAGTGTGCCACCTGATTCGGTTATCAAACCAAAATGTTGCTCATCCGCAACATTTTCCGAGCCTTGAAACATCATGTGTTCGAAAAAGTGGGCAAAGCCTGACTTGCCAGGCTCTTCGCGACCAGAACCCACATGGTAAGTAATATCTACGTGCACCAATGGGTCTGAGTTATCGGGATGTAATACAATAGTCAGGCCATTGTCGAGTACATATTTATTGAAAGGAATAACTATTTCACCCTCTGTTTTAGTCACAGTAGCGAGTTTGTTAATGCCAGCAGGTAAGGCGATAGATTGTGTAACCGCAGTTGAGGAAGTCGCATCCTTAGGGGCATTTTGCGCATCGCAACCGCCTAGACCAATTAAGGCGGCTATGCCTGTTGTTAACAGTATCTGTTTTCTCATAAAACTATATGCACTCGTTGATAATTAAAGACAGTTCTAAGAATAAACGATGCACCCGATCTATTCAACAGACAGCGATTTGGTTGCTGGTAGGGTATATAACCTGGTTGCTGAAACGCGACGATAATAAATAGAATTAGGCTTTAGGTGGTATAGGGTATGGTTTTTTTTAAATAAATATAAGGGACCTAGTTTACACACACACCTTCGCTTACACTCCTAGTGTAAACATTTAATAACAGCAAAAATGTGAATTTTGCGATACGCTGCTAATAAAATTGAACATCTCATCGAATGAAATGTTCAATTGCTTATTTAATATATAGAAGACTAAGGCAATGCAAACGCCCACTTCCTTCGGGACTTCTGCAGCATTGACATTTGGTTTCAAAACTGTCGAATAATACGATAATAACCTAGGTCAATGCTTATTTGTTCAGGTGATTATTTAGGCATAGATCTTTATTCAAGGCCAATTTCCTTAGGTGTTTCGTTACGCTTAAACCAACCGCGCAGAATTGCCTCGGTTGCTATTGGACGATCACGAAAGAAACCATGGGCAGCCCCTGGTACAACACCGAGTTCTGCTCCAGGAGTTAGGGTCACATAATCTTGAACCGTGTCGATACGAGCAGAGTCGTACTGTCCTACCAGAAACATCGTTTGTTTGCCGTCGATCTGCTGCAAAAGCTGCACCGCATCGTAAGTCTTAAGGGAACCTGTTGATGTAAATTCACTTGGTCCCCACATTGCATTATAGATTACAGGATTGGAGCCATTGCCGCCAATTTGAGCAGCATATGCGACAGCCTCTTTGCTGGGGGCTACGGTTTCGTAGAATTGGGAATATAGCGCTGTGTACGCTTTGTCACATTCGCTTTCTGGTGGCGGTGTTTTTGTTTCACAAGCGCCAAGCGTTAATTTAACTTTTTTGGCTGCCTTTTGGACCAGTAAGTTGGCGTCCGTGATCCAATGCGGCGTAGAAATGTAGGTGCCGCCAATGACCGTAGACGCAACATGTTGCGGATAGCGAGCAGTATATTCTAGGGCGATTGCTGATCCCCAGCTATGGCCGACTAAGTGCCAACGTTCTGCTCCCAGTTTAAGTCTGACTGCTTCGAGCTCTTCAACAAAACGCTCAACGCGCCAATTTGCAGGATCGTTTGGTTGCTCAGACTTACCACTATCTAGTTGATCATAAAGAATTATTGGGCGTTCATCTGCAAGACTCAATATGCCCGCAAAAGAGTTATGTGTTCCCCCTGGACCACCGTGAATGAAAACCGCCGGTATTGTTTTTTTACTAATGATCCCATTCACTCGAACGTACACTTTGCCCCCTTCAACCGCAACCATTAGTTCTTGATCTGGCTGTGCATAAGCAGCGGCTATAGTATCTTCTTTTGCCATTGCATTAGGTATAAGTATTAGCGACGCGGTGACTATACATAGCGTCATAAAAAATGTTGAGCGTGATTTCATTTAACTTACCTCTTTGTGTTTATGAAGATCTGCAAGCGCTTCGCAGACTGATCCACCGATCAGGCTCTAAAGTCTACTCGACAGGTGTCCCGAATACAATAATTGCCAGCCCTAGAATGCCCAGCGTCGCGAATCCGCTTACTTTAAATGACCAGCCCGATTGTGACCAACTTCCCTTGGCTGCAATGAAAGCCTGCAATGCATAGTAGAATGCGAACGCACGTGATGCATAGCTGATAATTTCGAACACGCTCATTGCCCATGTCAGAATTAATCCGATGCCAACGAGTGCGCCATACCCAGCTCTTGGTGAGATCCGTCCCTTGGTAAGTTCGGCAATTAGACCACCTGAACCGCCCGTATCTGCCACTGCTGCACTGAATTGCGCGCTAATTGCAGCCACAATCAAGAGTAGTGGCAATACTGGGGCAACGATCGCCATCAGATCGATAATCGCAGTTTCACTTAGCTGTAAATTTTCAGGTGCGAATACGTAGCTTAGAAAAACGATATAGACTATATAGATAGCAGTTGAGGTCCATTGCGCCAATCGCATAGACTGAATTCTGGTTTGGGCTTGGTATTCATCCCCCAAATATCGGGATGTTTCAAACCCTTGCACCGTCACAAGCAAGCCTGCGATCAAAGCAACTGCCTGCCATCCTGAGACTGTTGCTGGTTCAATGACCAGTTCATGGGCTGCAGCTTTGTCGATAAAAAACCAGCCAAGACCAAATAAAAGCCCAGCGATGATAGCGAGCTTAATTGTGACCGTAATCTGCTCCATATGCTCCAGCGCTTGAAATCCCTTCGTCCATCCAACGACCAGAATCACCACAAAGACAGCACTTGTGAGCAGCTGCGCACTGAACGCATCGTTTAATGGTGTCAGGCTGACTGCAAACGCCCCAAGTAAGTTTAGATAATAGGCGACCGAAATAATATAGGCGAATGCAAGCACCCAAGACGAAGCCGTTTCAAGGCGGTCCTCGTGAGAACTTCGAACACCGCTGCATTCCTCAAGGCGCGCAATATTAAAGCGGATAGTGGAGCCAAAAAGGTAAGCAACCACGCATAATACAATCATGACAAGCGGTGCATGTTGGCCGAAGGAAGATATTAGGATCGGACCCAGTACCAAAAAGCCACTGCCAATAATGGAAGCCAATGGTGTGATAGTGGCGCGCCAGAGAATGGCTTTAGCTAGTTTAGGATAAAGTAACACCGCACCAGCGGCGATGGTGACAAGAACAATTAGATAATTTAACATTACGCCCTCTACGCCTTTATTACATGCGTGCTTTACACAAAAAGCGAGGTAAAATCAGCGACTATTTCTGCATCGCTTATTGTTTTGTGATCCATCAGGACTATCAGCAACACCACGTTAATCTGTAACCACAACTTCATAGACTTTGTTATACAGCGGATTATTTTCAGGTGACCAGTTGCCGTCTTTCGTGTATACATTTGATACATTGAGATTTCTAAGACTCTCTATACTATAAAAGAAGCCGTAATACTTATACGCAAGATATATCTGCTCGTAATCACCTACCTGCCCAAGGTAGGGAATATCCCTATCCATATTTGCATTAACATTGGTATATAACTGGTATTCCAAATCGATTAAAAATTGCAAGCGCTGCTGGGCTGTGACGGTTTCACAGTCACCATACATATTCACAACTTGACCAATTGAACAGCGCCTTCCATAATTTAAGGCCATTGCCTCACGTTGAGCTGATGCAGATTCTATTGTTACCACACCTTCATAATCAGCTCGTCCAAAAGTGGTTCCGGGTTCAGCGTTAGAAGCGTCGGCTTGCTCCATTAATGACAGGAAATTAGCTTGTCGGGGACCGCCATGAAATACAACCAGTGAATTTTTGTTGAGAACTTTAGTTTCACCGGCTAAAAATACATAGTTGGCGCAGCTAGAAATACACAGGTTGGCTACTTCCACGGTCATCCGTTTTTCATGAATGAAGTTACCCATGTCGATACCCGCATAAAGACTTCCACCGTTGCTGTTTACCAACAAGCGGTCGCCGGGTCGATACAGCCGCTTAAATTTTTCAACCCGCTGCATATCGATAGGACCAAAGTATTGAATAACGCCGCTATTTAAACGCTTAACGCCGCTAATATCGGGCCCAAGCATGGCAGAGAAAAACCAAGTTAGCCCTGCCAACACAGCAGCAAAAAATAAAATTGTTTTTAACGCGCCACTCAACTAATAATACTCAAATTAGACCTAACTCTATTGCTTTTAGCACTGCTCGCGTGCGGTCACGTACACCTAACTTTGCCAGTATACTTGAAACTTGATTTTTGATCGTGCCTTCGGATTTAAAAAGGCTTTCTGCCATTTCTCTATTGCTACAACCGGAGGCCATTAAGCGCAAAATTTCAGTTTCGCGCTGCGATAAAGGCTCGGGTATATCGCTAGATTCAAAATCACCTTTGATGCCTTGTAGTCCTTGGATCAGTCGTTCGGTGATTGCTGGTTGTATTAGGGTTTTTCCAGCATCGACGGTCTTAATTGCTTCAACTAATGTTTCCAGTGAAACGTCTTTTAGTAAATAGCCTTTTGCACCTGCTTTAATCGCCTTGATGACCGACTCGTGATCATCGAAAGTGGTCAACATTATTACCGGGATTTTAATACAAAGTTCATTTAGTTTTATGAGTGTTTGAATACCATCTAAGTTGGGCATTCTAATATCCATCAAAATAACGTCTATTTTGACTTCTTGATCCTGGATCGTAGCAATCGCGTGCAGTCCATCGTTTGCTTGTGCTACTACCTTTACGCTATCGGACAACCCCAAAAGACTGTTTATACCTTGTCTAACTAGGGTTTGGTCATCTACCAATAATATATTAATCATGATCGAGAACCGGTACCTTAATGTCGGTCATAAACGCCGCACTATTTAAGGTGAACGCCACGCTTCCTTGTATTTGTTTGAGTCGTTCTTGCATTCCTTTTAGTCCATTTCCAAGTATAAAATTTGGGTTACTTTCGCTTATTTTTGATACTTTCAGTTGCTTCGAAAGTGCTGCTTCAATCGATAGTGCCAACAGATCGCCGGTTTGTAAAAAAGCAATATGCATAGTTTTCGCATGACCATGTTTTAATGCGTTGGTAATACTTTCTTGAATACACCGAGTCAGAACGTCTGCAGTATTAACATCATTAATGGTAATGTCGTTTGGATAATCAAGGCTTACCTTGATATTTGGTAAGCGCTCCGTCATTGCAAGTATTGCCTGTTTAATATTTAGGTTGGACTTCATGCGAATATCGGATACCGCTTCTCGAACATCACTCAACAGCAGCTTAGATAAACTGTGGCATTGCTCGATAGAGTCTTTTATTGCTTTTTTGCTTGATTCATCCTTTGAACCAACATTCAATTTCTCAAGCTGGCGCCCGGCAACTTGCAAGTTAATGGTTAACGCAGTGAGATGATGACCAAGTAGGTCGTGTATGTTTCTGGCAATGCGCACTCGCTCAGCTTGTTCGGCGGCTTGCCCTAAAAGTTGCTGAGTTGAAATTAGCTCTAAGTTAATCATCTCCACTTTTTCACGGCTCTCTTTCGCTTTAATAGTGGTGGTTACCATGACTAATGCAAATAGATTAAAGGTCCAAAATAGCATTGCGGTAACAACCATGCCGTTGAAATTCCAATATAAGCCATAAACTAAATAAAGTGTTAATGACCAAATTGGTGAGAGCATGAATGCCGTCTTTATCTTCATAAAGTGGGGAAGGGCGGCACTCCACACAACCATCAATATAGCGGTATAAACAAAGGGAACAACAAAATAGATAGCGATGACAATAATGAACGTAATTGCGAGCAATAAAAGTCGCACTGTGGTTTCATTTTTGTATTTCTCTTGTTGGGAAAGTAGTAACCAAAAGAATAAATAACAAAGAAACAAAACAGCAGCTAAAGCCACTTGGGTGTTTGAAATTGGCGTCCAACTCAACATAGAATAAAGTGAGGCTCCACTAACCAATAACCACGTAAAAATAGCAGACGCAGTGTCTATACTAATGTTGGCTTTGTGTCTGCGATAAAATGCAGCTATTGATTTATTGTTAATCTGACTTTCCATATAACCAATTTCCATGCGTTATTAATTTGAATGATGTCGACGCTTTTCTGTTGTTGAGCATATCAGTCAGATACATTGCAGCGCGATAGGCCAAAAGTCACTTTTTAAGTGATGACTTGTGGCACTCATTTCATTCATTCCCAGAATATACAATAGCCCCATTGACATCGTTATTGACCAAACTGGTCTACACAACTGGGGTTTTGCTATGACATACATTCACTCTATCTTATTTATCCTACACATTTTATTTGGAACCGCGGCATTAATTTTGTTTTGGGTGCCTATATTTACTCAAAAAGGTAAACTTAATCACGTTAAATTTGGTCGTTATTACGCCAATACTATGTATACAGTTGCGGGCACTGGCGCTTTAATGGCGATAATAGTGCTGACAATCCCGCTGGTCATAAGAGCTGGCATGATTTCAGAGAATACAGACACTGAAAAATTTGCACAGATAATCCGCATTTTCTGGGTCTTTTTATTATATTTGAGTATCTTGAGTTTTACGGTAACGAGACATGGCATTGCCGTACTCAGAGTAAAAAATAATCGTACTTCTTTAAGAAAAGTTAGCTATCTACTACCTATTATAGCCCTAGTTGCGGGGGGTCCCGTAATTTTTTATGTGGGTTATGTAAATGAGCAAACGTTACATATGGTATTTGGCGTATTAGGGCTGTTAGTTGGTATAACCATGCTGAAGTATTGTTTACAAAAGAATATAAAAAATCGTGAATGGATATTAGAGCATATTGGTTCAATGATCGGTTCTGGAATAGGCGCATACACAGCATTTTTAGCCTTTGGTGGTAGAACCGTATTAGCAGATTGGGGGCAATTACAAGTCTTATTTTGGATCGCTCCAGGAGTCATTGGTAGTGCTGCATCAGCGCTGATGTGTAAAAAATATAAACGCATATTTACGGTGATAGATGAAGCTCCCCTTTACGTAAAAAAAATGACCTAAATATGCAGGTTAGGTTTATTTTTAGGTGTTTTTTATATCCATTAATACCATTTGATGAATACTTATCAAATGGCTTAAAACGATGATACAAGGAGTAGCGAGAATACCTTTGGTTAGAGAATAAATACTAAGCTGTAATGATCAATAGAGTTCGCAATCCGGTAGAATTAAGCCAACAGCATGGTTAATTATTCATGAATTAACCATGCCAATAAAGTCCTAGGCTGATACCCAAAATCTTAGCAAAAAACTGCCTCATAATTCATCTTGTCGGAGGCGGGAGGAAAGCGTCAATTCCCCACACGTTTGTTGATCAGTCAACATCCAGCAGACAGAAACGGCCTCTCGCTCAGAACTCAGCAGACGCTTTAATTCTGTTATATTTAAGTGCGTCACGCGCGTGCCATCGATGCTAGTAATAAGATCATTGGTTTTTAACCCAATCGCGTATGCGGCTGAGTCTTTTGCCACCGATTTAACCACCGCACCTATGCGATGGGGTCTGATTAACATGCCGCTTCTATCCAAGTATAAAGGTACTGGGAATGATTGGTTCGGTTTGATGAACATACGCTCATTAGGATAATCAAAAATTAGGTTGAAGCGACTCAATACTTCGTTACCCAAGAGTCCATTACTGCCATAATCAGTATGACCGCCTGAGATAAAGAAACTCACTGGAACTGCAGTCAGAATTGAGCTTCCGAGGTTTATTGAGTGTGACAAACCGACCTTACTCTGCACGCTTCCGGACATCCCTTGGCTCGTAGTAGTATAAAATTGTGATGGCTCTTCTATCCCCTCATGAGTATCTGGCGTAAGAGATATAGGCCCTCTGTAGCCAGTATCTATCAGTAGTTTTATCTCAAGCGATTGCCCATCTTCGATTGCTATTTGCGTCGTTAAAAAAGGTAGGCTGGAGTGAACCTCTATGGGCACCTCCTGCCAGCCAGAGTCGCGCTTAAAAATGCTGCCTTTGTCTGACTCAGGTTCAGAAAAACTGAGCAATTGCCGATCGTAATCGATTTCGACCACGAAGCGTTCAAAGAATTGTGCACCAATAACCCCATCAAAATATACTTCGTCGAAATCATTAAAAAACGGAACCGAGGTGATTGGCAAGTAAATGACAGATAAACCGTCCAGGCGAACATTGCCAAGTGCTAAATTTGTATCATTGATTATATAAGCGACAGGATTGGGGCCTGTGCCTACGCCGGAAACCTCTACTTTTCCTGCCATCTCCAATGGTAGCTTTTTGGAGTGTGTACTTTCGAGAATAACGGTTGCTGCGGCACCGCTATCGAGTACAAATCTCAAAGGCTCACGGCCATTAACACTGACTGGTAAAATGATGTGATCGTCTATCAGTTCAAAGCCCACAGTAGTGGTCCTTGCATCATCAACCCAGCTATGCGTTGCCGTGGCATTTGCATAGCTAAACTGGACCATATTGGTCAGTTGACAACCACTTAGTAACAGGGTAACGCAAAGCATAAAAGCCTGGAGAATCGTTATGTAATGCCACTCTGATCGAATTTCGTTAGTATATTGCCTGTGAGTGATGTGTGTATTTTTCATTATTTTTTACCATTTTACTAAATAGGTCCGTTAACCTATTTGCGGGTCCACTCAGTTTACCTCATTTGTCAATTGTTATGAATTGACAAAGTTAAGGAAAGAATAGCTTGCTGGGTTTTCAAATCCTTCCTGCAAGGTTGCATCAATAAATGTCTCTATGACCTAACTCTATATTACCACGGTCACGTTTTTCGATTTACACCTTGTCCGATGAATTTGATGTTTAACTCAACAGGTTATAAAGTACAACCCCTAGTTGTTCTGACTGCTTTTTAGTCGACATCTTAAGATTAGAAGACGTGATGCAGTAACCTTCAATAAAAGGTAATAGGATAACAACCGCATTATCTAGTTGCTGCTCCTCGCAATTTTTAGGAGCCGCTTTTTTTAATGCTTCAAAAAGCATCGCATACAGCTTTTGATAATATTCATCGACGGCTTTTTTTACTGCACTGTTACGTTCGGATATTGCCCAAAGTTCTTTAAAGATGACGGCACAATCACTGCTCTCAATATCAGTTAAAATATGTAAGGTCAGTGCACTTAATTTTTTTTCTGGATTGTCTTGCTCTGATAACGACAGCAATTGCATCGATTCTGCATAGTCTACTAAAAAGCCTTCCAGTAACGCTCCTAATAGTAGCTCCTTAGTTTTGAAATAATATAAACAACATTGGACTATAAATTATGAGCAAGCTTCAAGATGAAAAGGCAGTACTAATTGCGGGTGGCTATGGCATAGTCGGTAAGCAGATTGCGTCGATTTTAAGACAGAGACATTCAAAAATGCCGATACTAATTGCAGGGCGAGATGTCAAAAAAGCAAAACAGTTTGCAGATACTCTCGGTTATGCTGATGGTATTGCAATGGATGTAACAATGCTGAGTCAGATATCGCCCTTAAAAGGTAAATTAGCGGCGGTATTGACTGCTACGAATGATCCACATAACTATATTTTTTTAGATACGATTTGTAACCACATCCCTTACATTGTCGCTACTTAAGCAGATCTGAGTTTACTTAAAGCAAAATAAAAAAAGACCCGATTGTAAGCAATCAGGTCTTTTGTACATCGTTTTAAACTAGATCTAGCTATTAAAATTCAATACTCAACCTAGCGTAAATTTGACGTCCTCTAGGATCATGTACCTTTGAATCAAACCCACTATTGGTGAATAGTTGTGGCGGATTTTCATCCGTCAAATTAATACCACCAATGGTCAATGAATAGCTAGTTTCGCTCTGGATCAGTGCGCCTACGTCGATATTAAACTGAGCATCAAATGTGACATGGCTATCAATCTCTTTAAATCCTATAGTGCCGCAACCTGCAGTATTGATCACGCCATCAGAACAGTTTTGATCATCATCATAGGCACTTACATAACGTACAAATATATTCGCGCTATAAGCTTCCATCTTCCAGTTTAAACCAAAATTAGCCCGCAACTCGGGAGACGAAACACCAATATTACCAAAGTTACGTTTACCTGCACCGTCTATTATTCCGGCTTGTGGATCATCTAGCTCATAATCAAGCACGTAAGTCATTTGCAGGGTAGGCGAAAACACACCGGAGTCAGTTTCTATTTTATAGCCAGTCACAATGTCTAGACCAGACGTTGTTAGCGAGCTCGCATTAACAAAGCTATTATTAACCTGTATCACGTTTCCAGTTAATGGATCGCCAGCACGAATTATTCGAGTTGTATCGGTTGGGTTCGCGTTTAAGATTGCCTGCGCGCTTTCTTGAATGATCAAATCTTCAAACTCAAAATTCCAATAGTCAACTTCAATGGATAGGTCATCAACTGGCTCAAAAGAGAATCCAATGTTATAGGCCGTGGACTCTTCTGGTGTTAAGTTTTCATTACCTGCTGTGCGCACAGCAGCAAATGCATTTCCACTAACCACGGGGTCGGCTAACTGTTGCAAACTCGTTGCACCGCCTTTTTGCACAAATATTGTTGGTGCTCTGAATGAAGTAGAGATAGATGCTCTTAATGAAAAGTCTTCGCTTGCTCGATAGTTAAAGGCTAGCTTAGGATCAAGCGTATCACCCACGAAACCGCCATAGCTTTCATAACGAAGTGCAACCTGCACATCCAAGTCATCAGTTACAGGTAGGGCTAATTCTGCAAACGCCGCCCACACATCAGCACTATCCTTTAGGTCGGGGTTACCAATAACAAACGAAAAGCTGTCTTCGTTCGAGAGTTTATCATAGTCTTGTCTTAACTCTTCTTCACGATACTGGAGGCCAAATGCTACGCCAGCGGTCCCGCCATTCATATCAAAAACATCTAGAGAGGCAAAAGCCTCCAGCACCTGTAAGTTAGATTTTGAATCGATAACTTGATCAGCAGAAAAAGAATCGATCACATACTGAGAATTTGGTGCCGTAGTATATGAAGTTGCAAAAGGGTTAAAGTACTCACAGCTTCCCTGTCCTGCCGTCCCCGATAACGGATTACAATCCGCTCCGCCAAAACCAGCTAATGCAAGATTAAATTCAGTATTAAGCACATCCTCTACTCGGAATAAGAAGTCATTTGTAGCATTTGTATAGCTAACTTCCCAAAAACCATTCTCCAATTCTCCCTGTAGCACCGTGCTCAAGCGAAAAGTGTCGGATTCAGTATTAGCTGGATCAGGTTCAAAGCCATTACCCTCAGCTCTACCTAAGAATTGTACAGTTGTTCCAAATGGGTTATTTGGATGAGAGTCGAGTACTATCGGACCACGTAAATTCGGAAAACTAGGTGCACCACCGCGTTCAGCACGGTTTCTGGCCATACTAACCTCTGCTGTCCAGACCAGACTGTCTGACAAGTCATATGTGCCTTTAATATATGCATTGACGCGTGTTTCATCTGGGACATACGAATACCCTGGACCGAAATCAAATTGACACGTGCCTACATCAAAACCACCGATGTTTACTGGTGAGTTGAGAATACCACCAAACTCTTCGCAACCTGTCGGATCAACTACTGGATTAGCCCCGAATCCTGGGACGCCAAAATATGATCCCGGATTACCTAAGTTACTGCTATCGTCTTGTGGACGCGATAGTCTGCGATCCTTTAAGAATAAAGGAGAACGATTGGTATAACTAATAGCGGCTATTACGCTACTTTTCTCCCCTACAGCACCCCATAATCCCTGCATAACATATTCTTTGTTGTTACCGTGTGCTCCGTCCTGATAATCTAAAGTAACCATGGCCCCGTCGTAGTCACGCTTAGTAATAAAGTTAACAACACCAGCAACAGCGTCAGACCCGTATAAAGCGGATGCCCCATCTTTTATGATTTCCATTCTATCAATGGCAATCATGGGAACTAATGAACTAGTGTCTACAAAATTAAGGCCCTCATTAGTTTGCTGAGCATTAACGACCTGACGGCGATTGTTTAGCAACACTAACGTAGAAGCAACGCCTAAACCTCTTAAATTAATATTTGACGTACCTGCTGTTGCATTCTGTGTAAATGCGTCTGGGTTGTTTTCTGCCCCTGAGTTTATTGTTAAGGTTTGTGTTATGTCAGCAATATTCTTGGCGCCAATTGAATCTATTGAAATACTATCCACTACCGACATCGGCGATGGTGATTCAAAATTTTCGCTGCGTCGTATAAAGCTGCCTGTCACGAGAATTAATTCAACTTCTTTAGCTTTGTCTTCTGGTTCTTCTTGCGCGAGTGCAATGGATGGATAGGCAAATAGCTGAGATGTTACAAAAGCTGCAATTGCTGTCTTTTTAGCAGTAAATTTCATATTGGTCCCCAAGATCCGCTTTCTGAATATAGGATCAGACTAACGGAAGTTAAACTATGGTTTATTATTGTAAAACAGCCATAATCGACTGCCATAAAGTGATAGTAAGTGCAGATCCATTAATTGTAAATAAATTGTTATTTATATGTAACAATCAATTAAAGGAATGGTCAGACCAGATTAAAAAAACCACGATTACTTATGTACCTTAGTTAAGTTAGATTAAATTAAAGTGCCCAAATCATTTTGGCCAAAGGCTTGTTGTATTTGCAATACCGATTTTTATGAATGGTCGCCAGACGATCGTTACTTCGCATTAGGCTTGCCTATACCCAACTTTTGAGAGCGGTTTTTATGTGTAAAAAAAAATATAACCCACAATGAAAAATGCAGAACCTTGGTATGAAATGACCTCTTCGATGGAATGATTTAGTCTGCCACCGTTAAACGTCAGATATAGTTAAACAAAAACAGCAGTGCTGAGTAACTATGCCAAAAGACACTTTGATCTGGCTTGCTATCTTTAACAATTACCCTTATCTTCCTCTCACTTAACCTGATAGAACCTTATATATGCAAGTCTCCTTTGAGGGATTTCTTCTTACAACTCGCAACATAGAACGCCACGGTAAGACCTATATTGAATGTTGGTTTGTTACTGAAAATGGCGTGCTAAAGGCACTCTCAAGCACACAACAAGGGCTGTTTTTTATTCATCAGCATGATCAAGTGCAAGCGACGCTGCTTTTACGTAAAAGCGGAATTGAACATAGCTATAATCCCTTATCTTTAAAAACGTTCGAACACCAACCTGTGGGTGGTTTGTACTTTGATAAAAATAATTCACTTTATAAAGCAAAAACACTGCTTAAGCAGCATCAAATTAGTTGTTTCGAGGATGATATACGGTTAACCGAACGTTATTTAATGGAGCGTTTTATTTATGGCAGTGCTGCTTTTACAGGTAAACAAGTCACAGGCAAACCAGCAGAGTTGACTGATATGCAATGCAAACCCAGTCAATTTGTACCGAAGTTTAGTCTGCTGTCAATTGATATCGAATGCAGTGAACATGGAGAACTGTTCTCAATTGGCCTAGCCAGCGACACCTATAAGTGTGTATTGATGATTGGCGAGGCACAAGCATCCCATACTTGGATCCATTGGTTAGATAATGAAAAAACCTTGTTGCAGCAGTTTGTTAAACAAGTGAGCAAAATCGACCCTGATATTATTGTTGGTTGGAACGTGGTTAATTTTGATTTTCGGTTACTGATTAAGCGCGCCGCGTTGCATAAAGTTGAATTGTTGTTGGGGCGGGATAGTCAGCCCATTTTATGGCGAGATGCTAGAAATGAAGTTAATCAGGGTTTTGTATCTATGCCTGGTCGAGTGGTTGTGGATGGCATCGATGCGCTAAAAACGGCTACTTATCAGTTTGACAGTTTTAGCTTAGAAAATGTTGCTCAAACTTTATTAGGTAAAGGTAAAAAGACCGAAGACGTCGACGACAGACTTGCCCAGATTGTACATGACTTTAAACATAACAAAATCAAATTAGCAGAATACAATCTGCAGGATTGCCAGTTAGTGTTAGCTATTTTTGAACACACGAAAGTGCTAGATTTCCTTACATTACGCAGTCAGTTAACCGGCCTTGAGTTAGACAGAATGGGCGGCTCGGTAGCGGCTTTTATCAATTTATATTTACCCAAACTTCATAGGTCAGGGTATATCGCGCCTAACCGACCAAAAGACGGTGGCTTAGCCAGTCCAGGAGGTTATGTGATGAATTCCAAACCTGGCTTATATCAACATGTATTGGTACTCGATTTTAAAAGCCTTTATCCGTCCATTATGCGCACTTTTAAAATTGACCCACTTGGGTTAGTGGAAGGATTAACATCTCCAGATAATGCGATTGAGGGCTACCGGGGCGCTAAATTCAGTCGTGACAAACACTTCTTACCAGAGATTATTACCTCGCTATGGCAGCAGCGTGATGCCGCGAAAAAAAACCAAGATGCCGCTCGTAGTCAAGCTATAAAAATTTTGATGAATTCGTTTTATGGTGTGTTGGGCTCAGGTGGTTGCCCGTTTTACGACACTCGTTTAGCGAGTTCAATCACGCTGCGTGGCCATGACATCATGCAAACCACAGCCAAGTGGATTGAACAGGCGGGTTACCAAGTGATTTATGGCGATACTGACTCCACTTTTGTGTGGCTGGAAGGGCAATACAGTAATCAACAAGCGAACCAGATTGGACAATCCCTAGCCTTAATGATAAATCAAAAATGGCAAGATAACATCAAGCTGAAACATCAATTACCGTGTGAGTTAGAAATTGAGTTTGAAACTCATTTTAGCCAGTTTTTAATGCCTACTATTCGGGGGTCAGAACTAGGCAGCAAAAAACGTTACGCAGGATTAAAAACCACAAAAGAGGGTGACGAACTCGTATTTAAAGGTTTGGAAACTGTTCGCTCAGATTGGACACAACTGGCTAAAGGTTTTCAGCTTACGTTATATAAAATGGTCTTTGCGGGGCAGAATATTAACGATTATTTACTGCAGATCATCGCAGATACTCGTTCAGGTAAGCTAAACGAACAGCTGGTTTATCGCAAGCGTATTCGTCGTAGGTTGGACCTTTATGTGAAGAACGTACCGCCCCACGTTAAAGCCGCGAGACTTGCTGATCAACAAAATGAAGCATTAGGTAAAACACTCAGATACCAACATAAAAGTTGGATATCTTATGTGATCACCGTCGAAGGCCCACAACCAATAGAATACCTAAGCAGCAAAATAGATTATGACCATTACGTCGATAAACAAATCAAACCCATAGCCGAGGGAATTTTACCCTTTATAGGTTTATCCTTCGAAGACATGACCAGCCAACAAATGGGCTTGTTTTAGAAGCGGCTCTGAGGGCCGATCCGCAAACGTCGCGCAATAGAAAAAATATCAGACTATAAGTAGAATGTAAGTCATCAGCGAACTGATCTCTAGGCTCCAGCTTAGCGTAAAAAAAGTTCCAACACGGGTGCGATAAAGCGCAAAACTGAGTGTCATGAGACAAGCTCAAAATTTAAGGTACTTTTATGTTTATTAACATCTTTATGACTCTGACATTGGTTTTAGCACCTACTCAAATCCAAGCAGATACTAATAACAATGAGGCCTATTATCAAATAGGGGAGCCTAGTCGCGATGGCATCGGTAAATTTTATATGGGCCGAGAAATATCCCATGTTATGGGCCATCTCGGTGCCGGTTGGCTTGAGCGTCCAAAACGCGAGCGCGAGGAGCGCACCGATCTATTGCTTCAAAATTTGTCGTTAAAGGTCACAGATCATGTTGTCGACCTCGGCGCTGGTACAGGTTATTTCAGTTTCCCCATGGCTTTGCAATTAACATCGGGCAGAGTATTGGCCGTTGATATAGAGCCTGAAATGCTCAAACTCATCGAGCAGCGAAAATCAGCTGACGGAGTCGAGAATATTGATGTTGTATTGGCCAGTGAACGTTCCCCTAATATCCCTGATGCAAGTGTCGATGTGGTTTTATTGGTCGATGCTTACCACGAGTTTTCGTACCCGCGCGAGGTGATGGCTGGAGTAGTAAAAGGTTTAAAACAGGGTGGTCGGGTGATACTGGTTGAATATCGAGGTGAGGACAGCAGTGTTCCGATTAAGCGCCTACATAAAATGACCCAACGACAAGCTAAAAAAGAAATGAGCGCGGTAGGCTTGAAATGGTTACGTACCGACGACTATTTACCACAGCAGCACGTCATGGTATTCACCAAAATATAAGGTTCTAATAATGCGGGCCAAGGTTCTGGCGTAAATATTGAGTTTTTTTACCTGAGCAAGTGTTGGCGTCGCTTAGGATTGATCTTCCGAATAATTGTCGTCCCTGCGCACTATAGTCGGCTTAGATTTCGGTTTGCAGACGTTAAATGACGCTGTAGAGCCAATTCGAAAACAGGTATTAGACCCTATGGGCTCGTCAGAAGTACACGGACCCAACGCTTAATAACATGGCGTTTTAAAGGACAGTTGCAATATCGGCAATTCGACCCGACATTTAAGCTGGACCGACGTTACGTAACTTAATGAACCATACAACACCTAGCTCTTCGTCTGCGTGTTCTGGGTCCCTTGCCGTTGTTGTTAATTAAGGAAAGACAGCATGAATTATCAACAAAAAATGAAGCGTCTGAGCATTGCTATGGTTCAAATGGCTATCGCAAATGATCCCATGGAAAATGCAATAAATTTTCTTTCTAAGGTCAAAGAAGCGGTCGCCGAAGGCGCTGACGTGGTGGTTGGCTCAGAAATGATGCTTAGTCAGTATGTCAGCGGTGACAGGTATGAGGACGATACTTTCGTTGCAGAAATGATCAAAGCTTCACAATTTATTGTCTCAGAATCAAAATCAATAGATGCGGTACTTTTATACGGCGGAATTGCTTGCGATAACGACGATATTGTAGGTGAAGATGGTCGCATTCGTAAGTATAACGCTGCATTTGTTGTGCAAGCCGGAGAACTGGTTTGGAATGCAAACAAAAGCCTTCGGTTTGCAGTTAAATCACTGATGCCAAACTATCGAATTTTTGATGATTCGAGGCATTTCTTCGACTTACGAAAGTTAGCGGCAGAACGGGGTGCATCTTTTTCTGAGCTGCAACAACCATTTCCGGTGGCCATTCACGGTGTTGTGTATAGTCTAGGTGTCATGCTTTGTGAAGATATGTGGGATATTGATTACGCTCAAAAACCAGCTCGAACACTCAAGCAAAACGGTGCTGAAGTACTAATAAACCTATCTTGTTCCAATTGGAGTTGGCGTAAGAATGCAAAACGTGACCAAGTTATCGCTAACATCTGTCAGCAAACGGGTTTATGGTTTGTATACGTGAACAATGTTGGCTGCCAAAACAATGGCAAAAATTTTATCACTTTTGATGGCGCTTCTACCATCTATAACCCTGTTGGGGAAGTCGTCGTACTCGCCAATAATTATCAGCATGAAACAAAAGTTGCTGCGCTTGATAGTCAGCGTGCTTCGCTCACTCGTAACGAGGCATCTGATATTGCTCAAATGTTTAGAGCCATTGAAGTCGCGAGTATAGGCTTTCTTGCAACCTTGCCAACGAGCGCACGAGAAAAGGTGGTTATTGGGGTTAGTGGTGGTATGGATTCCGCTTTGTCTGTCGCATTCTTTGCTCACTTAATGGGGGCGAATAAAGTGGTGGGAGTAAACATGCCGTACAAGCACTACAATGCTGCTGAAACGAAAGATGATGCTGCCCAAATGTGTCGTCGTCTTAATGTTGAGTACCGAGTTGTGCCTATCGACACGATTGTTGACGCTACTTGTGTGTTGACGGATATTAAAGTGGGTACCAGTCAGCACAAAACTGCTCAGGCTGTAGCGCGAATGAATGTGCTGTCGGCGTTAGCTTCTCAGGCCGGCGGTTTTTTCACTTGTAATGCGAATTGGACTGAAATTGCGTTCGGTTATGGTACGCTAAATGGTGATATGAGAGGCACTTTCTCGCCATGGATGAACTGCCTTAAGCAAGACGTTTATCGCCTAGGTGAGTACCTAAACCGTGAAGTGTATGGTCGGGAAGTTATCCTTCAGTCTATTATAGACCGTCCTCCGATGGATGAGTTGGTAGAGGCAGGAAGCGGTGCACGTAGTGATCCATTTGACTACGGCAATCTAACGGGAAATGGTTATCATGATCAGATGGTGAGGGCGGTTGTCGCCTTTAGGTATGGCCCTGAATGGTTTGTTGAGCAATATCTAAAGGGCTCGTTGGAGCAAAAGCTGCAACTATCAAAGGGCAGGCTAAATATACTTTTTCCAACATCACAAGCGTGGCTGGACGATTTGGAACGTTGCTTTTCGCTCTTTAATGCGGCGGTATTTAAACGAGTGCAGAGCGTTCCTGGCCCACTGGTTGATAAACGCGGCTTCGGCTGGGACTTCAGGGAAAGTATTCTTGACCGAGTGGAGACGACTCGCTATAAAGCCTTGGTGCGTAAGCTAAGAGCTAACAGTGCTTAAACCACCGCCTAGGGACAGCGTAAAGATGGTGGTAAACCTAGCAATAATCAGACGATTCAGGTCGTACAGGTCAATGTATGTGCACGTTGGGTGTATTTTAAAGTAAGCAAGGATTACGTAACAAGACCTTTTGCCAACACTCTATTGGCTAATAATGCAAGCAATTCAACTTCTCTTTCGCTGCGTTCACCATCTATTTTAGTAATTGCCATTGCCACTTCTAACGAACGTGCGGCATCTATGTTTAACTCATCAGATAATGAGCGGATATACTCGGGAGCGGCCATATCGTCAATGGCTTCGCGAGCTTGATGGATCACATCGTTAACATAGGCTTGTTTTGAAATTCCACTATGCCAAGGCATACTCTCTAAAAGTTCATCAAAGTAATCTTGTTCAGTTAACGTAACCTTCCCGTCAATCTGATAGAGCAAAACAGTTAACTTGATCAAAGCTTCGTTGTGGAGTTGATGTTGTCTAGTATCTAATTGATGTAGTTCAGACATAATTCCTACCTTTGGAAAGTTAAAGCGAGTTTATAATTTATAAAGACCCAAATTATTGAAGTAAAGTTCCACAAAAGTACAAGGTTATTAAAATAAACTCGTTATTTTGCTGAATGAGCGATCGTGTATTTATTTAATTCAAACCGAATAGCCAGGAGCCAATGTCGGATTTTCAATACGTTGCAGGACATCGACGTTCTCAAGTGCAAGCTGACATCCTTGTCCTCGAATTCGATGCCCTTCGGAGCAATCTACTTGCCACTGTCTTAGTATATAGGCAGCAAGAGCGGCTCTTGTTGTCATTATCTTTTTACCTTCGTGCATTGCAAAGTCCATCTCAATAGCCAGAGGATTCTCGATACCGGGGTGGGGAATAATGACTAAGTTAACAATCTGATTGAACTGAACGTCAGCACTGACCCGTTGATGAGGCAATATTTCTTCATCTGAGCCAGTAATATGTGTAAACCGAGTGCACACAAAATCTCTAAAACCTTGGTTTTTGCAATCGTAACCGCGCACATGCCAGCGATGCCCGTTATTGATCATCGTATGCGGGATAAAAAGTCTGACTGACTCACCCGAAGAAACCGATACATAGCCAACTTCGCATGCTGTTTGATTATGAATACCACGCATCAAAGCTGCAATAATGCTGCTGTCAGGATGGATGAGTTGAACCGCATCAAAGCATTGTTCCGATGGCTGTGTTGAATTTGAAATACCATTGCCAAAGCCACGGCTGAGCGATTGCAAAATAATATCTGGTTGGTATTTAAATAGCGCTACAAATGCGGCGGTCCGGTAGTATTGTTTGGTCGAATGGTCGAGCACTAAGTTGGTACTTGCTAACTCGCGATATGCAGCGAAGTCTCTAGTGCATGCGGCTAATCCAGTTTGAAAACGATTAACCAAATCATTGCGTGTTATATGCCCAAAAAAATGCAGGCAGAAGTCGATGAACGCCAATCGTTCTCTTTGTGCATGGGGCATTTCATTTATGATTTCGGTGGTGTTCACTCGATTCAATCTCCGTTAACTGCATTTATCGCAACATCTTTTTTTATGTGTAAGCGATGGCCGTATAATAGTGTATAAATGACCAGTGTGCAATCAAAATGATTGCTTCATTTATGCTGCTTTGCCAATGAAATTGCAATTATATCAACTATCCAGCTTACAAAATGAGTGGGGTAATTGTATTGTTATTCTACATAGTTTTTTTAATGGCTATAAGACTAGGCATATTGCTTATATTTAAGGATGCTTAGCCGTAATTGTGTATATTAGTATTTATAAATTGTAGTGAATCGCTTGTATGGCGAATTGAGGTTTTGGGCTGATTGTGGTTTTAATGGTTTAGCAATAAGCACTAGCACATCTGATTTACATCATCAGGCAAAGAACTAGCAGTGAAGCTATTTAATAAAAAATATCACAAACCAGGTACTAAAATAGGCATGTTGAAGACGAATGAGAATCCCGTTTTAACATCAACCTTTATGATGACGAACAAATTTTTCTTATTCTGAACCTGCCAGTAAAACAAGATGGGCATGTATGCGCTTGTTGACACAGTTATTGATTTTGGTTTTCCGATGCTTGAAACTTACTCCGAACAAATTCAGGCATTAGAAGATGAACTGATGGAGACCAAAAACGAGCGTTTACTAGGTTCAATACATGAGCTGCGCCGCGAACTATTACTTCAACGCGAATTCGTTGCTGCGAGAATGTCTTTAGTTGCTCTGCATTTGGCCAGTACGTCTCTGGTTTCGGTATACTGATTACTACTTTAATGCAGGATTAAAAAACCCCAGCAGCTTTAAATAACTGCATATGAACGTTCACTAGTGCATCAATATCACGCTGGTAACCTCCGCCAATGACGGCTGCAATGGGAAGACCTAGTTTTTCACATTGTGCAAAAACAAACTGGTCGCGCGCTAACACACCTTCGGTAGTTATATTTAAGTGCCCAAGATCGTCATCAATGTGCACATCAACTCCGGCATCGTAAATAACGGCATCGGGTTGAAAGTAGGTTATTGCCATTTGCCAAGCTTGTTCAACGGTGGCTAAAAATTCGTCATCACCGGTGCCTTTTGCTAAGCCAAAGTCTAAATCGGATATTTGTTTGCGATGGGGGAAGTTTTTTTCACCATGAATTGAAACGGTATAAACGGCATTGTTGTTAGCGGCTAATTTGGCTGTCCCATCGCCTTGATGAACATCACAATCAAACACTAAAACTTTATCAATATTTTTTGATTGCAGCATATTAAGTGCAGCAAGGTATAAATCATTGACCATACAAAAGCCCGAACCAAAGTTAGCAAAAGCATGATGGTAGCCACCAGTTAGGTTTAGTGCCTTGCCATGCTCTAACGCCAATGATGACGTGAGCACGGTGCCAGCGGCCGCCGTCAGTGTGCGTTCAATAAGTTGCTTGGACCATGGGAAACCAATGCGTCGCATGGCCTTTGGATCAAGTTCACCCGAACACAGTTGCTCAATATAAAGGGGGTCGTAGATACGTGATATGGCATTAATGTTGAGAGGGATTGGCTCATAAAAACAGTCCCTAGAAACGTTCTCTAGTAGCAACGCATCTTTAATGCCTTGATACTTTTGAATGGGAAAACGATGCCGAATGGGTAAGTCGAGTTGACTATAAATGGGATGAAAAACAAGGTGCGGCATCATGACTCCGTACAAGTACAAAAAAACGATCAATATTGCAGCATATACGAATAGACTACGCAATAAGATTGCTTTGAATTTATTGGGCTAGGGGTAGTAAACACCAGAACGTATTTTTCTCTAACGGTAAATCATTTGGTCTCTGGTTTTCGCCACTGCTTTGAGTAATCTGTTTTGCAGCATATATGGAATGTCTGCTTTATTCATCGCATTAATGAATAAATCGACACCATGATTGAAGTCGGCCTCGGTTATATTCATACCAGAATGAACCTGCTCCATACTATCACCGCTGTAAGTGCAAGGTCCTTGGGCCATTACACATAATTGCTCGGATAGTTTTTCTTTTACGCGCTGCATATTGCTGTCTTTGAAAAAGGCATAAGTACGTTCGTCAAAAGCTATTTCATTGATATAATTATCAACTATTTCTTCAATTTTTGATTTGCCGCCTAGTGCTTGGTACAAACTTTGAGAGGTAGCAGTCGACGTGGCACAACCAGTCAAAAAGCACAGTGTTAAAAATAGGTAAGCCTAATTCATTTGCTTTAGTGGCTCTTACTGTTGCATTCCAGACGGGGTTGTAACCAGCAATAGCGCCTAAATGTATCTTGCTTGCTGCGAAATAAATGTCAGTGCCTGATGTACGTTTAGCGCCCAAGGCATTAGCAATTGCAGTGTCTTCTAGGGTCTTGTATTGAAGGCCAATACTTATTTGCGGGAATAGCGAATAAACGACATCACCATATAATTTGTACTTTGCACCGACAATATTCATTTTGATGTCGCCACCAAGCGTTTTCAAATCAAAACGCTGGTGCCCGAGACTCAGCTCAAACTTATCGTAGAACGAGGCACTGAGGGCATGTACATTCAACCTATAGTCCTTTAAATCGACTTGTGATAATCCCACAGAGACTTATATTTGATCTTGACTGTCGTAACCGGTGAGCGTTGCCCAGGGGACGATACTACCGCCTCCAGCTCCTTCTATTTGGCTAAGTCCAGCTGTTGCTAGCCATTTACCGTCTTTGGCATACACCGTCGTTGTGATGCAAAGTGCGAATAGTAAACTTAGCGAATAAAATAGATGTTGATATGTCATAAGTATCTCAAGACTGAATTCTCGTAAAAAAGGGACGTTAATATTGGTATTCTTGGAACCATTGCACAAAGCTAGCGGCATTAATTGGGCGACAAATATGGTAACCCTGTGCCCACTCACAACCATAATCGATTAGTAGATTAAGCGATTCTTGATTTTCAACGCCTTCTGCTACTATTTCCATATTGAATTGATGGCCGAGTTGTATCACACTTTTGACGATATTTTGATCAGAAGTTAATTCATTTAATTTCAAAACAAAACTCTTATCTATTTTTAAAATATCCGCAGGTAATCGGCTTAAATAGGATAATGATGAATAGCCGGTTCCAAAGTCATCAATGGCAATTTTAAATCCGGCGTCGCGCATAAGAGAAAGCTGTTGAACTGCTTTACCTAAATCTTTAACAAGGTGACCCTCTGTCATTTCAAACGATAATACGCAAGTGGGTAAGTCATATGCGTGCAGCAGCGATATTATGGTTGGCAACAACTCAGGATTCATCACATCCTGGGCTGAAATATTAATCGCTACTGTTACTTCAATGCCTTGCGCTCTGAAGCTATGGATATCCTGAATAGCTTGCTGATATACCCACGCTGTAATTTCACCAATGAACCCAGCGTGCTCTGCCACCTCAATAAAGTCCTCCGGTGACACAAACCCAAGTTTGGCGTTATTCCATCTAATTAGCGCTTCAACAGCGGTTACTTTTTTATGTGTCAAGTTTAACTTGGGTTGATAAAACAGTGCCAATTCACCCTGAGTATTGGACAGTTCTTTTTTTAATTCAGTAATAATGGATAAGCGTCGGATATACTTTTCTTCTAACTCGGCGCTGAAATGTAAAATAAACCGGCGAGTTATTTGAGCTTCATCAATAACGATGTTCATACGTCTAAATAATTCACTTGGCGAGTGCGTCTCTAATGGACAATCGATAACGCCGATAGCAACCGTCATAGGAATACTTAAATCACCACTAATAACATTGCCATCCAATTGGCTTTTTAATTGTATAAGCTCCTCTTCAGTCAATATATGGTCCGGGACCCAAAGCAGTTCGCCGCCGGTCAAACGCGCCGATAGTCCGCCCAAATTAATCACTCGTTGGGCCAATTCTTGCAAACAAAGATCGCCATTATGATAACCAAAAGTATCATTAACGCCTCTGAATCCAAATATGTTGATACCAATAGCTTGGAAGCTCTCTTTGCGGTTGAATTTTTTGCTTAAGAGTGTCTCTGCATGATTGCGATTGTATAGCGTTGTTAGCACATCGTGTTGCGCCTGATAGATAACTTTTTGTTCCCTATCTTTAACATTATCTTGCATAGTATCAAATGCGTGAGAGAGCATACTCAGTTCAGATGAATGCCAATCAACATTGATTTTTTCATCGTAGATACCGGCTGAAATATTCTTTGCATGGATGGTCAGTGATTGTATGGGTTTAACCAATTTCTTGGAAAATAATGCGCCTAAGAATATGGCGATAATCACTGCAATAACGGCAATTAGGCCAATGTCCGTTTGCAGTGAAATAAAATCAGCAAAAACCGTTTTAACATCACTACCCAACATAATGTCTATTTTTAAACGCTCTTTTTCGAGCAAATTAAAAGAGGTTGAAATAAGTTTACTCTCTGAAGAGTAGGCTAAAAGCGGTAAAAACAATGCATCCGTGTTTTCAATTTGAATATTCTGGCTATATTGGTCTGGATTTAATGTGCTTATTCGGTAAGCGTCCTTGCCGTCGATATAGACAATAATAGTCGTTTCAAGCTGCGTAATTTGTTTCAGTTGTTCGACAAGTGCTTGGTCAATCTCAAAACCCATTAAAGCCACTGCAATTGAGCGCGGTGCTTTAACATTCGAAAACAGCACTTGGTAGAGTTTATTGTCCAGAGATAATATTGAAGTGGAGTTGCCATTTAATTGTGCTGAATCGATGAGTTCAGGGTAGATAAAAGGGGTCTGTGCGGTTATCAGTTCTGGCACACTGGTGATTGTTGTCGCATCGAGCGAGAACAAGGCCATAAGATCGGCATTTATGCGTTCACCTTGATTTGCAAGGGCACTGTCAATGGTTCCCTTATCTCTACTTGCAACCGCATCCTTAAAACCAAAGTCGTTAGTTAATACGGTGACTGAACTCGTTAATTGTTCATCTCGATTTTGTAGGACTTGGGTCAATACATTACGCGCAACGGCTAAGTCATTTGTCAGTCGTGACTCTGCTTGATTGCTCGTTGATTTCCAAACAAACAATACCAGTACAACGGTCGTTAGAACGACGACCCCGATGATGAGATTGTTGATGCGTTGATTTAAAGATTGCTGCATTATCTAGTTAGTCACCAAATTTTTTCCTAAACCCAGTTTCAATTTCTGGTGTTTCAATATCCAAGCTAAATGACAGCGTTATGCGTTGGTTCTCAATGTTGATAGGTAATTGCATGATTACTCGGTCTGTTTGCAAAGGCGATAGTTGAGAATGCCAAATATTGATCTCAACAGTATCAGCAGTACTTGCATTTTTTGGTAGTGCGACAAAAGCGTCTCCCTTGTTATCGGTCATTGCTGTCAATTCGCCATCATTTACATAAATATAGCCAATCTTGTTGTCGTGAATGTTACAGCCGAGTGCAACAATACCTGGATTTTCAAAAGCAACAGGTTGCGCTTCACTGTCACTAAATAATTTGATTTCAAACTGCTTAGGTCGTGAAAAACTATATACATGATGTCGTATATCATCACTATTCGGAAAATCTACCATTTGATTTTTTTGAATGATTAAAACGCGAGGTGCAAATTGTTTATTTACTTGGTCCATTATGGCCATATTTGCTTGGGTGGTTGCTTTAATTTGTGGAAATGAAATAACCGCATTCGGGACGGCAGTGCCGTTTCTATCGACAATGCTCACGACTAATGACTTAGCAAATAGACTTTGACTAATAATCAACGCGACAAATGCGATAAACATTCGACGACTGGTTTGTCTGATTCTGCGTAGCATGCTGTTTCTTTGAGATTATACCAGTCCCACAGAATACCAAATTGCTTAGTGACTTTAGAGTAATGCATTATAACTAGGTATGAATAGTTATGTTTCGCCATAGATAAAAAGACGCTTTTGTGCATAAATTTGTGCTTGCGTTCAATTAAGTTTAAGTAACCGCTGCATTAACCGCGCAAGCCAAATAATTATTACCCTTTTGGAACAAGACTTACTCAACCGAGTTTCGGGTTCCATTCAGAGTGCAGCGTCTGCACTTGAGTTTTCGGGAATTTACATTGTGAGGGTGCGTTTCTACTTGTTTTCTCTCTTATATGGTGTCGCTAATAACGTTGCTAAATCAGTGGGTTTTCCAAATAAGTAACCTTGCAATTGATGACAACCATGCGCTACCAAAAATGCCATTTGTTGCCGAGTTTCGACGCCTTCGGCACAAATGTTCAGGTTAAGCTGTTTCGCCATTTCAATGACAGTTTTAGTGACCAACGTACTGCGTTGGGATATGCCTAAATTGTCTACAAATTGTTTGTCAATTTTGAGTGTATTCAGCTTGATCTGCGTTAAGTAACTGAGTGACGAATAGCCGGTGCCAAAGTCGTCAAGTGCAATTGATGAACCGAGACTTCTAATATTTTCAAAGCACTCATTCGCCATGTCGAAGTTTTCAAGATAGGTCGATTCAGTAACTTCATATTCAATGCATTTAGGATTAATAAAATAGCGGTCATAAAGTGCAGTGATCAGTTCTAATATTTTTGTGTTTTTTAAATCATGTGCAGACAAATTAACTGAAACCACTGTGTTTTCGCCAAAATGTGCGAGTATGCTAGCGTAATCGTACATTACTTCTTTTAAAAGCCACTCGGTAATTTGATTTATCTTTCCGCTTTGTTCTGCAATAATAATGAACTCACCTGGCGACACATTCCCCAATTCAGGACTATGCCAACGCAGCAGTGCTTCGAATCCAACAATGTGCTCATCCGCGTTTACTTTTGGTTGGTAGTAAACTTGGAATTCATTGTTTTTCAAGCCTGGTGTAATACTATTCGCTAACAGAAGTCGCCGCTTATTGTCTTCCATCATTGCAGGGATAAAAATAGTGTGTTTATTCTTGCCTTCCACTTTCGATTTGTACATGGCAACGTCTGCGTTGCTCACAAAATCGCTTAGGTTATAATTAGCATCAGTCGCTTTAGCAATACCAATGCTGACACTGATCAGTATTTCCCAATCGTTTATATCAAATGGTTTACTGATTTCTCTAATGATACGCTCAGCTATATCCATCACCACAAATTCATTTGGATCGTTGTACAGTAAAATAAGGAATTCATCACCACCAAGACGAGCAATGAGGTCGCCGTGGCGCAAAAATCGTTGTGCACGTTTACTTGCTTCAATCAGCAGTTTGTCACCCACTTCGTGGCCGTGCGCATCATTAACGCCTTTAAAACCATCGAGGTCGAAGTACATCAGCACCATATCATCGAGTTCATGCTCCGCAGTGCTTAACGACTTTCGCAGGGTTTCCATGAAAAATTGGCGATTTGGCAAACCAGTTAAACTATCGAAATTAGCAAGCCTTTCCATATCTTTACGCTGTTGCATCAGTTGGTCTGTGTATTGTTTGTTTTTGATCTCTTCCGAATGAATAGTGTCCATCATGCTACTAATTTTATCACTCAAATCGACCACTTCTTGCTTACCCTCAACATTAATATCGATACTGTAGTCATTAGTTTCTTTGATTTGATGAGCTAGGCGCGCGAGCTTTTGGAAGGGTAATAACATTTTGCGGTTAAGCCACAATGACAGTGCGATACCAATGCCAATAATCACAAATGTTAAGGGTAGTACTTTTAATAGGAGAGAGAGTTTGCTCCGATTTAGCGGCTTTTGTAAGTCATTTACTATCAATAAATAGCCATTTAGAAAGGCTTTCTCACCAATAGATTTAAAAGAAAATAGTCTGCCATTTTTTATCGACATACCCAGTTGCATTTTGTCTAGTTGTTCTTGGTAAGTATTTAGATGACGCTTGTCGTCTGCTTGTAATGATTTACCTGCGTAGAGATCAAGCTGGTTGTAGTCTTGATCGAATACGGCAGCGAATTTTACATTTTCGTATTCTTCTAAGCGCAGTAACAGAGCAGAAATTGATGCTACATCTATCTCAGGGGCACTCAATATAGAAGATAAATCATATGCCATGTTATTAGACAAACCATCAAGGTTATTGGTTACCGCTTCACTGTAGAGGTCTTCATGTACGAAAACTGAAATACTTAAGACCGCTGCACACAATACCGCAATAGTTAAACTATTGAAGGCCGTTAGGGTTGAGCGTATCGTTTTAAATATCATATGCAATATTATAAAGATGCGATGTAGATTTAACAGTCCTAGCTTGAGTTTGAACGTATGTCTTCATATGCAAGGGTATAGATAAACACCAGAATTACTTGTTTACAGGCTAATTTAGGGTAATAAATGACTAAATGTTGCATATAGTTAATAATGGCAACAGCGACAATTAAACAAATCAAAGAATTCAATTACACTTGCAACGCAACATTAGGTTTGCCTGTAAATGAAGTCAATAAAGGATAAAAAATGAGTATTGAACTTATCTCAAATCAACAAGTTGAACTGTCAGGAACATGCAAAGTTGAAGATTTGGTATTGCACTCCTTGTCACCTAAGTATCGCAGTTTGAATATTATTGTATCCTTAATTGTTGGCTTTGTAATTGTGGTAATTATTCTATTGTTGGCAATTCAGCCATTGGTATCAATGCCACAAAAATATCTCGATTACTATTATATTGCGGTTATGGGTATTACATTTTTAACCTTGTGGTCTGTTTTATATAGCTACTTCGCTGACCGCAAAAAGAAATATGCAATCCGCGAGTTTGACGTGCATTTTCAATCGGGTTTACTCTTTTTTAGCACTGTTAGCCAGCCAATTATGCGTATTCAACATATTGAAATTGAACGCGGTCCCATAGAGCGCAGTGCCGGTTTAGCTACTTTGCAGGTATACAGTGCAGGTGGCGCTAATCACGCGTTTGAAATCCCCGGCTTGGTCTATGAGAAAGCGATTGAACTGCGTCAATTTATTTTGAACCACAAGGATGTTAGTCAAAATGGATAATAGTGACTTTTCTCAGGGTAATGAGGATAGCCAGCAAGTTGCTGAACTTCAAAACGGAGAATGGACCAAACTGTCGCCCATCAGCATTGTTTACTTTGCTGTGCGCTCGATTTTTGATTTTGCGACCACGTTTTTTTACTTAATACCCGTTCTAGCCATAAACTTTAATAAGATAAAAGAACAACCGCTTATCATTGTTGTTGTGGCGGCCTGTATTTTAATCATATTCATTGTGATGGGTGTCCTTAACTACTGGTTTTATCGATTTAGAGTAGGTGATGACAGAATAGAAATTAAACAAGGGATTTTCAAGAAGTCGCATATTGATTTGCCCTTTGCTCGAATTCAGAATGTTAAGTTGTCGCAACCGCTTTATTACCGCATCAATGATTATTCTTGCATCGAGCTAGATACCGCAGGTAGTGCAAAACAAGAAGCTAAAATTGTGGCGCTAAAAACTGATTTAGCGAAACAATTTCGTATAAAGATTCTAGAGACTGCGACTGAATCAAAAAGCGATGATGCTTCTTCTTCTATTGCTTCTGCTGACGTCGGTGCTGCTTCAAATGAAGTGATTTTAAACCACCGAAGTATGCGTGATTTAGTTATTCATGGCTTAACGAATAATCGTATCTGGATTTTTTTGGGTGCCCTAGCACCTTTTTATGGTTCTATATCTGACTTTTTGTCTCAAATTTTTGAGTCGATAGGTTTTGATGTTGAGGCGTATTTTAGTATAGAAACCCAAGCTTGGTGGGAGTTCGGCCTACATGTTTTGTCGGTTGCTATGCTAATCATGCTAGTCGTCGTTTCGTTCTCAGTGGTAGGCGCTATTTTGATGTTTTACAAATACACATTGAGTAAAACTAAGGATCGCTATATTCGTCGCTCAGGTTTGCTAACTAAGCATGAAGTGAGTATGAAGCTCAGTCGTATTCAAATAATGGTGCAAGCACAAGACTGGCTTGATGTATTACTTGGTAGAGTTAACTTGTCCTTTGAACAGAATACTTCTGGGGTTGCCAATGCGAATAAGTCAGATGGGCAAATGTCCAATAAGCTGCTTGTTCCATCTGTCACCATTGATGAGTCCTTGGCATTAATGAAAGACGCGATGCCCTCGCAAACTTTAGCCGAACAGGTATTTAAGCCAATTTCTAAACGTTATATATTGCGTGGTTTGTTATTTATTGCGCTGCCAATTGGCGGATTGCTTTTTGCCATGATAGTTAGAAACGAGCTCTATGTTGCTACGATTGCGGCTTGTTCTGCATTTGCACTCATCGGTGCCATATTGGTCATACGATGGAAGCGCTGGGGCTACAGTTATGACAACGAGTATTTTTACATTAGGAGAGGTTTTTTTGGTGTTAATTATTATTGTTTTCCAATGTATAAAGTACAGCAAGCTCAATTTAAACAAAGTATATTCATTCGTCCCTATCAATTGGCAAGCTTAAAAGTCGTGTTGGCTTCAGGTGCAAAGCTTGTTCCCTATATGCCGGCATCAGAAGTTACAAACATAATAAATTGCATCCTAGATCAACTCGTTATCGACAAGCGTTCTTGGATGTGAACGCCTTCTAAACGCGTAAATCACTAATGACTAAATCGAGTAATCGCATCAGTTGATCTGCTTGCTCGCTGTTGATACTTTCAAACTTGCAGCCGATCTCATTTGGAATATCGACCGCTTTTAGCTTTAAGGCTTGTCCCTGTTTTGTTAGTTGCACAAGCCGTTTACGCTTATCTTGGTGGTCCTTGACTATTTCTAGTAAGCATTTGTCGACCATTTTCTTTAAAATTTGAGTCATAGCACCGCCATCGATTGCCGTTTTTTCCAGCAGCTCTGCAATCGTAATTTTGTCTTGCTCCCACAGTGCCATCATCACGACATATTGTGGATAAGTTATGTTGAGAGCATGTAATAGTTCACGATAGGCACGAACAATGCTGTTTGACGCCATATACAAACGGTGGCACAACTGGTTCGTGAGTTTTAATTGATTAAACGACATACTTACTCCTTTAGTTGATATGTTAATTTGCATGCAAAGTATTTGCAATCAGTATTTTTTTCGTATATTGTTTTGCGTACAAACTAAATAATAACTGATTTGGAATTTTATATGAATGTATTAAAAAACGTAGCGTACACAGCAAAAGCAACAGCAACCGGTGGTCGTGAAGGCGCAGCAAAGTCTGACGACGGCCGCCTAGACTTGACATTATCCACTCCTAAAGGGCTGGGTGGCGACGACGGTCAAGGTACTAACCCGGAGCAATTATTTGCGGCAGGCTATGCGGCTTGTTTTATTGGCGCACTTAAGGTTGTTGCTGGGCAAGAAAAACGCAGTTTACCTAGTGATACCCGCATTGATTCAGAAGTGTCTATTGGTGCCATCGAAGGTGGTTTTGGTATTGCGGTTAAGCTAGCTGTGTCATTAGGTGATATGGATAAAGACGAGGCAATGGCAATGGTAGAAAAAGCTCACCAAGTATGTCCTTACTCAAATGCGACTCGTGGCAACATTGAAGTGACCCTGTCGGTAATTTAATTCGCTAGGTTATATCGGTAGTAAAGCACGCATTCTGTATACAGCTTGCGTGCTTTTTTTACGAGTCCGAGGTTCGTCATGGCGACATGCCTACGGTTGTTAAATGTGCTGAAAAGCGCAAACTGGCTTTGACACAGTTAAATATAAAATGGGAAGATCTCGCCCAATACTTGCAGTGAGCTTAAGTGCAAAGTAAAATGACCCACAACGGATCAATTGCAAAGAGTAAGTCTTATGGGCGGCTTTGCGATGACCTACAATTAGTGAGCAGAACACGTAAATGTTAAGAAGCTTTGCTTCAAAAACTTTCCTTTAAGTTGACTCATCTTCAACGTAATCCAACAGTAATAAATAAACCAATAGACATGGATATTTGTAAAAAATGCTAGATAAAAAGTACTACAACCTGAATGAACTGGACACGCTATTTCAAATATCAATTGCGGATATTAATTACGCAGTTGAAAAAAAAGACCTAGGGCTAGTTTTTCATAGGAAAGCAACCAAGTACCTAATAGGTTCACTGTCAAATAGAAAGTTTGTGTCCATTGGTTCTGCCACTTACGAAGGGTTAATAAAACTTGATAAAAAGACCTCATTAGAGGTCATTAAGCAAAAAAGCACCACTGTAGATAGAGCGCTTTTGTTGCAGATGGAAAATATTAAGGATTGGAGTGGTAATTATCCATTTAATTGCGAGCTTCCAAGCTCTCGCTTGAATGCGTGGGCACCTAAGGAACCACAAATTCTTGATGGGGATAAAATTCTCGCTTTCCCATACCCAAAAGAAAAGCAAAATCCGTTCAAAAGCACGACCGAGTCTTCAGTGTCTGTGACCGAAGAAACAAATGACTCAAACAAACAACCTGACAGGCTTAAAGAAAAGAGTAAGCAACAAGCTGATTTTATCCTAGACTTTCCTAAGATTGAATTAGAGCTAAAGGACGCCTGTATTTTATCTTCTAAATTAATTGAGTTGTTTCCATCAAAAGTGAGTGTCTCTTAGGACTATAGTAAGCAGCGATTGTGTTTATTCATAAAAAGTGACTGTTTGAGCAAATTAGGGTAGGCGAGGTGGAAACTAAAAGTGTCTAGCAAGTTTACCGATTATTTTGGTCAAGAACTTAGAAATCGAATTGAATAGGAATAGTATGGAATTGTTGATTATGTTAAGTGGCCTAATAGTCTCAATTATTATTGCTTTACTGGTGAAGAAAGCCCTTTCGTTTATCTTTAAAGGTTCAGAAGATAAAATGATAAGCCAGATCAAGAAAGAAGTTAAACAGTGGGATGTTTTCGCTACTGCTTTAATTGACGACATAGAGCCACCTTGTCATACGCAATGCAAAGTAATGTTTTCTGGCGGTAGGTTCTCAACCATAAAGAGTCCCTTAGGCTCCAAGTCAAGTTCTTATCAAATTGAATATTGGGGAGTGGAAACTAGTGATAAGTTCGATACACTGTATGTAGCAAAAGCTATTCATGATTGGGCACAAAATAGACCTAGCGTTAATAAAAATTCGTCTGCACCTAACTACGAGCGGAATTGATCCCTGTTGCATCGAACAGCGATGTGTTTTATTCTTTTTGTTCATTTTTTCATCGCTCATAATTGTTTAATAATAAGGTGCAAATGATGAATGGCGCTAGCTTCGCTTTGTTGATTTTATGCAAGGCCATGCCTTCTGGTGGTTTAGTCACAAATGGTGCGAATTAACTCTTTTTTTGAGGCCCCGATAAAAGTTTTAGTGTGAGCCCCGTGCTACCTCAGAAATCGTCTAATGATTTGTCTTTAAATTTGGGCAAACCAGTGGCAATGGCCAATACACCAAAAACTAAAATTAACATGGAATACCAACAATAGGGTGTTAACGCCAAGGGTGATACACCGGCAAGGGTCGCAGCGGCAAGAAGTTGTCCGCCATAGGGCACCAAGCCTTGAATTCCGCAGGAGAATATATCCAATAAACTTGCCGTGCGTCTTGGATCCAGTTGGTATTGCACGCCTAATTCTTTTGCTATTGGACCTACGGTCAGTATTGCTATGGTGTTGTTTGAGATGGCGATATTCAACGTGCTGACTAAAGCTGCAACACCATATTCAGAGCCCTTTTTGCTGTTAATTCGCTTTGTGATATTGCTGACCAACCACGCAATACCTCCATAGGCTTTCATTAATGCCACTATACCACCCAGTATTAATGCGATGGCCATCAAGTCTTGCATCCACCCCATGCCTTTTTGTAGACTTTGCAACATAGTAGGAAGGGTAAACAAGCCCTTCGATAAACCCACAATACAGGCACTGCCAATGCCAATTCCTAGCACTCCTATAACGTTTATGCCTAATAGTGCGCAGACAATAATCAATAGATAAGGCAGTATTAACAATAAGTCATAATCTTGAAGTGCAATTATGGCGCTACCGTCAATATCCACAAACAAGAGTAATATGGTTGTCAATAAGGCGGCAGGCAAAACAATGAGCAGGTTGGCCTTGAACTTGTCTCTTAACTGCACCCCTTGAGTGCGTGTAGCAGCAATCGTGGTATCAGAAATAAAAGATAAGTTATCACCGAACATTGCCCCACCAATCACAATACCCACGGCAAGTGGGATAGGCACTCCTAAACTGTCAGCTAAACCAACGCCAATGGGTGTAATGGCGGTAATGGTGCCCATGGAGGTACCCATGGCGAAGGCAATAAAACAGGAAATGACAAACAAACCGGGTAATAAGTAAACGGTTGGCACGTAATTCAATGCCCAATTTACGGTCGAGTCACGAGCACCAATGTCGATGGTGACTGAATAAAAAGCGCCGGCCAACAAAAAAATCATTACGAGTAAAATGATGGTTTTATCTCCCCCGCCTTTGCAAAACATATCAACCTTTTCGGCGACAGATAATCTTGACTCTTTGCGATTAAGGACCAACGCAAAACCCGCGGCAATAACAAGAGCGACTAATATAGGCATTGTAGAAAAGTTTTGTGTTAATACCCCGCTAGCTATCACCAATATCATAAAAAATAAGATTGGTGTTAAACCCCAAAAGTTATCTTTTGGTTGTTCGCGCTTCATAGTCATGTAGCCTGATTAACTGCTTAAAGTGTTGAAAGGATAAAACACATGTCATATCTATGCAACAGAGGCGATTGGACTCTAATTAGGAGTCGGTACGTAACTATTTTAAGACCACATCCTTAGCATCCCAGTCTGAAATCATTCTATAATTCTTTGCCTGCAACAAATGACGTCCAACCCTAAACAGGTTGTTAACAATGCAGTGACACGATCGGGCTCGTTGAGCTTGCTAGTCGATAAGGTTTTGTTTAAGGCTCAATTTAAGCATGCAAGCGACTAAAGCAATATCGCAAAATCATGTATAAAATAACGTATAAATGAGGCGGCGAGGAACGGTTAGTGACGACTTATTGCCGTCACGCTATCGTTTAACGTTTGCTTTAAAAAGTAAGCAAATTAATGAGCAGTGTCTAAACGAGTGCTAAAACGATATCAAAGTTTGATTTGCCATCATTTACTTCAACAGTAATGCTAGCACGGGCCTTCTTTGGCACTTCCAAATATAATTTGTCTAGTTCATTTAACGCTTCGTTAGCAAAATACATTTGTGTGGTTAATTCACGCATGCCTTTTTTAGCTACACGAAAATGTATGTGTGGAGGTCTAACCCAATCGCCCATAGCAGAGTATTTATTTGGTTTGATTGTTTTAACACTGTAACTACCGTCAGCTCCTGATTTAATTTTAGCCCAATATTGAAAATTCTCATCTAAAGGGGATGATTCTGGTGCATATTCGTGTAGGTACCGACCATTACTATCTGATTGCCATATATCTATAATTGCATTTGCTACCGGATTGCCATTGGTATCAAATATTCGACCGGAAACCAACAAAGGTTCTCCAAGCGCATGCCCAGCGCCATCGGCAACCTTCGTCATATCTGCATCTTTGTCAATTTGAGTATGTTTTGGAAAAAAAGGACCTTCAGCCTGTTTAGCGGTGGGCGGTAAAGTTGGCTCACTAGCTAAAATAGGTAAAGTACTCCCAGCTGCAATTACAGCTCCTAGGTATATGAAACTTCTGCGCGACGATTGATACTTATTCATTTGTTGCTCCATTCCTTATATGGTTCACTTGCCGTCGCAAATTGGCGCGACAAGTTAGGCTGTTCAAATAACCCACCGCTGCCTGAAGAGTGTGTCAGATTAGTAAAGCTGTCAAATAATTAATTTCTACATTACCGCACGTTTGAATTTTACTATCTTTAATCGTTAACGGCGGTCTAAAAGTGACTCACGGTACTGCCAAAAACGGCAATGTAAAATTAAGCGACCTTTAACGGTTTTGGACTGCATAAGCCTACAGTTGTCTGCAATGGTAGCATAACGGTCAACGATCAATTTAGTTCTTCGCACTTTGCGACTTATAGAGGGAGGTGAGTATATTGGCGTTGAAGTTTTTGTCGGAAGTAGGGTGTTTTTCAATAGTGGTGATAATGTCATCTGGGATTATTCGTTTGTTATAATAACTTTTTAGCAGACTTTGAAATTTCTTGTTCAGCGAAGATAAAACACATCATAAGACTAAGCTCATCAATAAGCCATAAGCTTAATAATCCGCTTGCTATTAACAAAATTATAAAGACGACACCAGAAATAAAAAAGGTAATGAACTTATCTTTTCTTCGACTAGGAAAAAGATATAAGTACAAAAATGCTAACGTTGTCCCAACGACCGATGACAGCAAGTAGGGAAAAAATTGACTAGGGTCAGTTCAATAACACTAAGTTGATTAATAATACTAAGTTGATTTAGATGAAGAAAGTGTTTTGTGCACTACATTCAATGATGTTTGGGGAAGCATTAACGCCTCTTAACTCAGATTAAAAATAACAACCGACAACAGCCGTCGATAGTACGATTCTTTGTACAATAGTTGATTGCTTCAAAGAACCCAGATAGCGATAACTTTTTAGATCGCGTTGTGCCAAAAGTGTGCCAAAAGTGAGCCTAAGACAGGGCTTCATCGACCACTTGAACTTACAATCCAAGCCAGACGTTAGCGTCAATTTTATGAAATGAAGGAAAATGCTAAAAATGAGTTTTAAGCACATTGCCATTGACTGAAATCACCACGAAGGAAGTACTTCAAACACCCCTTTAAATAAGAATATTGATGATTGGTCGGTTATGTTTAATGGCAATGGGATTACATCTGGGCCGATGGCGATATGGTTAAATACACTTTGCGTTGATTACTCGATTGACGTACGACTATTCATCCAGTCTTTTATCATCCCATCAAGCATTGATGATGGGACGTAGCCGCTTCCCAGGAAGGTACTGTGAAACCCTTTGATGTCAAATTTGTCGTCCATTTTGTCACTAGCAAACTGACTAGAGGCATTTATCGATTGGCTAATGATGAAAGAGAGTAAATAAAGGACTTGATGACTCAATATTCATCAAAATAACGTTGATGCCAACTAACCTTAGTAGTGGCATTCAGTATTAATAGTTGTTTTTAGTCGTTACTTTTTACCGCTTCTGGTAACAAAGATATCTTAACTAAATTAGCTTATAGTTTCCTAAAATTGAAATTTACTGACCTTCGATGTTTCTTAGCCGACACCTAACAGACACTTTGGGCGCTCACCATAGCGTCTGCAAATTGATCATCGAATGTTAATTTGGTTAGAAACTCATATTTTAAACAAACCTAAAGCACCAATTTCATAATAACACCTTCCTTCATGACAAAGTTTACCTGCTTTAAGCTGGAGATATCTGTTAACGGATTGTTAGACACGGCGATAATATCGGCAAGCTTGCCGTTTTCTAGTGTACCAAGCTTGTCTTGCACTGAGAGTAATTCAGCGCTGGCGACGGTTATTTTAATTCAGTCAGCGCCCATTTTAATTGCATTGCGAGTGGCTTTTCTGCACCCGTACGGACTATCGCAGATTGTTTCAGGCGTCCAAAGTTTTAGTAACTGTGGTTTGACACCGTCAATATCACCGTGCCCTCCAGTAGCAGATAGAGCACTACCCGCAGAGAAAATACGTGGTCCTGGTATCAATCTTTTGCCTACTGCATCTCGCAATGCATAAATAGCTTCTGGGTTGCCACCAAGGTCTCGCACTGTAGTAAATCCAGCCATTAAGGTTTTATTAGCAAAGTGCGCTCCATTGAGGGCTTCCATAGATGTGGTAACGTAAAGCGCATCGGTGCGGGTTGACTTACCTAGTTCGAACAATATGTGAACAAAGCCATTCAGCAACTACCTATGACACGCATTGTAATTGCACATAGACAAGAAACGATTTTAAATGCGGATGTCATTTATCAATTATATGAGGGTAGATTGAAAAACGTGACAGAATCTTACCGTGCGGGGTTAGGTGTGAATGCAGAATGACGATGAACATTGTAAAGTATTTTGTGGTAAACGTTTTTTTCTTAGCGGATGAGGATATGGTCAACAGTCCAGTAATTGTGTAATCCATGTTTAAAGAAAAAATGTAATAAATGTGTCTAAAAACTCGTTTTATAGAGGATTGTATGGTTGTTTCGTTCAACTTCGTTGAACATTCTATTAACTTGCCTTTTGCTAATGAAGAAAATCCAGCCGAGTATTCTATAGGTGTATCATGGAGATGCCGTCTTGTAAGTTAAATATTTTTCATAGTAACATCGCAGTAGTTAAAGCTTACAAACTAGCGCTAGCAGTAAAGCCACCCTTCAAGCAACAAGGCAACGCGAACAGAAATGATGCGTTCGCGAACCCGAAATAATTAACTGACATCTATAATGACTTCACGACTATTTGCTTTTTTTTTACGATTACTCAGCTTTAACCAAAACGCAGCCTCAACAAGAACACCCAAGACAATAAAAATAAACATGCCTGTTGAATTTCCATAACTATAGAAACTTATAGCGATACTGATTAAAACTAAAAGGATTATCCATTTAATAATTGCACTCATATACTCGCCTCGCTTAATCTACATAGTTGCTAAAGTTAAGGATAACACCTTCTACAATACGCGCAACAAAGTTCTCGTTGTTGTGGTCAAGCATACCCGAACACCTTTTTAGCTAATTCTTCTGCTTTCGCTGGTGATATGCCTTTATTAAATTGATGCGGCCTTTCCCAATTATAATAATTCATCAGGAAGTTGCTCACATCTCGTCTTGCTTCTGCTTCTGAATCGTATCCCGTTGCCGGTATCCATTCAGACTTTAAACTTCTAAAGACGCGTTCCATTGGGCTGTTATCCCAACAATTACCGCGACGACTCATGCTCTGCTTTATCTGATAACGCCACAGTCGTTGCCTAAATTTACGGGCAGTATATTGACAGCCTTGATCGCTATGGAACATGACTCCTTTGGGTCTCCCACGCATCTCATAGGCCATATCTAAAGCTCTAATGGCTAAGGCTGCATCAGGCCTCGACGACATTGAGTAGCCAATAACTCGCCGTTTAAATAGGTCAATCACTACTGCGGCATAACTCCAGCTACTACCTGTCCAAATAAACGTAATGTCACCGCACCAAGCTTTGTTCGGCGCGTCAACATCGAACTTCCTGTCGAGCGTGTTGGGAATATCTAACCGCTCTACATTGGCCACTTTATATTTATGTGGGCCAGGTTGTTTGCTGACTAACCCTTGCTCTTTCATTAAGGCTGCAACTTTGCATCGTCCTAATGTTAAGCCTTCGTCTTTTAACATGCCGACCAATGTTCATGTGCCTGCTGAGCCTCTGCTTTTATCAAATAAGCGTTTCACTTTGGCTCGCAGAATACGGCGTTTAGCTTCGATTAGAACGCGACGTTTTCGTCGCTCATAATAACTACTCACGCCAACACCTAGCGCTGAACAGACTAATTCGGTGGTGTCGTGCTCTCTCAATCGATCTATTAACGAATATATTTCAGATCTTCGGACATCAAGAGAGCTGTAGCCTTTTTTAAAATGGTTTTTTCTCGCTCTAACCGATCCACTTTTGCTTCTAACTCTTAAATACGTTGCTGTTCAGCGGTTAATGCCTTCGAGCTGGGCGTCCCACCGCCTCTTTCGGACGTTAACGGCTGTGCCCAATTGCGTAATGTATTTTCATGCACATCGACGGCTCTGCTTGCTTCAGAAAAGCTATATCCTTGGTCTAAAATAAGACTCGCAGCATCATGCGTAAATTCAGTACTAAATGTACGACGTTGTTTTTTCATTGAACACCTCTTAGGGGAATATTACCACCTAAAAACGTGTTCGGGTTTCGTTTGCCACTTCAATAGGTTACTTCTGACAGCTGATTAGGTGGTTGTATTTTGTTGGCTAAGTTGATCTATCTATTATTACCCCATAAGTTAAGCAATAACACAAATATGCAAGGAGAGTGTAAATGTTCAAATTGAAGGTAAGAATTCCATTAATGTTTCTTAGTGTTTTAGCTATATATGGTTGTGGATCAAGTCCTGATGAGCGATTTGATAGTGGTTATGATGACGGCTTCGCTGAAGGTTATAATACTACATGCAAGATTAGAGCAACAATTGTCGAAGGGGATTGGGAAGATGAAGATTATTCACTAGGTTATAGAGAGGGTAATGCTGCTGGTGCTAAAACTTGCAGGGATAAAGATTAATTTTATCTATAAAATTAATTAACCAAGACTAATTTTGAGATCGAATTAAAGTAGTGCAACTCTAATTATAGTGGCGCGTTGCTATTTCCTATACCGCAGCAGCCATAGCCCCATCTAAGTGTCCGCCTATTAACTAGAGTGAACCCATGAGTTAACGCTTTCAAAAGATTGAAGTGATGACTTGGTTTGAAAAACTTGAGTTGATTCAGGACTTGCTACCACAATAAAGCGTCCAATAGGCGTCCTAAAAAATAAATTTAAGATGTTTATATAAGTGATATTAATTTAAACTTTTGATTTATTTGATAAAAAGTGGTGGCCCCTCCCTGACTCGAACAGGGGACCTGACGATTATGAGTCGTATGCTCTAACCAACTGAGCTAAGGGGCCACATTTTGAAAACGTGCAGTTGCTTTTCTTTCTTAAGCCGGTAACTCATTTGTTTCTAGTTACGTTTTTTTACCAAAAGCTAAGTTGCCATCTGAAAAGCGGCGTAAAGTATAAATTTTTTTTGTAGTGTTGTCATTAAACAGGTAAAACTTTTTAAAAAAAAGCCGATATATGTCATATATGCTCGTTATATGTACGATCTAAGTTATCTGGACGTGCATACATAGCCTTGTTTTGCTATATTTCTGCAAGAGATGCCTATTTTTAAATTGTTAGGAGCTGTAAATGGCAGACAAACCATATTTAATTAGCGGTCGTAATACGCTAATACACAAGCTAAGAAAGCTTGATTTGCTTATTATAAACGGCAGACGCGATCCTGTACTACTCGTTATGTACAACGAGATTGAAATTTATGATGGTAAAATTCCAGAAAATAAGCTGGATGCAAAGCGCATGGATATGGCAAAGGTTGATATTTCTTCTTCAGAAAATTTCAGCGATTACCGTCCTATGTTGTTTATTCAAACGCTAAATAATAAAGAATATAAAATTGACTATAGTAAAGCCGGAACTGATTTATTTATTACTGTCCATCAAGAAAGCACTTTTTAGCATTAAGTAGATATGCCACTATGATTAGAACTTGGGTGCGCGGCATAGTCGGTTTCACTGCGCTTTGTTGTATTTACTTCATTTCTCTATTTTGCGTCCACTATTTTTTGATCCCATTTCCACCTGCGCTTATTGGTATCTTTATTCTGCTTATTTTCCTATTGCCGCAGCGCAAAGTACCTACTGCCCTCACTCAATCCGCTCGTCCATTACTTGCTCATATGGGGCTGTTTTTGTTACCCGCACTCATTTCTGTCTTGCTGTACGGGGACTTGTTTTTGCAACACTATATGGCATTAATTATTGCCGTTTTACTGAGCACTATAGTTAGTTTAGGTATCACTCTTTGGTTAAGCCAGCGTATTTTGTCGGGCGTACAAACGGCTGAGCAAGTGACTGCATCAATAACTAATGAGCGCAAAGACAATGGCGAATAAGGCTCACTGGTGACCTCAGCATTGCAACAAATTACTGCACAATTTTCGCCACTTTGGTCACAAGATGTTGGTTTCATGTTCGCCTGCTTATTGGGGACCCTGGGTGTGTATTTATTGAGTAGACAACTGTATTTTTGGCTGAATCAAAATCCGTTATTGCACCCGTTGACCATCAGTACACTTATTATTGGTTTTAGCTTACACTTTGCTGCTATTGACGTGATTGAGTTTAAACTCGGTATAACTTTGTTTGAGCTGTTGTTAGGGCCTGCGACTGTGGCCTTAGCCGTGCCTCTTTATAATCAATTGCCCGTACTGAGACAACTCGGATTCAGAGTGTTAGCGCCTATTCTGATCGGTGGGAGTCTAGCGCCCACTATTGCGTGGTTATCTGTTTATGTATTAGACACCCCATTGCAACTACAAATGACCATACTGGTAAAGTCTATCACCACCCCATTAGCAATGGGGACAGCCGACCTAATTGGTGGCACACCAGCACTTGCTGCGGTTATTGTTATATTAACGGGTATTGTTGGTGCGACCTTTGGACCTTGGTTAATTATGCTCACTAAAACTGATTCTGAATATGCACAAGGGCTAGCACTTGGCTCAGTGGCTCACGTTGTTGGCACATCCAAAGCCCTCAGTATTAGTGAAACCTGTGGCGCTTTTGCTACTCTAGGCTTGTGCCTCAATGGCATATTCACGGCGTTGTTGTTACCCATTTTATTTGCATAGAAAGGCAATGTGAGTCTTGGACGATTTTTAAAATGAAATCATTTATTGTTTACTGTTCTTTGTTATCGTTAGTCGTTTTGCAAGCTACGCTAAAGAATTCTGTCGCTAAGCCGTTATAAAGACTGGGCGAGAAGCTAGAAAACGCCAACATAATTTTATTCGTCTTTTAACCTTCACTTTTGCTGGGCCTATACATGATTTCAGTCCTAATATGTGATGACTCTCTTGTAGCACGAAAGCAAGTTGCAAAGTGTTTGCCGCAAGATTGGGATGTGGCTATCTATTTTGCTAAAAATGGCGAAGAAGCGATAGCCGCGCTAGTTGAAGGCAAAGGTCAGATATTATTACTCGATCTCAATATGCCTGTTATGGACGGCTACGAAACGTTAAAAGCAATTCAAAAGCAGCAGTTATTAACTAAAACCATTGTCGTGTCCGGCGATATTCAACCAGAGGCAAAAGCCCGAGTGTTGGCCCTAGGCGCCGTCGATTTTATTCAAAAACCTGTTAGTTCAGGTGATCTTGCGGCAGTATTGCGCAAACATAATGTGCTCGCACTAGGCGAAGAATTTACTACTCAAGGGCTAGATGAGGCACTGCGTGATTGTTACCAAGAAGTCACTAACGTCGCAATGGGACAGGCGGGTGATCATCTTGCCAGAATAATGAATGTTTTCGTTAAGCTACCTATTCCCAATGTGAATTTAATTGAAGTTTCCGAATTACACATGATGTTGTCTGATATCGAATTACACGAACAAACTTCTGGTGTATGCCAAGGATTTCTTGGTGATGGAATAAGTGGCGAAGCACTTTGTATATTAAGTGACTCTAGTTTTGGTGATGTTGCTAAAATTCTAAATATTAAAGAAGATGTTGACGATCAATTACAACTCGAAATACTGATGGATGTTGCCAGTATCCTCATTGGCTCCTGTCTGGCTGGTTTCGCCAAACAGCTAGATATGCAATTTAGGCAAGGCCATCCCGTTGTTTTAGGGCAACATCAGAGTGTTGAAGATCTGATCAAAGCGAATAAAGGCAATTGGCGAAAAACCCTCGCTATAGAACTTAGCTATGGTTTGGAAGGATACAATGTGCAGTGTGATTTAATCTTATTGTTCACTGAAGATTCGTTAGAAACGTTGAATTCAAAATTAGCCCACTGGTTAGAGGATTAAACCATGAGTAACAGTGCACTTGACGAGATAATTGAATTTCATTGGATGATGGATATGTTGCAAACAGTCGATGTGGGCATTGTCGTTCTCAATAGTAATTTTGAAATCAAGGTGTGGAATGGCTTTATGGAAGCGCACAGCGGAATGCTGCCAAGTGATGTGAGAGGCAAAACGCTTTTCTCACTGTTTCCTTATATTTCTGAAGAATGGTTTAAGCGTAAAGTAAAAGCGGTGTTCGAACTGCGCATACGCGCTTTTGTAACATGGGAACAGCGTCCTTATTTATTTAAGTTCAGAAATTTTCGTCCTATTACCGGTACTGAGTTGTTTATGTACCAGAATATTTCATTTTCTGCATTAGTGTCTGCTACCGGCGAGGTTGATCACGTTTGTATGATGGTTTATGACATGACAGATGCGGCGTCCGCTAAAAAGCAGCTACTTGCTTTGCAAGTGCAACAAAACGAAATGCAACAAAACTAAATTCAACAAAACAATCAGCTAAGTAAATAGCACTTTTTCAGTCACATTGTTTTGTTGGTCTAATCCTTGCTGTTCTCTTATCATTATTTCCTAGCTTAGCGTCGATTGGTGCGCATAGGCTAAACAATTTCTGGTATTAAGTGATGAATTATTGGTCTAAATATGTCGTTTTTTTCATAGCTGTGTGCGCTATTGCGGCTTGCGGTGGTGGTGATGCTGTGCGACCTAAAACACCGAATGTGTTAGTTAATGCAGGGCAAAATATAGAGGTTAACGAACAGGTAACTGTCACCGTAGATGGCATTGCCACAAGTACTGCTGGTGGTATTACCTATGTTTGGACTGCCACGCCAACCTTAACCTTCGAGCAATCAGACGCATCGGCGACATCTGCGATTTCGCTCATAGTGGTACCTAGCGTCACGCAGGTAACCGATTATATACTCACACTAACCGCGACCGATAGTAATGGCACGACCGGAACGGACAGTATTACAATGCGGGTAAACCCAGTGAATGTGGTCCCTACAGCCATCATACTGGCTTCTAGCATAGACCTTTATGAAATTAATACCTACCCAATATTAACGACGGTAACGCTTGATGGTAGCAGCAGCAATGACGCTGATCCGCAAACCTCAACCGCACCAATATCTGCCTATCTTTGGCAACAAATTGCCGGTCCTGATGTGCTCACAGGACGGATTTTAACGGCGGCAAGTTTGAGTTTTCAAACGCCTGTGCTTACGCAACCTGCCGACATTACTATTCGATTGCAGGTCACAGATCAAGAAGGAGCAATCGCAAGCGTAGATAAAATACTTAGTTTGTTAAGTGAATCTGACACTATTCCTGAGTTATCTATCGGTCCAGTTCAAACCGTCTTTTCTGGTGAACTATTATTGCTAAGTGGCAAAGCTTCTAGCATCGCCAGCGGTGCTGATCCATTTTCAGCATTGTGGTCGTCTAATTCTTTGCTAGCGCCCATTATTGGTGATCCCAATTCGATGAAAACGTTCAGCATTGCGCCCTTAGTGTTGCAACAAACAGAAATTATTTATCAACTTTCAATCACAGATAATTACGGAAATCAACGGACCAAAATGCAAACCATGTTGGTTGAACCACAAACTCAAACTACGTTGAACGATACGGGTGTTAGCTTAAATGCCAGCAACAATGAAAATCTGGCGACTTATCAAGGCGAGTTTGCCGGTCAGGATGCCCACAATGGGTATGATCGCATGGCCAGTAGTGGTTTTTCAGACAAAGCGGGTAGGGGGGAGCTCGGATTTGATTTTACGCGATTAAACCAAAATGGTGACGAAGTTGATCAAGATACAAACGATTGGAGTTGTGTTCGTGACAATATTACCGGTTTGATTTGGGAAAATAAGACCGATATTACGGATGATGTACACGCTGCTGAGCAGCTCTTTACGTGGTATTCATTTGTCGATAATGGGGGCTTCGCCGGTGATTTTAATACCGGTAGTAGCGCTTGTAATCTTGCTTCAGGTAATTGCAATACACAAGCCTTTGTAGAAGCTGCAAACACACAAGGCTTGTGTGGCTTTTTTGATTGGCGATTACCTAGTCACGATGAGCTCCTATCGCTTGTTCATTTTGGCAAGTTACAGCCGCCATTAATTGAAAGCGAATACTTTCCTCACATGGGAACAACTATCCCTGACTCTGCGTTGTGGTATTGGACCTACATGCCCAATGTTGATGGTGTGAATGAGAGTGGTTCGCAAAGTGCTTGGGCACTTGACTTTGACACCGGGGTGGATAATTTTATTAATAAATCAACGCAAGCGCGAATTAAGTTAGTGAGGGCTGGACGATGATCAAGAATGTAATGCTTAATACTGCACTACTTTGCGTTGTTGGGTTTGTTAGTGCGGTGAATGCGCAGCAATTCTGCCTGTCGACAGCGCCTATAAGTGCGCCAGAGGAAAACTTCTTGACGCTTGACAATGGGCAATTGCTACATTTAAGCACCAATTTAATCTGGATGCGCTGTGCGATAGGGCAAGAATGGGTTGGCGAAAGCTGCACTGGTGAGGCTGAGCCTTACACTTGGAAGCAGGCTTTAGAGTTGAGTGTTGGTTATCAATTTAATGCTTCTAGCAATTGGCGTCTGCCCAATATTAAAGAGCTGAGCTCGATTACAGAGCGCTCATGCACGAGGCCTTCTATCAACACTGACTTGTTTCCGGCCACTCCTCCTGACGATTTTTGGACGTCAACACCCTCTTTGACAGATGCAGAGCGAGCCTGGGTTGTGGCATTTTTTAATAGCAGTAATTCTATTAAAGAGAAAAGCAGAACGGTGTTTGTTAGATTAGTCAGAACCGCCTTACCTGCTGAGCGAGATATAGACTAGGATTAAATTAAATATAATGTTGGACCGTTTCGTCATTAATGACTATCTAGACAGCTAGTTTAGTGCCAATCTAGTCATCGAACCTTTAATTTAGTCTGTATTTACTAGCACAAATAAGCGCCCGATATAGTCATACGCCCTTTAATTAAGAGGCTATTCTGCGTCTCGACTTTTGTTTTGAAGCTGACCGTCAGATTTTTTATAAATATGAGTCCTTCAAGTTATTTTCACAGATGTTAGATATGCCAAAGATAGACATTGTAAAGGTTGAAAGTTCAGTACAACGTCACCGGCAAGCTGATGTTAAAGCCGTCGAAGCGCAGGTTATTGCGTCAAAATAGCAGTAACTTCCCCTAGCCCCTGTTCAAATCATTCTAAGTTAGTAATTTTATCCTGCAAAATAAACACAGACTAATCAGCTCAAGAGAGCTAAATACCGTGTCTATTCACTAAATAGATAATCCCGCATTAGTTTGAGCAAGTTGACTTTTCACATCACTTTTGGTGTTCTATATAACAATTAGTTTACATTAATACTGCATGGTGAACCAAGTTGGTCATATTTATATCGCAAATTTTTTTGCAAGAGGATCAAGGTCAACAACTAGCTGAAGTATTACTCACCTTTATGAATGCTAACCCCTTATAGACAGCCTTTATAAATGCCGCGTTTAAATTTGTAGTTAAAGAAGAACAGGAACAATTTGATGGATGAATTACTAGATTTTACTGGAAAAGTAGAATTGATAACCGGAGCTGGTGGCGGTTTTGGTCGTTTGTTAGCGCAAGGACTAGCCAAACGCGGATGTAAATTGGTGATAAGTGATATCAATCAACAAAACTTAGATGAGACATTCGCCTCATTGCCAGACCAAGACAACGCAATCTCGATGTTATGTGATGTTTCCAAAGAACAAGATTGTAAAAACATGGTCGATAGTGCCTTACAGAAATTTGGCAAAGTGGATATTGGTGTCAACAATGCTGGCATAGCTCACGCTATGACACCCTTACATAAATTGACTGCAGAGACTATGCACAGTCAGTTTAACGTCAATGTAAATGGTGTACTTTTTGGTATGAAATATCAAATTGAAGCGATGCTTAAACAAGGCGAAGGACACGTGCTTAATATCAGTTCTCTAGCGGGTTTAGGCGGAGCACCAAAAGGCGGAGCTTATGCTGCAGCCAAACATGCAGTAGTAGGCTTGACCAGAACAGCCGCTGTGGAATATGCCAGAAAAGGCGTGCGTTGCAATGCCATTTGTCCCTTCTACAGTCCGACCGCTATTTTAGGTGAATTTGCGTCAGAAGAGGGACAAGCACAATTAGCCAGAGGCACACCGATGAAACGCTTGTCAAAACCACAGGAAGTAGTTAACGCCATGCTACTGATTTTGTCTCCGGGTAATTCGTATATGACCGGACAAACTATCGCAATTGATGGTGGTGTGACTGCTTGGTAGCAGCTTTAAATAAAAAGCGACGTGCTAGGCAAATATGATAAATGGACGTAACACATAATTTACAGGAAAAAATATGCAAGCTTTGATGATGAATTCCCAGTTAATGATCTCCTCAATACTTAGACATGCGGATAAGAACTTTCCGGACTCGGAGATTGTTTCTGTCACTGCAGATAACCCAAGACATAGACATACTTACAAAGATTTCGCCAATCGTAGCCGTCAGTTGGCCAATGCTTTAGTTGAGCTAGGTGCTAAATTTGGTGATCGTATTGGTACTTTAGCGTGGAATGACTATCGCCACCTTGAACTTTATTATGGCGTATCAGGCAGTGGCATGGTTTGTCATACGATCAATCCTAAATTATTCCCGGAGCAGGTGAACTACATTATCAATCATGCAGAAGACCGATTTATTTTTGTGGATTTATTAGTCGTACCTTTACTCGAAGCACTAAAAGATCATCTTCCCATGGTTGAGGGTTACATTATTTTAACCGATGAAGCCCATATGCCTAATACAACCTTACCTAACGCCATGTGTTATGAAACACTTTTAAGTAAACAGTCCACCGCCTTCGATTGGCCTGAGTTTGACGAAAATACGGCCAGCGCCATGTGTTATACCTCAGGCACCACGGGTAACCCAAAAGGAGTGGTATATAGTCATCGTTCTACCTTGTTGCATGCGATATGCGGCAGCATGCCCGATGCAGTGGCTGCGTCGTATAAAGAAACCACTCTTCCTATAGTGCCTATGTTCCATGTAAATGCTTGGGGATCACCTTATGCTTCATTAATGGCGGGCTCTAAAATGGTCATGCCGGGGCCCAAAATGGCCGATGGAGAAGCACTACAAAACTTGATTGAAACCGAGAAAGTTACGTTTAGTTCCGGTGTACCTACTATTTGGCTTGGATTACTTGATTATTTAGAAAAAACAGGCAAAACCATACCCACAATGACTCGTGTTAGTGTGGGTGGTGCTGCTTGTCCTAGAACGATTATCGAACGCTTTAAACAGCAACACGACATTGAGGTTGTGCAAGGTTGGGGCATGACCGAAACCAGCCCGCTGGGTACTATATTTTGCAAAAAAGCAGGTATGGAAGAGTTAACGCAGGACGAATTGTTCGATCTACAATGCATGCAAGGTCGGGGTGTATTTGGTATTGAAATGCGTATTGTGGACGAAAAAAATCAGGAATTACCATGGGATGGCGTTGCCTTTGGGGCCCTTAAAGTTAAAGGTCCTTGGGTAGCAAGTGGTTACTACGGTCTATCTAAAGTACCCGGTTCAGAAGGTTGCCCAGTGGATGAACTTGGCTGGTTTGATACGGGTGATGTCGCTACTATTAACCCGCAAGGTTATATGCGAATTACCGATCGCACTAAAGATGTTATAAAAACCGGCGGTGAATGGGTCAGTTCAATAGAGATTGAAAATGCGGCCGTGAGTCATCCAGATGTAGCCGAAGCAGCAGCCATTGGACGTTATCATCCTAAATGGACAGAGCGTCCACTACTAGTAGTCGTGCGTAAAGCAGATAAAAGCGTATCAAGTGAACAAATAATAACGTTTTTACAAAGTAAACTTCACAAGCTATCAATGCCAGACGACATTGTGTTTGTCGACGAATTACCTCATACAGCGACAGGAAAACTTAATAAGCTAGCGTTGAGAAAAACCCTAGAAAATTATCAGTTTCCCGCGCAGGCATAAGCACTATTTAGTTTAAAAAAGGCGCTCAAGCGCCTTTTTTTGTCTGCTCAAATTTGCACTACTCTCATTGCTTACACACATAAATTATATCCAATGATTTATACAAACAAATCTAATAAGCTATTCAGATAACGCTTGCCGGTCGCAGTAAGCTGCCACTCTTGGTAATTACTGCTAATCAGTTTCATGGTTTGGGCTTTTTCTAAGTGTTTTAATTCAATGTTGGTTAATTCTCGCCCCGTATTTTTTGCAAACTGTGCTTTGGGGCAAGCTTCCATGATCCGAAACCGATTCATAAAAAACTCAAATGCAAGATCGTCACTTTCAACTTGGCTTACTTTGTCCATATAAGCGCGAGTGAAATCCATATAGCCTTTCGGATGCTTAACCTTTACGGTGCGCATGATGGTATGTGCGGGTAATGCTGGTGTGCTGGGAGGCATCGTTATTTTGCCATGTGCACCGCAACCAATACCAAGATAGTCACCATAACGCCAATAGTTGAGATTATGCTGGCACTGTTGACCCTGTTTTGCATAGGCTGATATTTCATATTGCTCATAGCCCGCTTCAGTCAGCAGTTGATGACCACGTTCTTGAATTTCCCATAGAATATCGTCATCAGGCAGTGTCGGCGGTTTTGAATAAAACGCGGTGTTGGGCTCAATAGTGAGTTGGTACCATGATAAATGAGGTGGTGCTAGTGCAATGGCTTCTCGTAAATCTAGCATGGCATCTGCAACATTCTGGTTTGGTAGGCCATGCATTAAATCTAAATTAAAGCTACGCAATCCTAAGCGTTTCGCCAGTTCAACAGCGGCTCTAGCTTGCACTGGATCGTGGATACGACCGAGTGCTTTTAAGTGCTGCTCATCAAAACTTTGAACACCAATTGAAATGCGGTTAATGCCGGCTTTTTCAAAACCAATAAATTTGTCGGCTTCAACTGTACCTGGGTTCGCCTCCATTGTAATTTCTGCACTGGCGGCTAATGGAATTCGTGCTGCAATCCCATCCAACAGTCTCTGCATACCAGCAACAGACAATAAACTCGGTGTGCCACCGCCAATAAAAATGCTCGACACTTCACGTAGTTGTCCATTGTTGGTAATGAGTGGAAGGTCTTCCATTAAGTCGTCCAATACATGACTAATATATTCAGACTCGGGTAGGCCGCCTTTCAAATTGTGTGAGTTGAAATCGCAATAGGGGCACTTCTGCACACACCAAGGTATGTGCACATATAAACTCAGGGGAGGTAAGCTTGTTGTGTTTGCGTGTTCCTGGATCAACGGGTCAATACTACCTTCATGCGCTGCATTAATTGCACCAGCGCTTTACCGCGATGGCTAATCCTATTTTTAGTGTTTTTATCTAGTTCAGCCGCACTGCAGTTTTGCTCGGGCACCCAAAAGACAGGATCATAACCAAAGCCACCATCACCATGGCGTGTTGTACTAATTTCGCCATGCCATTCACCCTGACATATTATCGGGGTAGGGTCGAGCTCATGCTGCATAAATACGAGTACGCATAAAAAGCGAGCTTTGCGGTTGTCAGTTTCGTTTGCTAATGCGCCTAAGAGTTTATCGACATTATCATTGTCATTCGCACTTTTGCCAGCATAGCGAGCCGAATAAATACCCGGAGCACCACCGAGAGCATCTACTGCTAAGCCGCTATCGTCTGCAATAGCTGGTAACCCTGTCACTTTTGCGGCATTCCGAGCTTTAATAATTGCATTTTCAACAAACGTGGTACCCGTTTCAGGTACTTCCTCGACATTAAACTCAGATTGCGGTGATACTTTAATTGAAAAACCATCGAACAGAGTTGAAAACTCGGCCACTTTGCCTTTATTGCCTGTCGCTAAGACGATTTGTTTTATACTCATTTACGCCTCTTTTGATTTGGGTGATGATGGTCTAGTTGTTTTCTTCTTAAACTTGCCCTTGGCTTTGACCTTTTTGCCTTTTCCTTTTCCGGGTGTTTTGACTTTTTGTTTTCTGATTACTTTTGGCGCTTTATTGTTTGGGCGCAAGCCTTCAATGACTCTCGCTTTAAAGGGCTCTTTGGTGTAACGCTCTACCTTGCCTATTTTCTCAAAGTCATGCGCTTCAACAATCGAAATTGCGGTGCCTTTTGCGCCAGCGCGTCCAGTGCGTCCAATACGATGTACGTAAAGATCTGAGCCTCTTGGCATGTCAAAGTTAATAACGTGGCTTATGTCTTGAACATCAATACCTCTGGCAGCAACGTCGGTCGCAATAAGAATTTTTACGTCACCTGCTTTGAAACTGGCTAATGCAGAATTACGCTTATCTTGGGGCATTTCACCTTGCAAGTAGGTCACGCTAAAATCTTGGCTAAATAAAAAATCTTTGAGATTGTGCAAACGCTGGCGTGTTTTAACGAACACAATACACGACTCAATAGTGTTACGCAGATGATGAACCAATATCGCATTTTTATGGTTTAAATCGTCAGCCAAGTGGTACCACTGAATAATTTTATTCTTTTCTTTTCTGGAAGGATCGGCGGAAAGTGTTACTGGATCTTTCAACAGTTCCTGTGCGAAATTACGCACGCCTTTTCCTTCCAGCGTTGCAGAAAACAACATACTTTGCTTTCGCCACCTAGCTTCACCTGCAATTTGATGCACGATTGAAGAAAAGCCCATGTCCAACATGCGGTCCGCCTCATCTAAAATAAGCGATTCGATGTCACGACAGTCAAAACTTTCTTGTTCAATATGCTCAAATAACCGGCCAGGTGTAGCGACTAAAATATCGCAATGGCCAGCAAGTGTCTCACGATCGGTGCCGTAGTTGATGCCACCAGTAATCACGCCACAGGTTAAATGTGTGTATTTCGTAATTGCTTTTGCTTGTTCAAATACCTGATTAGCCAGCTCTCTTGTAGGAACCAGTATAAGTACTCTTGTCGAGCTATCGTCCTTACGTGGGTGATCGAGTAAATATTGGCAAACTGGTAGCAAAAATGCGGCTGTTTTCCCTGTGCCCGTTGGGGCGTCTGCAAGTATGTCTTTACCTTCCATTGCATGTGGAATAACCAAAGACTGAATGCTGGTTGGGCGTTCATAGCCCATGTCGTTTATGGCTCTGCAGAGCTCGTCGTCTAAATCTAATTGATCAAACATGAATGACTTTGTTTTGTTTGTATTTGCGCATATTCTACCTTAAATCGGTGATAACGAGTATGCTTGTTTTAACTCAATCAGGTATTTTCTCAACTTGGCACTAATACCTCATTGCACACTGTAATCTAGCCCCTTTTACATTGACTTAAATAGTGATAATCGATAGGTTATCTATATAACAATCATGACAGTGCAGATAACGTGTATTTAAGCTATTTTGGGTTAACGGACAACCCCTTTTCAATTGCTCCAAATCCTGATTACTTATTCATGAGCCCTCGGCATCGAGAAGCTCTGGCGCATTTAACGTTTGGTTTGAAGGAGTCAGGCGGCTTTGTGATGCTGACGGGAGAAGTAGGAACAGGCAAAACCACAGTGTCTCGCAAACTGTTGCAAGATTTATCCGATGACACGCAAACAGCGGTTATATTAAACCCAACCTTGTCAGCCATAGAATTACTGGCGACGGTTTGTGACGAGCTCGGTATTAGGTATGATACGAACACCAGCTCGCTCAAAGTATTTACTGATAAAATTTTAAATAAATTGGCTGATAATCACGCTAGTGGCATCAATACCGTACTTATTATTGACGAAGCTCAGCATTTAATGCCAGAAGTCCTCGAACAATTGCGTTTGTTAACCAATTTAGAAACGACTCGAGAAAAGCTCTTGCAAGTTGTTTTAATCGGTCAACCTGAGTTGCAACAACTATTGCGTCGAAATGAACTTAGACAACTGGCTCAGCGAGTAACTGCGCGCTATCACCTACTGCCCTTAACTAAGGCTGAAGTTGTATTGTACGTGGCTCACCGACTGCAGGTTGCAAGTGGCAATTCTAGTATTTTTACTTCAACGGCCTTAAGTAGCTTGTTTCAAATCAGTGGTGGTATTCCTCGGGTTATTAATTTGTTATGTGATCGCGCAATGACGCTCGCTTATACGTTACAAAAACCGCTTATTACACATCAACTCGTGGTTGGTGCTAGCTATCAAGTATTAGGCGACGACATTGTTCAACAATGTCAAAAAGAGCTGTGGAAACGGATCTTTGTAGGTAGCTTTGTTACTTCCATCATTCTAGGTTTGGTTGTGGGAGGCTTGTATGCTTAAACTATTTAAGGTGGCCGAGTTGCAGCCAGGTATGTTAGTCAGCAAAGTGATTAGTCAAGATGGCCCGGTTAAAATCCGAAAAGTAGGGATGATCCGCAGTCTTGAAATGATCAAGGGCTTAACTAACATGGGTGTGACTGAAGTTGAAGTCGACTTGAGTCAGAGTTTAGGCTTGCTTGATACAACATTAATGGACATAGAAGTTGAAGCTGAGGAAGTGGTCGCTAAATTAACTCCAACACAGCAACTGCTGCAAAATGAAAGGCGGTCTGCTAAGGTCAACAATGAGGGTAGTCCGCAATATCATCGTTCGTTATTTATGCCTTCTATGGATACCTTACCCTCGTCTTGGGATTTGTATGGCAAGAATATGTCGTTGCTGTTGCTGCTAGTGGTTGGCGGTGTTTGTGTCGGTTGGAACATCGCTTCCATTCCTCAATGGTTAACATTGTATAAAGATAAAGACTATGTGGTTATTGATTATCAACCAGTAAACACGCTTCGAAAACCACGGGATGCCAGTGCCGGTAATGATAACGGCACGGCAACGATGAATCAGCAGAGCAGCAATACCTCAAACGAAGAAGCCACGGTATTAAAAAGTAACGTTGATAATGATAATGCCGAGGGCAGTTCTCAAATTGCAAATTCATCGCGGTCAGAGCAAACAAATGAGCTAGCAGAGCAAGAAGCAGAACCTATCGTATTAGGTTACTTACCGAGCGGTAATAACAGTCAAAAAATACTAGATAGCATGAATAGAAAACAGGCTGAAAGCGCGTTAATTGATCCCAATGGAACTCAAACCGACCCGAATGTATCTGCGGCGTTATTAAGAAAAATAAATAAAGCGATTGCTGATTTGGATAACAATGCAGATGTGGCCCCGGCTAATCCGTTGGCCTCTCGTTATGATGATTTGCCAAGAGTTGACCAGCTCTCTGTTGCTATTCAAACACAAATTCCAACAATGGCATTCAGCGCTCACATGTACTCCTCGAATAGGCAGGAACGTTGGGTTAGAGTTAATGGCAGACGCCTAGTCGAAGGCGACTTTATTGCACAAGACTTGCAGTTAGTAAATATAGAACCACAAAAGGTCATTTTGTCTTTTAAAAATGAGGTGTTTACGATGAACGCCTTATCCGACTGGTAGGTAAACAAGCACGCGCAAAGTTATCACAAACGATGCAATTGCTTGCACAAAATAAATCGTTTGCGCTACTGTGGTAGAAAAACACTCTTAAAAAACTTGTCTAAATTCATACTAAATTCTTCTGGTCTAACGCCGGTTAAAATATAGTCATCAGATTGGTTCAAATCGACTCGATGAACTGCCGTATGCAGTTGTTTTTGCATACTATAAAAAATCATGACTATTGGGTTGAGTGGCTGTTTACTGTTGCGTTGACTTACGATACCTAACTGTTGGCTCTGTAGTTGCACTAATGACCCTACTGGATGCAGTCCAATAGCATTTATAAACTCATTCACCAAGTCACTATCCAGCGTTTCATCGCTCTCTAATTGATGCAGTGCCGCAGTAGCAGTAACCGATCGTTGATGATGGCGGTTCGAAATCATTGCGTCATAGCAGTCGACAATCGCTGCCATTTGAGAATACACACTGATCTCGGAAAGTGTTTTGGCTTTGGGGTACCCGCTTCCATCAACACGTTCATGGTGATTTGCAATAACATCAAGCACGATAGGCTGTGCATCACTGAAGCGCTCGACTATTTCGATCCCAATATCGACATGACTTCTCAACATAGCCCAGTCGGTCTCATTCAGTTCGGTGCTTTTGTCTACTAGATCTTGGGGCAGGGATGCCATGCCTATATCCATTAGCAAGCCAGCCAGGGTCAAATCTTCAATTTCGGCTTTCGACATTCCTTTTGAACTAGCAAACATAGTCAGTAATATGGCACAGTTAATAGCATGCTCTGCTAAATATTCATTAGAGTCTTTTAGCATCAGTAGACAGGATAATGCATCAACGTTATCAAATACCGAATCAATAATGTCTTGCGATAGCTTACTCAAATGCTCAATGTTGGGTGTTGAACCGGAGCGTAAGGTAGCCACAAAGTCTTTTTGTACATTTTTTGCCTGTATGTATAATTTATCAGCGTCCACTAACGCTTCTTGATGTTGCCCAGCATTCACAATACTGGTTAGTTTTGACTCCTTTACTGGCGAGGCGGTTGTCGCGCTTGACCAAACGTTGTTGGCGCTTGACATATAATGTTCAGGATTGGCCGATCGAGCCGCAAGATCATGTTCCACTATTCTACTTTTATCAAAGTCGACTTCAATTTCCAATATCCCTTTGCTTTTAAGGGAATCTAAAATAGTAGTGGTTTTTATTAACCCTTTAGTTTTTATGCGGACGTTGCCTTTTTGCTTGACTACGTTCTCAACATACATGCCTATAGTTAGTTCGGAAATGGAGATAGTTTTAATCATATATCTATTATCGGATCGCTAATATCAGTAATGTAATCGATTTGTTAACGTTTAGCTATAACCTATACTGCTAAATTTATTACTACCGCAAACGACGGGCCTTTTGCGGCATATCTAAGTTTATATATTGGTATGAAATTCATACAATGTGCGTGGATTATTATAACCAAGCGGCGCGGTTTTTCTCGAATGCGCTGATACTTTCGTCGAAATCGAGGGTTTGCCCAATCGCATCTAAGCCCTTGATCATATTTTGCTTGTGATGCTGTGCAATCTCAAATTTATAGCTGCTTTCACCTACCCTTACCGTTTGATTTGGCAGATCGATATGAAAAATCACGTCTGGGTTACTGGCAACATGCTCAAACAAATCGTCCATTATGTTGCTTGAAAGTGCAATTGGCAGAAGTTGATTATTAATACAGTTGCTGTAAAAAATATCCGCTAAACTGGTCGCAATAATGCACCCGAAACCGAAATCAGCGAGCGCCCAAGGAGCGTGTTCGCGGCTTGAGCCACAGCCAAAGTTCTCACGTGACAATAGTACTTTTGCACCCTTATGCTTCTCTTGAGTCAGGGTAAACTCTGGGTTTAATTCTTGCTCATGTAAGTCTAAATAGCGCCAGTCATGAAATAGGTGTTTACCATAGCCTGAGCGGGTGACGCCTGTTAAAAATTGCTTAGGGATTATTTGGTCGGTATCGATATTGGCTTGGTCTAATGGTGCGGCCTTGCCGGTTAATTCAGTAAATCCTGTCATCCTATTCTCCAAACTGTCTTGAATCAGCAAAACTGCCAGTTAACGCTGCCGCAACCGCCATTTCAGGACTCACCAAATGGGTTCTTGAACCACGACCTTGGCGACCCTCAAAATTTCGGTTACTGGTAGATGCGCAGCGGTCACCCGGTTGCAGAACATCGTCATTCATGCCTAAACACATAGAACAACCCGGTAATCTCCACTCAAAACCGGCTGCTTTAAAAATAACATCCAATGCCTCTTTTTCTGCTTGTTCTTTGACTGCCACAGAGCCTGGAACAACAATAGCGGTAATGTGACTTTTCACTTTACCTGAGGCCGCGACTTTTGCAGCGGCTCTTAAATCTTCGATGCGGCTGTTGGTACAAGAACCAATAAAGACATGAGATACTTTAACGTTATCCCAAGTTTGTCCAGCTTCAAGGCCCATGTATTTGAGTGCTTTAACGGCTGACTCTTTTTCGATTGGGTCGTCAAAATCATCAGGCGAGGGGATCGCTTGGTTAATTCCAATGACTTGCCCCGGGTTAGTTCCCCAAGTGATTTGTGGTTGAATATCTTTGGCTTGCAAGGTCACAACCGTATCGAATATAGCATCCGAATCTGTGGTTAATGACTGCCAGTAACTAACGGCATCATCCCAATGCTCTTTGCTTGGAGCAAAGTCTTTCTCTTTTAGATAATCGATGGTTTTTTGGTCAGGTGAAATTAAGCCTGCCTTCGCACCAGCTTCAATGCTCATATTACAGATGGTCATGCGTTGTTCCATCGACAATTCGCTAATCGCTTCGCCACAATATTCAATCACATAGCCAGTTGCGCCAGCGTGACCAATTTTCCCTATAATTGCCAATATAATATCTTTTGCTGTAACGCCAATCGGTAACTTGCCAGCAACCTCAATCTTCATACTCTTAGCTTTGCTTTGTTTCAATGTTTGAGTGGCTAATACATGCTCAACTTGCGACGTACCTATGCCAAATGCTAGCGCGCCAAAGGCACCGTGTGTAGCCGTATGGCTATCGCCACAAACTACTGTCATACCAGGATGAATGAGGCCAAGTTGCGGGCCAATGACATGCACAATTCCCTGGTTTTTGTGACCAACTGGATAAAGTTGGATGTTGTGTGCTGCACAATTATCTGCCAACGTTTGTAGTTGTAGTTTATTTTGCGGACCACACGCATCAAGCGCCAAAGAACGTGTAGATATACTGTGGTCCATAGTGCCAAAAGTAAGGTCAGGCCGCCGCACTTTGCGATTATTTTCATTCAAACCAGCAAAGGCTTGTGGTGTTGTCACTTCGTGAATGAGATGACGATCAATGTACAATAAGGTGTCTTCACCTAGTTGCTCTACGATGTGTGCGTTCCACACTTTGTCATAAATGGTTTGAGCCATGATTTTTCCTTCCCTTCAAATTAAGAGATTTGTTGTAAAATATAAGTGCCCACATCTGCCGTAGAGCAAGCATTGTTACGTTCTGTTTTAGGCATTAATTCTGCAGTTAATATACCATCTTCAAGTGTTTTAACAACGGCAGCATCAATTGCATCGGCTGCGGCAAACTCGCCTAAACTGTATCGTAACATCATCGATGCTGACAGAATTTGAGCTATTGGATTTGCAATACCTTTGCCTGCAATGTCAGGAGCAGAGCCGCCAGCGGGTTCAAACATGCCAAAACCCTCGCCATTGATACTAGCCGAGGGTAATAGACCCATTGAGCCAGTTAACATTGCGCATTCGTCACTGATGATATCACCAAACAAATTGGAACATAACATGACGTCGAATTGCGCAGGATCGCAGATAAGCTGCATTGCCGCATTATCAATGTAAATATGTTCAAGCGTGACTTGTGGATAATCTTTTGCGACTTCTTCAACCACTTCACGCCATAGACGACTGCATACAAGCACATTTGCTTTATCTACAGAGGTGACTTTCTTATCTCTTTGCATTGACGCTTCAAATGCACTGATAGCGATACGACGAATTTCGCGTTTTGAATAACGCATGGTATCGAAAGCAAACTGCTCTTCACCTTCGCCTTCCAGCCCTTTAGGCTGACCAAAGTATATACCTGAGGTAAGTTCACGAACCACTAAAACGTCCACGCCTGATTGTGCAATATCAATGCGTAATGGAGATAAATGGGCAAGTCCTGCATAAATTTTTGCTGGACGTAAATTACTAAATAGATCGAAATGGCTACGTAGCTTTAACAAAGCGGCGCGCTCTGGACGCTGTTCTAAAGGCAGGCTGTCCCATTTAGGGCCACCAATTGATCCAAACAAAATCGCATCAGCTTGTTCGCAGCCTTCAAGGGTTGCTTTGGGTAGTGCCTCACCATGATGATCAATCGCAAAGCCACCTACCGGATAAGTTGTGCGCTCTAGCGTAATACCAAATTTATGGCATATAGCGTCTAAAACACGATTTGCTTGCTCCATCACTTCAGGACCAATCCCATCCCCGGGTAAAACTGCAATATGATATGTGGCCATTCTACACTCCGGTAATATGTTCTTGTTGTTGTTTTTGTTCGTCAATTTGATCGGCTAGGTAAGTATTATTCAATACAAATATTAATGCGCGAACGCCTGATTCAACGATGTCGGTTGCTAGGCCAATACCGTTAAAGCGTCGGCCATTATATTCTGCAACCACACTCACTTGAGCGAGTGCATCGGCACCTTCACCTTTTGAATCCAATTTAAAATCGACAATATCAATTTTATGGTCTTTTACTACTTTCATAATAGCATTATATGCGGCATCAACAGGACCATTTCCTACCGCAGATTCAGTGATACTTTGGTCGCCCACTTTTAGGCGCACCGTGGCGCTTGGAATTATGTTTCGACCTGAGTTAGCCTGCAAATAATCTAAGTGATAATGAGCATGGTCATGTTTTTGTTGGTCGAAAAACAGAAGTGCTTCCAAGTCATAATCAAATACTTGTCCTTTTTTATCAGCTAAACGTAAAAAAGCATCGTAAATAGCATCCAAGTCATATTCATCTGTTCGATAACCAAGTTCACCCAAACGATGTTTGATCACGTGTCGGCCCGAACGCGAAGTTAAGTTAAGTCGATTTTTATTAATCCCAACGCTTTCTGGCGTCATGATCTCATAGGTATTTTGGCCTTTAAGGACGCCATCTTGATGAATACCTGAGGAATGACTAAATGCATTTGCCCCCACAATTGCTTTATTTGCTTGCACTGGCATATTGCACAGGTTACTGACCAACTTTGAGGCCTTATAAATCTCTTGCGACTGGATGTTTGTTGATAAACCAAGCATGGCATAGCGGGTTTGCAGGATCATCGCAATTTCTTCAAGCGAACAGTTACCCGCTCTTTCACCAATTCCATTAACCGTGCATTCAACTTGGCGAGCACCTTGTTCTACGGCTGCTAATGAGTTAGCCACAGCTAGGCCTAAATCATTGTGGCAATGCACAGATATAATGGCTTTATCGATATTCGGAACGCGATTAAATAAGTTGCTAATAATGCCACCAAACTCCGTTGGTGTTGTATAGCCCACTGTATCTGGAATATTAACTGTCGTTGCACCAGCGTTAATGGCCGATTCAACCATGCGGCACAAATAATCAATATGCGTTCGGCCAGCATCTTCACAGCTAAACTCGACGTCGTTGGTATACTTACGTGCATGTTTAATCGCGTTAACCGCCATTTCAACCACTTCATCTTGTGATTTGCGCAGTTTTGTATTCACATGGATATCAGATGTCGCGATAAAGGTATGTATACGAAAATGCTCAGCCACGCTTAATGCTTGGCCACAGGCGTCAATGTCTTTTTCCAGTGCTCTGGATAGACCACAAACAGTCGAGTTTTTGATTGCATTTGCAATTGACTGAACGGCTTTAAAGTCACCAGGTGATGAGACCGGAAAACCAGCTTCTATTATATCAACGCCCAGTTTTTCGAGCATCAGCGCAATTTGTAGCTTGTCTTTTACGTTCAGGCTCGCGGGTAGTGCTTGCTCTCCATCACGTAAGGTGGTGTCAAAAATAATGACTTGCTGATTGCCCTGCTTAACTCTAGTCATAGTATTTGCCTTTTATTCATTTTACCGGTTGCTTGTTATTGCGACATTAACGACGCATTTATTCGAATCTGATCCACTTTTTACTGGGGTATAAAACAAAAAACCCGTGCTTGGCACGGGTTTTTTTGTATATTAACTATAAAACTTACCCGTGCAATAAATTCGCCAAGAGTAATAGCAGCAGCATAGAAATCAAAGAATATTGATTTTTTGATGATAAAATTTTCATATCTGCCCCTTTTTAAAGAATTTCCTTTCGATACCCAACTCTACTGTGGTAAACCAGTTGGGTCAACAGATCAATTGCATAAAAACGGACCTTTTATGTAACTTATGTTTATACCTTAAGGTTTTTAAGTCTAGCCTTCATTTCTCTGCGACGAGCGTGCAATAGAGGCTCGGTATAACCTGAGGGCTGTTCTTTGCCTAAAAAGATAAGGTCCTTGGCAGCTTGAAAGCCAATTGAATCGCTTAAGTCGGGCAACATCGGAATATATTCGGCGTCATTTTCATTTTGACTATCAACTAATATTGCCATTCGTTGTAATGACTCATTAACCTGCTGAGTAGTTACGATCTCATGTTCCAGCCAGTTAGCAATATGTTGACTACTTATCCTCAACGTTGCACGATCTTCCATTAAACCGACACCGTTTATATCCAGTACTTTTGAACAACCAATCCCCTGATGCACCCAACGCACCACGTATCCTAAAATACCCTGTACATTGTTATCAAGTTCTCTTGTGACTTGTTGTGAACTTAATTCTGCATCTTGGGCCATTAAAGGGATTTCTAATATGCTATCGATGTAAGTCAAATGCGAGTTTTGGTTATCATTTATTATACTTTTCTGCTGCTCAAATACATTAATTTGATGGTAATGTAAGGCATGTAAAGTTGCTGCAGTAGGAGAGGGAACCCAGGCCGTATTTGCGCCCGCTTGCGGGTGTCCAATTTTGATAGCCATCATGTTGGCCATTTGTTCTGGAATTGGCCACATGCCTTTACCGATTTGTGCCCTACCAGATAGTCCAAAATTGAGTCCTGTAGCTACGTTTGCTAACTCGTAAGCATGCAGCCAAGGACGTGCCTTTATTTCCGCTTTGGGTGCAAACGCACCCTTTAGCATAGACGTATGTATTTCATCACCCGTGCGGTCTAAAAACCCAGTATTAATGAAGACGACACGTTCATTCGCAGCTTCAATGCAGGCACCTAAATTGAGGCTGGTTCTGCGCTCTTCATCCATAATGCCTATTTTTATGGTGTTCTTGGGCAAATCGAGTACGTGTTCTACGCTGCTAAATAATCGATTCGTAAAGGCAACTTCATCGGGACCATGCATTTTTGGTTTGACGATATAAATACTGTTTTCTTTGGCATTTTTAAACATGCTGTTATTAAGCAAGTCATGTTTAGCAATTAACGATGTAATCATCGCATCCATTATACCTTCGGGAATTTCTTCACCTTCAAATAAAATAGCGTTATTGGTCATTAAGTGCCCGACGTTGCGAATAAACATAAGGCTTCTGCCTGAAAGTGTGATGCTTTCATTTGCCAGTGTCTGATATTCACGGTCTGGATTCATGCTTCGCGTAAAGGTTTCATTTCCTTTGTTAAGTTGGATCTGCAAGCTTCCTTGCATCAATCCTAACCAATTCTGATAAACCAATGTTTTATCTTCAGCATCAACAGCTGCAACGCTATCTTCACAATCCATAATAGTAGTTAAAGCCGACTCTAGCGCAATGTCTTTTACTGTGGCCGGATCTGTTTTGCCGATTGGGTGCGAGTTATCAAACTGTATTTCGGCATGCAAGCCGTTATGACACACTACGATTGCGAGGGGCTTGTCTATTTTGCCTTGAAAGCCAATTAACTGAGTTGGGTCTTGCAACGTTGTTTTATTGCCATCAGCTAATGTGACTAACAAGCCGCTATCATTTAGTTGGTATTGCAGACTACCAACGTGGCTGCCGCTAACCAATGGTAAAATGCTGTCAAGATACTCTCTGGCTTTTAAAATTACTTTATTACCACGGATCGGATTGTATTGACCTTGTGCTTCTGCACCATCAGCATCTGAGATGACATCAGTGCCATACAATGCGTCATAAAGACTGCCCCAGCGGGCATTCACGGCATTCAGTGCATATCTTGCGTTGTTAATTGGCACAACAAGTTGCGGCCCTGCCATAGTGGCTATTTCAGGATCAACATGTTGTGTTGCTATTGGTCTAGGTGCAGGGACTGCTTGCAAGTAACCTATGCTGCTTAAAAATATTTTGTATTCATCAGCCGAGGCGTTAGGCTCATTACAATAAAAATCGTTAATTTGTTGTTGTAAGGTTTCACGTTCTCTCAACAATGCTTTGTTTAGCGGTATTAAGTTTTCAAGGACTTGTTCGAAACCTTGCCAAAACACGGTTGGCTCAATTTGAGAATTGGGCAGCGCACTTGATTCTATAAATTCAAGTAATTCACCGGCCACTGATAGTTTGCCTTTTGTCACGTATCTTTGTGCAGTAGTCTGCTCATTAATTTGTGATGCGCTGGTACCGTTTGTACCAGATGTACCTGTCGTCTTTGCTGAAATCGTTGACATTGGCATACTCCGTTATTTTGTTTTATACAGTTTAGGGAATATCGCGGCAGTTTTTTAGTTTATGTATAATATGTTTGTTATAAATACTGTGAATGAGGGGGCTGCTAATATTCCCTTTACGGCTGTGGCTCACTATTCATTGCGTTGGCTACTTCAGTAATCAGTCTTCGTAACCAAATATGTCCTGCATCATGATGTAATAAAGCACTCCAAGCCATCTTCAATGCAATGGGAGGAATGTCGAAAGGAGGTTCGACAACAATAATACTGGGATCATCTTTAAAGATTTTGGCTGCTTTGGTGGGCAATGTTGCTATCAGATTTTGTGTTTTAGTTAACTGCAGGGCTGCATGATAATGACGTGTAAAAACTCGAATTTCACGCTGCTTTCCTATTTTAGTTAGCTCAGCATCTACCCAACCTAGCTTTTGAACTTCGTTGGGATCAATGCCAACGCCGACTCCAAAACCTGTTTTACTGACCCAAATATGCTGACCTTTCAAATAAGCTGCTAGATCAAAATTATGTCTCATGGGGTGATCACTGCCTATCACGCATGAAAATGAATCGTACCAAATAACTTTTTGATGAAACGATAGAGGCAGTTCTTCGAAGCGATTTATCGCCATGTCGACTTTGCCTTGCTCTACATCGTGAAATGTCACATCGCTCGGCGTTATTAGGTCTAGGCTAATATTGGGTGCTAAAACTGCAAGCCTGCTAATGAGTTCGAGCAGCAATGTTGATTCAGCGTAATCGCTGGTCATAATTCTGAATGTACGTACACTCGTTGCAGGACTAAATTCAATGTCAGGTTGAATGCAGGACTCTAATTTACTCAATACGTCGCGAATAATGGGCTGTAACTCCAACGCTCGTTTGGTTGGGGTCATGCCATCGCTGGTCCGCACTAACAATGGGTCTTTAAATAAATCTCGCAGTCGCTTTAAGCCATTGCTCATCGCTGGTTGGGTAATACTAAGTTGGTTAGCCGCCTTGGTGACGCTGCCTTCTCTTAATAAAACGTCTAAGTAAACTAATAGATTCAGGTCGACTTTTGCGATATTCAATATGTTAATTCCAATGTCAATGGTATAAAAAGGGTGTACAAATTCAGAAATGAAATTAAGTTGTAAAGCTCATTCACGTAAATGATAATAATTTCTAATTGATTATATAACCACAAACGACAAAAGATTGATAATACCTTGGTAGGGGGAATCGTGATTAATTTGATTTGTATCATCGATTTTTAACATCTAAAGAAAAAAAACGCCCCGAAGGGCGCTGAACAAGAGTCGTTATTTGGTTCGATATTAACGTTGCGTCACATCAAACCCTTAGTTTAAAAAAAGAATATTAATCAACAACATCGAATTGGTTCATCGTATTGTCGTCACCAGAGGCTTTTAATGCTTGTTCGCCTGAAAAATATTCTTTATGTGTGTCGCCTAAGTCAGAACCAGCCATTGCTTGGTGTTTAACACAAGCTAAACCTTGACGAAGTTCTTGACGCTGAACACCTTTAACATAAGCTAACATGCCTTCATCACCGAAGTAGCCTTTTGCAAGATTATCAGTGGATAAGGCTGCAGTATGATAAGTCGGCAACGTAATTAAGTGATGGAAAATACCAGCTTCACGCGCAGCGTCAGCTTGGAATGTGCGTATTTTTTCATCAGCTTCCAGCGCAATTTCAGCATTATCATAACTCGCTGACATTAATGCAGCGCGGTCATAAGCACTAACGTCTTTGCCTTCTTCTAACCATGTATCAAATACTTGTTGGCGGAAACTCAATGTCCAGTTAAATGACGGGCTATTATTGTAGACAAGTTTAGCCGACGGCGTTACTTCACGAATTGCTCGAACCATATCGCCAATTTGACCAACATGCGGCTTTTCAGTTTCAATCCATAACAAGTCAGCGCCGTTTTGTAATGACGTTATGCAATCAAGTACAACACGATCAAAACCGGTGTTTTCTTTAAACTTATACAGTCCATTTGGCAGGCGAACTGGCTTAACCAGTTTACCATCCAATTTCATAACAGTGTCGCCGTTGCTTAATTCATCAATTGAGTTGACTGGCGTTGTTTCTAAAAACGCATTGTACTGAGCAGCTAGATCGCCTTCACTACTTGACACTGGGATTTTCTGAGTTAAACCTGCACCCAAGGAATCTGTACGCGCGACAATAACGCCGTCATCGACACCTAACTCAAGGAATGCATATCGTACTGCATTTATCTTGGATAAAAAGTCTTCATGTGGAACCGTGACTTTACCATCTTGATGGCCGCATTGTTTAGCGTCAGACACTTGGTTTTCAATTTGAATGCAGCAAGCGCCGGCTTCAATCATTTTCTTGGCTAGCAAATAGGTAGCTTCTTCATTACCAAAACCCGCATCAATGTCAGCAATAATAGGAACCACGTGAGTTTCAAAGTTATCTATTTGCGCTTGAATATCGTCTGTATCTAAGCCTTGAGCTCTGTTTGTATCAAGTTGGTCAAAAAGCTTACCTAGCTCTCTGGCATCGGCTTGACGTAAAAATGTATACAATTCTTCTATTAGAGCGGGAACCGATGTTTTTTCGTGCATTGACTGGTCTGGTAACGGACCAAACTCTGAACGCAATGCTGCGACCATCCAACCTGACAAGTAAAGGTAGCTTTTAGCTGTTGTGCCTTGGTGTTTTTTTACCGACAACATCTTTTGCTGGCCTATAAAACCATGCCAGCAGCCTAGAGATTGCGTATATTGGCTCGAGTCGGCGTCATATTCGGCCATATCGGTGCGCATAATGCCGGCAGTATATTTTGCGATTTCTAACCCAGTAGTGAATCTGTTTTGGGTTTTCATTCTCGCTGCATATTCAGGGCTAATGGCATTCCATGCTGTGCCTTGAGAGGCTTTTAATTTCGCCATATTTTCTAAGTCTTGTTGATACTGTGACATATTGTTTTCCTCTTTTGCCATTTCTTGAACATCTTCATGTTGCGTGAAGATATTAAAACTGGTGACACTACACCGCGTCATTAATTTTATTCGCTATTATCAGTTACTTATTAAAACTCGCCGATTGCTCTTGTTTAAAGCTGATACTTAAGCTGGTAATTTAAGCTGGTAATTTAAACTTTTAAGCAGAGTAAGTAACCTAGCTTAGTCACCTGCTTATCGGTGAATACGCATCCATCCTATGTTGCAATGATAAATAAAAAAACAGTATGAAACTTATTTTAGTTATTCACTATGTGAATAAAGGGTTTACCGGTTGGACGAGTCTATAGTCGGTACTAGTTATAAGTCTCTGAATATTATGTTTTTTAATTGTATTTATATCCGCAGTAAATAAATATAATTGAGTGCCGAATAAGTCTTATGATAATGCCTATAGTTTTGAGTGATGTACGAAACACTGGGGATCGGTCCTTTTAGTCTGTTAGATAATGCAAAATGACCCCATTGACTGCTAAATTTCAGAGCTACATCAGGCAAAAAAAGCATGCTAATAATACTCATATTTACCGACCTGATGCTCATTAACATGATGTTTAGTGCCATAAAGAAAGGAATTTTGTGTTTGGCATTCGAGCATGATAAGCGTTATATTTAGGGGATAAGTTAAGATGTTTTTTATTCGAGCCGAAGTATCGGCATTTTCTTTGCAGCAAAAGTGTTCATTGGAGTTATACAATTCTCCGCTGTCCCTTTATATAGACATTGTTAATTGAGTGGTAAAGCACAATAAATTCATGATGTTGTGAATTTTTTAGAGGTAATTAAGTCACATGGTCAAAAAAAATCTTTATACAATTAGTATGCTTGCGGCAGTTACTCTGTTTAGCGCAGCTTGCACAGCCACGAAACAACAAGATATGGGCGGCGTTCAGACAAACGTAAATACCCCAAAAAATATTATTATGGTCATTTCTGATGGAATGGGACCTGCTTACACAACAGCTTATCGCTTATATAAAGATGATCCAAACACGCCAATGGTTGAGCTTACTGCACTAGATCCTTTCTTAGTTGGGACTGCACGGACCTATCCAGCATCGGTGTCTGGTTATGTAACCGACTCGGCAGCGAGTGCAACGGCACTGTCTGCGGGTATTAAAACATACAACGGTGCAATTGGTTTAGATGTCGATAAGAAACCATTAGAAAGTGTTCTTCAACGCGCTAAAAAAGTGGGTAAAAAAACAGGCGTCGCAGTAACTTCACAAATTGTACATGCAACACCTGCGGCGTATATTGCGCACAACGAGTCTCGAAACAATTACAATGAAATCGCCGATTCCTTTCTTGATGATCGTATCAACAACAAGAACGTGGCAGATGTAATGTTAGGCGGTGGTTGGAGTTACTTTATTCGTGATGACCGCAACCTAGTTAATGAATTTAAGGCCTTAGGCTATCAATATGCTGACTCCTACACTGACCTGTTAGCACTACCAAAAGGTAAACCAACCTTGGGTTTGTTTGCTGACAAAGGATTATCCAAAGCATTGGACGACACTAACCCTCATCGACTCTCGGTATTAACTGAAAGTGCGATATCGCAGTTAGAAAATGTTAATGGCTATTTTTTATTGGTCGAGGCGAGCCAAGTCGATTGGGCAGGGCATGCTAACGACATAGCTTCAGCGATGGGCGAAATGGAAGACTTAGAACAAACTATAAAGTTGCTGAAAAACTATGTCGATATGCATCCAGATACACTGGTCGTGCTTACTGCTGATCACAGCACCGGTGGACTAACAATAGGCGCTGATGGTGAATATCGTTGGAGTCCTGAATTTATTCAAAACATGAAGGCGTCAGTAACAGTCATGTCTGAAAAAATGACGGATGAAGAAGATATGGTCTTATATGTTGAAGACGTGTTTGGCTTCGCATTGAACGGTGATGAAAAAAATCTTATTAGTGGCATGTCAAGTGATATGAAACCTGCGGAGCGCGAGAGTGTTTTGAAGTCTATCTTAGATAAACGTACCAATACCGGTTGGACAACGTCAGGTCATACCGGCGTTGATGTCGAAGTTTATGCGTTTGGTGCAGGTTCGCAAGCGTTTGCTGGCAATTTGAATAACACTGATATTGCTAACAAGATCTTCGCGTTTTTAGGCAAAGCTGAATAGGTAATTTAGGGCGCTTATTCAAGGGCCTTAATTCTTTGTTCAAGTGGCGGGTGACTTGAAAATAGTTTATGTATTTTACCTGCATTAATTGCAAATGCGGCCATTTCATCAGGCATGTCGGGCCCCGTTTGACTCGCTTGTAGTCGCATCAGCGCAGCACGCATTTTGTGTTTACCGACTAATTTTGCTGCGCCCGCATCCGCCCTGTATTCGCGGTGACGAGAAAACCACATGGTAATTGTCATTGCTAATACACCTAGAATAACTTCAGCAATAATAGATACAATCCAAAATGCAGGCCCGTGACCGCGTTCCACTTTAAATATGACGCGGTCCACCGTATGCCCGATCACTCTTGATAGAAACACAACAAAGGTGTTCATTACGCCTTGAAGCAAAGTCATGGTAATCATATCGCCATTGGCGATGTGAGCAACTTCATGAGCCAGTACAGCCTCAAGCTCGTCTTTATTCATACTCTCAATAAGACCTGTGCTCACTGCAACAAGCGCATTATTGCGGTTCCAACCAGTAGCAAACGCGTTAGGCGAATGACTCTGAAATATACCAACTTCAGGCATACCAATATTCGATTGCTTAGCTAGGCGCTTCACCGTATTTAGCAACCAAGTTTCTGTGCTATCAATCGGTTGTAAAATAACTTGTACTTGCATTGAACGTTTCGCCATCCATTTTGAGATGAATAGCGATATAAAAGCACCACTGAAACCAATAATAGCGGCGTAAATCATCAGTGAATTTAGATTTAGATCAACGCCATTTTGCGCCAATAGACCTTGGATCCCAAATAAACTGAATGTAATACTCAGTAAGGCAATAATCGCAATGTTGGTACCAACGAATAACAAAATACGTAGCATGTTTGTTCTCAATATAGCTAGCGAACGATTCGCCACTTTCTACATCAATTAATAGTGCTTTTTTGTCACTATATCAATGTATAAAAGGTAAATATTTTTTGATGGTGCAGGACAATTTTTTTATTGATAGAAACTATATTAGTAACCTGTTAATTCCAAAAAACCTTTACCGCTATGTGTCCCGCTAACAGCGACAGTACCTTCATAATAAGCGATTGAAGCGGGGTTCCACTGGTCATTTTTAGTTGCTTTAATGCTAATGTCTATGTCCTTACTTTTAATCTTGAGTTGCCAATACAACGGCAGTTTTTTGTTACCAACAGATGTTAACTTATTGGCATTTAATTTTATATCGGATGGCATTAATGCTGTTGTTGAGCCATCAGCATTAATATATGTGCCAGTGATATAATCAGCTTGGTCTTGCAAACGCATTTGAAAGGCCATAATTTTATCGCCATTGTCCAGGTGCAGTGACAACCAGTCCCAACCTAAGGTTGCTTGGTCAAACAACTGCGAAGTCCATTCTTGATCAAACCACGCATTGCCGTTGACCGCTATCTGCTTGCCACTGTCACGCGCTGTAAATGTTCCTTCCACCGCTATAAAGGGCGCACTATAATAGTGAGAGGCATGTTTGCCATTAGCTGACTTTATACTGTAGCCACCTTGCCCTTGCAAAACGAAAGGACCAGTGTTGGATAAATTGAGTTGAACATTGAGATAAGAATCGGTGTTACTGTTTTCGCCCTTGCCCTTTGCACTATTACTAATTGCACTATTACTAATTGCACTATTACCACTTGCATTATTACTAATTAGTTTAGTGGTAAAAGTCAGGTTCGAGGGCAATAACCCTGCAGTGGGACTTTGCCATTGCCAATCATCAATAAATAATTTAAATGGCGTTTGTTCTACACCTGCATTACCGACATTACCTCGCGCAAACTTCTCTGAAAACCAATGTTTGGATGCACTATGCACAGAAGCATGTGCCATATAAATATGTTCGTTGCTCCAATCTGATCCTAACGCTTTGGGCCTGTTTTCAAGCGTTAAGCTACTGTCATCAATATTATCCTTTAGTTTTGTTTGCTGACTTTTATTAAGCTTTGCATTTTGATTTCGAAAGCGAAACAGCGTCCATTGCAAACCATAATCGTTGCCTTCATCATCTTGCAAGTTTGCAGTTAAATACCACCATTCGATATCAAATGAATCATGCGAATAATGGTCTTTGGGGAACGTGATGACATAGTTTGGATCGGCAATCTGGCCTAAGTTTTGTGGATCAGACGCGCTGAAGCCTCTCCCAAACTGTTGTTGCGAAGTTTCATCTCCAGTGTCTAAAGCAGTGCTTTTGACGTCAGAAAATAGCGCCTTAATATTACTCGATGTTTTATCGATACCACTGCTAGCAAACACGATGACCGCAAACACGATCACAACAAGCAGCATAACCGTAAGCAAGCTAGAAAGTGATGTAAAAAGTGATGTAAAGAACTTGATTAATTTAACCATCGGATATCCTCTATGAGTGGCCTTTTTCCGGCGCGAACGATGGGGATAGCGATAACGATAGCCACAACCAATAAACTCGTTGCATATATTTGAAGTATCTTCAGTGGATTAATAATTAGTGGGTAAGTCCATGAGAAAGCTTGATAGTTGATATCGACAATTAATATCCAACTTAATAATATACCGAAAGGAGTCGCGAATATTAATGCAACAAAACATAACAATAAGTACTGGAATAGGGCCAGTAGTTGGGTTTTCAATGCCGATACTCCCATACTTCGGATCAACATATTTTGTGGCCGAATGTCATTCATCAGAACAATAATAGCGCATGCCAGCGAAAGCGCCGCGACAAGCAGTGTGACCACATTTAATCCATCGGTAATAATAAAGGTGTTGTCAAAAGCTTGCATTGATAATGCCAGTAAGTCTTCAGTTTTTAGTAATTGCGTGTCTGGATTGACTCCTGCCGCCAGCATATTTTCCCTTAGCAAATCAATCTTACTCTCAGCACCTTGTAATGCGTATATGCAACATTTTGATTTTGATAATTCAAACATGTCGAATGGCATTAACACTTGCGCATAAGGGTTGCCAAAATCATAAACGATGCCTAGTATTTTATACGACGATAGTTCGCTTGTGGATGGATGTGGAAGCTCAATTACATCATTAACCTGATATTTAAAACCAAATGCAAACTGCTGATTAACTAAAACACCCTTACCTTGCTCAAATTGCCGCCATAAATTCTTATTTTCGCTTTGCTCATAAAACACCATTGCCTGCTGATTAAACTCATCGGTAGGATAACTAAATTGCTGCATCTCTTTGCCTTGAAAAGAAATATAGTTTTCTAATCGTTGGGAAACATTTACACCTGTGTTCTTGGCTAACTCAGCGATGTTAGGCTCACCGCTATTGTAAACATAATAGTCAGCTGCCAAACGTTGTTCAAGCCATCCTGCGGTTGCGCCACGAAAGCTGTCGACCATTAAATTCATTCCAATGTTACTGGTAGCGGCAATAAAAAATGCACAACAAGCAATTTTGGTTTTTCCTGACAGTGCCAAACTTTGCTTGGAACTGAGTTGCAACAACGGAAACCGATCAGGAATAAAGCGTTGAATAAACGCCAGCATACTGGGGTAATTAGCTAGCAGTAAACAACAGCCAGACAAAATCACTAATGCGGTGGCGATAAGCAACAACCAAAGCGCTTGTGCATTATTTAATATGATATAGGCGATACCTGCAAAAAGACCAAAGCTAAGCCAAATGGCGCCGTTCCAAAAACGTTGCTGAGTAAGCGATAAGGGCACATCTTTAGTTTGCGCCAACTGATGATTTAATTTATTTAATGGAATGAAGGTTGCGCATACACTGCCAATCAGGCAAATACCAAATACTTGGATGAATAATCCAATAATGGATACTTCACCGAAACCTACCTCTACCGAGTACAAATTTTCGAGGGTTGCTTGTACGGTAGGTGAGGCTAATTTTGCTAATTCAATACCCAATAAAACTCCAATAAAGCTGGCTAAAAGAGTAAGCAATACAATTTCAATTAACTGCACAACAAACAGTTGTTGTCTTGAAATACCTAACTGTCGACAAATTTTAAGCCACGTTAATCTTGAATTTAATAGTAAATTAACTGCGTTGACCACAATGAAAAGGCACACAACGAACATCAGTAATGCCATTGCCATTAAGTTTAAGTGGAAGCTGCTAGTGAGTTCTGAATCCTGCTCACCGTCATTGGCACTGGTTAATTTCAGGTTGTCGGGTAAGAACTGCCGAAGTGCGTCCTCTTGAGCCCTTGTTAAGTCGCCTACAACTAGTAACATCGACAACTCGGCGTCGGGATAAAGGCGGTATAATTCGGCAATGTCCATAATGATATCATTACCTAACACGGCGCTTTCAAATGCGACAAGTCCAGCTAAAGGCTCGCCAAACTGCGTTGTAAACTGTTGGCTCAAGTTCGCGTTAATGCTCTCTTCTAGTATTTCAAGCAACTGCGGGTGCAGTATGGCCGTGGGTTCATTAAAGCTTAATTGCCTAATCAGTTGATTAGCTTCATTCGATGCTTTGCTTGTCCCAGTATCAGGCTGTGCAGTCGCATTTTGTTGCTCTGCTAAAGGTACTGGGTTTGAAAAGCTAGGTTGGGTAATTAATGAAAAAGTGTCTATGCCAGTGAAATCAATACGCCTTTGCGTAATACGTTGTTTATTTACGTACACATGCTGCTTTGTTTGCGCTACGGCCACCAATTGGTTAACGCCTTTTACTCTTAAAGCTGAATAGTCCTGCTTGCTGAGTTTTAGCTTGGATGAAGTCGATGTAATGGTATATGTGACGTTTGCAACTAGAAATTGTTGCTCGCTACTGTAGCTTTGTTTAGCGCTGCTATTGATTACCAGCACAGCACTTAGGCCTGCAGCCGCAATAATTAGCGACACCATCATCATGCTCAGGCTAAATTTGCTATTACTATAGCTTTTTAATAAAACAAAAAGGAACGGCCAATATTTCATATTAAATTTGAGTCAACCTACCATCGTCTAAATACCATTGCTGCTGAGTAAGCAATGCTACTTTTTGACTGTGAGTTACCATCACAAGCGCGGTATTGAGCTTCTTACAAGTAGTCACTAATAGATGACTAACAAGGTCTGAATTTTTACTGTCCAGGTTTCCTGTAGGTTCGTCTGCTAGCAAAAGAGGTGGTTGATGCGATAACCCGCGGGCAATAGCAACTCGCTGCTGTTCGCCGCCAGAAAGTTGGCTAGGTAGTTTGTTTATATGACGATGAATATCCAGAGCATCCAACAATTCTTGAATATATTCGCCTTGTACTTTGCCGGTTATCTTAGCCGGTAGCATGACATTTTCCATCACTGTAATACAGTCAATTAAATTGAACTTTTGAAAGATAAGCCCAACCCTAAATTGGCGATATGCGTCCGCTTCTTTTTCAGTGAACTGGGTAATGTCGTTACCTTGATTTGGCTGTTGTGAATTGTTTAACAGTATTTCCCCACTATCGGGTTTATCTAGCGCAGCTAACAGGTGCAAAAGAGTCGACTTTCCTGACCCTGATGCACCTTGAATGCTGATGCTGTCACCTGCGTTTATGGTTAAGTTGATATTGTTAAGAATGGTGTGTTGCTCACCCGCATCAGTATAACTTTTCTTTAAATTTTTTAGCGCTAGCATTAAAAAGGCATCTAATTTTCATTGATGCCTAAGTATACGCTAACCGAACCGTGAAAGACTACTGATGCAGAAAGCTTTCAATAGGCTCGCCAGTGACACTAGAAATTTGTTTAAACAGATACATCAATGCAAATATTAGCAAAATCATGCTAGGAATGACGATAACGGGATAACTTAATGCGGTCATCCGCCCTAGCTCTTCTGTATAAGCGGTGGTGCCTGGTTCGGATACCAATATCCATTTAGCTAGCAGATAATTTAACACCGAAGATAAGAAAAATGAGCTTGCGACAATGTATGAACTAACCGCAACCTTGCTATTAAATACACTTGTTAAGCCTTTTTCCTCTAAAGTCTCATTTAGTTTTGGCCAATTCACCAATTGATCATTAAGAATAAGTGCTTTTACCAAGGGTTTTTTACTGTATTGAGTAATAATGACGGCTAAGCCAATCAAGGCTGGAATAGCGGCTTCTTTTATCGCAATATATTCCGCGGGAAGTTTCAGCAAACTAATCCCACCTGTTAATAATACGCTAACAATACCTAAGACCGAAAAAGCGTTTATTTTTTTAGTTTGTTTTAGGTCATACAGACCAAAGATTAAGGGAAAAGCAAGCGCTAAAACAATACTCCAAGCGGGGCCTAAGTACTCATCTGAACTTAAATAGCTCATGACTAGGACGGGGACCGCAATATTAAATAGTAAATTGCCTAAAAAACCGGTTTGTTTAGGTTGTTCTTTTGCTGTTTCAGACATGTAAATTAGACTGCTCTTTTAAAATTCGTAGGGATTGTACAAAAAGAAACGAGAGAATGTCACGCTGATTTTGTGTCAAATTACGAATGATTTCGTAAATACCAAGCTAAACATAGACCTGCAATAAAACCAAATAAATGTGACTCCCAAGATATGTAGGGTTGGCTGGGTAAAACGCCCCAAATCATCCCTCCATAGAAAAATGCAACAACCACCGATATAATAATTTGAAAGAAGCGTTTACTGAGAAATCCGGCCAATACTAAGTAACCAAAATAGCCATAAATAATACCACTTGCACCTAAATGAAATGAGGGCCTGGCAAATATCCATACCAGTGAACCGGTCAGTACTATTAGCCCGAAAGAGACGGTAATAAAACGTTTTCCTCCAAATTGTAGCAACAACAGCGAAAATATTGCTAATGTCACTACGTTGGATAAAAAGTGAGCAAAGTTCGCGTGTAAAAACGGTGCCGTAAAAATGTAGGCTAGGTAGTTTAGATCTCTCGGATAAATACTAAACTGGTTAAAGTAGCGACCACTGAGCATGTTGACCGCTTCAATCACAGTTAAAAAACCAACAACATAGCTAACCCACATAAGTTGTCGTTTTAAAGTGGTTGGTGATTTTACTGCACTCAATGCGATTTATCCTACTGGTTAAAAATAATTACAAAATAATATGTGGCATATAGCGCGACAGATCTTGCGTAATAGCCGATTTGTCTTCACGTACTGATATACCTGCAGCTTCATCATCGACCAACCATGAGCCGATTAAGGTATAGTTATCAGCGAATTTGGGTAATGGTGTATGCGCTTGATAAATAAATCCCTCTTCGCCGTAGGGGCCGTCCGATGAGAGACTCATTTTACCATTCTCTAAAATATCAATATTCGCACCTTCGCGAGAATAAAAAGGCTTTTTAACCCATTTTTTGACATCTGATAGCGCATTCATACTTGCCATATCAGATTCAAAAAAAGCAGGTAATAAATTAGGGTGTCCTTTGAATTCCTGCCACAACAGAGGCAGTAGTGCTTTATTTGAGAGAATACTTTTCCATATAGGTTCAATCCAGCCAGTATTCGCTTTTAAGGCGTGAGGACCAAATTCTTCACGTTGCATAAACTCCCATGGATATAGTTTAAAGCAATGTGACATGATTTGGTCTTGCAAGTCAGTGAGTTCACCACTCTCTGCAAGTCCTATATCTTCAATGTAAACAAAGTAGTCATCGACGCCTGCTTCTTTTGCACAGTCCTGTAAATATTGAACCGTACCCCGGTCCTCATCAGTGTCTTTGCAGCAAGCGAAGTGAAGATAGCTAATGCCGTAGTAATCGGCAATCACTTTAAAGCGATTAACCAGCTTTTCTTGCAATGAATTAAATTGATCGGCACGTTTATTGAGTTGGTTATTGTCTACATTATTTTCAAGCCACAACCATTGCCAAAAACCTGATTCATATAAGCTAGTAGGGGTATCTGCATTATTTTCAAGGAGTTTGGCTGGCGATCTTCCGTCATATACCAAATCTAATCTTGAATAAAGAGAAGGTTCTTTTGCTTGCCATGAATCTGCAATTGCTTGCCAGTAGTCACTCGGTATAGCAAATTGAGTCAGTCTCTCTTCACTTTTAGAAACAAGATCCACCACATGTAAACACATCTGATGAATTTCTTCAGTAGGAGACTCAAGGTCTTTTTCTATCTGCTCTAATGTAAATTGATAGTAAGCGGTTTCATCCCAGTATGCTTGTCCGTGCATAGTATGGAAATGAAAACCGTAATCACGCGCCATTTGTTGCCAGTTTTTTCTCGCATCAATGGGAAGTCGCAGCACTTAGCCACCCCAGCCTTTGCCGCTACTTCTGCTGCCCCATGAGGCTTTTGCACGCACACTGCTACCAAAACCACCGCGACTGATGGTGCGAGTAATAGCTGGTTTTTTATCAAACGCACTTGGACTTACGCTGAGCTTACTCCTCCTCGAATCACCAAAGTTACGGCCATCGGCTCCAACCCAGTTATTCCGATAGGACGAATAACGAGAATAGGAAGTAAACATAGGTTGATAATATGGACGCGGCGACATTAAGTTACCTATCATGTAACCGGCCATCAATGGCATGAAAATCGAGCTGCCATTGCTGTTATAAGTTTGGCATTGGTTACGTCCAAATTCATATTCACAATCGTTTTTACTGTTGTACTTAGGGGCTGTTTTAGCCGCTTCGGCTAATGCACCTTTGTATGCTGCTTCACATTTTTGCGCCATACCAGGGAGCGCATCAGCACAGTCATTGACATTTTTAAATACGACGGCTTCTTCTTTTCCACCAGAGCAAGCACTAAGTAGAACAGAGGCAACACCCAATGCTAATGGTTTAAATGAAAACGCTTTGCGCATTTTCGAAAGATCAATATTGCTACTGCGTTTTTGATTACTGTTAGTTTGCATATTTGGATTACTCCTTAGTAGCTCATGCAAGCGGCGTTAAGCAAGCCTACAGCAACTGACATTGCGCCTAACATGACGCCTGCGGATACTTCATTGTTTTGAATTCGTTCAGCAATTTTGGGCATAAAGGTAAAACGCAAAAGTGCAAATGCGAGCAGTTGCGCGACAATTGCAACGACACCCCAAATGGCATAATCGAGTAAAAACTCTGAATTCTTGACTGCACCTGACAATGCAATGGCAAAACCAATCATTGCGCCACCAAAACCAATAGCAGCGGCGGTACTTTTTTCTTCTTTTACCAATTTCCATTCGTCATGCGGTGTTACAAACGAATAGACAAGTTTGAAAACAAAGAATAGGGCGATAGAGATAACAAAATATATAGCGAAATTCTGTAATCCGGCGATTGAGTTGAGTACTGCGTCCATTTTATTTTCCTTAACCGTTTATTATTATATCTGCAGGTGACAAGTTAAAACCGGTGCTAATAACCAAACATCGGTCATGGTTATTGCCAACGATCTTTTCTTCACCCGATACTAACATAGCTTCCACTTCATCTTCTGAAATAGATTTCTCATAAAGCATGACAAATTGATCGGTTGTAGTAACATCACCGTCTTGTTCGAAAGTGGTTTCGGTCATTGCCACTGGAGGTGACACCTCGCCAACTGCATCCCAAACACGCTCATAGTCGTCGCCATCTAAGGAATACACAGGCTGTGAAATGCCATTGTTAATTAATTCTTGCCATTGAGTCTCGGAACCCACTGTTTTGGTATCGTAAAAATACCAGAGTTTGACGTCGGTAATGTGATTCTCTGTTTCGCCACCGTCAGTAATTACTTGCAAAAAAGCATCATCGTCAGTATAAAAACGAAACATGGTGCCGCCAGTATCAAGTATTACTTTGCCAACAGCTTGAATAAGGTGCTTACTCGCAGCGCCATTCACTTTAAGAGTCGGTTCTATTAATTTTAGTTTGAGTGGGTCGAGTTCGAATGAACCGCCCAAATACAAGCCCATGATCTCTGGACTGTCAGGTTTATGTGCTTGCTCTTTATCTTTTTTTCCGAATAATTTACCAAACATATTCAACTCCTCAGCTCTTATCTATTATAAGTTCAGGCTATTCCAATCAATATTATTGATACGATGCTCTGCTATATAAAACACTTTGTTACCGGGCTTTACCACATCGTCTAAATTCGGATTAACGGATATTTGATTTACCCTTTGTGGCGACGAATAGCCGATGAATGTTGCGTTATATTGTCTTTTAAGACCTAAAAACAACTTTTCAACGCTTAAATCATTCGCATTACTTGGTAATTCGACTGAAAACTGTGCCTGACCCTCCTCTACATCCAATAGATCATGATGCAGGAGGCTCGAACCAGGATCGAATACTGATTTGGCAAGCATTTCGACGGCAACGCTTGGTGTGCACTCTACTTCAGGACAATGCTGTTGTAATAAGCCGACTAAATTTTCATCTTCAAAATACGCCACCTTGTGCGCCTTAGGGTTACGCTTCGAGCAATACAACGCTGTCGTTAAGGTGAGGTCGTCATATGGATTATCGATGAGTATTGTCTTTGCTGTCGCGATACAGGCCCGGTCCATATCCTCGTCCTGATTGAATGAACTGACGTGCACAAATTCAATTTCTGAAGGGCGCGGATTTTCAATATCTGCTTTGACACAAAGCACAATGTCCGGATTCTCCGGCATATCTTGCTTTTCCTTTATTAACAATTTTAATAATTGTTCAGTGCGTTTTTCATTCCAACCAATAATTAAAATATGATTAGAGACATTTAACGGTTTCAAACCTCTTGCTCCTTTTCTCCACTGATCACTTACCCATGACGCAATGCGTCCAATGATCAAAGCAAATATACTTAACCCAAGCGGAATAACATACAACGCAACAATTAGCTTACCTGCCGGTGTTGACGGCGACATATCACCATAGCCAACAGTTGAGCCAGTAACGACAAGCCAATAAAAATAGTCAGATGCGTTTAAAAAGGCACGTTCGCCCGCTAAGAAAAGCAATATCCAACTGGAGACTGTATAGAATAAAAGCGCTGCTACTAGAGTGTACCAACGCAGCTCGGAAAAGTATTTCACACATAGTTTTTTGAGCCTTACCCAATGCAACATGAATGAAAATTTTCCTTTAAATTTAAGATACGACAAAAAACGGCAACCCTAAGGCTGCCGTTTCCAATTAACTTACTTACCAAGTATACGGCTTAGTTCGTCATCAGCTGATGCTGAACCGCCTTTAATACCCGCTCCAGCCAACCGTTTTTCAAGATCGTCGGAGGAATCGCCTTGCGCTAGTTCTTCCGCGGCTTCAAGTTCAGCACTTCGCAATGTCTGCTTTTCTTGGATCCTAGATAGCGACTCAGTCGCTGTTTTCATCTTGCTGTTAGCGCCTAAATGACTAGATGAAACTGCAATTTGAGCTCGCTGTACGGATTCCGTAGCCTTAATCATATCCACTTGCTGCTCCAAACGACGTAAGTTGTTTTTTGCTTGGTTTATGTTACCCGCAAGTTGCTTTTCTGACTTCGTGAACTGATCCAAATAAGCTTGCTCTGTTTCAACTTGGCCACGCAACTCGGATACACGTTGAGCACAATCAAGCGCTAGTTGGCGATCGGTATCAATGGCCTTTCTGGCGTGAACTTCATATTCGCCAATAGACTTATTTAGACCATCTACTTTTTGCTGTGATAGTTTACACTTTGCTAAAATTTGTGTACGTGCATGGTCCGATTTTCTTAATTCATCTTTAGCTTCACGAATTTCTTGCTCAAGAATTTTTATCGCTTGAGTATCAACAACCGCTTGCGCTGCTTCAGTAGCGGTACCTTTTACAGCAGTAAATAATTTTTTCCAAACTGACATGGTAATCTCCGGTTATTTACAATTAATTAGTTAGATTTTAAAAAATCTTGGTAAGCATCTAAGAATGCTTCAACGTTTTGAAACAATGTCGAAATCTCAATCAACACACTTTCTTCTTTTGATTGGCCACTTAACGAGCCAAAAGCTGTGTAGTACTGATTTCCTGCAACTGACGATATACCTATCGTGGTTAGAGGGAAAATCATATGCGTTCTCAGAATCTCTTCGTTTAACGCTGATGAGTCTCTCACTTCGTCCAACGAGAATAATAAGGATTCAACCAGTATTTGTTCACCGCTAATTGCCAACCAGGCATCAATTCCATCTTCATTTGCAATAAGCAAACAATCTGCTTCGTGTGTAACTACATATCCCTCTTGAGCAGAAATAATTTCTGCTAGTTGTGATAGTTTCCACGTCATTCATCTTCTCCTAAAAGTGTGTTTTACCATGTCGTCATCTATAATAGACCCTTAATATTGATTCAACAACATGGCTGACCTCGAACTTGACGTAAGTATAGTCACAGGGTGAAAATAAAGTCAAATATTTTTTTCACATTTGGGTCAAATAATGTTTAAATGTGAATTATACATTACAAAAATAACTTATATATAGGTGTGTTATGAAGCCAAAAACAAGTGATTGGCGCAACTTAGTTCAGCGATTATTAAAGACAGAATTATCTAAAAAGGGGATCAAGTATCAGGATCTTAGCGATAAGCTCAGCGCTGTGGGAGTTGATCAAAGCGCAGATAACCTGCGAAATAAAATTAATAAGGGTATTTTAGGAGCAGACTTATTGCTACAAATTGTCTTTGTACTTAATATTAAACACATTAAGTATGAAGATATTGAAGAAATACTGGCTGACATGCAATAGACTCCATTGCCAATGCGAAAGAGTCGTGCATGTTAATCGCGTAATATAAATCAAATCGCGTGGTCGCGCGCACATGGCGTGGAAAAATTACGTAGGTGTTGCGTTATTTTTTTGGCCGCTAGGCAAAAAACCAGAGAAAGCCCGACTTTTAGGCAAAAAAATACCCAGCATAACTGGGTAATAAGTTAGTTTGGGAGAACGTCACTTGATTCGGAACTAAATCTGATAGTACGCCAAAGCAATAAAAATATCAGGCGTTTTAAGTATTAGGGCTAAGTGGAAGGTATTTTATAATATACGGTAGATGCGAGGTTTATTATTTTGACCCCGATTAACAAAGACATTCAGCGATTTTGAGAGAACCATGAAGCTATCAGATTTTTATTTTGATTTACCTGAACATTTAATTGCAAAACATCCAACAGAGCAACGAACCCAAAGCCGCTTACTGCAGTTAGATGGCAATACTGGCGAGGTTTCACATAAAAAGTTCACTGACATTTTAGAATTGCTTCAGCCGAGCGACCTATTGATTTTCAATAACACCAGAGTCATTCCTGCGCGATTACACGGAACCAAAGCGTCGGGTGGAAAAGTAGAGGTATTAATTGAAAGAATACTCAATGATGGCAGTGCAATGGCGCACATTAGGTCGAGTAAGTCGCCAAAGTCCGGTGCAATGCTTACTATGGAAGGTGGGCTGCAAATTGAAATGCTTGGGCGAGACAACGCACTTTTTCATATTAAGTTTATGACTGAAAGAAATGTATTTGATTTACTTGAAGAATTTGGTCACATGCCGTTACCTCCATACATCGATAGAGCCGATGAGGAAGCCGATAAAGAACGGTATCAAACGGTATACAACGAAAGGCCAGGTGCGGTTGCAGCGCCTACGGCGGGTCTGCATTTTGACCTTGATATTTTAAATAGAATACAAGAAAAAGGCGTTGAGTTAGCTTTTGTTACTTTGCATGTTGGTGCGGGTACTTTTCAACCTGTTAGGGTTGATAACATTGAAGAACATCAAATGCATGCTGAATACGCTGAAGTATCTCAGGATGTGGTTGATAAAGTGCTCGCAACTAAAGCGGCTGGCGGGCGTGTGATTGCGGTTGGAACGACTTCTGTACGGTCTATCGAATCGGCAGCTCAAGCGGCTAGGAGTGAATTGATTAGTGAATTTATGTCGGATACCAATATTTTTATATATCCGGGTTATCACTTTAAAGTGATCGATGCCATGCTGACAAATTTTCACTTGCCTGAATCGACATTAATGATGCTGATTAGTGCCTTTGCCGGGCGCGATAATGTCATGCAAGCTTACGCCCTAGCAATAGAAGAAAAATATCGGTTTTTTAGTTACGGTGATGCGATGTTTATTGAACGCAAAAATACGTGAGCCCAGCGCTGTTTCTTGTTATACTGCGCGCGCAAATTCACAGTAAGCAGCCCGTATGTTTGTTTATTGTATAACAAAAGTATGATGCGTTATTCATTCTTACTCTCATTTTTGCCCTTACTGTGGCAACATGTTCAAAGCTTGGAAAACGTTGGATTCAGTCGTAGTTTGGCATGGCAAGTGCACTGGGTCACCAATGTTAGGTTAATAAATGAAATTCAATTTAATGGCTACAGACGGTAAAGCTCGTCGCGGCCAACTCATATTTGAACGTGGTGTCGTAGAAACTCCTGCGTTTATGCCCGTGGGTACATACGGCACCGTAAAAGGCATGACACCAGAAGAACTTGATGAATCTGGTGCGCATATTTGTCTCGGAAACACATTTCACTTAATGCTACGTCCCGGCACGAGCATCATCAAACAGCATGGTGATTTACACGATTTCATGAATTGGGATAAACCCATTCTCACAGATTCCGGAGGCTTCCAAGTATTTTCATTGGGTGATTTACGCAAAATCACTGAGCATGGTGTCACTTTTCGTTCTCCTATTAATGGTGAAAAAATCTTACTGACACCTGAAAAGTCAATGCAAGTTCAGCGCGATTTAGGCTCTGATATCGTTATGATTTTCGATGAGTGCACACCGTATCCTGCAACTGAAAAAGAAGCGTCTGATTCAATGGAGATGTCTCTGCGTTGGGCTCAACGTAGTAAAGACGCTCATGGAGATAACCCATCCGCATTGTTTGGTATTATCCAAGGTGGTATGTATGAGCATTTGCGAGACACATCTTTAGCTGGGTTGGAAGATATTGGCTTTGATGGTTATGCTATTGGTGGATTGTCAGTGGGTGAGCCGAAAGCTGATATGATCCGCATTATCAATCATACAGCGCCGAAAATCCCAGAAAACAAACCACGTTATTTAATGGGCGTAGGTAAGCCCGAAGATCTCGTTGAAGCGGTTCGTCGCGGTATTGATATGTTTGACTGCGTAATGCCAACAAGAAATGCGCGTAATGGTCACTTGTTTGTGACTGATGGTGTTGTAAAAATTCGCAACGCGGTGCACAAAACTGATACGGGCCCATTGGATGAGAAATGTGACTGTTACACTTGTAAAAATTATTCTCGGTCATATCTACACCACTTAGATAAATGCAATGAGATACTTGGTTCAAGATTAAACACTATTCATAATTTGAGATACTATCAGCGAATTATGGACGGTTTGCGCAACGCAATTGCTGCTGGCGAGTTAGTTAACTTTGTCGCCGAATTTTATGCGCAAAAAGGTTTGCCAGTTCCGCTTTTAGAGGGCTAGCATTAGCATTTTGTTTTATGAATGTCATATTCATAAAACAGGAAAGTAAAACAACAATAAAAACCAAATAAACGAGGATTTATATGAATTTTTTAATTTCTAGTGCATATGCACAGGACTCTGCAGGTCAGCCGGGTGGTGAATTCGGCATGTTAATTATGTTGGCTGTTTTTGGTTTGATTTTCTATTTTCTTTTATATCGCCCGCAAGCAAAGCGTGTAAAAGAACATAAAAACCTTGTTTCGTCGCTTACAAAAGGTGATGAAGTGCTAACGCAAGGCGGTTTAGTGGGCAAAATCACCAAAGTAAGTGATGATAAAGATTTCATTGAAATTGCACTCAATGAATCTAATAACATCGTTGTACAGAAATCAGCAGTTAGTGCCGTTTTGCCGAAAGGCACAATGAAGTCAATTTAAACTTTCAACAAAAAGCACAATAATGCCTTCGGCGCTATTGTGCTTTTGTAGGGTCCCGTTGTGTTAAATAAAACTCCATTTTGGAAATATATTTTAGTCATATTTGTTGTTGCAATAACAGCGTTATATGCAATGCCGAATATTTATGGTGAAGATCACGCTATTCAAATTTCTGCAAGTAACAATGCCTTTGTAAGCGAAGAATTGAAAACCTCGATTGAGGTCGCTTTGAAAGATGAGGGCATAGCAATCAAACGTATTGAACTTGAAAACGAACGCATTTTAGTTCGTCTTTTAGATTCCGACACACAGCTTGTTGCCAGAGAACTGATTGATAGCAAACTTGATAACGATGATTACGTTGTTGCGATGAACCTAGCGCCAGATACACCTGATTGGTTAGATGCCTTAGGTGCTAGTCCAATGAAATTAGGATTGGACTTGCGCGGTGGTGTTCACTTTCTAATGGAAGTTGACATGAACAGCGCAACAACCAAAGCTTATGAAGACGTTGTCGGCGATTTTAAGTTGCAGCTGCGTGAAGAAAGAATATTCTACCGCACGGTTATACAAAATCCTGATTCAGTAGACGTCGTATTTCGAGACGGCGAAATGCTTGAAAAAGCGCAATTTTACTTGCGTAATCAGTTTCGAGATTTGAGCATTACTGAACGTGACGATTTGACACTCAGGGCCGCATTTTTGGAAGTACGCTTAGCTGAAATTCGAGACGCTGCTGTAAGCCAAAATGTAACGATAATCCGCAGCAGAATAAACCAACTCGGTGTTGCAGAACCCCTGGTTCAAAAACAGGGTCAAGAACGTATAGTCGTGCAATTGCCGGGAATTCAAGATACCGCAAAAGCAAAAGAAATTTTGAATGCGACAGCGACTCTTGAGTTTCGTATGCTTGACGAGAAAAGTGATGTGCGTGATGCATTGCGCGGGAGAGCGCCGGCAGGCTCTGAAGTTATTTACCATAAAAATGGCCAGCCTTATCTGTTGAAAAAACAAGTGATGTTAACGGGCTCGCATATTATTGACGCAAATAGTGGTGTTGATCAATATGGTGTGCCCAATGTGAGCATTGACCTTGATTCAAAAGGCGGCGCAAAGTGGTCACAGGCGACAAAAGAAAACATTAAAAAGCCAATGGCAACCGTATTTATTGAGTACAAAACCACGGGTGAACGTGACATAGACGGCAAGCTTGTTTTTGAAAAGAAAGAAGACATTATTAGTGTCGCGACTATCCAAGCACAATTAGGCTCTTCATTCCAAATTAGTGGCCTGGATTCACCGACAGAAGCGAGAGAGTTGGCACTACTTCTGAGAGCGGGTGCATTGATTGCGCCAATTCAAATAGTTGAAGAGCGCACAGTTGGACCGAGTTTAGGTAAAGAAAATATTCAATTAGGTATGACCGCAATCATCTGGGGTTTGGCCGCAGTGCTCGTATTTATGCTTATTTATTACCGCGCTTTTGGTGTTATTGCCAATATTGCGCTGTTATTAAATCTGGTCATGATTGTTGGAATTATGTCGATGATACCAGGTGCAACATTAACCTTGCCGGGTATGGCCGGTATTGTTTTGACCGTCGGTATGGCCGTCGATGCTAACGTACTCATATTCGAGAGAATTAGAGAGGAATTGCGTGACGGCAGAAGTCCTCAGCAAGCAATTCATTTCGGCTATGACAACGCGTTCTCTACTATTTTGGATGCTAACATTACTACGTTCATTGCTGGTTTGATCTTGTTTGCTGTAGGAACAGGTCCAATCAAAGGATTTTCAATTACGTTGATGATAGGTATCGCTACATCAATGTTCACTGCGATTGTCGTGTCTCGAGTGCTTGTTAATAGCATATGGGGCGGTAAGCGTGTGACTAAGCTAGCGATATAGGAGAGTCAAATGGGATTTCAATTATTAAAACTAAAGGAAACCGTCGACTTTATGAAGTGGCGTTTCCCAGCAATGATTTTTTCAACCGTATTAATCATAGGCTCAATTGTTTCACTTGGTGTTAACCAATTGAATTGGGGTCTTGATTTCACCGGTGGAACATTGATTGAGGTAGGTTATGAGCAGTCAGCTGACCTCGAAGCAGTCAGAACAATTATGCTCGATGCGGGTTACACGGACGCAATGGTACAAAACTTTGGTAGCAGCCAAGACGTATTAATTCGCCTTGCACCAAGAGAAGGTGTGAAGGCCGTTGAAATTGGTGATCAAGTATTGGCGACGTTGCGTGCCGATGGTACTAAAGTCGATATGCGTCGTATTGAATTTGTTGGACCAAATGTGGGTGATGAGCTAACTGAACAAGGTGGTTTGGCTATGCTTGCTGCATTAATTTGTATCCTGATTTATGTGGCGATGCGTTTTGAGTATCGTTTTGCGTTGGGGTCCGTTGCGGCGTTGGGGCATGATGTTATCTTGACCCTAGGTCTATTCTCGGTGTTACAACTTGAATTTGACTTAACGGTATTAGCGGCCGTTTTAGCCGTTATTGGCTATTCGCTTAACGATACAATTGTAGTGTCAGACCGAATACGTGAGAACTTTAGAAAAATACGCAAAGCAGAGCCAGTAGAAATTATTAATATTTCGTTGACGCAAACCTTGAATCGAACAATTATTACCTCTTTGACCACTGTTTTAGTGCTAACAGCTTTGTTTTATAAAGGCGGCGCTCTGATCCACGGTTTTGCAACAGCATTGCTATTTGGTGTTATCGTTGGTACCTATTCTTCGGTATACATTGCCAGTGCAGTCGGCTTGGCTCTGGGTATTAGTAGAGATGATTTGATACCGACAGAAATTATCAAGGAAGGAGAAGACCAAGACCCTGTATAGGTAATGAAGTTACGTTATTATTAATTAAAAAGAACTTAATAACAAAAGAAAACCCGCTAAATAGAGCGGGTTTTTTTATATGATTTGGGTATTTGATGTAGTTGAAAATACCTATCAGATAATAAGTAGTCTGGCAGTAATACTTATTTAAGTCTCTTAACAATTGCTTGAACAACGCGAGGGCTGCCAGCAACAATTTCACCGCTTAATAGTGGGTCATTACCACCCGCAAAATCAGTGACTAGTCCGCCTGACTCACGCACTAACAATTCACCGGCGGCAATATCCCAAGGTTTAATGCCACGTTCCCAGTAACCGTCAAAGCGACCAGCAGCGACATAAGCCATATCCAGAGCAGCAGAACCACCGCGGCGTATATCCCCACATTCAGCAAATATTTTATTAAAGCTCGACATATATTCGTTTAACGACGTTTTGTTCTTATACGGAAAGGCAGTTGCTAAGATTGTATTACCTAGCTCTTTTGCCTGACTCGCGCGGATACGGTGGCCATTTAGTTGCGCGCCGTTACCTCGACTTGCTGTAAATAACTCACCACGAATAGGGTCGAATACAACCGCTTGGTCTAAACGACCTTTGTATTGCAGGGCAATAGAAACGGCAAAATGAGGTATGCCTTTGATGAAATTAGTCGTTCCATCAAGTGGGTCGATAATCCATTTATAGTCATCATCGCCAGCCACAATACCACCTTCTTCGCCTACAAAAGTATGCTCAGGATAAGACTGTTTGATTTTGTAGATAATGGTTTGCTCAGCTTCCCTATCAATTTTAGTTACGAAATCATTTTCGCCTTTTTGTTCGATTTGTAGGTCGTCGAAAGTTTCAAATCCACGAGCGATCACGTTTCCTGCTGAGCGAGCTGCGCGCACAGCGATATTGAGCATAGGATGCATAGTTAGAACCACCAAGTTGTAAAAAGAACAGTTGAGTCACGCCGCCGAAAAGTGCACAGAAAAGTGCACATTTAGTGCTTTTGATTCGAGAACGTGCCTAAAAAATCGCGCGTATATTAACAGAAACCTATGAATGGGTCTATTGGTGTTTTTCATGGCACATAATTAGAGGTACGCACATTCGCAGTGAGTGATATCACACTGCGACTGTGCCATGCACATAAAGACATCATGATGGTTTGTAGGCTTACAAAGTGCTGCGAGCCCTTGCTCATCTACTTTCCGGTGCTTCACTCCTATTCGGGTTTTCTGAATTAAGTCAAAAAGCGGCACAGCTCGAAACGAGTATCGAAAATGGCAACGTTTCCTTTACTGATGTTGAGCCCAAAATTGATGAGTTGATTGCTGAGATTAGACACATCACTGGGTAACTAGCAGCCACTAATGAATTGCGAGCAATCGCACTACCGGTTGTGTTTATTTTATTACTTTTTTGCAAAAGACAGTTATTATGGGTTGTGCTAAACTTTGCGCCTTAAAAAAGTCTGCTTAACGAATAGGTAGTATGCAGATCTTATATGGTCTTTAGGCAGCTTTTTAATGTGCATTCAGGTTCGAAGCCGCACAGGTTTATTTACCATTCTCTATTTTTTATTACGCTATTATTAAAGGGAATACGTTCATGCTTTCAGATATTCGCATTGTTTTAGTCAATACTAGTCATACTGGTAATATTGGCTCAGCGGCTCGAGCAATGAAAACAATGGGGCTTAGCTCATTGTATTTAGTCGACCCTATATCGGCCCCCGATGGGAAGTCAATTGCCTTAGCTGCCGGTGCAGGTGATGTGTTGGCGAACGCAACAACAGTAAGCACGCTTGAAGAGGCGGTTAGTGATTGTGGCTTAGTAGTGGGTACTTCTGCACGCTCAAGAACGTTACCTTGGCCTATGTTGACGCCTAGAGAATGTGGCCATAAATTAGTTGTTGAAGCTGATACTTACCCAGTTGCTTTGGTATTTGGACGCGAAAATAACGGCTTAAGCAATGACGAATTGCAACAATGTCACTTTCACGTATGTATTCCAGCTAATCCAGATTATAGCTCATTGAATATTGCTGCTGCGGTACAGACGCTGTGTTACGAGATCAGAGTTAATCATCTTGACATAGAGGCACTGCAACATGCGCCAGCGGTTAAAAGTGAATATCCGTTAAATGAAGACCTAGCGCGTTTTTATGTGCACCTTGAAAACACCTTAAAAGACGTCAATTTCATCGTTGCCAATCATCCTGGCATGGTTATGACTAAGCTGCGTCGATTATTTACTAGGGCTAGGCCAGAAGTTCAAGAGTTAAATATCTTACGTGGTATGTTGGCTTCAATAGATAAAGCGAGTGGAAACAAAAAGTAATGTTTAGTCGAATGCGAGAAGATATTAAAAGTGTGTTCCATCGAGATCCTGCGGCTAGGAACACGATGGAAGTGTTGTTCAATTATCCAGGCTTGCACGCAATATGGGTGCATCGTATCAGTCACCAATTATGGAAATGGAAGCTTAACTGGCTAGCTCGGTTTGTATCCAATATTTCACGCTTTTTAACTGGGATTGAAATTCATCCGGGTGCACAATTTGGTCGCAGAGTCTTTATTGACCACGGTATGGGTGTTGTGATTGGTGAAACCGCTGTGATTGGCAATGATGTGACTTTATATCATGGGGTCACATTAGGCGGAACAAGTTGGAAAGCTGGCAAACGCCATCCTACCCTCGAGGATAATTCGGTTGTGGGTGCAGGGGCGCAAGTCCTTGGACCTATTACAGTTGGCAAAAATGCCCGCATCGGTTCGAATTCTGTAGTGGTCAAAGACGTGCCAGAAAATGCAACGTGCGTTGGTATACCGGGGCGTAATTTACTGCAAAAACAACATACACATGAACCCACTCCAGAAACCAAGCATAAGCGCCAGGTCATTGCTAAAATATATGGCTTTGATGCGTATGCGGTGAGTGAAGAAAATCCTGACCCTGTTGCTAATGCACTGGGAATTATGCTTGAACATGTTCACCAAATGGACACTAAAGTGGAAGAAATGTGTCGGGTCATTCAATCACTCGGTGGCGATGTTTGTAGCGATTCAATTCCAAAGTTAGACGTGACAGACTTTGCTGAGACTGGCATCTCACCGGTGTTAAAGAAGGCTGCTGAGGAAGCGGCAGTGGGCGCTTTTGATCCCGCTATTTGATCCCGTTATAGGGAGTTCATTTGAGCGCCTTCGTGATGTATTTTGTGTTGAAATGTGCTTTCCAATATTAAGATGGATCGAAGACGTAGGTATTCATTGAAAATTATCTGCTAGTTTCTAAATCACAAGGCCCAAAATTTCCAAATTTAAGATAGAACGGAAAACGGTTTCTAGAATTACTCCATAACGCAGCTTTGCGCATACAAAATATCATTACAAACTTTTAAATATCTTCTTGATTTTATATATATTAAACAATAGGTTACCACAAGATTTTGCAGTTGTGTGATTTTTTGGAGGGCTAAATTTTTAGATTTGATATGGCGCTAGTTGTTGGTGTTTTTGCGCCGATAGGGAATATGCTTCGATCGGATTTTTAAGTATTTAGCTATGAGCTCTAACTGTTTTTGAAAGTTCAACGCCAGTTTTTAAAAAGTGTTGAAACCTTTTTGGTAATTGCTCAACACAACAATTATTCAGCAAGCCTTTGTCAAATACTACAAAGTCAGTTCGATTTGGATCCATGAACCTTGAGTAAACGGGGTCATTTCCGCAGCATTCTCTCACATTGTTTGCATAGCTACGAGCATGACTAAAAGTTGCTTTCCTATTAATAATCAAATAATTTTCGACAAAAGTCTTTAACGAATTTATATCTATTAGAGCCTTATTCGTATCTGATGTTTTGATAAAACCCAGTTCAATCAAATCTCCTATTACCTTGTCATTGCAACGCAACATCGCGATAACTTTTAAAATTGGTTGATCGCAAAGCGATTGCCATTTTTGTTTAAGTAATTTTTTTAAACCAGCAGGCGCAATTTGAAGTTGATTGGTATATCTAACCGTTGAGTTTACCCTCAGTTGAGATTCTATTTTCTTATCAAAAGCAGACTTAATTAACTCATCAATGTCTAAACAGTAAAGATCAAATATAGCGGATGGGATCTCTGTAATATTGATATAGTCATGCTCTAGCGCTGATACTGTCGGATAAGTATTTTGAAAGGTTTCGAGTATTGTCATCATATCGAAAATTTGTTTGTCGGGCTGTTGGCCAGAGTGCACTGCTATTAACGTTCCTAAGTTCAGAAGCTTGGTCACGTGAGCTGGCGAAACACCAAAGATATTCGCGACATCGTTTCCAGTGATTTGCAAGCTTAGTTCGTCTCCACTTGTTGCGTTATCGTATCTTGTTTTTGCGGTTACCATTGGATGACTTTCAGCTTTTACATGATACTTTTTTATAAGATTCTCAGTCTGTCCTGCAAATTCAGTTTTGGGTTGCCATGAGATTTTCGAAAGTACGATATTCAGAGAGTGGCAGTTAATTTCTTGCACACTATCCCCTAGAATCGAAAATTGTTGACGATGTTCAGCAATCATCTTCAACCAAGTGACTCTTGCGCACTCGTCAAGTGATAAAATATATGCATCGTTAATTAATTGCCTAACCATAAAGACACTTCCCTTTGCCCAGTTTAATGGTGAAGTTATAAAATCGAGAGGACGTATTAGACGCTCTGCAATTGTAAATAGAACATTTAGAAAATATCGGCGCTGTGATCCCCCAGCTATATCTAACAATGCGATTTCAAACGGTAGTAGTGATTCCGCAGTATTGCATTCTGTACATTCACTACAGTTGCTACAATCACTATGGATCCCGCTCTCCAAATCGAAAAGCCGCTGTTTGCATATGTTTTGTAAGGGTACTAAATGTTTTTCGCAAATGGTTTGCTCGACGTCTTGCCAAACTATTTTGTGTGGCTGTCCCTCCATAATACAGGCGGGGCATATTTTGATAGTTTGACTTGCATATTTCTTATCAAACTCGCTAACAACGCACGTCGTCATCCATTCAAATCCAGCAGTTTTTGCTGCCACTGCTGGATCTTTTAGTACTTCTTGAGCATCTGCTTCCGTGATGCTGTTCCATACCCTTACGTGAGCGATGCCTAAGTTGGTGAAGAGCCCTTGTACACTTCTGAAACCGAAAAATGCAGCTACCTTTACGCAAGCTCCATAGGGTGAAATGTATGTTTTAATGCTGGACTTCATATTTGACTCCTAGTGCCTCTTTAAGCGATTTAAGGTTGGTTTTGAAGGGATTGGATAATTGTAGATGTTTATCGATTTTTACGACGGTTACATTTCCGTTCTTATACTTTGTTGACTTAAGTTTAGGGTTAGTGGGTGGAACATATGTCTCTGAAAAATCAATCTTACGTATAGACGAACTGTTCGTTGAGCATGCATGTTTGCAGGCGTTCAACAAAAGCCATGATATTTTGCGTAAATCTCCATTTGTCGCCGCATAGATGGCGAGCGCGTTTTCAGGATCAGCAAGCCTTATACCTGAAATTTCATGTCTCATTTGCATCGTATATAAAAAGCCCCTGAACACTGCGTAGTTTGTTTTATTTGCTAAAGAAAAGTGACGTTTGAGAATGACGCGAGTGCATCGCGATGCAAATTGTTCATTGTGCTCCAAGATTTCAGTTGTACGCTCAGTACCGCAGAAAATCATAAAAATCCCATGTTCATCCATTAAATTCTTTAAAAAGTCAGCAATATGTCTTGCAGACTTATTGCTCACTTTCTCGAGCACTTGTTGGAACTCATCAAATACTAAAACTTTCACATTTTCATTGCGTATTTGCGTATCAACGCGTTGTCTCATTTCTTTTTCAGAGCCTGAGGGTATGCCGGGCTCTCCTAATGCCGCTAGAATATTTCTAAGTAAATCTAAGCGATTCATATTGCTTGGTGCGTTAACAAAACGAGCACACGGGGTCATTTTTCCGTGGGCCTCAATACTCTTGAATCCCCTTTGTTTATCAACTGAAAGCTCGTTGTACCTATCAACAAACTTTGTTGCCATCATTGTTTTCCCTGTACCCGTATCACCCGCAATGATTGCGCATTTGCCTGTAGCCGTCAGTAGTACGTTTTCTGAATCATCCATAAGCGCATCGAAATCGGCTTTGATTGAATCATAAGTTAGAAACTTCCGTCCTAATGAATGGGCGATCCTATTAAAATTAATTGCGTTGTTGTTCATAGTTCATCTCCCAACGCTAATTCGTCATCGGAAGGAGATTGGTTACCAGTTGTATTGCCTTCGAGCGCATTTTCATCGCCTAACCACTCGTCATTCGAAGCTTGTATCTGCGTTGACGCATCGTCGGTATTTACATCAATGCATTTGTCATTGTCGATTTTAGAAGAGCAGTTTGGATTGCTTTCAGCGTCAACGTTTTTAAGGCCTTTACCAAACATATAAGGTACTTTGCTGGCTTCAGGCACTTCTGAATGTTGACCATTCCGAGCAGCATCTAGACAGGCTCTTTGCGCTGAACTGGGCTCATAATTGGTCATGACGCGGTCTGCTATAAATACGGTCTTACCTAACTTCTTCGCGGTAGCCTTATTAGATATTTTAACAACAACCTTTTCAGAGTCGATATTGCTATACATTAGGTCTACCTTTTTTACCTTCCAATGCGCAAGCGTTTTTAATTCATCAGCACGATACCGCTCGTTTTTAAGTTTGACGGACCCATTTTCATAGACTGTATGATTGAAGGATTCTAACCCAAGGGAATTTAATGCAAGATTGCTCTGCATCGGGGCAGTAATCGCCAGCGGGTTTTTTTGACACTCGTTTTTCCAAATGTCTATGGGGGCACGATTATTAAGACCTGCGTGTGCACTTTTATGGTAGTGATTATGAATGTAATCATTGAGCTTATCTTCAAACTCAGACACTGTTAATTTAGCATGAGCTTCGGTTGAATCTTCGGGGTTAAGATGTGATGCACCTTTGTAACTTTTGCTACCGAGGTAGCCGGGTAGTTTGCTTAAAAACGAGAGTCTTAATGTTAAAAAGAAACGCTCTATAAAAGGCTTTGCCCATGCATGACCAGTTCGCACTGACACCGGCCGCATTCCCAAGTCGATGGCACTTTGCTTAAATGTATTTCCGACCATTGCTGTAGTGGCGTCATGTGCTAGTACCGTTGGAATTCCATATGGTGCGCCGGGATGCTCCTCTTTTGGTAATACCATATGCTTTATGCACTCTAAAGCTAAGTCAGTGTTCTCTTGTGGGCTCTTTCCGATCATATAACTGCACCCAACAACACTGCGGCTATAGACATCAATTGCACACATCAGTACCACTGTCCCTAAAAACGCTTTGTTGTTGTCGTCAAGAAGGCCTATGTTGATGTATACAGCGTCTATTTCGACACGTTCCATCAGATAATTGCTGATCATACTGCCTTTTAGCTTAAATTTTCTTTTGCGTTGTTCAGATTTGCTTAACGTTTTTTCCATTTCAAGCAGCGGGCAGATATTGTTAAACATATTATAAATAGTTTGTTTGCTTGGCACTTGAGGATATTTGTCAGGGTCTTTGACTTTGAGTATTGCTATTTTATTTCTCAAGTATTCGGCAATTTCGTTAATGCTCCTTGCCTTTTCGTCTTTTCTTACCAGATAAAAATCAGTGATTGCCGATAATATCAACAATTGCGTTTCTTCGGTTAATCGCGATTCACCAATATCATTCCTTGCCCCGCTTGGTGTGAGCGCTCGTGCGTCACTATTCTTACGATACTTTGTAATGTAACCTTGTGCTGTGCTTAGCGCAGGTTTACCATATTCATATTTTGACCAGTTAAATTCATTGATGCTTTCGCGCACATAATCTTCTACTGATAAATTTGTTTTACCACACCGCTCGCTATGCATTTCATTAAACTCGGTCCACATATCGCGCTTTCGGATTTGGTCTTTACTCAGTTCTACGAAGTGGGCCTGCATGTTGTTCGTATCCAAAAATACAACATTGCCCTTTACAAACTCCTCTTTCAGTCTTCTTTCTTTGAAGACCTTCACGGTGTCTACGTCGAGCGCTTTTTTTGCGACAGTGTCGTAGGGAACACAATATAGTTTATGGGTAGTAGGTGTTTGTCTGATACTCTCAATTAGAAATGCAGATTGGTTAATCTCAAACACAGTATCTTGTTTAAATGCACTATTCATTATATATCTCCTATACGATATTTTTTGTTAAAACGGTTGAGCGGTTGACTGTCATGGTTAGATCACATAGCAAATATTGCCTATATATTAGGTAATGCAGACTGTGTGCTTGTATACACAATGCCTCTAGCACGCTAATAGCATCTGAGTAGCTAATAGTTTGCGGTAGGAGCTTAATAGCAACATTTAATTCGTGAGACATCGGGTCAACATGGATAGCAGACCTCTTAAGCTGTTCGAGATTAAATATTACTTGTTTTGAGGGGATGTCCTTGTCAGTGAACACTTCAAATTCATAGCCGTGACGATTGAATGCCCGTTCAACGCACTTGTACTTGAGTTGCTGCTCCTGATATTTGCCCCATGGTTTTACTTCAAAATACGTGACAACCTTTTGTCCATTTTTATCAATATGATGCATCGCGCCATCCGGCGTGTAGGCGCGTCCATCATTTGGGTGGTAATTCACTATTGAAAGAGGTTGGCTTTCCATCTTAAGGATGTTTTCCTTATAATTTAAATATAGGAAAGCACTCGCTTCAAGGTTAGATTCGGTCCAAATTGCTTTTTCTTGACCGAGCACTTTCATAACCGATGACTCAGTGAAACCACTGAATCTAGCAAGCTTCTTTCTATTATGGTTTTTAACGTATACATTGTTCATTTATGACCTCCAAAAGTTTTGATTTTTGGCGCTATAAAACTGCGTTTGCACTTTATTAATATTCGTGTGATTAATTCTCTTTGTCATTTTGATTCCTAAAATTGTAAATGGAGATCAAATCGTAAAGCTTAAAAAAGCCTAGGCAAGAAAACGGACATTTATTTTTTCTAGTTATCAAGAGTATTTTGGTGGTTTTTCTATCTTTTTTGTGTAATTAGTTATAAAAGAACTTTAATAGTTAACATGATAAGATATAAATTTTAAAATAAAGCTATATATAACATTTGGTTATGCTTTTATTGATACGGTTATTACTCGATCATATTATGGTAACTATTGAGGCTGAATTAATTTGAATTATTTTTGGCTAGTCAAAGAAATATCTAGATTTACGAATGAAATTAGATTATGCTCTTATAATTGTAAAGCAAATACATTACAAATAATGAATATTGGACAATTTATCCAGCAACAGCGAAAGCGAAAACAGGCAGAGAAGGGTTTTGGAAGTTTCACGCAAAGTACTATGGCTAGGAAACTCGGTTGCTCAAGAACCTATTTTGCTTGTATTGAATGCGGTTCACAGGAGCCTACCAAAGATATTTTGGTCAAAATAGCCAATGAGCTGGGTGTCGATATTGACCTAATGCTGGTGCAGGGAGGGTTGATCCCCGCGAGCTGGTCGCAAACTTTTCAAAATAATCCTAAGATACTTGAAGCTTTGTTTCCTATGCTAAACGGAAGCGGGTTACAACCTGAGCTAATAGACACCATCAAAAACTTGTCTCCCTGCCTCAAGGAAGGTGAATTATACCCTGAGTTTTACGATATCATCGGATGCTTATTACGCGTCGATAAGCGAAGGACCTTGGGCGAATTGAAAGGTTACATCGAGGATATATTGGGCTGATTATTTTAAAACACTATTAAGCGTGGTTAGAGCAGGTTCGCCTGATAATGTGAGCATTATGTCGGTAATGCGGACGTTTGAAGTGTGGTAGTGGGTTTGAGCTAGTATTATCAGCACCGGAAATAGAAGGTCTAATCACCGGGTGACCTTCGAGGAATTAGAATATCAAGCAATGTCATTATGGTGAGCTTAGAGGCGGCTAAGACGAAATGTTAAGGCCTCTAGCGCTTTGATTACTTGAACACTCCAATTTTCAACAAACCATAAATATACTTTGCACCTTATATTTCGGGGCATGGTGAATTAGCATATTTTATGTATTTCATTAAATCGTTGCTGATCTCCTATATAACTCTTGGATAGGATAAACTTGCTAGCAGCCTCTCGTCTTTATCTTTCGATAAATTTTCGGTAATCATTAGCATTGCGATAAAAGGTATTCACAAACTTCTTCCATTCCTCTTTTGCCGTTTTGATGCATATATTCAACCGCAGTTAAATCACCAAGCCTGCTATTTTTCCGATCAACCCAAGAATTTGCTTGGGTGCTGTTCGCAAAAATAGCATGCAAAGACCTATGAATTTTCATTAAAAAAGAAATCCGCTCTAGCATATCTTTCGTTAGTTCAGGGGACTCCTCCGCTATCAACTTCTCAAATTCACTAGTGTCGCGTAAGGCCAATAGCTTCGTCTGAGAATCAATCGGCTGTGACCAAGCATCCGTAATACTATTGAAAACCTTAAGGCCGACAGTATCTATTTGTGATTTTGAGTGTTCCATTATTTCCCGTTCTCTAATCGAAGTGATTTTTTCTTTACTAATAAATAGAACAACATATTAACGAAAATACTAGTTTAAATTCCCTAAAAGGTCAAAATTAGAACAGAGCTATTCAAGCTATGAAAACTGTTGGAAACCTAATTAGTCAGAATCTCAATATGGGTATATTGGGGCTAGCTATCGTCATTATCAAGAAACTATTACAAGGTTTAAAAAGTAAGGTGAAAACGAGATTGTGAACTTTTGATAATCACCATCGATGCCGTTAGGCTTTGTTTGCCATCTTAGGTTTTTGTCTTGAGTGTATTAAGACAGGCAAAAACTTTGTATCCTCATACCACTGCATCGCAATGCAAGCGTCGATGGGAAAACACTTAACAATCGCTAGACATATTGGAGAAACCATGTCGTTAGAAGAATCTGTTAATGAAGTATTGAGGAAGATTGGCAGAAATATGATGCTGTTTCAGCACCTCGAACATTTATTAAAGTATGTTGTTGCCAATGGGAAATTCTCAGGCTTCAAAAGTGAGTTAGAGGATATTAAAGTTAAGCAAGCCGCTACTATTAATTCACAAACGATGGGACAGCTGGTCGGACAGTATATTGAGACTACTCACTCGATAAGTGAAGCACGCGAAGATGAGCTTCAAGACGGTGACGAAACATATTTTTCTTTTAGTTTTAGCTTTGAATCTGACGCAGTTTATTATGAAACTAAAAAAGCAGACTTGGCTAACTTGGTGTCTGAGAGAAATGAACTGGTTCATCATTTGCTCCCTAGCTTTAATACCGATTCAGTTGCAAGCTGCGAGGCACTTGGAAACAAGCTTGAAAAACAAAGCAAAAGGATACGCCAAGAAATTGAAGAAATAAGAGCGATAGCAATGGCCCTCAATGAAGGAAGAAAAGAGCTTTCTGATTTTCTAGTTTCTGAGGAGGGTAAAAAGCAAATTACCATATCTTTTCTGAGGCAAAGTCGCTTAGTCATTTTGTTGGGCGACATTGCAAGTCAAATGGCAAGAGAAGATGGCTGGACTCTAATGGGCAAAGCTGGTCTTCTACTCAGAGAGCATGCACCAGAGGAGATTGCGCAATTGAAAGAAAGGTATGGGCACAAAACATTAAGGAGCCTTATTCTTGCAACTGAGATATTTGATATATTTGAAGAGAGTACTGAAAAAGGTGCTAGGGTTTTATATCGGCTGAAAGCAGGTTGGGCGTTATCGCATACTGAACATGGGGAAGATAGTTGAATAATATCTTTTACTACTATAAAGCCGTTAGGAAGTTATATCCTCAGTGTTGAATTGTACTCCAATATGATCCACTTCCCCTTTTGTTTTGCATCCAATACTGGACCACTAATTTAGTGGTAATAGCTTCTGGATATGAGCGTTATAGAAGGGTTTTGTGGCTTAAGTGTTCAATGCAAGCGTGGGTCAATACATTTTGCAAATCAACACTGCTGTTGCTGGTGACAAAAATTTACTCGGTATTGTCAATCAGAATGTAAAATAGAATAAAAACTCGAGGGCAAAAATTATCTTACGTCATAGTGACATCTTATTTCAGGTTGCACCTCAACTCTGGCAGTCATATTTTTTAAGCTTTTGTCTGCCCTAAAACCCTTTCTGCGCTTTTGGTTTGTTCAAATATGACCAAGCTGCTTTTGTCATCAAGGCGAGGCGGCTTGCTAATGAGACTGTTTCATATTGATGTGGAATATTTTACGGTGTTTCCTGTGATTCCCATATCGAATCTTGTAACTCTTGTGATAAGTAAATTAATTGATTGATTAAACTAGCTATCTGGAGGTCCGAATCCTCATGGCCTTCCCTTTTTTGTCTATTGCCCAATTGTATTGCGGTATCTTCCAGTTCATTTGTTAATTGGTAAATTTTTTTGGATTTAACGCAGTCTATTTTCATTTTGATGTCCTCACATTGGCTAAGCATCATCATATGATTTCACTAGAGTTATAACTGTACTTGAGTATAGATTTAATCGATTAGCCTTTGTTAATGACAATATGAGTGCAGATACTTACAAACTTTCTCTAATCCCTCAGTGCCATTTAATTGGATGTATTCTGAGGCAGTTAAATCATTAAACTCGGTGTTTGCTCTATTTACCCATCCGTCGGCTTGCTCTTCTTGACTGAAAATTGTGCGCAGATATTTGTGTATCTTCATCAGATAAGAAATCCGAACTAAACTTTCTTCAGAAATATCTGTTAATTCATTATTAGCAAGTTTTTCAAAAGTATCTAAGTCTGTTATCCCTAGTAGCTTCATCTGAGCAACTTGTGGTTGCGCCCAAGCGTTCATGATATAAAAAAATAAGTTCAGTCCAACTCTCGAAGTGTCGGTGTTTGCTTGTGGCATTTCTCCGCTCCTAATTAAGCAACCGTTCCCTAATTATCTATAGTTTAATTCTCTTTGCAATACCTTTGACCACAATGAACTTGATTACAAAATATTTGGAATCAAAAATTCTGTCAATGGCCATCGGACTCAACAATCAAAATACGGTGGTCTGCTGTGCATCTCTTTTGCAATCAATGACTTTTGTTTGCAAAGAACACGGAGCTTCTTGGCGTTGGTTGGTTTATTTTAGTTGCGCTGAAGTATTGCAGCCAGCGAGAATTTGTCCCAACGAACGTCGCGAATGAACTAAAGCGGTTTGTTATGTTTTATCTACTTCAACACATTTAAATTCAAGTGTGGCGCTAGCAGATTGCGCTAAACCAGCGTCACGCAACTCTAAGTTGATAGTTTCAACTTCCTTATTCTGTTTTTGGCAAAAGGTATTAGCCTCTTTGTAAGCTTCAGCTTTTTCTTCAGCAGCATTAACGAAACCTACTTTTGCACTTTTAACAGATACCATATATTTATCCTTTTCCATTTTTATAACACCAGTATTACTGCAAGCGCTTAGAATAAGAATAATAGCCATGAGAACTATTGATTTCACAAACTATCCTCAATATTTACCAAGTCGATATTTCAAATTTAAAACTACCTTAAACTTTAAGTTATGGCAAGCCAACGAAACAAATTTGCTCAATCCCGTTAGTCAGCTAATTGGCAGGTCAGTGACCCGTTTCAGACAGTCAGCCTAAACTGTTTAACGGACTGCTCTACTCACATGGACTATCGGCAGGTGTCGCTGGGGCTTCAATTTTTAACGCGGGCTTTGGCACAAATCAGACGTTAGCTTCAGAATCAACAGTCATTAAATATTGAATTATATCGATTTAAACATCACTATTTCTAACCCTGCTTAATTGGTATAAATACTCCCTCAATTTGAAACGGGTCATTACTAAGAAGTCACGGTAACAATTCAAGTGACGGGAATGTTTAGTGCTCAAATAACTTTCTAAATCTATGATTCTATGTAAAATTAGGTTTCTAAATATAGGGGGAGATCTAGGAATTACTGAGGCTCCTGTAATAATAGGCAGTTTTACATTAAAGGAATAATCAAAAATGTCAGATGAAAATAAAGAACTATCTTTAAAAAATGAAGGCAAGAACATCTCCTCACCAGTGGAGCATATTCTAAATATTCTTAAAGCTGGATTATCAACAACACCTTTCTGTGGTGGTATAGCTTCACTGTTGAGTGACTACATCCCATCAACAAAGCAAAAAAGAATCGAAACATTTACCGAGCTAGTAGCATCTGACCTTGAAAAACTACAAAAAAAAGTAGATGAAAAACTGATTCAAACAGATGATTTTGCATTCATATTTGAAAAGTGTTTTAGAGGTGCCGCTGAAAATTATCAAAAAGAAAAATTTGATTCATTTAGAGGCATACTTATTAATTCTGCCGTTGGAAGCAACGTTAAAGAAGAAGAAAAAGAATACTATTTAAATCTTGTTAATACGCTTTCCGCGCTACACATTAAAATATTAAAATTTATGGCAATGCCAACAGAATATCTTGAGAATGAAGGAATTCCACAAGAGAATATTCGTGGTGGCTTTTCAGATTTTTTTCCTATAGCTATCCATGGCGTTAATATTGAAGTTATGAAATCTGCTTTTGGTGACCTACATCAGTATGGTTTTATAAATACTGATAAATCTATCTTCACTACAATGTCTTCAGATAAAGGCTTAGTATTGCTAGGTGGTCGCGTATCCGTACTAGGTATGCAATTTATCAAATTTTGTACGGTGCCTAATGAATAAAATGTTTAACAAGGCGCTTCGCTCTGTATTACTGGTCAACTGAGCTTAAGCGTTATGCCATATTTTAATAGACAATGGAGAAAGAGTGTTGATTTCAACAATTTCAAGCTCAATAACTAGATTACAAAAGGAAGTCGCTGATCTTTATCACAAGATCAGTCTGGAAGCCAAAAAAGAGTCCGATTGTGGCAGTAAAATTGGTCAAATCGAGAGAAGCATTACAAAAAGCACTAGTCTTAATGTTTTAAAAAGTAAAAGTGCAGAAATTCAAAGAAAACGAGCAGAGATTGCTAAGATTCAGGTTAAAAAAGCAGATCTCCATAAAAAGCTATCTGACAGGGAAGGAAAGCTGCTGAAGTTCAAGCAAGATTTGCTAAAAGAAGAAGAGAAAGAGCGTAAGAAGCAAGCTACCATAGATGATAGAGAGCAAAAAAAACTAACTGAATTAGAAAAAAAACAACAGAGAGTTCAGTTAACATATCAACGTCAATTGCAAGCTGAGATTAAGAAAACCGCCAACATGGTAGCTTCTGTTGAAAATTCCGTAAACATGTCACCGTTAGTGTCAAACGATGTTGAATTTGACTTATTTATTTCGCATGCATCAGAGGATAAAGATGAGTTCGTTAGACCCCTAGCTGAAACACTTGAAAATATTGGTGTAAAAGTTTGGTACGACGAATTCACCCTGAAAGTCGGTGATAGCTTGAGAAAGAGTATTGATCAGGGGTTGGTTAAATCTAGATTTGGCACCGTTATTTTGTCTTCTACATTTTGCTCCAAAAACTGGACACAATATGAACTTGATTCGATGGTCGCTAGAGAAATGAATGGGCATAAAATGATATTGCCCATCTGGCATAAAATTACAAAGGACGAAGTTATGAATTTCAGTCCAGCACTAGCGGACAAGGTCGCGTTGAATACATCATTACAGAGTATTGAAGAAATCGCCGGTGAGCTTGCTGAAGTCATTTTGAGCGCAAAGGCATAACGAGCACATATTGTTGGACTGACTGTTCAATTGCGCACCTATGTGATCCACTTAGCACTTTGTTTTGCATCTAATACTGTACCACTTTTTTAGGATGAGAGCCTCTGTGTTAATTTGTACTTTAAAATGACCCACTATTGCATCGAATATTGAACCACAGAAATAGTACACAAATTGCTGTTCTATCAACATTTTCGACTTTTCATGTAGTTCATTAAAACCTACAAACGGTTTCTTAAAGTGGGTCAAATTTGAATGCAAGTCAACAAAGATGCTTAACGACCCTATCCCTTTAGCGTAAAGTAGAGTTAAATTGGAGGTGAAAAGTACAAGCTTTGTAACATACTAGCAAAAGGATGAGCAAAATATGAGTGAACCGACTCCTGACAACTACGAATTCGATGCCGCAGAAAAAGCTGAAAAATATTATTTATTGATGCATCTGGTGAAGAATTTATAAAACGAAAAGGTATAAAAATAAGTTTAGATAATGCTAATAAAATCCTCAATCTTCATAATAATCCTGCATTTGAAAATGAGTTATCTATAGAAGTTTCGCCAAGTGTTATCGAAAAAAATGATTTTAACCTCCTTCCATCTCGTTACGTTCTGTCGCCTGAGAAAAAGCATTTAAATGACTTTTATCGGAGCACCAAACAAAAAGTTAGAGGCTATTGCTGAGCTGATTTTACCGCAGGCGATAAAAGATGAAGTGGCTGGCGAAGTTGTATTTCATGAATTTGGGGTGAGTCATGTAAATGATATTGGCGAACTAATTGGTGAAGGTAAGAAAGTATTAACTAGCTCCCAGATAAGTCGTGCAAATAAACAATTGCTCCAAACTAATGACATTTTAATCGTAAATAAAGTTTCAGTTGGAAAAATTGCTCTCGTTGAAAGTCCATTACCAACAAACGCGATGCCTAGCCAAGCATTTACAATTGTGTATATTCATAAACATGTCATCAATATTAGCCCTGTTTCGTTGTTTCAATATTTATTGTCACCACTGGGTCAGGCGCAACTAAAAGCACTTTCTACAGGCGACGCGGTAATTATGATTGGAAACACGGATTTAAGGTTTATACAGATACCTGTGTTTAGTGAAGAACAAGCAAAAAAAGCGCAACAAATTAGAAACAGCGTTAAAAACTTAAATAACGAGCTGTTTGAAATATAAAAATTAACCAGTTAGATCAATCAAATTGGATTAACAAAGCAAATTATTATTGTTAAAGTAAGCCACAGAATGGACTTGCCGCAATTAAGGAATATCCTCAATGGATCACAGCGTACATAACAAACTTATCTCTTTTATCTGGACAATTGCCGACGACTGCCTGCGTGACGTATACGTACGAGGTAAATACCGTGACGTTATCTTACCCATGGTAGTACTTCGCAGATTAGACACATTACTTGAACCAACCAAAGAGGCAGTATTAGAAGAAGTTCGCTATCAAAAAGAAGAAATGGAATCTACTGAACTTGACGATGCGCCAATTATTGCTGAATCAGGCTACGTGTTTTACAACACATCAAAATGGACATTGAAAAGCTTATTTGTTACTGCCACAAACAACCAACAAATACTATTAGCCAATGTTGAAGACTATCTAAACGGCTTTAGTGCGAACGTTAAAGAAATCATCGAGTGCTTTAATCTTAAAGCCCAAGTTCGCCACATGGCAGGTAAAGACATATTACTTGATGTAGTAGAAAAATTTGTCTCACCATATATCAATCTAACCCCACACGACAAAGAAGATCCAGACGGTAACAAACAACCAGCCCTAACTAACTTAGGTATGGGTTATGTGTTTGAAGAATTGATCCGTAAATTTAACGAAGATAACAACGAAGAGGCGGGTGAGCATTTTACCCCACGTGAGGTTATCGAACTAATGATCCACTTAGTGTTTGACCCAATCAAAGCTAACTTACCCGACCCGTTGACTATTTACGATTCAGCATGCGGTAGCGGTGGCATGTTAACCGAAGCACAAAACTTCATTGAAGAAAAATTCCCTATAGAAAACGGTAAGCGTGATATTTATCTATATGGTAAAGAGATCAATGACGAGACTTACGCCATCTGTAAATCAGACATGATGATCAAAGGAAATGACCCTGAAAACATCAAAATGGGTTCCACACTTTCAACAGATGAATTTGCTGGTAAACGGTTTGATTTTGGATTTCAAAATCCACCATATGGCAAAAGCTGGGCTAGTGAACAAAAGAATATTAAAGATGGCGCAGACGTTATCGACTCACGTTTTATTGTTGAACTAGCTGACTATTGGGGTAACAAATCGAATGTTGATGCCACCCCTCGCTCTAGTGATGGTCAATTACTATTTTTAATGGAAATGGTAAGTAAAATGAAGCCAACTGACATTAGTCCGTTAGGCTCACACATTGCTTCAGTTCATAATGGTTCAAGCTTATTTGCGGGGGATGCTGGCTCAGGTGAAAGTAACATTCGTAGATACATTATCGAAAATGACATGCTTGACGCTGTTGTTCAATTACCCAATAACCTGTTCTACAACACGGGCATTACCACTTACATTTGGTTATTGAATAATAACAAACCAGAACTCCGCCAAGGCAAAGTTCAGCTAATTGATGCCAGTTTGTTATTTAAAAAATTGCGTAAAAACTTAGGTAATAAAAACTGTGAATTTACCCCAGAACATATTTCAGACATCACCCAAGCTTATTTACATTCAAAAAATGTTGAACGCCAGATAACAGAAACTGGCGACACTACAGGGATCGCCACGCAAATATTTAACAACGATGATTTTGGTTATTACAAAGTCAACATTGAACGACCAGACAGACGCAAAGCACAATTTAGAGCTGAGTTAATTGCACCACTTCGTTTTGATAAAGCCTTACGTGAGTCAATGGAACACATCTACAGTGTACATGGTGATTCGGTCTATGATGCAGGATATTTGAAAGCTAACGACTCAGCCATTTACAGTTGGTGTGAAGATAACGACATTAACCTAAATGTCAAAACAAAAACTAAATTACTTGATACCAAAATGTGGTTAAAACTGCTTAATGTTTACCACATGGCTGAAGTATTATTGGAAGTGTTTGGCAACAAAGAATATGAAGACTTCAATAAATTTAAAGTTGACGTTGACCTCACAATCAAAAAATACTTGGATGATAAAAAACGTCAAAAACAAGAAGCCATTAAAATAACACCTGCCGAGAAGAAAACCATTTTAGATGTTGTAAGTTGGTACGATGAACATGCAGTAAAGGTGATTAAAAAGGTTGTTAAGTATAAACAAGAAAAGCTCAATGAATTGTTACATCACTTAGATTGCAAGCAAGATGATTTAGCCGACTTTGGTTACTTCCCAACTGGTAGTAAAAATGAGTTTACCGTATTTGAGACAAACTCAGACTTACGTGACGCTGAGTCTGTACCACTAACTTATAACCTTAATAACTACTCTACCAATTGTGAAATACATCAATATTTCCTTGATGAAGTTCAACCACATGTTAGCGAAGCTTGGATAAATCTCGACAGCACTAAAATTGGTTATGAGATAAATTTCAATAAATACTTCTATCAATACCAAGCGCTAAGATCAATGGGTGATGTGGCAAATGATATTATTAGTCTTGAGCAAAAAGCAGAAGGGTTAATCGCTGATATCTTGGGTGTTGACTTAACCCAAGTACAAGGAGAGTAAGATGGCTAAGTTAGCAAAAATATCCAAATACGAATCATATAACGACTCTGGAATTGATTGGCTAGGTGATATTCCAGTAAATTGGGAGCTTAGTAAATTCAAGTTTTGTTTTACGTCATCAAATGCTGGAGAAGTTATCGATAAGTCACATTGGGATCACGGTGATGAACTTCTATATACATGTAAAAGGACTCCATTTAAATCAAGCTACAAAGGTTTTTCTTTAAAAAGGAAAACTACAAATAATGACTTATTGCTAACTCGAAATGGAACGCCTTATGTTCATTACCCGAGCGAAGGTTCAATTTATAGCAATGTAGTTCAGCGAGTTAGCATAAAACAGGAACTGGATAGAAAGTTCTGTTGGTACGCTTTATCTAATTCAGCTCAATATCTCGGTGGGTATGGTGACATAATTGAGAGTTTCAATATGTCTACTTGGAATGAACTATATGTAGCAATTCCTGATATCGAGTCTCAACTTGATATATGCAAGTTTTTAGATAAAAAAACAGCACAATTAGATGAAGCAATCGTCATCAAACAGAAGCAAATTGATCTGTTAAAAGAACGCAAGCAAATCATAATTCAACAAGCCGTCACCCAAGGTTTAACCCCTGATCCTCTAATGAAAGATGCTGGTGTCGATTGGATTGGAGAAGTTCCTGAACATTGGGAAATTACAAGATTCAAAAACATATTCTTTCAAAGTCGACTTCCTGTTAGACAAGGTGATGGCGTAGTTACATCTTTCAGAGATGGTCAAGTGACTCTTCGCTCTAATCGAAGGCTAACAGGTTTTACAGAAGCGATAATTGAAGGTGGTTATCAAGGAATTCGTAAAGGGCAGCTTGTATTAAATTCAATGGATGCTTTCGAAGGTGCAATTGGTGTGTCGGACTCGGATGGAAAATGTACACCTGAATATGTTATTTGCGACCCTAAAACAGAAGGTGTCTCCCAATATTATTTTGCTTATTTACTAAGGGAGATGGCTCTAGCGAAATACATTCAGGTTATTTGTAATGCAGTTAGACAAAGAGCTGTACGTATTAGATTTAACAATCTTGCTTCTCGTTTTATGGTGATTCCACCTTTGCAAGAACAAAATGAAATAGTGCAACATATCCAATCAGAATCAAAAAAAATCGATGCTGGCGTTACCCATTTGCAGTCGCAAATAGATAAATTTAAAGAATACAAAGCCACACTAATCAACAGTGCAGTCACTGGCAAAATAAAGGTGATATAAAATGAAGGAGCTTGTTTTCAATATTGCCGACATTTTTAATAGTAAAACAACGGGTGGTTGCCTTTCACAATATGAAGCCACTTCGTTCCATATTCCTGCATATCAACGTGGTTATAAATGGGCAACAGGCCCAAATGGTGCCGTAACCGTTTTACTTAAAGATTTATGGAACGCATTTGAAAAACAAGAAGATGAATATTACCTACAATACATCACAGTAAAACCTTTACAGTTGGCAGCAAATACCAACTATTTAGAAGTGATTGATGGCCAACAAAGGTTAACAACACTCTCTATTGTGTTATCAGTTTTAAATTTACTACAGCCAGAAACAACAGATGAAAGTAATATTGCTTTAAACAAGCTCGATTACGCTATTAGAAAAAACTTCTTTGGTGAATTTATTTATTCAAAAAGTAAGTTACGTCAAATTTGTGAAAGTGATTGGGACGCTTTTATTGCTGAAGATATTGAGAGACTAGACAGGCAGGACATATTTTATCTACATGGTGCTGTTAGCGAATGCGCCAAGTTTTTTAATGAGAAATCCAAAAATCTGAAGGAATTCCAAACGTATCTACTTAGTTTTGTAAAGTTAATTGTTAACTCAGTAGAGCAGCATATTGTAAGTGAAACGGTCTTTAAAAACCTGAATAGTAATAAAGTACCGTTATCTGAAACAGAGTTAATCAAAGCATTATTTATAACAAGAGTTGGGCGAGATAGCGTAAAAAGTTCGGATAGCCATTTTCGAGAAGTAATGGAGGTTCGACTTGGTTTAAGTCGATCATGGGAGGATATTCAACAATGGGCACAAAGCAGCGAGGTAGCTAGCTTTTATTTCGATAATAAACATTCTGCTTTACATGAGTTACTTAATTTAACCGCCATGACGATGGGGGCAAAACCCGCAGAACTGAGCATTTCTCAGGTATCGTCTGCCAATCCATTGTTTAATTTTTTTTCCCAGCAACAAAGTCATCAAAATGGTTTCGCTAGTTTAATTTTGGTTCAAAAACAGCTAAAAGATTGGTTTGATACAGATGAAACATATCATTTGATTGGCTTTTGTCGTTTTGCTAAGAACAGTGAATACAAACGGGCAAGCTTCTTAAAATACTGTTTGGAAATTTCTACAAAGACGGCGTTGAAATCATTTTTGGCTAAGAAAAAGTCAGAGCTGTTGTACGGTGGAAGTGCAGACGGTGATGATAAACAAGCTTTACTTACAAACTTAAAATACGGTGGCGATGATAAGCAAATTCATGCTGTATTGTTAGCTCTCAGTGTCTTTCCTAAGAACGTTTCTAGACGGTTTGATTTTGACTCATTTAAAAGACAGGACTGGTCTTTGGAGCATATTTTCCCGCAAACTCCTGAAGGAAAAGGGCATTTTTTAAGTGATGATGAAAAAAACAATATACGAAAAATATTGAATCAAGAGAATGAAGAAGTTGAATTGTTACTGATGCAACATTCTCGCTCAACAGAAGAACAAAAAGTGTATGTTTCTGCAATTCGAGCCACAGGCAAACTAGATAATATAGGGAACATGTGTCTGTTAACTGGGGGGTGCAATAGCGCATTGGGCTGTATGTTTTTTGAAGGGAAAAGGCAAAAAATATTAGAGCTAATTCAAGAAGGTAGCTTTGTTCCAAAGCATACCTTTGATGTGTTTGCCAAGATGATTAATGGCTTGGACTCTGATTTGAAACAATGGTCATTGCTTGATATTGATGCCCATGCAAAATACATTGCCAAAACAATACTAGAAGATATTAAGGACGATTCATAATGAAAACGGGCAAATATAATTATCAGGCGCTATTTGTTAATAGATATGTGGAACAACTTGTTATTCCCGAAATACAGCGTGATTATGTTTGGCAAAAACCACAGGTAGAAGGGCTTTTATCATCAATTGCTACAGACTTTGAGCGATTTCAAAAAGCTGAAATACCTAAAATAGATTCTACCGATGGCAGTGTTGAATTAAAGCAACTAAATAATGATTTTGCTGACTTTTATCGACAGCGCAATCATTCTTCTAATATAGGTTTTATTTACGCATATAGTGACCAACAGTATGACGGCAGGTATTTTTTAATTGATGGTCAGCAAAGAATTACGACTTTATATTTGGTGCTTTTGTTGCTAGCGGTGCGAACTGGTACCGTTGCTGATTTTGAAAAAAAATACTGCACAAATGGGTTGCCCAAGCTAGATTATCGTGTAAGAGAATCTGCATGTAACTTCATTCGTCAACTTATTCCATACATTCTTAAAAATTCATATGCAGAGATAAAAGATCAATATTGGTATTTGAATAGTTATGAAAATGATATCACTGTTAGAAACATAATCAGCAATATTGAGGTTATTGTTGGGTGGCTAGAGTCAAGAGAGTTAGACGAGTCCGATTTTTATCTTTATCTGAATAACTATACTGAGTTTTGGTATTTCGACACCAATATAAGTGCTCAAGGCGAGAACTTATATATCTATCTCAATGCTCGCGGTGAACAGATGCAAGGTAATGAAAACCTTAAAGCTGAGTTATTGAGTACCTTAGATTCCATGCAAAGTAAAAATGATATGGGAGTCGAATGGGAAAATTGGCAAGATCTATTTTGGCGAATGCGCACCAAAGGATTAACCAACACTAAAATTAAGGGTCTTAATGCTGATAAAGGCTTCAATGAATTTTTGAGATCTATTGCTGGACTAACTATTTATCTTGATGAAACAGCTACTGATTGGGTCGATAAACAACAATCCTTAATACCCTCACAAACGATGTTAGCTCAGGTGCTAACGCTTGAAACCATTGCAAAATATATAAACGTTTTAAAATTTATTGAAAATCACCAAAAAAGTTTAAATGAGGTTTATTCAAGCTTTGATTGGGTTAACCAATTCTTACATGAATTTTGGTCGATATTAAACGTAAGTCGCACCGCTTGGGTAATCGATTATAGTTATGATCGCCTTTCAACTGAACGTCGTCGAATGGTATTTCTATGGGGGGTATTTCATTGGGTGGATTCAGCATTAAACGCTGAAGGAAAATTTAGTAATCAGCAAATTTTCCGTGGAATTCGTCAGTTTTATCTTCGCTATAAAAATAATGCACGTTCTGTAGCAGGTGATAACGGCGTTAATCAATCAGTACGTAATTTACTTGAAACAAGTTTTATATCGACGAAGTCTGAAGATGAAGAATATCAAAAGGAACGTTGGTTGGCAGAAATAAGCACCCAAGAAAATTGGGCAGAATTAGAATCATTACTTTGGCAAATTGAAGATCATCCATTCAATCTTGATGGTTCTGATGTTGGCTTAATCAACAGCAGTCATTTAATAGACTTTAAAGAGACAGTAACAGCAGATAAACTTCTTAGAATCAAAGATACATTCTACATGTGTTTCCCCCCCAAAAAATCAAAAGACAAAAGTAAGTTTTCTGTTATGCAAAGTTTACTTTTGCATTATGGCCAATTCTGGAGGCAAAAATCTCCATACTATTACGAAAATTATCAGTTTAATGATTGGAGAAACATTATTCGTTCTCGTACACCTATGTTGACTAAAAATGAATTCAATGTTTTTTTTAAAGAGTTGGTGGAGTCAGAGTTAACCGTTGAAGAATTACTGGCAGAAAAAAGGGAACATTATGTTTGTGATAATACTGGATCACTATTGGAGCAGTTACTTTGGTACAACAATCATTTGCATGAAAAAATGTGGATTGAAGGCAGTTACATCGCACTTTGTGAGTTTTACACAGCAAATAAAGAGGATCTTACATTTATTGTGCGTAAGCCATTCTTGAATACAAAAGGTGATTTTAAAGGGGGTAACCCTAGTGAACTGTATAAATTGCTTCCAGAAGATAAAAGGAATTAAAAAATGGTCAGTAAAACGAACGAACAAGCATTAGAAGCGGCTATTGAAAAGGCCTTAACAGGTACTTGCTTAGAAGAGCTAGTTGTAGATGCTCAAGAAGCTGTTCATGATTTTGGTAATAAGTTTTATAAGCTTGGCCATGCTTCTGACTTTGATATGCACTATGCTTTAGACACAGAGTATTTCTGGCGATTTTTAGAAAATACGCAAGAAGAAGAGTTAGAAAAACTTAGACGTAACAATCCAAATGATTGGGAACGTAAAGTACTGGAGCGATTTGATAGGCTGATAAAAAAACATGGGATCTTACATTTACTTAAAAAGGGCTTAAGTGTTGATGATGCTCATTTACACCTGATGTATCCAGCACCTCTTGCCAGTAGTAGTGACAAAGTCAGTCAAAATTTTGGGGCTAATATATTTAGCTCAACTCGCCAAATAAGATACTCCCAGACTAACCCATTACAAGAAATTGATATGGTGTTATTTATCAATGGCATTCCTTTAATAACGTTAGAGCTTAAGAATCCTTGGACTGGCCAAAACGCCCGTTATCATGGTCAAAAACAGTACCGTAATGACAGGGATGTATCTCAACCCTTATTACAATTTGGTCGTTGTTTGGTGCATATGGCGGTTGATACTGACGAAGTTTACATGACTACAAAGTTGGCAGGTAAAGGCACGTTCTTTTTACCTTTCAACAAAGGCAACAATCATGGTCAGGGTAACCCTACCAATATGTTTGGTCATAAAACGAGTTACTTATGGGAAGAGGTTTTTACCAAAATAAGCTTAGCGAATATCATTCAACATTTTGTTCGTTTAGATGGCAGCAGCAAAGATGATTTAAAAAAGCGCACATTGTTTTTCCCTCGTTACCACCAAATGAATGTAGTTCGCAATTTAGTTAACCATGCAGCGACAAATGGTGTGGGTCATACCTATTTAATTCAGCATTCCGCAGGCTCTGGAAAGTCTAACTCTATTACTTGGGCGGCATATCAACTTATTGAAACTTACCCTGTTAGCGCCAATATCCCCGGAAGTAAAGGCGTTGACCAACCATTGTTTGATTCTGTCATTGTAGTAACTGACAGACGATTACTCGACAAACAACTTAGAGATAATATTAAAGAATTCTCTGAAGTTAAAAATATTGTTGCTCCTGCATTTAAATCTTCTGAGCTAAAGTCTGCACTAGAGACTGGTAAAAAAATCATCATTACCACTATTCAAAAATTCCCATTCATTATTGATGGTATTGGCGATTTGAGTGATAAACGTTTTGCTGTAATTATCGATGAAGCGCACAGCTCACAATCAGGATCTGCCCATGACAATATGAACCGCGCAATGGGTAAAGCAGAAATTGATGAAGTGGAAGACGCGCAAGATAAAGTTTTAGAGGCTATGCGCTCTCGCAAGATGCGCGGCAATGCATCTTATTTGGCATTTACTGCAACACCGAAAAACGCCACATTAGAAAAATTTGGGCAGCAACAAGAAGATGGAAGCTTTAAACCGTTTCATTTGTACTCTATGAAACAAGCGATTGAAGAAGGCTTTATTCTAGATGTCATTGCAAACTACACCACTTACAAAAGTTTTTATGAAATAGAAAAGTCGATTCAAGACAACCCTGAATTTGATACCAAGAAAGCACAAAAACGTTTACGAGCTTATGTAGAAACTAGCCAACAAACGATCGATACCAAAGCAGAGATTATGCTAGAGCACTTTATCCCGCAGGTAGTGAATGCCAAGAAACTACGTGGTAAAGGCAAGGGAATGGTGGTTACACAGAATATAGTTACAGCAATTAGGTATTACAAAGCCATTAAACGTGTCTTAAATGAGTATGGTAACCCATTCAATGTCGCCATCTCATTTTCTGGTAAAAAAGAGGTTGATGGAATTGAGTATACCGAAGCTGAGATTAATGGCTTTGCGGAAAATGATACTAAAGACAAGTTTGATACTGATGAATATCGCCTACTAGTGGTCGCTAATAAATATATTACTGGGTTTGATCAGCCCAAGCTGTGTTCTATGTACGTAGATAAAAAACTAGCGGGTGTGCTGTGTGTTCAAGCATTGTCTCGCTTAAATCGCTCAGCACCAAAATTAGGTAAGAAAACAGAAGACCTGTTTGTCCTCGATTTTTTCAATAGCGTAGACGATATCAAAACAGCTTTTGACCCATTTTATACATCGACGTCTCTCTCTCAAGCCACGGACGTTAATGTATTGCATGAATTAAAAGATTCTATGGATGATGTAGGCGTTTACGAATGGTTTGAAGTTGAAGACTTTGTTAAGCGCTACTTTGACAATGAAGATGCACAAACGCTAAGTCCAATTATTGATACTGCTGCCAATCGTTTCAATATTGAGTTGGAGCTTGAAGACGATGACAAGATAGACTTTAAAATAAAATCCAAGCAGTTCGTAAAAATATACGGTCAAATGGCTTCAATCATGCCTTACGAAATTGTTGATTGGGAAAAGTTATTCTGGTTCATTAAGTTTCTGATACCTAAATTAATCGTTAAAGATCCAAATTCAGAAGCATTAGACGCATTGTTAGATTCGGTAGATCTAAGTTCCTACGGCTTGCAAAGAGTAAAACTGAATTACGGTATTACTATGGATGACGCTGAAACTGAACTAGACCCACAGAACCCAAATCCTCGAAGTGCTCATGGTGATGGTGATGAACACGACCCACTAGACGATATTATAAAAAACTTTAATGAACGATGGTTTCAGGGGTGGAGTGCAACACCTGAGGAGCAAAAGGTTAAGTTCATCAATATTGCAGAAAGTGTGAGAACTCATCCTGATTTTGAAATGAAATATCAAAACAACCCAGATCCCCATAACCGAGAATTGGCATTTGAAAAGATGCTTAAAGAAGTCATGTTGGCAAGGCGTAAAGATGAGCTAGAGCTTTATAAATTATTTGCTGGTGACTCAGCGTTTAAAGCGTCATGGACCCAGAGTATGCAGCGTACTGTGGGATTGTAAAATTGAGCCAACATATATGGAATAAGGAAGGAGTGCCTCATAAGGGTACTGTCAACTTATCACAAGTACCAATATCTGTGAGATAATTAGCGCATGGAAAATACTAAAATGTACGCAGGTTATCGCTACCCATCTCAGGTTATTAGTCACGCTGTTTGGCTATACCATAGATTCACACTTAGCTTCCGAGATGTTGAAGAGCTATTGGCTGCCAGAGGTATCTGCGTTAGTTACGAGACTGTTAGAAAATGGTGCGTAAAGTTTGGTAGCCAATATTGCAATCAGCTCAGGAAGAAACGCGGTCAACTGGGCGATATATGGTTCTTGGATGAGGTATTTATTAAGATAAATGGTGTTTTGCATTACCTTTGGCGTGCCGTGGACCAAGATGGCGATGAGATAGATATTCTCGTTCAAAAACGTCGTAACAAAAAGGCAGCCATGAAGTTCTTCAAAAAATTATTGAAGGGCCAGCAGGCAACGCCATTAAAGATAATTACTGATAAATTGCGCAGTTATTCAGCTGCGAAAAGAGACATTATGCCCAGCGTTAGTCATTCAACCGAGCAATACGAAAACAACCGTTGTGAGTTATCTCATCAGCCGACTAGACAACAAGAACGGCAAATGCGGCGGTTCAAATCACAAGTGTTGAATTGTACTCCAATATGATCCATTTACCTCTTTGTTTTGCATCCAATACTGAACCACTTTTAAGGATGAGAGCTTCTGGATATAAGCATTATAGAGGGGTTTTTTGGCTCAAATATTCAATGCAAACGTGGGTCAATAAACTTTGCAATTCAACAGAGCTGGTCTCTTATTCAAGTCAAATGTGAATAAAATACAATCGAAAGTTAAAAAGCTTTGCCTTACTTGGATTGCTAAAAAATATTACAGCTCATAGATCGATAAAACCTTTATTTAGAGTGTTTTTGAGGTTGGCATTATTCTTTTTAATTCTTCTCGCGCAGGCAACTGTTCTGGCAAGGTTAAATCCCACGTGAGTCCAATATAAGCCAATCCTTTTAAAACTAACCAGCCAACATCTACCTGTCCTTTCTCCAAACCCATATTTGCAGAGGCAGGAAACGCATGATGGTTATTGTGATAGCTTTCCCCCATGGTCAGTAGAGCAGCAAATGGAACATTGTAGCCTTGCACATGAGCTCTATCTACATGCCAATCACGCTTGCCATGATTATGTGCGAAGTAGCCAATCAACCAATGCCCGGTGACTGACACAGATACTCTAACGGCAATGCCCCACACTACCCAAGCAAGTCCACCGAACCAAAATAGAATTATTGCCAGTGGCAGTTGTTGAAGCATCCATGATTTTTCCATCCATCTATAAACACGGTCGTTACAGACACTTTGTTCTATATTAAATTTAGGTGAATTCTCAAGTTTAATATCGCAAAATATTTGCCAAAGGAAATCTTTCCAAATGGGCTGCTGATGCCCAAAGTAATCGTGACAATTTTCCTGTCGTTGCGCCCAGTCGCGCATGTCATGTGTTTTTATCATGCCAATAGGGCCAGCGAGTCCCACTATTACGCCTAGATGAACAAACAAGTATTCTAACCACAATGGGCATTGATAGCTTTTGTGGATTAGGCGTCTATGCATGCCTAATGAATGACCTAAACATAAAGAGACAATAGTCGTTATCACAAACACTAAAAACGAGGCCATTGAAAACGTATAGTATCCACCAATCATTGCAGCCAAGAACATGCTGCCAACCCATAACACTTTGGATATTGAAAAAACCACAACGCCAGCGTTAGCGTTGCTTAGCTCGTCAATTACGATACGATCATTGGTATACATATGTATTCTCCTAACTTTATTTGTTATGCCTTGTTGGGAACAAATAGTTCACTGAGCAAAAGCGCTGCTGTTTGCCCAATTGCATATTCTTGAACTGGACCGAAATACCACGCTGGGTCAAGGAATCGGTGGTAATGGACTGTCAGCGTTACTTTTGTGCCGCCATTTTCTATAGTTTTAAAGCTAATTTCTGTCCCCTTAAGATTTAGGTAATTACCAATATAACTCGTGTCTTCCAAAAATGTAGTACGGATATAGTCGTGCTCAACTTGGGTCAGTTCAAGTTTCATATGACCCTTATGTGTATTGGTTACAAACCAGCGATGATAAGTAAAGTCGATTTTATGCACATCCCCTGAAGATAAAGTGCCAGCATGTATATTGGTTGGCATAGGAAACAAGCTTAATAACCAGTTACGCTCTACGTTTAGGTGCATGGGTTGCGCAAGTTGTTGTTGGATTTGTTGGATGGAAGCATCAACAAGCAATTCTCTAGTAACCGAATACTCACGCTCAAAACTTACACTAGGGAGAACACCTTCAAACGCACTCATAAGAATTATCACGGGTAGTACATGTGCATAGTGTTTACCTTTATTAGTATGGTTTAAGTATTCAACTAACACTTGAAACAGGTACATCAGGAATAAAATAGCGAAATAAATAGGCATGAACATTATTACGCAAACAAAGCCTTCAAACAAAATGACAGATGTCCCCAGCATTACGATTAATGACCACATTACAACGTGTCCATAGTACCTGTGCAAACTTGGTTGTTCCGGTTTTTGTACGACATACAATAGTGCAAGTGCAACTAGAAATGGAATACCCACATACAGTAAAGCAGTTCGATCAAAGTCATATGAAATAAGCGCCCGAATAAGTAATGACGTTATCCCGATAATAAGCAGTATATAAATATTTCTGCGACGAGCACTTATTGTGCGAGTTTTTGGATCCGAACTTGAAACAGACATAGCGTTTTCCAGCTTTTTTGGTTAGTATAAATCACGCGTCAATTAGTTAATTAACTATTTAGTTAAATATATAATCAATGAGTAATGTATTTCAAGCTTTATCTTCGCCCGTTCGAAGAAAAATTTTAGCCTTTTTGTCTGAAGCCAGTCTAACGGCAGGTGAAATAGCGGGTAAATTTGAAATGAGCAAACCTGCTTTATCTAAGCATTTGAGCATTTTGACTAATGCAGGATTAATTAGCTCAGAAAAAAAAGGACAGTTTGTTCACTATTGTTTAGTGAAGGAGAACTTGTTTGCCAGTATGAATGATTTTTTAGTCGACTTTTGTCCCGAGGGTAAACCTTTGAAAGTAGAGAGTCATGCTATTGCCAAAGAACAAAGGGACATGGAATAAACATAGATATTTATTTTATTGACTTTTTCGTTACCTATTTTGCTGAAAAGTCTTAGACTCCCAATCCGTTAGTTCAATGAGAGCACATTCTAGAACTGCACATGGGTTTACTCTCGATGATTACGTTGCTCAAAAGCATTATGCACGTTTTATTAATGATGCCTCAGCTACATCAAGTACATATTTACTGCATAGATTGAAGCAAAACTTAATAAGGCAATACTACCGAACGCCAACGCGGCAACGGATTGAAGCGCTATACATAAAGGATGATGATTTGAAAATCGACAAACAGATTGATGTTTCGCCAGAGTGTTTTAAAAAATTCACTCGTTTTTGCAGTTCAAAGAGTGTGTAATTCAGCAAATCAGCCTCGCTCATTTATCGTCAATATGAGCGTTTGGTTTGTCATCTTAGTGGCTTTTATGTTTCTATTTTAGATTCGCGCTAGTGATTTTGATAAATTTCACTGGCCGTCTGCGGCAATTGCAACGTTCCCTCTAATTTAATCGAACTTGATTGACGGTGAATAGGTTACGATCGGCTTTGAGAGTCGCAGACATTGGACTTTCCAATCATACAAGGTAGTCTAGCGTGCAACGAACGCGACTTTTTTTAGATCAGTATAATAAGCTAGAGGCAAATTAGCTTCACCTCTCAAACCAAGATTTGTTGCACAAGGATTTAGCAAATGAATAGCATACAAGAAAGCCAGCATTCACAAGAACCCGATAGTTTCGAAACTTGGATTAATGAGCGTCCTAAGTGGTTACAGTCCGCAGCGCGTTTGCTTATTGACTCAAAGAGAATACCTAATGAGGATGAAATTAAGGAGCTTGCAAGACTATGCTTTAAAGAGGCGTCAGGGGCAAAGGAAGGTTTCTCTAGAATACTACCCGGAGCTTTAGCGCAGGCAGCCCAACGCCCAGAAATACGTATCAATAAAATTTCTGGCGTCTCAGGTGTTAACGCAATCAAAGCAGATGCAGCTCTTTCGTTTGGCAGTACAAACCTTGCCGTTATATATGGTGCAAATGGATCAGGAAAAACAAGCTTTTCTCGCATTTTAAAACAAGCATGTGGCTCAAGGGTACTGTCAAGTTATCGCAGACACCAGTAACTATGAGATAATCCGAGTATGAAAAATACTAAAATGTACGCGGGTTATCGCTACCCACATCAGGTGATCAGTCATGCAGTTTGGCTGTACCATCGATTTACACTTAGCTTTCGAGATGTTGAAGAGTTATTGGCCGCCAGAGGGATCAGCGTAAGTTACGAGACCGTTAGAAATTGGTGCATAAAGTTCGGCAATCAATATTGTCGTCAGATCAGGAAGAAACGCGGTCAACTCGGTGATATGTGGTACTTGGATGAGGTATTTATTAAGATCAATGGTGTTTTGCATTACCTTTGGCGAGCAGTCGATCAAGATGGCGATGAGCTTGATATTTTGGTTCAAAAACGCAGAAACAAAAAGGCCGCAATGAAGTTCTTTAAAAAGTTATTGAAGAGCCAGCAGGCAACGCCATTAAAGATAGTCACCGATAAATTGCGCAGTTATTCGGCTGCGAGAAGGGAAATTATGCCCAGCGTTGCTCATTCAACCCAACAATACGAAAACAATCGCTGTGAATTGTCTCATCAGCCTAGTAGACAACAGGAAAGACAAATGCGGCGTTTTAAATCACACGGGCAGGCTCAACGATTTCTATCGTGTCATGGCATTGTAAATAATCTGTTTAGGCTTGGCCGCCATAAAATGCAAGCCGATAATTACAGGATACTCCGTGAACGAGCATTTAGTGAATGGACTAGGGTTAGTTGCGTCCAGAATTTGGCATGAGCTACTGAAAATTTGTTCTTATCATCTTAATTCGATAAGTTGACAATGCCTAGCCGCTTGGAAGGATGGATAAACCGTTTTCATGAAGTGGCAACGAAATACCTAGACCATTATTTAGGGTGGTTTAGATATTTAGACAAAGATGAAAACATGAATAAAAACAATATTTTTAGTATTCAGCAACAGTTAATACAAACATAGCCTAAATAAAATAAAATGAATCGCTTTATCCATAGTAGATACGTTTTCTCGGTTTGTATTGAATAGTGCTTTGTTCTCATGACATGTCGACTACTTTCTAAAAATGGTGAATTAGCCATTTGTGACTCCGTTGTTATTAAGTGTGTTTACTGAAAATGTTCAGTAAACCGTATTTTACCAAAGAGGCAATTGGTCTACAGGCCAGATAATTCGTGCACTTAGGGATAGATGTGGTGGTTTTGTTACTATGCATGCATAGTAATAACATCGATCCATAGGTCAAATAACATTAGGTTGTTGTTTTATATGAATAAATATTGAAACAGCATAAGCGGTTACAATGCATGCATAGTAAACACACAGAAAACGGTAGAAATAATCATCAAAAACAAGGTAAGCTACTGAAAGTAACTAAATATGAGGGCTTATTAAAATGATAATATCTAGTGGTTACAATGCAGTCTTCATAATAAGTTGTTATGTTCATAAGGAGTTTCAAGCATGGTTGTAAGGATAACTGGAAATACAATAACTAATTGTGGTACTGGAATTAGTACTCCAAAGGATGCAAATGTTGAGATCGGTGCAAACAATATCTCTGAATGTAAAGTTGCAATTGAACTTCGAGATCCGCCTAGCTTCATTGAAAGTTTAGGGCTTAATGCAAATACACCGACCGATAAAATAGTATCAGTATTAAATGCAATAGGAAGTGGTTCTAATGATAAGGAAAGTATTACAGCAGAGGTGGAAAAATCAGGGCTTTTGAGTTATTTATCAAGCGCAGCTGATATCACCACATTGGTTTCTGCTTTATATCAAATATCAACATCATCTTTAGTTAACCAAGCCATTGCGCTGTTGCCGAAATGAACATAACAAGCCATTTAAGCAGGACAAAAATACGTTTGCTGTTTTCATTCCTCAACCATTTTAGCAAACGTATTTTTGCCTCTTAATGGGGCGTTAAAAGGCAAATAAATGTATCGTTATTCCCCCAAAAAATTCAATGACAATCTATTTGTGATGGGCGGTATTCGTATAGGTACATTACATGACTTTAGAAATACCGAACACAAAGCAGGGATCGCTGATCCCAAAGAGGGGACTAAAAAAGTTAGTCATCATATTGATAACCTTCATATTAAGGATTCATCTGACACAAGCAGGAACAACAAGAAAGATGTTGATTCTCTTTCCGCATTTAATGCCATCAGTCTAGGCGAAAACTGTAAAAACATTACTATTAGCAATGTATCAGTTTCTAAAATATTTAATGAGCCTGATGTGTTTATTTTGTGCGTATCAAAATATCTATCAAAAGAAACGATGAATCAATTTGAAGGTTCGGATAGCTGTGTAAAAATCACAAATGAAAGTTCATTCTTTCAGCTTATTTCTGAAACACTTAACTCTATTACACCCGTCGTATTTCATGGTGTACATGAAGTAATCTACCAAGATCGCGAAGAGCTATGGGACGGATCAAGTTGGGGGAGGCACCCCTCCATGATTAAAGAAAAGGAATTTATCCCCCAAGGTGAGCTAAGAGCTATTTGGCAGCCAAAGAGTAGCGTTGATATAAAGCCAATAATACTAGGTAACTACAGAATTGGGGCGTGTGTCAGTCATGTTGCCATTTAACAAACGCATCAAAAATCGCCCTGCGGGCTGGACGTCGCTGACGCTCCGCCTTTTATGCGGGCGTTATATGTGAAAGAAATGGATTGGCGTAATCTAGAAGAATTTAAAGGTATTGATTTGAACGACTCATTTATTCTGAGTTGGGAGCAATCGACCGAGAAGCTAACATTTGAACTTATTATAAGTATTTGGCCTGAGTCAGAGTTTTATACTAAGCCACACCCAGACGAATACACTTGCTACCGGAAAGGTACTCTGTCGTTTACCGGCATTGAAAGCTTGGTTGGGCTAGCCTCAATGGAGTCTACTCGCTATTCTACTGATCCCGATGGCTCAATCGACTATGGTAATATTGATTCATTAGTAAAGTCTGAAAGAGGGTTCAATCTCGGTGGAGAATTCGGTGAAGTAACGGTTGGCGGAGGCAAATTGCACTTTGAAATTCACACATAACAAGTTGCCTAAATTCGCCGCAAAAAGCGCGGCTGGGACAAATGCTCACGGGGCTTCGCCCAACAACGTTCGCATTTGCCCATTGGCAAAGCGTTATATACCTACAAGGAACCTATGAAATTTTCTAGATTAGATGAGATTATCAATACTAGCGAAGATATAGAACTTTCCTTCAAAGATGCGGCATGGAAGACTACCACCAATAATATTAAGAATGACGTCGGTTGGTTAAGTGAGGATGAGTACCATGCTGTTTTTGATACGGTTCCTCAACAAACGGTTTATGCGTTTGAAACTTTTGAACGCGTAAGCAAAGCAACAGGATTAAGCACGCGACTATCTACCAGTTTTGTTTTGGGCTGGGAGAGCTTCAATAAATTTCAACAATCGACAGATATACTCTTTTTGTATGTTGTGTCTGAACAGTTAGATTGGGTGTTTTATGGAAATAGGGATATATGGTCATTTTCAACAAGGTATATAATCGGGTAGCCAAGGGTTTCTAACCCTCAGCCCCCACAACACCCTGCATGCGGCTCCGCACAGGGCGTTTCACTTAGGATGGTGAAGCGCAATCCAGCCATCACGCAATGAATAAAGCCCTTCGGATTTTAAGTAATCAAGCGATAAAGCTTGATTGATCCCCGGAGTTTTAGCACTGCGCCATGGCCCTTTGCTGGTGATGCCACAAGCAACCGCGGCCTGAACATGCACACCTAACCTCATTAGACTTCTTACTTTAGTACGCGGCCTTCGCCACTGTCGCCAATAGGCCATTCTCACTCTTCGCCTGATCCAATGATCTAGATCTACGCATCGCTGATACCCATTAGCAATTCCAAAGTAGTTTATCCAGCCACGTAAATATTGGCTGATTTTAAAGAGTTGGTAGCGCATAGACACGCCCCAGTTACGGTTCGTTAACCGTCGAACTTGTTGCTTAAACTTCAGCAATGTCTTCGGATGCCAATGAATGCGTCCTCCCTTGAATGTGAATCCAAGGAATTTACTTTCACTGGTTTTAACGACGTGGCTTTTGACCGAGTTAACGATCAATTTCAAGCGCTGGATCAGGAATCTGCTGATACTACTTAGCACACGTTCACCTGCACGGGGAGACTTTACCAAAATGGTGAAGTCATCCGCGTAGCGAGCAAACTTGTGGCCTCGCTTCTCAAGCTCTTTGTCCAAAGGGTCGAGCATGATGTTCGCCAGAAGCGGCGATAATGGCCCTCCTTGAGGAACACCTTCTCGGCTTTCACTATAGAGCTGGTTATCGATAACCCCAGCTCGCAAGTAGCGTTTAATCAATTTGAGCAATCCCTTATCCTTCACTTTATAGCCAAGGTAGGTCATGAGTAAATCGTGGTCAACGCGGTCAAAGAACTTGGACAGATCGACATCTACAGCAAAACGGCGTCCCATTTTAATGATGCCTTGAACCTGTTTCACCGCTTGTTGCCCATTTCGGTTTGGCCTAAACCCAAAACTGTTGTCTGAGACAGGTTGGATCGAAGATGGGCGTTAGAACTTGAGCAATTGCTTGCTGGATAACTCTGTCGATGACGGTGGGAATGCCCAGTTGACGTTTACCGCCATCGGGTTTATCAATTTCCACACGCCTAACAGGTGACGGTTGGTATTCTCCTGAGCGAAGCTCAGACATAATACGTTTCCAGTTACCCTCATTTGCCCAAGCGGGGAAGTCATCAATGGACATTCCATCAATGCCAGCGGCCCCTGCGTTGGCTCGCACTCGTTTCCATGCAGCCATAATATTGGCTGATTGAAGTGCGAGTCCAAGTAGATCTGCGCTAAAGGCTGGCTGCTCATCAATACGCTGAGTCACGTCACTACCGGTCGGCATTCGTGTATTCAAGTTCAATAAGGCTCCTCCTTTGTTCTAAATGTTCAGGCCTTCACCGTGTCCCAACCATTACGATGGGCATTTGGCTACTATGCCGTCTGCTGACTTCTGCTTAATCATCAACAAAGTTACCCTTGTTGACGCTATCGGTTTTCATCATATTCGCTCCTTTGAGTTGATGACGCTCAAAGACCAAGGCACTTGTATACCAGAGCCTGACTGGTGGTTTACCGACCGCTTGTTAAGCAGATCTCCCCAGATAAGAGCATGAACTTTCCCTGCACTGCTGCATCATTTACGGTAGCCGTTAAGTCACGTGGCTTCGTTGTCTTGTGCCAACTCGCCTCCAGCCTACGCCTCATATGATGTTCTTGTTCATCAGCTCGCAGTTTTGCGTCCGGCTTCCTTCAGACTATCCCTCACGGTTTAGCCCTTGCCATTCGCTAGTAGTTATCGTTTAATAACAATCAAGTTATACAAACGGTGACCTTCCTACAGAGGACTTTCACCTCATTAGTTCATGCCCATGCTGGGCGTACACAAAACGATGAAGACGGATATCTGGGAAAAGCACCCAGCTACCGCTTATCGAAAGTGTTAGAAATTGGAGGTAGCTATGGCCGACTCTCGTGTGAGGCTTAAAAGGACTAACCCCGAGGTGCTGATTGGCAACCTTCGCGGGGAAGTCGGTGAAGCGATCACCAATTGGATAATTTTGAGGCAGTTAATCGGTTCGGCAAATCATCTGCAAACTGATGATGTTTTGGAAGATATGAAAAATGAAAGCCTCGCATTTATCAATGCAGTTAGAGGTCGGATCGGCAATAATCTGGTGCTTACGTTGGCGGAGCTTTCGGAGCAGAAAATTGGGCAAACTACGTTCTATTTTGCATCTGAAAAGCTAGGAACATTGCAGGATGAGGTTCAAGAGTTCAGACGATTCATAGTGGCTAACAAGCTGAAGGAAAAAAGAAATCGTGAAATTGCTCATCGTGAACAGCCGGAAGAGTGGCCTCAGATAGGTGATATTAGAATTACATACGCGACTTTGACTGTAGCTGTGGCGAAAGCAGTTCGGTTGATGAAAAAAATTGACTCGAAGTTCTTGGGTAAAGAAGCTTTCGTGCAATGGCAAAAAATGCGAGCAATGCGATATGACTTGGCGATGCCTGCACGAGCCAAATACCTGCTCCTTCCTCACATGGCTGGATAGCCGGAAGTTTCTAACAATGTGTTGCAGTGCGTTCCGGGCCTAAAGGCCCTCAACCGGACAGCCGCTGAACAACGGCGTTACATTTCAATAGAAGGATAACCATGTACGACTTGGCAATTAGAGCGAAGAACTATAAGTGTTTTAAGGAAGAAACTGGCTTTGACTCTATCCGCCGAGTTAATTTAATCATAGGAAGAAATAATGCAGGAAAGTCGTCATTATTAGACTTGATTGAAATAGTCGTTACTAAAAAATATGAAGTTGAAAGGTCTACTTGGAGAGAAAATCAACGTCCACAAATAATATTTGAAGCAGTAATTTCTGAGAATGTTACAAGCCAAGTATTTCGTTCAAATACAAGCGGTGGCGTTATCGGCGGCAATCACGGCACCTACGGGGAAAACTACGTAGGTAGAGTCCTAAAGTGGACTAAGAGCGGTAACGGAAATAATAACGCAGCGTTATTAGATTGTAATGATGAAGGGATTAATCCTCCTTTAAATAATACCGGTGATTATGCACAATTACTACCAAACAGAATGCCTATTCCTCTCGAAGGTAAAACGTTTAGGCGTCTTTTTGCTGAACGAAATATCCTTCCAGAGTTGGCTGAACCACAAAATATCACTATAGGAAATAATGGCAGCGGCTTAACAAACGCAATTCAGAACTTTATAAACAGATCTAACTTACCGAGTGATTTAGTTGAAACCTCTATCCTCGATGCTCTCAATTCAATATTTGCACACGACGCAGTATTTACTGACATAGTTTGCCAGTTGCATGAAGACAATAATTGGGAAATATATCTAGAGGAAGAATTTAAAGGGCGCATAGCACTTTCGCAATCAGGTAGCGGATTGAAAACTGTAATGTCTGTTCTTGCATGCCTCATATTAGTTCCTCACCTAGAAGAGAAGCCATTAAGTCAGTATGTATTCGGTTTTGAAGAATTAGAAAATAATATTCACCCTGCGTTATTAAGGCGACTAAATGACTATATTTATAACGCTGCAATAGAGCATGAGTTTTTGTATTTTCTAACGACTCACTCGAATGTTTTAATTGATCAATTTGGTAAGCAAAGTGACGCCCAAATAATTCATGTTACGCATGTCGATTCTGTAGCGACCTGCGCTACGGCTAACACATATATCGAAAATAATGGGATTCTCGATGACCTTGACGTTAGAGCTAGTGATCTATTACAGGCAAACGGTATTATCTGGGTTGAAGGACCGTCGGACCGAATTTATTTGAATAAGTGGATTAGCTTATGGAGTGACGCAGAGCTGAAGGAAGGCACCCATTACCAGATAATATTTTATGGGGGGAGATTGCTGTCCCACCTTAATGCAGAAGCACCTGAAGATGTTGAATCTGGTATATCTATTCTCAACACTAATCGAAATGCGATAATGCTTATAGACAGCGATAAACGAACGCAGCAAGATCCAATAAATCAAACGAAACAAAGAATTAGAGATGAGTTCGCAGCAATGAAAGCTCACTGCTGGATAACAAAGGGAAAAGAAATTGAAAACTATATCCCAGCAACTGTTGTGGATGCGTTTTGGAGTGTTTCAGACTCCGTTCAAGTCGATAGATATGAGTCATTTTTCGAATATTTAGATAATATAGTCACAGGAGAAGGCGGAAAATATAATGCTAAAAAGCCTCTACTGGCAGAGAAGTTGGCCCCTCATATGACAATAGAAAATTTAACAGAAGTATTAGATTTAAATGAAAATATGGTTCTGGTTTGTGATGCCATTAGATCATGGAACAGTTGAAATGTAACAAGTCAAAGCACTCGGGCGCAGTAAACTGCGCCGGTGTTTGAGGCGTTATACCGATAGTCGAGAATGGAGTTCACTTGTCTGCTGAAAGTAAAATAATTGAAAAATCATTAAAGTATGTTTCTTATTTGCAAAAAGGTAATAAACCTCAGAATAATAAAGAAGCTTTAAAATATTTTGTGACGTTTTTAAACACAATCGAAGAACTATCCAAAGATAAAATACGCTATTCAATAAAAGTTGGCATTGACACAGCAGAAGGAAGAAAAGAAGTTAACCTGCTAGACGATTGTGGTTTTGTATTACATCACTTATATCCAGTTATATTAACTTCTTCAGATTTAGATGAATTCGAACTATATTTTAAAGCAACAACTAAGTTTCTTGATTCAACTAACGTTTCTTTAATATCTAAAACATGCGTAATTGATTTTGAGAATAAGAACTTTAAAGAACAAATAGAAAAATCGTTCGCAATAAGTTCGCAAGGTTTAGCTGCATTAAATGCTAGGCTAAAATTTGGACGCATAGCTCTTTCAAGTTCAGGTAATGAGATATTTGGAGATAAAGACTCTATACGTAATGTCTTTTCGATATACGTTTCTAAAGTGGTTGAATTCTTTGTTTATAAGGGACAATTCATACAGGCAGGTGATTTCTTGAGCGAGTTACTAAACACGGCAAACTCATCAATTGAAAAATCCGTTTTAGTCAGTACTATCGTTTCTCACAACGCTTCATATAATTTAAGAAGTCGGACTGAACTTAATTCCTTTATAGAAGAGTATGAAGAGTTAATAAAGGAAGAAGATTTAGATTATTTAAAAAGTACTGTGAATTCTGAACCGGGGGGTGTTGAAGTACATGGCTTTTCATTTGGTAATGGTACGCTATCAACAAATACGACAAAAGATAAAAATATAGTAACGCTAATACGTTTTTCTATCCCATCTGTTTGTTCCGAAGTTGATCAACAAGTAATCGAAATTGACGATAAATTAGAAATTATATTATCCCCCATATCCGCTTTTTGGGCTGACCCCATGTTTAGAATAATGAGCAGTTGGAATATAGCAAATATGGGCTGGAGCCACTTTTGTGATGTTGAACCTGAAGAAGGAAAGAATTACACCCATATTCTTATAGCAATTAGAGAACTATATATCCCTGACGTTAAATTAAATGAAACTGGCTATGACAATATAGACTTTTCAGAAAAGGAAGCCTTAATTGGACGTACTTATTACCCACATAAAGAATTTGTTGTTAAAACTCTTCTATCAAATTTAACTGCATTGCAAAAGCATATAGAAATAGACAAAAAAGATATAAATGTAAATATGTTCTCTAACTATTTTGTTCAACACATTGACGAAATAACTAGAGAGAATATACATCACAAGTTGTACGCAATAACAAACCCTGATTCTTACTCTAAGATTCTAACTAGGTTTGTTGAGAGACTTAATAGCGTAAATTTGGCTGATGCATTTATTGATATTCGAGAATTAATGCTTTCAACCAAAATTGAGACCGAAAAAAGTTTAAAAGAGTTTGTTTTTAGGTGCGTAGATCTATTTGTTAAGCACAATATCGAAAATCATGGTGGCTACAAATATTTATGGAAGAACGATGATAATGGTAATCAAATTCCTTGCCGAGAGCCAGAAACGCAACCTTATATCTTTAGCCATTTAAGAGCTATTTTCGATTTTATGGGAATCCAAATTTCTCGTGAAGTAGAAAGTTCGAATGGAGAAGTAGATTTCTTGATTTCATTTACGAATAGTCAAAATAAACTACTCAAATTATGTGTTGAATTAAAATTAGCTCACGCCGAAAATATTGAGAAAGGCTTAACTAAACAATTGCCCGCTTATTTGAAAGGTGAGCGCTGTAAATATGGTGTTTATTTGGTTCTTTGGTACAAATGTGAGTTGTTTGATCGGCCAAGAAAGTATAACGCTTTGAGTGAATTGGAAACTCAACTTAATAAAATAAATGCTAATAAAAACATATCTAATCTTATTATTAACTGTACTAAGCCTGTATCTCCTTCGAAGTTGAGGTGATAATCGGCATAACAAGTCACTTAAAAGGACAAATAACAGTTGGTTTTTGCTCCTTCGTCGCTTATTTTAACCAACTATAATTTGCCTCTTAGTGAGGCGTTATGTTTAAAGGGACGTATAGTGTCATACGATAATTTTTGAGTAATTTAGATTCATTTTCTCCAATGAAGGAGGAATTTCAGAATTTAACTAACTTTATTCAAAATAAAATAGTTGATGTATCACCGGAAGAAAAAACTACCAATCTATATCACTACACACCTGCTCAAGGTTTAGAAGGCATAATCTCTAATGCTAATTTGTGGGCGACTGACTACCGTTTTTTAAATGATTCAAGAGAAGTGAAAGACGGGTTAGACGTTATATTTAAGGCTTTGAATTCGCGAGAAGAAGTCGTATTTCAAGATCTAGCAAAACACCTTGATGAGCACAATGACAATTTAGCTGACATTATCACGCCATATATAATTTCGTTTTGTTCCAAACACGATCTTCTGAGTCAATGGCGTGCATATGCAAATCAATCCGAAGGTTACTGTGTTGATTTTGATTTGTCTGATTCCCGATTATCAACTTATCAGAATAATACAGTTGTTATTTGTCATTTTTTACCTGTTATTTATAATGACAAATTAAAGTTAGAGATAGTTAACCTAATAATTGATGAATTAGCCAAAACAATAAAAAAATACAAACTTGATAACCAAAATATTTCGGAATTAAGTATTGAGAGCAAAGGTATAATTACTGGTCTACTTCAAAATGTTTTTCAACTTCCGGCAAGGTCCATAATCAAAATCAGTTGTCTAAGTTTAACTAACACATGCGCCATTGGTTAGGTCTCGAAGGGCTTATTTCTTTAGTATAAATTGTCATTAGATATTTAGATAATGAGTAGTTAATAAAAAATATTAAGTTTTGTGTGTTCAAATTTCGCAAGTTATAGGAAATTTTAGCCGCTCTAGATTTAGCAGGCCTGCAAGCGAGATAAATAAAGGATGCAAGATCGCATCCCATTGGAAACTATGGCAAGAGGTTTCGGAAACGACGCTGGAACGCACGTTTTTATTGGGCATAAGATCCAGCTTCACTGGAAACCGTTCCAGTTTAATATTAGAAACGACAGAAAATAGGGTGCTAAATAATAACCTAGTAAAATACTAGGGTATATACTTGACAAATTTACTCAGGTATATACAATTTCGTTACTAGCTGTGTGCCTTTTGGCCGTTAACTGAAATGAGGGAAATATGAAGCTGACATCAAAAGGCCGTTATGCGGTTACCGCTATGCTCGATGTAGCTTTGCACTCGCGCAACGGACCCGTGTCGTTGGCGGATATTTCAGAACGACAAGAAATTTCGTTATCTTATTTAGAACAATTGTTCGCTCGTTTACGTAAAGAACGACTCGTGTCTAGTGTTAGAGGTCCAGGTGGTGGTTACAAGCTTGGTCGCCCAGCAAACGATATTGCAATTGGCGAGGTGATTCGTGCTGTAGATGAGTCGGTAGATGCGACACGTTGTAAAGGACAGGCAGATTGCCAAGGCGGTGAACGTTGTTTAACTCATACCTTGTGGCAAGACCTAAGTGATAGAATTAGCCAGTTTTTGAACGGCATCAGTATTGGCGAGTTAATGAAAACAAACGAAGTAAAAGAAGTGGCTGTTCGCCAAGATGAAAACAAAGCGACGGCAAAGAATCTAGTCAGCGAAATTGAAATCAGTATGCAACTTTAATCGGAGCGATAATGAGCAATATTAAGTTACCAATCTATTTAGATTATTCGTCAACCACACCAGTTGACCCTCGTGTCGCCGAAAAAATGAAAGAATGCCTAACTAATGAAGGTAATTTCGGTAACCCAGCTTCACGTTCTCACCATTTTGGTTGGGTGGCTGAAGAAGCTGTAGACATTGCGAGAAATCAAATTGCAGACCTAGTTAATGCGGATCCGCGTGAGATCGTATTTACATCGGGCGCAACAGAGTCAAATAACCTTGCTATTAAAGGCGCAGCTACATTTTATCAGAAGCGTGGCAAGCATATTATTACGGTAAAGACTGAACACAAAGCAGTGCTCGATACGACCCGTCAGCTTGAGCGTGAGGGTTTTGAAGTTACCTACATGATGCCTGAACCAAGTGGTTTGGTAGATTTAGACAAGCTCCAAGCTGAAATGCGAGATGACACTGTTCTTGTCAGTATTATGCACGTCAATAATGAAATTGGTGTAATTCAAGACATAGGTGCGATTGGCAAGATATGTCGTGAACGCAAGATTTTGTTCCACGTTGATGCAGCTCAAAGCACAGGTAAAATACCTATTGATCTGCAAGAATTAAACGTCGATTTGATGTCCTTCTGTGCGCACAAAACTTATGGTCCAAAAGGTATAGGCGCTTTATATGTATCGCGCAAGCCAAGAGTTCGAATTGAAGCCCAAATTCACGGTGGCGGTCATGAGCGTGGTATGCGGTCTGGTACATTGGCAACCCATCAAATAGTTGGAATGGGTGAGGCCTTTCGTCTAGCCAAAGTAGAAATGGCGAGCGAAAACGAACGTATAAAGATGTTGCGTGACAAACTTTATGATGGCGTAAAAGATATGGAAGCTGTTTATCTAAATGGTGATGCTGTTCATCGTGTTGCGCACAACTTGAATGTAAGTTTCGCATACGTTGAAGGCGAATCTTTGATAATGGCACTGAAAGACATGGCCGTATCTTCAGGTTCAGCATGTACCTCTGCAAGTTTGGAGCCTTCTTATGTTTTACGCGCACTTGGTCTGAATGATGAATTGGCGCATAGCTCAATTCGATTTAGTTTAGGGCGATTTACTACTGAAGAAGAAATAGACTACGTGATCGGTGTTATTCGCAACGCGATTGATAAACTACGCGACATGTCTCCACTTTGGGACATGTACAAAGAAGGTATCGACTTGAGTACTGTTAAGTGGGCCTCTCACTAAGTTTGTCAGTAAACGTAATGAGCAGGTCATGAGTCTTAGTTGAAACATAAAAAGCAGGTATCTAGGTAATATTAATTGATTGCCTAGATACAAAAACAGTTTAATCGGTTTAAAATAGTGAAATATAAAGTAATTCACACTAAAAAGTGTTTATATTTCGCAAAACGTTAAGGGCAAAAATCATGGCTTATAGTGAAAAAGTAATCGACCATTACGAAAATCCTCGCAATGTTGGCGGTTTTGATAAGAACGACCCAACTGTTGCAACAGGTATGGTTGGAGCACCCGCGTGTGGTGATGTAATGAAACTTCAACTTAAAATAGGCCCAAACGGTATCATCGAAGATGCAAAGTTTAAAACTTATGGTTGTGGTTCTGCTATCGCCTCAAGTTCGTTGGTTACTGAATGGGTAAAGGGCAAGAGTATTGACGAAGCGGTTTTGATCAAAAATACTCATATTGCAGAAGAGTTAGCACTACCTCCAGTAAAAATTCACTGCTCAATTTTAGCAGAAGATGCTATCAAAGCAGCTGTAGCGGATTACAAAAAGAAGCATAGTGCATAATGTTGTTGTTTGGTTTTTAAGCAGGATTGCTAGCAACAAATATTAATGACACAAATTAAGGAGTATTTGAGTGGGTATTAAGGTAACTGACGCCGCAGCTGTTCGCGCAAAATCATTTTTAGACAGCCGTGGTTCTGGCTTAGGTTTGCGTTTGGGTGTCAAGACTACTGGCTGCTCTGGCTTAGCTTATGTACTTGAATTTGTAGATGGCCTTAATCCTGGGGATGAAATGTTTGAAGATAATGGTGTCAACATTATTATCGATGGCAAAAGCCTAGCATACCTTGATGGCACCGAATTAGATTTTGGCAAAGAAGGCCTAAATGAAGGTTTTCAGTTTAATAACCCTAATGCGAACGGCGAATGCGGTTGTGGTGAAAGCTTCAACGTATAACGCTTTCTTCTAGCGCTAATCCTTTTTGGTTAGCGCTTTCTTCGTTTTCCAAAGCAAGGCTTCTGTATGATGAATTACTTTGAGCTGTACAACCTACCTGAACAGTTCGAGATAGACCTAATAAAGCTTAAAGACCACTATCAAACACTTCAAAAATTGACACACCCTGACCGCTTTGCTAGTGCAAGTGAACAACAAAAGCGCATGTACCTCACCAAAAACTCTCAAGTTAACGATGCCTATTCGGTGCTTAAATCTCCTATATCAAGAGGGGAACACTTATTAATAGTGCGTGGTGTTAAACTGCCTAGTGAGCAAGACACGGTGGGTGACATTGAATTTTTAATGGAGCAAATGGAGTGGCGTGAAACATTAGACGATGCAACTTCGGCACAAGCTCTAGAGAAACTGGTGGTCGATAATCATGAGATCCTGGTTAAGCAAGAAAAAATAATTTCAGCTTTTTTGTCACATAATAGAGAACAAGATAACCAAGCAGCAGCGCAAGAGTTGGGTAAGATGAAGTTTATGGTTAAACTTGCGGACGAAATTGAAACAAAACTAGACCGGATAACGGATAGTTAGTAAATAAAATAAAAGGTTTTAAGTTATATGGCATTATTACAAATTGCTGAGCCTGGCCAAAGTGCAGCTCCGCATGAACGTAAAATAGGAGTTGGAATTGACTTAGGTACAACCAATTCATTAGTGAGTGCTGTAAAAAGTGGTCAATGTGTGACTTTGGCCGACGAACATGAAAGACATTTATTACCGTCGGTGGTGAATTATTCTGAGGCGTCAATTGATGTTGGTTATCATGCAAGAGATAATTCAAACGCAGATCCTGCAAACACTATTATGTCAATCAAGCGATTCATGGGTAGAAGTTTAGCGGATGTGACTGCCCATTGGGACCAATTACCCTATCAATTTGTTGCTGACTCAATATCTCCGCGTTTTATTACGCCCAGAGGCGAGTTAAACCCAATTCAAATTTCCTCACATATTTTAAGCGCGCTGAAAAAGCGTGCTGAAGCGCGAATGGGTGAAGAAATCACCGGTGCTGTTATTACTGTTCCAGCTTATTTTGACGATGCTCAGCGCCAAGGTACCAAAGATGCAGCGCAATTAGCGGGTCTGAATGTACTGCGTTTGTTAAATGAGCCAACGGCTGCTGCCATTGCTTATGGTTTAGATAGCAAAGAAGAGGGTGTTATTGCAGTTTATGATCTGGGTGGCGGTACTTTTGATGTTTCAATTCTGCGTTTAAATAAAGGTGTATTTGAGGTACTTGCGACAGGCGGTAATTCAGCCCTAGGTGGAGACGATTTTGACCACCTACTAGCGAGCCATTTGGCACAACAACTTGGCTTAGATGCGGTTGCAGAAAAACAAAATCATCGCCGCTTAATGAATGCGGGTAAGGAAGTAAAAGAATCCTTGAGTAATGCAGATAGCAGTGTCGTGTCAATTCAATTAGTAGGTGCTGAGCAAAGTACACAGCTTAGTATGCAATTAGAGCAGTTTAATCAACTGATCGATGTGCTAGTAAAGCAAACCATCAGCACTTGTAAACGAGCGGTAAAAGACGCTCGTGTCAGTATTGAAGAGGTGGATAACGTCATCATGGTTGGCGGTTCGACACGAGTACCACTTGTGCGTCAACAAGTTGAAGTGTTTTTCAAAAAAGCACCATTGACATCAATCGATCCAGATAAAGTGGTGGCCATCGGTGCAGGTATACAGGCCGATATTTTGGTTGGTAATAAGCCTGACAGTGATATGCTGTTGTTGGATGTACTCCCATTGTCTTTAGGTATTGAAACGATGGGCGGTTTAGTGGAGAAAATTATTCCTCGAAACACCACAATTCCAGTTGCAAAAGCGCAAGAGTTTACTACCTTCAAAGACGGCCAAACAGCAATGTTAGTGCATGTATTGCAAGGCGAACGCGAATTAGTTGAGCATTGCCGTTCGCTAGCCAAGTTTACTTTAAAAGGTATCCCTGCAATGACAGCAGGCGCGGCCCACATAAGAGTTACTTTTCAGGTTGACGCTGACGGCTTGTTAAATGTAACTGCGATGGAAAAATCAAGTGGTGTGAAAGCTGAAGTACAGGTTAAGCCGTCATATGGTTTGGAAGAATCAGAAATACTGGATATGCTGAAATCAAGCATGCAAAACGCCAAACAAGATATGCAAGCAAGAATGTTAAAAGAGCAACAAGTAGATGCGAGTCGAGTACTTGAAGCTATGCACGGTGCGTTGGCTGAAGATGGTGATGAATTATTATCTGACAAAGAAAGAGACGCTATTGATCACGCTCTGAGGAATTTAGGGCTGTGTGCAGCAGATAATGATGTTGATGCTATTAAACGAGCGATTGATGTTGTTGATAAATTAAGCCAAGACTTTGCAGCTAGACGAATGGATAAATCCATTCAAAAAGCGCTAGCGGGTCACTCGGTTGATAATATTTAAATTAGGATTGATGAATGCCACAAGTTATTTTTTTACCCCATAAAGAACTTTGTCCAGACGGTGCTGTGTTGGAGGGCGATACAGGTACTTCAGTGCTGGATTTAGCATTAAAAAATGGTATTGGTATTGAGCATGCATGTGAAAAAGTGTGTGCATGCACCACTTGTCATATTATTGTTCGAGAAGGTTATGACTCATTAGGTGAATCAGACGAATTAGAAGATGATTTATTGGATAAGGCCTGGGGACTAGAACCTGAATCTCGCTTAGGTTGCCAAGCAATTATTTGCGATGAAGATTTGGTTGTTGAGATACCCAAGTACACGATCAATCATGCCAGTGAAGAGCATTAGGTAACAATCATAACGCCGCTGTATATATTGAGCATTTTGTTATGAATTATTTTACTTTCATAAGGCACTTAAATTTATCTACTCAGTTACGTTTTTTTATTATCAAGCAACTGAATTATAGACTTTATTTTATATTGAATGGTCTTGCGGAGAGATTAAATTTAGATTAATAGAATGAATTTTAAAAACGAATTTGTGATGAAGGGGTATTCATTCAGCCTTATCTTCTTTATAATCGCGCGAAATCGTAAAAATTAGTAAATTGGAAGAATTAACCATGGCTTTAGAACGCACCTTTTCTATCATTAAACCTGACGCAGTAGCGAAAAACGTTATTGGCGCAATCTACAACCGTTTTGAAACTGCAAAATTACGCATCGTTGCTTCAAAAATGGTTCACATGAGCAAAGAACAAGCTGAAGGCTTCTATGCAGAACATAGCGAGCGTCCTTTCTTTGGTGCACTTGTTAGTTTCATGACATCTGGTCCAGTAATGGTACAAGTGCTTGAAGGCGACAATGCGGTCGTGAAGAACAGAGAAATTATGGGTGCAACTAACCCAGCAGATGCTGCAGCAGGCACGTTACGCGCAGATTACGCCGAGTCTATTGATGAAAATGCATGTCACGGTTCAGATGCACCGGAGTCAGCAGCTCGTGAGATAGCTTACTTCTTTCCTGATGAAGAAATTTGCCCACGCACACGCTAAGCAAACAAAGTGTTACACTAAGGGAGCTTCGGCTCCCTTTTTTAATTAAATTATAGAGGGCCTATAAGCCCAAGTTAGATCGCTCTTAATTCAGTCTAATCGCGTATACTGTATTCGTGTGCAACGTTAGTTGTTATAGAGCGTGCAACGATATTTGTTATAAATTGTTATGAAGGTAAAAAAATGTCTGCAAGCCAAGTAAGTACAGAGCCACAAAAAGAGATTAAAAAAGTCAATTTATTGAACTTGGACCGGCAGGGCTTAAGCGATTACTTTGCCTCTATCAACGAAAAACCATTTCGTGCCGAGCAGATAATGAAGTGGATTTACCAAGTAGGTGAGTCTGATTTCGACAAAATGACGAACATAAATAAAGATTTGCGGTCCAAATTAAAGAGTAATTGCGTTATTAAGGCGCCGGTTATTTCCGAGCACCAACAAGCAACTGATGGCACTATCAAATTTGCAATGCTGTTAGAGGGTGGACAAGAAATTGAGTCGGTATGGATACCTGAAACTGATCGCGCTACTTTGTGTGTCTCCTCGCAAGTCGGTTGTGCACTAGAGTGCACCTTTTGTTCAACAGGACAACAAGGCTTCAACCGTAATTTGTCAGTCGCTGAAATTATTGGTCAGGTATGGCGTGTTGCAACATTTATTGGCTTGTCAAAAGACACCTCGCAACGTCCTATCACAAATGTCGTCATGATGGGCATGGGCGAGCCTTTACTTAATCTTAAGAATGTTGTGCCTGCGATGCGTATTATGTTGGATGATTTTGGTTTTGGATTGTCTAAGCGCAGAGTTACCTTGAGTACATCAGGTGTGGTTCCTGCTCTGGATATGCTGGGCGACCAAATTGATGTTGCACTGGCTATTTCACTGCATGCTCCTGACAATAAGTTGCGCGATGAAATTGTACCGGTAAATAAAAAATATCCGATTGAAGAGTTTTTAGCGAGTGTAAGGCGCTATTTGGCAAAATCGAAAGCAAACCAAGGCAAAGTAACTGTCGAATATGTTATGTTGAATCAGATTAACGATAGCACTGACCAAGCTCATGAATTAGCGAAAGTATTGAAAGAAACGCCTTGTAAGATAAATTTGATACCATTTAATCCTTACCCCGGCACGCCCTATACTTGTTCGAGCAATTCAAGAATGGATAGATTTTCAAAAGTGCTCATGGAATATGGCTTTACTGTGGTGATTAGAAAGACGCGCGGTGATGATATTGATGCAGCCTGCGGACAATTAGTGGGTGACGTTGTTGACAGAACAAAACGATTACTAAAAAAACAGATGAATGGAAAACCAATTTCTGTAAAGATGACGCAATAACAAACATAAGAGAACTACCATGTTGAAAAAATATGTAGGCGCTATTCTTCTTTGTGCATTCTTAGGGGGTTGTGTTACTGAACCAAGGGATCCAGCCTTTGCTGGTGCTGCCGGTATTAATAAAGAAGCAGCCGCAAAGAATAGAGTGAGCTTGGGTCTTACTTATTTAAGTAATGGAAATTTTTCTCAGGCTAAAGCTAACTTAGATAAAGCGTTAAATTTTGCGCCTAAGTCAGCGGATGCTCATTTTGCAATGGCGTACTATTATCAGCAGGTTGACGAACTCAGCCTGGCAGAGGAATACTACCTTCAAGCTCTTAAGTTCGCGCCTGAAAATCCAAATATTATTAACAGCTACGGTGCGTTTTTATGTGAGCAAGGACGCTATGAAAAGGCCAAATCTTATTTCTTGAAAGCAGCTACGAGCAAAAGTTATGTTTCAGTGGCTGAAACCTATGAGAATTTAGCTATTTGTGCAGTAGATCAAGGTAAAACAGATGAAGCGATTAGTTTTTTCGACTTAGCCTTAAATCATCAGCCGACACGTGGTAAAAGCTTATACTTTTTAGCTCAATTGCAAAAAGAGCAGGGTAATTACGGTGAGGCCAAAAAATTATTGTGGAAGTATGACCGCGTTTCGCGGGTTTCGCCTGAATCACTTTGGTTATCATACGAAATCGCACAAGGCTTAGGTGACACCAAAGCCGCACTTGGCTATGGCGAATTAATGAAGAGTATGTTCCCCGAACATCCAAACACGGCACTTTTCAAAAAACAAATGGGTAAATTTCAACCCGTAGCCACCGTTAAAAATAAACAAAGAGTGAATTCGCAGTTAGCGGAGCAGGCTACTTTGAAAGCAGGTGCAAACAATTCAGTGGAAAATGCTCAAACGGCTGCTACAGAAAGTCCTGCCTTGATAAAAATAAATAAGCAGGTAAAAAACTTAAAACCGACAATACCTTCAGAAATTCTGGTTGCAGGAGCAGACATCGTTGTGGACGAAAAACCTGACCCAGTGCAGCCTGAGTTAGTGCCGCGTGAGTTAACAAAGAACCCCACAACTGAAGTTACGAACACAGACAATGCCATTAGCACTAATGCCGCGGAAAAACGTGAGGCCGCATTGGAGGCTGCACTTGCGACTGATTTTAATAGTGAAAATGACGAGTCTGCAAGCATTGAAGGTGCAGTGCAAAAAGTTGATAATACACTAGCAATAGAGGACAAGGTCTCTGAAGTTGCGGTGGAAGAAGCACAAGATACAGCAACACAGCAAATAGATAAGGCGGTTAACGACAATGCCAGCTATCATGTGGTGCTACCAAAGGAAAACTTGTATCGTATATCACTTCGATATAACGTTAAAATGAAATACCTAATGCAATGGAACAACCTTGACGATCCATCCGCTATAGTAATAGGGATGAAATTGCGGGTAAAGGACCCAAAAAATAATGACTGAAGAATATAATAGTAAAAAACAGGCGACAAAAGAGGCGACAAAAGAGGCGACAAAAGAGGCGACAAAAGAGGCGACAAAAGAATCGATGCAAGCTACGCCTGGCCAACAACTTAAAAAGGGACGTGAGGCGATGGGGTTGACTCAACAACAAGTTGCTGATCGTCTGCACTTGCGCTTGGGAAATATTCAAGATATTGAGACTGATACACATAAGCCTGGTGTTTCTATTACCTTTACTAAGGGGTACGTCAGGATTTATGCGAAACTGCTGAGTATGCCAGTTGATCCTTTGCTTGAAAACTTTGATGTGTTGCACCAAGGTGAAAAGCAACCTGCAAAATTACAGAGCTTTTCTCAACGTGTGGCCAAACAAGCGAATGATGACCGTTGGATGATGGTGACTTATCTCATCGTATTTTTAGTTGTCGCTTCGTTGGTTATCTGGTGGGTTCAGCAATCTGACAAATCGATAATGAACAGGTTGAATCTTTTTAATAACAATGTGACAGAGCAATCGAATAAGGTAGATGAAGGCGAATCTATTAATGCGATGACTAATAATCCAAATATGCCTGATGAACTAGCGATTTCTGAAGAAGATATTAAAAGTCAAAATGCAATGACGAATGCGAATAGTTCGCTGGATACTCAAACACAAAATAGTGAAAATATCACTGATAGTGAGGTCAACGGATCGGACCAAGCAGAAACGCTGGTTAAAAAAAACGCTGAATCAGCCAATCAATCGGCAGACGACCTATCAGATGGCGACAATTCAATTGTTTCTGAGAGTGATATTAATAACCCGATGCCTAGTTTAAGCAGTCAGACTATCGACGGATATACCATTAATAGTGACGGCACTGTTGATGTCATCTTTACCTTCAAAGAAGACTGTTGGTTAAGTGTTAAAGATGCGAATGATGAAGTCATGGCTGTAGGGGTGAAAGTAAAAGGCAGAGTAATGTCGGTTAGGGGGACGCCTCCTATATCGGTTAATCTGTGCCCGCCGCAGACTGTTGACATTGATTTCGCTGGCGCTCCGGTTGATCTTTCTAGATATCCGCGTGGTATCCCTGTTAAATTTGAATTATCTGTTACAGGTGAATAATGTTTTCCGATTCTCCGATCATTCGTCGTAAATCAACAAGAATAAATGTAGGCAATGTCCCTATTGGTGACGGCGCTCCTATTGCCGTTCAGTCGATGACTAATACGAATACTTTAGATGTTGCCGCTACAGTTGCACAAATAAAGCGTATTCAGGGTGTTGGTGGTGACATCGTGCGTGTTTCAGTGCCTACGATGGAAGCGGCCGAAGCATTCAAGTTAATAAAGCAACAAGTTAGCGTGCCTCTGATTGCTGACATACATTTTGATTACAGAATTGCGCTAAAAGTAGCAGAGTATGGCGTTGATTGTTTACGGATTAACCCGGGCAACATTGGCAATATTCAACGGGTTAGAGCCGTTGTTGATTGCGCAAAAGATAACAATATTCCAATTCGAATTGGTGTCAACGGCGGTTCGTTAGAAAAAGATATTCAAGAAAAATATAAAGAGCCAACGGCTGAAGCGCTGGTTGAGTCAGCAATGAGACATGTTGATATTCTTGATAAGCTCAATTTTGACCAATTTAAGGTCAGTGTAAAAGCGTCTGATGTGTTTTTAGCAGTCGGCGCATATCGCCTGCTGGCGAAGCAAATTGTCCAGCCTTTGCATTTAGGCATTACTGAAGCCGGTGGTTTTCGAGCTGGTGCAGTAAAAAGTGCGGTTGGGCTTGGTATGCTGCTAGCCGAAGGTATTGGCGATACTATCCGAATCTCATTGGCGGCTGATCCTGTTGAAGAAATAAAAGTCGGCTTTGATATTCTTAAGTCATTGAGAATTCGGGCAAGAGGTATTAACTTCATTGCATGCCCGAGTTGTTCAAGACAAGAGTTTGATGTTATCTCTACAGTTAATGCCTTAGAAGAACGCTTGGAAGACATAATAACGCCGATGGATGTTTCGATTATTGGCTGCGTTGTAAATGGTCCGGGTGAGGCTGAAGTGTCTGATTTAGGCTTAACGGGTGCGCGTAACATGAGTGGTTTTTATTTAGACGGAAAGCGTCAACGCGAACGTTTGTCTAATGACAACTTAGTTGACCAGTTAGAAAAACGTATTCGAGCAAAAGCAGCACAGCTTGATGAAAAAAACCGGATTAAAGTAACTGATATTAGTAACTAAACTGAATAATTCCGCATAAAGCGAAAAAAAATCTATAAAACACGCAAAAACAGGCCTCCTAAATTTTACCCCGCGCGACAAAATCCTTATAATGTCGCGCTTTATATAAATAATTAGAGACAACTGTGGCAAAGACTATTCAAGCAATCAGAGGTATGAACGACTGCTTACCATCGCAAACTGGTATTTGGCAGTTTGTCGAATCGAATATCCGTCGCGTTGTTGCCAATTACGGCTATCAAGAAATTCGTACACCTATTGTCGAAAGCACTGACTTATTCAAACGCTCCATTGGAGAAGTCACCGATATTGTAGAAAAAGAAATGTATACTTTTGAGGATCGTAATGGCGATAGCCTCACATTGCGTCCGGAAGGAACAGCTTGTTGCGTAAGAGCCGGTAATGAACATGGTTTGCTGTATAATCAACAGCAACGTTTATGGTATATGGGGCCAATGTTCAGGCATGAGCGCCCTCAGAAAGGTCGCTATCGTCAGTTTCATCAGTTTGGTGTAGAAGCATACGGTCTTAATGGTCCTGACATTGACGTTGAAATGATATTGCTTGGTGCTCGATTATGGCAGGCATTTGGTATTGCGGACAAAGTCGAATTACAAATTAATTCATTGGGGTCGGCTGAGGCAAGAGTCGCGTATAAAGAATTATTAGTTATTTTTTTGCAGCAGCACCACGATCAACTGGATGAAGATAGTCAACGTAGATTGTTATCCAATCCATTGCGAGTGTTGGACAGTAAAAATCCAGCTGTGCAAGAAATCGTAAAAGACGCTCCAAAATTGATTGATCACTTAGACGATGAATCAAAAGCGCATTTTTCACTTTTATGTGAACGTTTAGACGATTTAGGCATCCAATACACAGTTAATCCGAGTTTAGTGCGTGGATTAGATTATTATAATCGTACCGTATTCGAGTGGGTGTCTAGCCTATTGGGTGCTCAGGGTACTATTTGTGCTGGTGGCAGATATGATGGACTGGTTGAACAGTTGGGCGGTAAAGCCAGCCCAGCAGTAGGTTTCGCTATGGGTTTAGAGCGACTAGTCCTATTAGTCGAGAGCCTTGATGAGTCGCCTTATGCAAATAACGCAGTCGATATCTATTTGATGCCAATGGGTGAAAATACGCAGGCAGCAGCGACTAAGATTGCTGAACGAATAAGAAACCAACTACCAACAGTGAAAGTACAGCAGCATTGCGGTGGTGGTAACTTTAAGAAACAAATGAAAAAGGCAATGGCATCCGATGCTGCGATTGCTATTATTATTGAGGAAGATGCACTCGCTAAAGCCAGTGTGTCGGTTAAGTATTTAAAACAAGATAAACCGCAGGCTAGTTTGTTACTGAGTGAGTTATCTGCTTTAGCAGAATGGCTGTAAGCACTTTTTTGAGCATAGCTAGTCAGAACAAATTTAGTTATTAACCAGATATATGCAGCAAGCGTAGAGGAATTCAATGGAACGTTACGAAACCGAAGAACAACAGGTAGAAGCAATCAAAGGCTTTTGGAAAGAAAATGGAACCGCTATAATCGTCGCTGTCGGCATTGCCTTGGCTGGTTTGTTCGGTTGGCAACAATATAACGAGATGGTCATTGAAGGCAAAGAAACCCAATCTATGGCGTTTCAAATTGCGCTTGAAGGAATAGACGCTGAAGAAGGTTTAACTAAAGCGAGCGCTTTTGCGATGGAAAATACTGATTCAGGTTACGCTATATTGACAAGTTTAGTTGCAGCTCAAAAAGCGGTAGAAAATAAAGATTTTGATGCGGCACAAATGCATTTGAATATGGCTGTCAGTAATTCACCTAGCGTGGCCATTGCTGATTTGGCCAAAGTTCGTTTAGCCCGCGTTGAAAATCAACTGGGCGATACTGCCGGCGCATTAGCAACGTTGGACTCTGTAGTGAGTGCTTCCTATAGCGACCAAGTTCAAGAAATCAAAGGCGACATTTACTTAGCGATAAAAGAGTTTGATAAAGCAAAAGAGGCCTATGATTTGGTACTTGCTGAGCAACCTGACAATCGTGTAGTAGAAATGAAGCTAAGCAACTTAAATTTTGCTGCAACTGAAGTAGCAGGTGTTACCCAGTGAAGAATAGAATATTAATAGTGTTGCTTGCATTATCACTTGGCGGCTGTGCAACTATATCTGATTTGTTCGCGGAAGATGATGAAATTGAAATTCGTCGCTTAAAACCAATTGAAGCGACTTTCGAACCGCAAATTAAATGGGAAACAGACGTTGGCGATGGCGTTCAAGACTATTTCTCACGTTTAGCACCAACTGTCGCTTATGGCAAAGTATTTGCTGCTAGCCGCGATGGCATTGTTGTTGCACTTGAACCAGAAACTGGCAAAAAAATCTGGGAGCAAGATTTCGCAAACTACGATAACTACAGCTTCAAGAAAGCGATGTTATGGTATTCCAATCGCGCAGTGTCGGCAAAAATTTCTGGCGGACTATCGGCTGCTTATGAATCCGTTTTTTTTGGTACAGAAAATGGTTACGTATATGCCCTTGCAGAAGCGACTGGCGAGTTGAAATGGAAAGTGGGCGTTAAAGGCGAAGTTATTTCAGCCCCAGCAGTTGATGCAGGCGTAGTCCTAGTTAACACGACTTCAGGTCATTTAATTGCATTGGACCCTGACACTGGCGAGCAAAAATGGATAACAGAGTCAGATGTTCCTCCGCTAACATTACGCGGTGTTTCAGCTCCAGCAGCAGATAGTGGGGGTGCCTTAGTTGGCACTCCGTCGGGAAAGCTTCAAGTCACTCTAATCGAAACTGGTATGGTAGCTTGGGAAACTCAAATTGCTTCTCCCTCAGGTGCAACTGAACTAGAACGTATCGTTGATATTGATGTTAAGCCATTGGTGTTTGGTGGAAATGTGTTTGTGGTATCCTACAATGGGACTCTTTCTGCTGTAGAACTTCGCACCGGTCAAGTGATTTGGACACGTGAGTACGGTTCATATCGCAATATAAGTATTGATGGCAATCGCTTATTCGTGATTGATAATAGTAGCAATTTGTATGCTATTGACCGTCGCAGTGGCGTGGAATTATGGTCTAATGTTGCTTTGAAAAGTCGCAACATTACTTCGGCAACACCGCACGGCGACTACGTTGTAGTTGGTGATATGTATGGTTTTGTTCATTGGTTTACTCAGGACGAAGGCAAACTTGTAGCGCGATTAGAGGTTGGTGGCGATGATGAAGATGAAGCAATCTTCACCGCGCCTATTAGCGCAGAAAATACCTTATATGTAACAACGAGAGAAGGTAAACTTGCAGCAATTACTCAACCTGAATGAGTTGAGATTGTATACTCAGGGCGTGCATTTGGCGTACCCTTAACTATACATTCGTAGGCAAGATAAGGTGTTTGAAAGAATAACGATACACGCCAATGGTATGCCATTGGCGTTTTTTATTAAGGGCGAAGAATGTTACCTGTAGTGGCCTTGGTTGGCCGACCCAATGTTGGTAAATCAACATTATTTAATCGATTGACGAATACTCGAGACGCGCTGGTTGCTGATTTTCCTGGTTTGACACGTGATCGTAAGTACGGCCCGGCAAAATTCGAAAACCGAGCTTTTATCGTGGTTGATACCGGTGGTATTACTGGCAATGAAGAAGGTATCGACGTTGCTATGGCTGAACAATCATTATTAGCCATTGACGAAGCTGATGTGGTCTTGTTTTTAGTTGATGCAAGAGCTGGTTTAACACCTGATGATATTGGTCTTGCCGAGCACTTGCGTAAACAAAGCAAAGCAATGTATTTGGTAGCAAATAAAGTTGACGGACTTGATGGTGACAGCGAAACCGCCGATTTCTTCAAGTTAGGCTTTCCTGAGGTACTGCAAATTGCAGCTGCGCACGGGCGTGGAGTGTCACAGTTGATGACTCATGTCTTAACGCCACTCGAAAAAATATTTCCTGATATGGAGATAGTGGAAGTAGAAAGAGAAGAGGAATACCCGGATGCGAAGCTAGAGCGTTTGCAAAACTCACCAATTAAATTAGCCATCGTTGGTAAACCTAATGTGGGTAAGTCGACACTGATTAATCGCATTTTGGGTGAAGAACGTGTTGTCGTTTTCGATTCACCAGGGACCACTCGAGACAGTATATTTATACCGATGAAGCGGGATAAGCGTGAATATATTCTGATCGATACCGCTGGCGTTAGAAAACGTAGGAAAGTATCCGAAACAGTCGAGAAATTTTCTATTGTAAAAACGTTGCAGGCGATTGAAGAGTCTAATGTGGTGTTGCTAGTTATCGATGCTAGAGAAGGGGTCACTGATCAGGACTTATCATTACTAGGTTTTGTGCTTAATTCTGGGCGTTCTCTAGTGTTGGCTGTGAACAAGTGGGATGGTCTTGAAACACATGTTAAGGAAGAAATTAAGCGTGAGCTAGACAGACGCCTAGGATTTGTCGATTTTGCTCGTTTACACTTCATCTCAGCCTTGCATGGCACGGGTGTTGGTCATTTGTTTGAGTCGGTTCAAGAAGCTTATAACTCAGCTACTGTGCGTATTAACACATCGGTACTCACGCAAATAATGGAAATGGCACAGGACGACCATCAACCGCCACTTATTCATGGTCGTAGAGTTAAAATGAAGTACGCTCACGCCGGGGGGTATAATCCGCCCGTGATCGTCATTCACGGAAACCAATTGAAAGACTTACCTGATTCATATAAGCGCTACCTAATGAATTACTATCGTAAAGCTCTTAAAACCATGGGCACGCCGATAAGAATCGAATTCAAAGAGGGTGCGAATCCGTTTGAGGGCAAAGTCAATAAGTTAACCGTAGGTCAAGAACGTAAGCGCAAACGCTTAATGACTTTCCATAAAAAGAAGTAGGTGTTTTAGGCTTTACAGTACTAACAACTAAACATCTATAGGAGCGGTGATTTTGAATGCAAACTCACCGCTTTTTTGTATCTAGAAATTGGTTTGAACTACTTTAATCCATATTCGCTTGTAGTTCAAAATAAAATCGCCCGATAAAAAGCGACTTAAAATAGATGAGTTCGATTCTATGATCCAACTTTTATAGCGTTCTAATAAGCGCTTTTTACCACCTGCTTTTTACCAACCGCTTTTTACCAACCGCTTTTTACCAACCGCTTTTTACCAACCGCTTTTTACCAACCGCAATTACGTCCTTCATTTTGCTTATCCAACCATTCTTTTAGTGGGGCAAAATAAGCTTGGATAGTTGATGCGTCCATATTTGGCGAACCTGTTAATGTGGTCATTGCTTCCTGCCAAGGGCGACTTTTTCCCATTTCTAACATGTTGTTTAATGCCTCACCGGCTTTTTTGCTACCGTAAATAGAACAACGATGCAGAGCCTCTTCACTTCCGGCTATATCACACAACGCTTTATGGAATTGAAATTGCAATATATGAGCGAGGAAATAGCGAGTGTATGAAACGTTTGCAGGCACGTGATATTTCGCTCCCGGGTCAAAAGCATCGATTGAACGTGTAACTGGGGCCGCAACACCTTGATATTTTTCTCGTAACTGCCACCACAGCGTGTTGTATTGTTCTGGTGTAATGTCACCAGCGAGAACTTGCCAGCGCCATTGGTCAACCAGTAAACCGAAGGGAATAAATGCAATTTTATCCAGTGCTACTTTTAATAGCATACCAATATCATTTGATTCATCCGGTATTTCATCTATTAAACCGATTTGTTGTAAATAAGTTGGCGTTATTGAAAGCGCGATGGTGTCGCCAATGGCCTCGTGAAAGCCGCTGTTAGCAGAACCTCTGTAGAGCATTGGCTGGTCTTTATATGCTCGTTGATAATAGTTATGACCCAATTCGTGGTGAATAACATTAAACTCCTCGCCCGTTTTTTGGATGCACATTTTAATTCGCAAATCGTCCTTTTCATCTATACTCCAAGCGGACGCATGACATTGAACTTCTCGTTCTTGCGGTTTTTGAAACATTGAACGCTCGTAGAATGTGTCAGGAAGCGGATCAAAACCCAAAGATGAAAAGAAGTTTTCAGCTTGTTTGACCATTTTAATTTCATCATAACCTTGCTCTGTTAAAGCTTTGGTTACGTCAGGAACATTCATTTCTTGTTGGGGCTTCACAATGTCGTAAATATTACCCCAGCTTTGTGCCCACATATTACCAAGTAAGTGAGCTGGAATTGGTTTATCTAATGGCACAATATCTTCACCATAGTAATCAGATAACTCTGCTCTTACATGACAATGCAATGATTCATAGAAGGGTTGGATCTGCCCCCAAAGTCGGTCCAGTTCTTTTGGAAACTCCTGTGCGGGCATATCATATTTAGTGCGCCACAATTCTGATGTGTTGGCATAACCAAGCTCTTTTGCGCCTTCGTTTGCAATACTAACTTGTTCAACAAACATTTCTTTCATGGGTACGGAAACTTTTCGCCATCCCTCCCAAAACTCTAGCATTAGGGCCGGGTCACGACTTACGCCCATTTCTGCACTCATTTCAACCAACGAAAAGCATTCATTTTCAGTACGACAATATTTACCGGCGCCGTACATACCCGCTAAGTCGGAAGCAATGGTTGCCAAACGTTCGGCTTTTGCTGGGTCGCTAGGAGGAGCAATTTCCAATCCTGATTTTAATAAATTGAGTTGTCGACGCGTATCAGCATCTACGTTGACATCATTAAACTTTGCAGCTTCAACTGCATATTTAGCCCACATCACCGATAATTGCTCGCCTAGATAAGCATCTACTTGCGCATTGTCATAATTAATATTGGTTGCATAAGCCCATGCAGCATGCGACGCCGGTTTATTTAAGCGAGTGACATCGGTGTCTACTTTTTGCAAGAAAGCCTTTGCGTCATCTACAGTGTATATTGCTTTTTTGGTAGCAGTTGAACTAGCATTGTTTGGCGAGCAACCCGCGCAAAGTGCAATAAAGATTGAGGCTAAAAGTAAGCGTTTAGTTGTATTCATAGGATTATTATTCTTCTGTTGTGAATATACATATGCGTAGCTAATGCTTTATTGGTGATAAAACAAAAGCTGTCTTCCTACAAGTAGGGTTCACTCAACTATTTGCCAGCAAGACAGTTTTAACGATGCAGACTTTGTGCACCTATTCATCGTAAACTGTAAATTGCGGAACTAGTTATCCTGATCTTGTTTTTTATTATCATTTTCAGGAGGCAACTGCATACGCGCGGTCTCAATAAGATGTTGATTACGAGTACGCTGCATGACCTTAACGCGATGATGCATAGCTACCTTTGCTAGAATATGCGCCGTTACGGGCGCTGTGATCACTAAAAACAGCGTGATTAACAACTCGTTAATGCTAGCGTATCCTTGTATGTGATACATGTACACAATTGAAGCTATAAGAACACAGCCCAGCCCTAAGGTTGTTGCTTTGGTCGGCGCATGTAAGCGCACGTAAAAGTCTTGCAGTCGTATTAGTCCTATGGAGCCCACGAGCACAAAAAGGCCGCCTAAAATCAGAAATGCAGATATAATTAGTTCAACGGTGAAACTCATACTTCCTCCTATTCGATGATATCGCCGCGCAGCAGGTACTTGCCGAACGCGACGCTACTAACAAATCCGAGCATAGCGATCAGCAAAGCTGCTTCGAAATACAAGGGCGTTTGGTTGTAAATGCCGTACAGTAAAATGAGTGCAATACTGTTGATATACATGGTGTCGAGCGCTAATATCCGGTCGACTACGTGAGGTCCAATGATAAGACGCCATAGGTTAAGTATGAGCGCGATACACAGCATAACTGCGACTAAAACTACAGCAATATCTAACATCCAAAAATCTCCTTGACGCGTGATTCATAGCGCTGTTTTATTAAATCGATGACTTCTTGCTCGTTTTCAGGCATGTCTAGTACGTGCACATATAGCCACTTTTTGTCTTTTGATATATCAGCACCCACAGTACCAGGTGTCATGGTCACCGTGCTGACGAGCACGGTGATGGGTAAGATGTCGACCAAGTCAATCGGCACTGCAACTAAACCTGGTTTAATTCTGCGCGTCGGCCCTACCACTAAGATAGCCACCTCAAAATTGGCAATAATGATGTCTTTTAATAATAAAAAAACATAACTCACGACTTTAAACGGTCGCTTGATTTTAGGTTGAGGTATTCTTAAGGGGGCACACAAAACGGGGATAACAATTGCAAGTACAGTACCAAGTAAAATGTGACCCAGACTGGTTGTCGAGTTTAGCATTAGCCACACAATCAACAGAACCAAGCTATGCAGGGGCATAGGTAATAAACGTGAGAACGCGCGTGAAAGTATGCTCATTGTGCATTCTCCTCTAAATTCATTACCTCAATTAAGTACGGAATATCGTGCAGTTGTGCAGCTGCATTATTAGTATATTCTATAATGCTAGCACCAAAAAGAGCGAGTAGAGGTGAGGCGCCTAGCAACAAAAATGTAGCACAAATCTGCCATTTAGAAACGCCGGGTGTTTCAGAGTTATCACGACTTGGTGTCGATCGCCAAAACAGCGTTGTGCCTGCTCTGGATAATGCAATAATGGTAATTAGACTAGAAATCAAAATAACCGACCAAACCCATATTTTCTGCTCTACACCGGTGACAGATTGTAAAATCACAAGTTTAGCCAAAAAACCTGAGAAAGGCGGTAAACCGGCCACAGCCATCGCTGCAACTACAAATAAAACACCAAATAATGCTTGCTGCTTTATCTTGCGCGCGACCACAAAGTAATCTAAAGCTTTGCCACGCTGTTGGCCCAACATATCAGCTATCAAAAACAATGCGGCTGTTACCAGCGTGCTGTGAATAAGATAAAGAAAGCCTGCAGCCGTGGCCTCTGGCGTTCTTAACGCAAAAGCAATTAATAGTGTGCCTACAGATACAATCACGAGATTAGCCGCAAGCGTTCGCAGATTTGGGCTTGCAAGTGCGCCCACTGTGCCTGCAATTACGGTGAGTATGGCAAGCGGCCAAACCCATGGCTGGATCATATTAGCTAAATCACCGGCCTGGTCGCCAAAGATAACGGTATAAACACGAAATATGCAGTACACACCCACCTTAGTCATAATGGCAAAAAGCGCAGCGACCGGCGCGCTAGCAGCTGCATAAGTTCGAGGCAGCCAAAAATGAAGGGGTAACATTGCTGCTTTTAAACCAAATACGATCAATAGCAACGAACCACCGGCTTGAGCAATAAGCTGATTACTCTCGGATAATTGTGCAACTCGCAGAGACATGTCCGCAATATTTAGCGTGCCGGTAATTCCATAAAGTGTGCCCAGTGCAAACAAAAATAAACTTGAGCCTACCAAGTTCAAGATAACGTAGTGCACGTTTGCAGCCGTTTTTTGCTTCCCCCCGCCGTGAATAAGTAGGGTGTAGGATGCGATAAGTAAGACTTCAAAAAACACAAAAAGATTAAATAAATCGTTGGTCAAAAATGCGCCATATATGCCCAGTAACTGGAACTGAACTAGCGGATGAAAGTACTTACCTTCGCGGTCGCTGCCAGCAAAGGAATACAAGGTAACACCTAGGCCCAAAAAGCTAGTTAAGGCAACAAGCATAGCGGATAGCTGGTCTGCATATAAAATGATGCCAAAAGGCGGCTGCCAGTCGCCGACAGCATACATAATGGCACCGTTTTGAACCACCATTAGGATCAGAATAATTGAGCAAGCTATTTGTGCCAGCATTAAACATAATGCGGCAACGCGCCTATATTGATATCTCTCAACACCCGCGAATGGTGGCAGCAACATCAACAAACCACCAACCAAGGGGATTAAAATAGGAAGGATTGCCAAGTGAACCGTCATACTTTGTCCTTGTTCGGTTTTATAAATTTATCGCTATCTGGGGGTTCTCTGCCATCGACAAAGTCATTGCCAAGGTCAGCGCGAGCGCGCATCGCCAAAATAACCACAAATGCAATCATTGCAAAGCCAATAACAATAGCCGTTAATGTCAACGCTTGCGGAAGTGGGTCTGCATATGAATCAGACATATCTAAAATGGCAGCATTCTTAAGATTCAGCCGACCACTTGAAAACAAAAATAAATTAACCGCGTATGAAAGCATGGTTAAGCCAACCACGACAGAAAAGGTGCGTGCTCGCAAACACAGAAAGACACCACAAAATGTCAATACACCCACACAAATCACGTATAAAGTTTCCATTATTCCTCCGGAGTTGGGCGGTGAGAAGAAGTAAGCTTACCTAAACTCGCCAATATAAGTAAGGTGGCACCTATCACCGTCAAGTAAACGCCTAAATCGAATATCAGGGCACTTGCCAGCTCTATTTCGCCAATCAACGGGATATCAAAATAGTCAAACCAAGTTGTCATAAATGGACGATCAAAAAACCAACTACCGATGCCTGTTAGAGTTGCTATTAATACACCCAAGGCGATTAGAATTTGATAGTCGACTTTTATGCGAGGCTTAACCCAATCAACACCGTGCGCAATATATTGTTGAATTAGTGCCACAGCGGTTATCAAACCCGCAATGAAACCTCCCCCGGGCATATTATGGCCGCGCAGAAATATGTAAAAAGAAACTAAAAGGGCAAGTGGTAGTAAGCTTTGAGATATTATGGCTAAAATAGGCGGATGGCGGTCTTCTGACCATGCAAGACCATTTTCGTTAGCAGATGGCATGGCAAGACGAACACGTGCAAGTAAGTTAAAAATACCCAGCGCTGCAATACCTAAGACAAGAATTTCACCCAGTGTATCGAGTCCTCTAAAATCCACCAGAATGACGTTTACGGCATTAGTACCACCACCGCCAGTTTTACTATTGGCTAAGAAAAATTCAGAGATAGTGTCTAAGGGCTGAGTGATGAATGCATAATTAATAGTCGCCACCAAACCGCCCAACGCTGCGGCAATAGCAACATCTCTTACTACTCGTGAAGGTGACGATTCAGACGGTGTTTTTTGCGGTAAAAAATACAGCGCTAACATCAATAGAATGACTGTTACAACCTCTACAGATAACTGTGTTAATGCTAGATCGGGTGCAGAAAAGCGAGCAAACGCGATCGACACAATAAGTCCTACTACCGAAATAGTAATAAGAGCGACCATACGTTTACGATGAAAAATGACAGTAGCGATAGCGCTTAAACATAAAATGAAGGCTGCCGTGATCTCAACACCACTGACTGCTTGATCAGGAGAATTAGTCGCAGCTGTATCAATGTTAATGAGTGGAATTGTGGTAATCGCAATAGTCAACAACAGCAGCGCAGCAATATAACGCTGCAATGACCCGTTATTTAAGCCATCATGCGCTCTGGTTGCGGAGGCGACCAGTCGTTGTATCGCGCCTTCAAAAATAAGCTTTTCGTCGGATTCTTTGAATTGTGCTTGGAAGCGATATAAATGACTTCGATACGCATACACTAATAGGCCACCACTAATGGCGATGGCGCTCATTAATAAAGGTAAGTTAAATCCATGCCAAATCGATAGGCTATAGTAAGGAAGTTCACTCATCAGTACAGAGGATGAGGCGGCCTCTAGTAAACCGCCAATCATAAAGTTTGGGAATATTCCTATTAATACGCACAATACCACTAATATTTCGATAGGAACCTTCATATAGCGTGGCGGCTCATGTATATAGTAAGGAAGTTCACTCATCAGTACAGAGGATGAGGCGGCCTCTAGTAAACCGCCAATCATAAAGTTTGGGAATATTCCTATTAATACGCACAATACCACTAATATTTCGATAGGAACCTTCATATAGCGTGGCGGCTCATGAGGTGTTTTTACTAATTCTTTGGGTTCACCATTAAAGAATACGTCGTGGATAAAACGCAACGAATAGGCAACAGCGAAGATAGCGGCAAGCGTCGCTAATACCGGGATCATCCAAGAAATAAAGCCTAAGGCCGATGAATGCAAAGTTTCGGCAAGGAACATTTCTTTCGATAAAAATCCGTTAAGCAGAGGCACACCCGCCATTGATGCAGCGGCAACCATGGCAAGTGTTGCGGTGTAGGGCATAAAGTGCCATAGACCACCCAGTTTACGCATGTCTCTGGTGCCGGATTCATGGTCAATAATACCCGCGGCCATAAATAGTGACGCTTTAAAAATAGCATGATTCATAATATGAAATAGAGCAGCCACGGCTGCCAGTTTCGTATCAAGTCCTAAAAGTAAGGTAATAAGACCAAGGTGACTTATGGTGGAATAAGCCAGTAAACCTTTCAAATCGTGTTTAAACAGAGCTATGTAAGCGCCTAACAACATGGTTATCAGGCCCGTCATACTAACAATCAAAAACCACATTTCAGTGCCCGATAACACCGGATACATCCGCGCTAGTAAGAAAATACCAGCTTTAACCATCGTGGCGGAATGTAAATAGGCACTAACAGGCGTAGGCGCAGCCATGGCGTGGGGTAACCAAAAGTGAAACGGAAATTGAGCAGATTTAGTGAAAGCACCAAGTAATATCAATATAAGTGCGACAGGGTAAAGCGCATGCTCTCTAATTAAATCGCCACTTGCGAGTATGACACTTAATTCATAGCTACCAACCATGTCTGACACTAGTAACAAGCCTGCAAGTAACGCCAATCCGCCAGCCCCTGTTACCGTCAGCGCCATTCGCGCTCCTTTACGCGATTCAGATTTTGACGACCAGAAGCTAATTAATAAAAATGAGCTGATGCTGGTAACTTCCCATGCCATCCACATTTGTAGTACGTTATTTGACAGCACGATGGAAAGCATTGCTGTCATGAATAGAATTAAGTAAGAGAAAAATCGTCCAACAGCTTCTTTTTCAGACAGATAATATCTCGCGTACAAGATGATAAGTAACCCTATACCTAGGATTAATAGGGCAAACATTAATGCAAGACCATCAAGTCGCATTGATAAAGTGAGTCCGATGGAAGGTATCCACTCTAGATATTCAGTAACGACCTCACCGGCGAGAACAGCTGGCATCAAACTGATGATGTAAGCGAGCGCAATTGCCGGAGCCAACATGGTAAAAATAGTATTGACCGTGCGGCCTAACCTTTCGGTCAGCACTGGTATCAAGACACCAATCAGTAAGATTGCTGTTATCCAAAATAAGCTCATGGTTTCGCTATGCTCCAATTTTCTATTTTACGCTGATTAAGCACGTCGAAAAGTGACATACAGTAATCTAATTAGACCTATAAGGTCCAGTATTTCTTACGATTTTAGTTCTTAGGGGTGAGTTGACTTTGAAATATCGGCGTCTGAATATCAGGAAGGTATATAAAAGGCAATATTCAGTTAGATTGATGCCCATTTCTTTTGATTCATAACGTGAAGTGGGATCTTAGTCAAAACTGCAAAAAATGCCAAGTTACATTTAATGAGATTCAAGGACGCACACTCAAAACCGGTTACAATACGCTGTATTCTAAGGCTGATTTTGTTGTTGACCTCATGGATGAATAAAAACTAATTTAAGGGGCAACAGATGTTGGTTTCGAACTGCGTTGGTCAACATCAGTTTGGCGTACTTGCTTCATCAGTGAAGACTCAGCCGGCACTATAATCGCATTAATAGCATCGGCAATTAAATTATTCGTAATTCGGGCTGGGGCATTAATACTGAATTTAACTATCTTGTCATTCTTAACGTACACATATTGAGTCGCATAAAGAGGCTCTGAATCGGTTTTCAGTTGTGCTTCAAAGGCAAACACTCGAATGTCTCTTAAGCCGATAATATTTTTTAATTCATAGATGTCTGACATTACAAGCGCGTCTTTGCCCAATGTTCGGCTTATTGCGCGAATATCTTGCTGTTCAAGTTTCAATTCATTCTGACTCTGGCTCTGGCTCTCAAAGGAGTCGCTGGTTTTCAATGGATAAACATAAACATCAAACACCGCAAGGTCAAAGTCACTGTGAATGTAACGCGATAGCATGCCCTTCATTGGGTCGTTGAAAAGATGCTGACGCGATAATGCAAAATCACCAATTTGATCAGGAACCTTAAGTTTATTTTTATAATCGCTGGCACCTAAAAATTGATACAGATATTCAGCACTGAATAGTTGCTTATCCGATGCGCTTTTAAGCCACTGGCTGAATAGTTTGTTACTTGCGTTGGTCATGCGTTGCTTTGTGTCGCTGATGTTTTTATCTAAAACCAGCGTTAGTTGGATGTCATTTAGGATAATACCTCGCCACTGCGCAGAGATCTCTAATCGTAATTCTTCAACTACCATGCTTTTTGCACTATCTACTATTGTTGCACTATCTACTATTGTCGCACTGCTGATTAATAGCTCGTATTCAGTGTTTTCTAACGACTTAATAACTTCCCCTGAAATATCAATTGCATGCAATGATGTCAATAAATCGATTTGCGATAAAACGTTGAACTCACAAATTTTAGTCGGATTGGTTTGACACCAATCTCGGAATTCTTCAGTCACGTAGGCAGCATATATACTGATATCAGTGCCGTTGGCTATAAGCGTGTTCTGTTCTGAGTCGTCAATATCTATCGAGTCTGCCGCATTTGTCGGGGATATGAGTAACACGCAGAACACCATACAATAGAAACAAATATCAAGGAATGATAACAACGCGAAACGTTTTTTGATAAAAGCGGTCTGTTCACTCACTTTCTTGTCATTGAATCGTTCGGCAAGAACCTCTGGCATCCTTGGCATTTGTATCCCTTATTATTATTTTTAATACGTTTTGTGTGTGTTGACTGCCTTAGTATCTTACTGACATGAATAAATTTATTCATGTCTCTACGACTGTTTACTGTCAGAGATTAACAGATAATTTTATAGATAAAAAGAAAATAAAGTGTAGATAAATCAGATGCCTGAATAGACATCTGGTGTCGCAAATGTCGTTGCAGTTATTGCTGTTTTTGCGTGATTTCTTGAATTTTTGCAATAACACTACCGTCGCTTATACGTGTTTCAATCACATCGCCTTTTTCCAGTTGGCTGACGGAACGCACCACCTTATCGTTTTTGAATGCAATGCTATAACCACGTGACAACGTTGACAGTGGACTGACTGAATTTAGGATGTCGGCTATACGTTGCAATTGATAGCGCTTATCAGAAAGTTGCCGTTGCTGTATTGAGTTAAGTTTTTCGCTGACTTTTTGTAACTGTTGTTTTTTGTCTTTAATCGCATTTTTTGGCGATGCGTGTTGCAGGCGCAATGTTACGTTTTTGCTTTTGCTTTGCGCGTCATTCAATTTTACATTGATTGCTTGTGACAAACGCATCGTTAAGTTATCAGTATGCTGATTAGCTTGTCTAATTTGTACGGCGGGATGCACGTTTGAAAGTCGCGACTCTATTAAATGTAATTTGTATTGAATGCGTTTTAAATGCTGCTCAAACACTTGCGATAAACGATGTTGCTGCTGTTGAATATGTCTTTCTAACTGGCTTTTGTCGGTGCTAACTAGCTCAGCAGCTGCAGATGGTGTTGGTGCTCGCATATCTGCAACATAATCAGCAATGGTGACATCCACTTCGTGACCGACTGCTGATACAATAGGTAAGCTCGATTTAGATATAGCATACGCTACTATTTCTTCATTGAACGCCCAAAGGTCTTCTAACGAACCGCCTCCGCGACCGACAATGAGTAAATCAACTTCATCCCTTATATTAGCAATATGAATTTGCTCTGCAATACTTTTAGCAGCCGTGGCACCTTGCACTAAGCTTGGGTAGATAATCACCTCAATGCTTGGGTTCCTGCGTTTCAATACATTTAATATGTCATGTATGGCTGCGCCAGTGGGTGATGTGACTACTCCTAGACGCTTTACACTGGTGGGTAGTGCCTGTTTAGCCTCCATGGCAAACAGACCCTCTGCCGACAGTTTCGCTTTCAGCGCTTCATAGGCTTGTTTTAATTGTCCGAGCCCTTCTGGTTCCATATGCTCGCCAATTAGCTGATAGTCACCTCTCGCTTCATATAAACTCAAGCTACCGCGAATGACGACCTTGTCACCGGCCTTTGGTGAGAATTTAACGCCTCTATTGGCGCCCTTGAACATCGCTGTCTTAATTTGCGCTTTACTGTCTTTTAATGTGAAATACCAATGACCAGAGGACGCAGCCACAAAATTTGATAATTCACCAGACACCCACACTTGTCCTATTTCTGATTCTAAAACCTGTCTAGCAAGGCGATTTAACCGAGTTACAGAGATAATACTGGGCTGTTTTGGTGGGGTAGAAAACATAATTCACTTTTTTATTCATTTGTCTGCGAATTATAGTTTACCTAAATACAAAAAAACACTACAATTGCACCGCAATTAGCCACTGACCTAAGGTGTTGTTTGCATGTTACGAATTAGTAAAGAAGCGTTAACTTTCGATGACGTTTTGCTCGTCCCCGGTCATTCGACCGTTTTGCCCCATACTGTCGACTTAAAAACCCGCTTAACGCGAGGTGTGACGCTGAATATGCCGCTCATCTCTGCTGCTATGGATACCGTTACTGAAGCACGTCTGGCGATTGCTTTAGCACAAGAAGGTGGAATTGGTTTTATCCATAAAAATATGACTGCTGAAAGTCAGGCTGCTCATGTTCTGCAAGTGAAGAAGTATGAAAGTGGGGTTGTTTCTGACCCTGTCACAGTCAGTAAAGATGCGACTATCGGTGATACCAAAGCATTGAGTAAACGACTCGGCTACTCTGGTTTTCCAGTTGTTGATGGAGAAAATAACTTAATTGGTTTGGTTACCGGCCGCGATTTACGGTTTGAAAATCGCCTCGATGAACCTATCAGCAAAGTGATGACGCCAAAAGAAAAACTAGTGACCGTAAAGGAAGATACTAACCCCGATCTCGTTATGGACTTAATGCATGAGCATAGAATCGAAAAAATTCTGGTTGTTGATGATGCTTTTAAGTTAACCGGTTTAATCACCGTTAAAGATTTCCAAAAAGCCAAAAGTAAACCTAACGCATGCAAAGACGCCAAAGGTCGCTTGCGTGTAGGTGCTGCTGTGAGTGTTGGTCCTGGCACTGATGAACGGATTAAATTATTAGTTGAAGCAGGCGTTGATGTATTGGTTATTGATACCTCACACGGTCACTCGCAGGGGGTTATTGACCGCGTGAAGAAAGTGCGTGCGGATTATCCTAACATTCAAATTATTGCTGGTAATGTTGCCACAGGCGAGGGCGCAAAAGCCCTCGCAGATGCGGGTGTCGATGCGGTTAAGGTTGGCATAGGCCCAGGTTCAATTTGTACTACTCGGATTGTGACCGGTTGTGGTGTTCCACAAATCACGGCAGTATCAGACGCTGTCGAAGCTCTCGAGGGTACCGGTATTCCTGTTATTGCTGATGGTGGTATTCGTTATTCAGGTGATATTGCAAAAGCAATTGCTGCTGGTGCTAGCTCAGTGATGGTTGGTAGTCTGTTAGCCGGCACTGAAGAGGCTCCGGGTGAAGTTGAGCTGTTTCAAGGTCGCTACTATAAATCCTACCGTGGAATGGGTTCGCTCGGTGCGATGAACCAAAGTCACGGTTCATCGGACCGTTATTTCCAAGATGGCAGTAGCGCTGAAAAATTGGTTCCCGAGGGAATCGAAGGACGCGTTGCTTATAAAGGACCTATTTCTACTATTATTCACCAACAACTCGGTGGTTTGCGCTCAGCAATGGGGCTAACCGGATGTGCAAACATAGAAGAGTTGCGTACTAAACCACAATTTGTGAAAGTGACTGCTGCTGGTATGGGCGAATCCCACGTTCACGACGTGAGTATCACTAAAGAAGCTCCAAATTACCGTTTAGGATAAACTAAAGACGTTTCCAAAGGGCTGGTGTTGGTCATTGACCGAGAGATATCAGCCCTTTTTCATTTTTATAACTAGGTAAAACAATGTCTGCAAACATACATAGTCAAAAAATCCTTATCCTTGATTTCGGATCTCAATACACTCAATTGATCGCTAGACGTATCCGCGAAATCGGCGTTTATTGTGAGCTTTGGGCATGGGATGTGACAGAGGATCAAATACGTAACTTTGAACCAGACGGTATTATTTTATCAGGTGGTCCAGAGTCTGTGACTGAAATGGGATCGCCACGCGCACCGCAATATGTATTTAATGCAGGGGTACCGGTATTGGGTATTTGCTACGGTATGCAAACCATGGCGCATCAGCTTGGTGGCAAGGTGCTAGGTTCAGATGTACGGGAATTTGGTTATGCGCAGGTTGAAGTGTTATCAGGGGCAACAATTTTTGATGGTATTTTGGATGAGACAAATCACAATGGTAACGCTTTATTAGATGTTTGGATGAGCCATGGTGACAAAGTAAGCACAATACCAGACAGCTTTACAACCATTGCGCAAACGCCAAGTTGTCCGCATGCGGCAATGGTTAACTTAAAGAAGCAATTTTACGGTGTGCAGTTTCACCCCGAAGTTACTCATACGAAGCAAGGCGTAGAACTACTCAAACGTTTTGCTTTTGATATTTGTAAACTCGAGGCTTTGTGGACGTCAGCCTCTATCATCGAAGATGCAATTGAACGCATTAAAGAAAAAGTCGGCGACGACGAAGTTATTTTAGGTTTATCGGGCGGCGTCGATTCATCAGTAACTGCGATGCTATTACATCGTGCTATTGGCAAAAATCTCACCTGCGTATTTGTAGACAACGGCTTGCTTAGACTCCACGAAGGCGAGCAAGTCATGGATATGTTTGGTGATAAGTTTGGACTTAATATCATTAAAGTTGAAGCTGAAGAGCGTTTTTTAGATGCACTTACCGGCGTTGCAGAGCCTGAGGCGAAGCGTAAAGTGATTGGTGGCGAGTTTGTTAAAGTATTTGATGAAGAATCACATAAGCTAGACAATGCAAAATGGTTAGGCCAGGGCACTATTTATCCTGACGTGATTGAATCTGCAGGCTCTGCCACAGGTAAAGCGCACGTAATTAAATCTCATCACAACGTGGGTGGTTTGCCTGCAGACATGAAAATGGGCTTAGTTGAACCGCTACGTGAATTGTTTAAAGATGAAGTCCGTAAAATAGGCTTAGAGTTGGGTTTACCTTACGACATGTTATTTAGACATCCTTTCCCAGGACCAGGTTTAGGTGTGCGGATATTAGGTGAAGTCAAAAAAGAGTATTGCGACTTATTGCGCCGCGCAGATGCTATTTTTATTGAAGAATTGCATTCAGCTGACTTATACCAAAAAGTGAGTCAGGCGTTTACTGTTTTTCTACCGGTAAAGTCAGTTGGTGTCATGGGTGACATGCGCAAATATGATTGGGTTGTGTCGTTAAGAGCGGTAGAGACGATTGATTTCATGACCGCTCACTGGGCTCATTTACCTTATGATTTCTTAGGTAAGGTGTCCAATCGTATTATTAATGAAGTCGATGGTATTTCTCGGGTTGTGTACGATATTTCAGGTAAACCACCAGCTACTATCGAATGGGAATAGGTTATTTCTAAAAATAATTAAGTTTATTCAAGCGCATTTAACCCCGCTTGCCCCATTTTGAATTCTCTCGCGTTAGTTTAATGACAGCATATAAATGTCATTGCAAATGGGAGAGCTTTTATGCCAACACTATAAAGTAACACCACAGTAAATAGCCATGATCAGTCTGATATTACTGGCGCTAAAAGCCAACTTATCAGCACATCGCTTAATTCAAATTCGTCAGCAGACATCAACGCCTTTTCAATCAATAGTGTTATTAGACGTTCAATTGTTATACCCAGGTTAGTCGCTGCTGTTAAGAGTAAAAAATGACGGGTGGACGAATTATACAAATAGTAAAATTGCGAGAGCCTTTAAGATGCTAGGGTTAAAAGAACCATGTAAATTAGACGTTTCAACATGTTGTTGATACACTTTGAATTGGTCACACTGGTACGTGATTTTATATTATTAACAACGTTATCTTTAAACTAATGTAAACATAAATTCATTACTTTAACGGAGAAAAACTTGGTAAAAAATATCATATTGGTAACAGTAATGCTGCTTTTTACTAAGCAGCTCTCTGCCGAAGACGAGTTAACAATAAATGTTGGTGTGGCTGTGTTTAAGCCATACAGCAGCATTGACCCAAACACTGGACAATGCGTTGGAAGGGGTTTTGATGTGACTAGACAGTTACTAGAGCGATATAATATAAAGATAAAAACGTCTTGTGCAGCACCAGCCAGAATATATCGTTCATTGTCAAGTGGGACAGTTGACCTATCACTTAACATTAAGTCTACTTTGGCAGTTCAAGATAAAGTGACGTTCACAACAATTCCATTTGACGCCCTGATTTTAAATTTCTACACCAACGCTGATAAAAGTAATGGTAATAATAAAATTGCTTCGATAAGAGGATATGATTATAACGGATCTCGAGATAGGCTTATTCAACAAGGATTTGAATTTGTAGATGTATCAAATGTGGAAGACGCTATCCGACTATTTGCGAACAAAAGAACGCATTATCTGCTGTCATATGCGGGCCCATTTAAAGGTTATATCGAAAATGAAAAAAGCCAACAGAAGTTACTAATTCTAACAAATGCAATCACTGAGTTATTGCTCACGATCCCAACTCACTTTGCGATTAGTAAAGCTTCTCCTCATCATGACGCCCTCGTAAACGTATTCAAAGAACTAGATAAGGCAGCAATCGAACAGAAATATCATGTTGATGCATTTAAGTGATTCAATCTAGATACTAATGAAGTCCATTAATAAAAGCGTCACACGCACTCGTAAACTCGGCTAATTCGACGTCAGATTGCAATGTACAAGTGGCCAGGTAACCCCTGTCATCCTTCCTTTTACCCACTATTTTTGGGCTCTTACCGTTGGCACCCAAATTCATATACTTATTAATAGTTTTACCTTCGTTAATGACTTCGAAGTTATAAGGGGAGGTTCCTGTCGTGAATTTTTGCCAAAAGTCGCTATAGCTGTCAGAGGCATTATTTTTTAGATCATATAGTTTAGATATTGAATAAACTCCGTCTTCATATAAGTTTGGCTTAAAGCTAATATGACCGACGACTAATTTATCTGTATTTTCAGGTGAAATTTCAACCGCGACGTAAAAGTTACTATCCACAGATAACTTCATCTTTTTCATGGTGCCTGAAAATGCACCAACATCAAACTCCACGCTATCCTCAGATACGTCTAATTTTGCGTCTTGTAAAAATGTCGGGATCATTTCTTTTGGTAATTGCAGAAACTCTTCCCACTCGCCCAATTTTGCCGTATACGAAAGCATTATTCTGGGAAGATTGATTCTATAATTCTTCTTTTGCATCTCTAGCCAACTTGTGGAGGTGGTAATAAAGTCACAAACAATACCTTGAGGCGTCGGTAAACAATAAATCATTATGCCACGATCAGTATATTGGTCGTGCCAAGCAGCAACTTGCCAGAACCTGCCATAATTATCTTCATAATTATCTTCATAAACGGGCTCACCATAGGACGTAATATAAACTGGGGTGGCTGCAATAGTCATATTCCATTTTACCGATGTCAGAAAAGTATCCAAAATATTTTTCTTATTTTTAATGAATGCTTGTAAGCTAGTATCGACTGGTTTCTCCATAAAGAATTGATAGCCTCCTATCATTTTGTCATTTGATGAAAACCACATGGATTGTTTGTTATCAATTTTGACTTCTTTTTGTTCGCCAGGCTCGAAAAGAAGCCATTCACCATTGCCATTGATATCGATGATTGAAAAATTTTCGCTATTAGATTGATTCATCAAGTACTTTTGAATATTTTCATGTTTAGGAAAAATATCAGTTTCATACTTTGCAACAAACTCGGTTCTGCCTGATTCGAATCTGTCGTAGAAGCTTTTTTCGGCAATTTTTCTCAACGCCATTATCTCTTTGGGGAGGTCGGCTTTGAAATCCCATGAGTATATCAATGTTTTAGTGGATTCAACTTCACCCATCTGACTTTCGAAAAATTCAGCTCGCTCAGACGAAAACTCCATGAATTCTTTGATCGGAAAAGCATAATTTAAATTTTCACTGCTGGACTTCATCGTCACGATACCAACAACTTTACCGGCGAGGTTGAGTAAAGGACCACCGCTGTTTCCGGGTGACGCTGCAGCTGAAAAACGAATGTTTTTCCATTTGCCGTCAATAGGTTCATAAGTAAAAGAGGTTAGTGTTCCTTTTCTAAATATAACGCCTTCACCATGTGCATTGCCTGCGGCATAGATCACATCCCCTTCTTCATAAGCGTCAGCTATCTTAAACTCGTGATATGGCGAGGTATCTCCGGCAACTGAAAACTGAATTAAGTCGCGGTAGTTTGAATACTTTTCAACGTTGGTGATTTTGAAAATATTACCTTTACTGTCACGCAAAGCAAAATTGTCGGATAGTTGAGACTTGTAACCGATATTGAATACATGAGCGGCTGATACAAATGTGTTGTCTTGAATGAGAAATGCGGTTCCTAAACTGTGGTATTTATCATTTCTTAAATGAAATGGAATAAGCTTGTGCGGAAACGCTTCTTTGTAAACCGTCTTGTCTTCGAGCTTTAAGGTCACAACTTCAAAGATGCCATTCTTATATTTTTTAATTTGAGAAGATGAGTATTCCTCTTGTGCAACTGCGGCAAAAGAAAAAGAAATGGCTAAAGCTAAACTGATCAATAGAGTCGACATGTTTCGCATTGACTGTCCTTACTACTTATAAAACTTGAAAATCATCCTGTCAACGTCCTTGACATTGCGGATATAAATACGGTTTAGCAGGCTCCCTTTACATTGGCGAGCTAAGTTCGAAACAACAGTGTACCTCCTGCTAGATTATTTTACCTCTTCAATTTTTTGGGTACTGAATTTAATCTGTGATCGTGTCTAAGATGCCGTGCCAGTAAATCCGCCATCAACATTAGTGACCAGAAACGGTGTGGATAAATATATTGGGTTTTATAAAGCTAAGCCATTGTTGTTATCACGACTATTTTTAATTAGTTCATCACTTGCGGCGTAGTCACTTTTAGCCATACGGTCATATAACACCACGTTCGCTGTGGCTGCCAAGTTCATGCTGTTGCGAGTAGGAATATAAACAACATGATCGCAGGCAGCAATGATACTTTCAGGTACCGAAGCGTCTTCGGGTCCAAAGATATAAAATGCACTTACCGGATGCACAAATTCGGGAAGTGGAATAGCGCCTTCGACCAACTCAATAACCACTTTACTGGCACCCTTTGGAGCGATTGCTAATAGGTCATCAACACCTATAGTAGGAATGATATGTCGCATTCGTTTAGTGTCAGCATTAAACTCTTTAGCGTAACCAAATCGTTGGCCTGTGTAGAAAACAGCACTTGCACCATAGCACCCGCAAGCACGCAGAATAGAAGCGACATTTGTAGCCGACTTAGGGTTTACCAAGCCTATACTCACCAGGCCGTGTCCGGCCCAACGTTTAAACTCGGTCCTGGCTTGTTGTGGATTGACTGCATCTATGTTGTTTACATATTTCATAAGTAATTTAATTGTCTTTATAGCGCGATGTATATTAATTCATTAGAACAATTTTAATTGAATGCCGAGACCAATTCGCTGTTGGTGTCTGTTGTAATCGATTAGTGAATCACCATACCCGTTAAAGTATTGTAGCAACCAATCATACCTATCGTTAATAGGGTAGGTGAGGTTGAGTTCTACACTGCCGCGATTTTTATTAAACGATAAGTTATTTCTTACCTTTGTGAGTAAATTTAGTTTACCCATGTTAAAGCCAAATCCAAACTCGGTACGGCCGATAAAGTCGATAATATCTGGATTGTCATCGCCGGTTGGATCTAGTGCAAATGTTTTTTCATCTTCAGGCAATCGATACCAAGTTTTTAAGTAATAAAGTGAGTCAACATCACTAAAAATAGCGGTTGCGTAAATACGATTCCAACTTCTAGATTTTAAACCGCTCTGCCCATTTGATTGATGATTTAAACCAATGTTAAATTGATTAAATCGATAGCCAAACACATCCCAATCAGTTTGCCATTGATAATATACTTCAGGTTCGTAATTATTTTCTCGAAACGGCTTCGATGTTTCGTCGTTGTACACTTGCCAAAATGATATCAGCGTCATACCAAAGAAAACGCCACTTGCATCATCGTCCATCAAGTATAAAGGCATGTTGACACTTATCTGATACTTCGCCTCAAAGTTGTCGATATTCTCATCAGTGAGACCGTTAACACTGATTGGATTAGGCGATTTTACATGGGTAATGGGAAGTAGATAATTTTGCCGATATTGCGAAATAGAGAAGGGATTTACGTTAGATTCTTTAACACTTTTTTCGCGTTTATCTAAAATAGATTCCGTTGTTTGAATACCATCATTAGCTTCTTGAACCACTTTCTTAACCGAGTTAATCAACGCCGATTCTGAAATCGGTGGTGGTGTTTCTTGCTCTGGAGTCGTCGTGTTTTGAGTTGGTGGCGTATTCTCTTGCGCTGGTGATGAATTATCTTGGGCGGTTGCTGAGCTTGAATATACGAGCGCAAGAGCCCAAAAAGCTGAGAGGCATGCATTGACTGTTTTCAAACCGATTCCTTTGTGCGGTATTATTTAACCCGATGATACACTGAAACAGTTTAAAATTCGATTATTTGACCTTCGCGAGCACCAAAACAGATAAGATCCATTTCACCTACTTCTATTATCATATTGCAATGCGCAATTATTTCGTCGATGTCATCATCGGTGCGCTCTGGGTCGTGACTATAAAGCGCCAGTTGTTTGACTTCACAAGCCATTGCTAGTTTTACTGCTTCTTCGGCGACACTGTGTCCCCAGCCCGATTTTGCGGGCATATCAGACACCAAATATTGAGCATCATGGATCAAAATATCAGCACCCTTTGCAAAGGTAACGAAATCTAAAAAGTCAGTTTGTTTACGATAGGGAGGATAGAGTTCATTGTCCGTAATATAAGCAATTTTGTGGCCATTTTCTTTAATAGTGTAACAACTACCGCCGCCGGGATGGTTCATTTTTAACCTACTCACGAGACCATTGCTTATGTACCACTCATCATCATCTTCTTGCATAGGACGAGGTATTACTTGTATCGAAGCGGCGAGATCATTTTTGTGAACCGGAAAATACGAACCGGTCATTTGGTCTAGAACCGCTTCGGGTTGCTTTAAATCCGTTAAGCCCGGAGTAATCAGTATTTCGCGGTTGGCTTGATAAATAGGAATGAAAAAAGGAAACCCTTGGATATGATCCCAATGGTTATGACTCAACAGGATATACACCGGTGTTTTTTTAGCGGCTAACCTCTTGCCGAGTTCGCGTATACCAGTGCCCGCATCCAATACAATGTCGGTGCCATCATCAAGCTCGACATGCACACATGCAGTGTTACCCCCGTAGCGCACAAATTCGGCACCGGGGGTTGGTGTAGAGCCGCGAACTCCACAAAAAGTGATTTTCATAAGTGCTTTAGCCTAAATTTTTGATGTACTCAAGAAGGTTATCGACCTCTAGCAAGGTTTTTTCACCTGATTTTCTATTCTTTATTTCTATTTGTTGATTATCTAGATTACGCTCGCCAATTACAACGCTGTAAGGTATGCCAATTAATTCCATATCATTAAACATAACACCTGGACGCTCTTTTCTGTCATCAAATAATACGTCGACGCCGACGTCACATAAGTCTTTATAGAGTTTCTCAGCGACTTCTTTAACGAGTGCAGATTTATGCATATTCATTGGAATGATGACGACACTAAAAGGCGCGATACTCTGGGGCCAAATAATCCCGAATTTATCATTATGTTGCTCAATGGCTGCAGCGACAATCCGCGTGACGCCGATACCATAACAGCCCATTTGCAGTAAATCGTGTTTGCCCGTTTCGGTTAATACACCGCAATTCATGGCTTTAGAATACTTATCACCGAGCTGAAAGATATGTCCAACTTCGATGCCTTTGGTAATGGCTAAAGTGCCATTGCCATCAGGTGATGGGTCGCCAGCAACAACGTCACGAATGTCCTCAACTACATAGGTTTTAACATCTCTTTGCCAGTTTGCACCAGTGAAATGCTGTGCCTCTGTATTTGCACCACAGATGAAATCGGCTACTGTTTCCGCACTGCGGTCAACAATCACTGGTATGGAAAGCCCAACTGGGCCTAAAGAACCAAAGCCGCAATATAGCTTTGCTTTTACTGCGGCTTCGTCAGCCATTTGCAATGGAGATGCGATAAGGGCTAACTTTTCAACTTTAATTGAATTTAAGCTATGGTCTCCGCGCAACACGAGCGCGACAAATTCATGCTCAGATGTTTCGTCTGCTTTCACGATTAAGGTTTTGACGGTTTGTTTCACGTCGCACTTAAGTAGGGTAGCGATCGCTTGAATTGTTTTTGCACCAGGTGTGTCAACGAGGGTGAGTTGCGCAGAACCTGCTCTTACTTGGCCTAACGCTATTGCTTCGGCTAATTCGACGTTAGCTGCGTAGTCAGAAGCGTCGCTGTACGCTATATCATCTTCACCAGAGTCGGCGAGCACATGGAATTCATGAGAAACAGCGCCGCCGATTGAACCTGAATCGGCAATGACTGGACGATAAGATAAACCAATTCGTTCAAAAACATTGCAGTATGCTTGATGCATTCGCTGGTACGTTTGATCCAAGCTTTGGGCGTCAATATGGAAAGAATACGCATCTTTCATAATGAACTCCCTGCTGCGCATAATGCCGAATCTAGGACGTACTTCGTCGCGAAATTTAGTTTGAATTTGATACAAATTTAACGGTAACTGTTTATAGCTGCTAATTTCGTTTTTGACCAAGCTAGTAACAACTTCTTCGTGCGTAGGGCCAAGTACGAAATCTCTATTGTGACGGTCTTTTATGCGCAATAATTCAGGACCATAGTCGTCCCACCGACCAGATTCCACCCATAAATCACCGGGTTGGACTACTGGCATTGATATTTCGATAGCGCCGGCTTTATTCATTTCGTCTCTCACAATGGCAGCGACTTTATTTAGTACTCTTAATCCAGTCGGTAGCCACGTATATAAACCTGATGCAAGTTTGCGAACCATTCCTGCGCGCAGCATCAGTTGATGACTAATGACTTCAGCTTCAGCTGGTGTTTCTTTCTGAGTAGCGAGTAAATATTGTGAGGTGCGCATGGTGTTTCGGTGACCTTGAAGTTCGTCTAACGATGTCAGAGGTTAAAATAAATTTAGGACGGAAGTCTAGCAGTGGTAAGAGTGGCAACAAAGGATAAAATGAATAAACCTTTTATTTACTTTAATTTTTCTCTTTTACAGGTGAAACTATCGGGTTGAACGAGCCGGTTCATTAACCATCATTGAATTTCAATATCGAGAACGTAGTTTATTGTGTGGCGTACTTGCCACTTTATATCGAAATTATGTAGTAGTATAGAATATATTTTGTCGTCTTTAGTAGCCGTCTTGTATGCGGGGCGAGGATCTTGTTCTAGGATGTTAGTTAGTAATGCTTCCAACTGAGGATACGCATTGACTAGGGTCTGCAGTTTTAAATAGGCAAGCTTTGAGTATTCAACTGGCATCTTTTTTTTTGGAGCAAACTCTGCAAATCCAGAAATCGCATCATTAACACTGTCTGCATAATGCACGTAGGGTTTAATGTCGATAATAGGCGTTTGATCAAGTAAATCAACGCCCTCGACTACTAGCTTGTTGTGCTCATTTAGGCCACCGTTTTTGACCACAGACAGACCGATAGGATTAGGTCGAAAGGTACTTCTAGTTGCAAAAACACCCACTTTCTCGTTACCGCCTAAACGTGGAGGGCGAACAGTATCTTTCCAACCACCTTGTATATTTTCATGAAATATAAAGCTTATCCACAAATGTGAAAACGCCTCTAAGCCTCGACATGCGTTAGTCGGATTTATATCAGGGGAGAACTGAATTGTGCCCGTCGCTGTGCTTATCGATTGAGATTGTCGAGGGATACCGAACTTTTGTTTAAATGGGGTTGTCATGATGCCTATCGAACGGAATTCAAATATACTTATGCTTTTCTTACCCATATTGTTATTTGGATTGGTCATGCGGAGCAAGTAATTTTTGAAAAAATGTTTTACCTAATTTTTCTGCATGTTTTACGTTTCGAACCGGTATGTTTTCAGGGTTTGGGAAGGTTTTTAACGCAGTCTCCAAGCTTTCTTCACGAAGAATATGCAATATTGGAAAAGGGGAACGGTTAGTGTAATGACTCGTCGCATCGGCCGGTGCGTCTGCAAAAATATAGTCGGGATGAAAGGTAGCTAGCTGAAAAATGCCTTCATATCGCTCTTGTTTTAAAAGTCGATTAGCGAGGTCAACTAAATCCAAATAATCGAAGAAATCCTTGCTACCTTGGGCAATGATGAGTAACGTTGTTTCGATGCCGCTATTGTTCTCCAACAACTGCAATTCATCCAATAAAGCTTGAAGTATTAAAGCATTGTCGGTTTCTTCAGTCGAAATAGCGCGAATACGTTTACTCTCGCGCTCTTTGCGCGCAAATGGGCAAAAGTTTTCAGCAATAATAACTTTATCAATCCAACGTAATGTTTGCTCAACAGCTGTGTCAGTCTTCATATCACTTTTCGCTTAACGATGAATTTTTCACATTGTGGCTGTGGAATTTAACGTAAGCCTCAAGCGTATTTTCAATTAAGCTAGCCACTGTCATGGGCCCAACACCGCCGGGTACAGGTGTTATCCAGTCAGCGCGTTCTTTAGCAACTTCAAAACCCACGTCACCGGTTAGTTTGCCGTTTTCTAATCGATTAATACCTACATCAATCACGATGGCACCTTCTTTAATCCATTCACCAGGAATGAAGTGTGGCTTACCTACTGCCACTACGAGCAAATCAGCGCGCATTACATGTTCTTTTAGCTGTTTCGTAAACTTGTGGCATGTTGTCACAGTGCAGCCAGCGAGCAACAGCTCTAAGCCCATAGGACGGCCAACAATATTGGATGCGCCAACAATGACCGCATCAAGCCCTTTAACGGGTCGCTTTGTTGCCTCAATCATGGTCATGATACCTTTGGGTGTGCAGGGTCTAAGCGCTGGCATACGCTGTGCTAAACGGCCAATATTGTATGGATGAAAACCATCAACGTCTTTGTGTGGGTGAATGCGCTCTAATACTTTTTCTGGGTGTAAACCGGCAGGTAGCGGCAATTGGACTAATATTCCATCGATTGCGGCATCAATATTTAGTTCGTCAATTAAAGCGAGTAGTTCTTCCTCAGAGGTATTAGCAGATAGGCTAAATGACTTAGAAACGAAACCGACTTCTTCACAGGCTTTGGTTTTATTATTCACATACACTTTTGATGCTTCGTTGTTACCCACTAGAATGACGGCTAAGCCGGGCATTCTGCGATCCGCTTCTTTCAGCGTATCAACATAGGCATGTACATTATCCCTAACGTGTTTGGCAATTTTCTTGCCGTCTATTAAATGAGCAGTCATTGAAGATTCTTTTGTCGCAATATTTTAATGTAGGTAGTGTAATAAAATCGGCTATTAAAATACACTCTTAAAGAAACGTTGTGATTGCTTTTTAAGTAACTGAAGAAAAACTTAAATACATTGTAAAAAGTGTTTGACGATACCAAGGCAAGTCGGTAATATGCGCCCCCCGTAGAGGTAGTGAACTACTTCTACGGTTTCGGTGAGTGGCGCAGCTTGGTAGCGCACCTGGTTTGGGTCCAGGGGGTCGTAGGTTCGAATCCTATCTCACCGACCATTTACTTTTAGATTCGACGGGGTTCCATAGCTCAGCTGGATAGAGCAACGGCTTTCTAAGCCGTGGGTCGAAGGTTCGAATCCTTCTGGAGCCACCATGCGAATTGAAGTAGATGGTGTAAGTGAAAACAGTGGTGGGCGTAGCTCAGTTGGTAGAGCTCTGGATTGTGATTCCAGCGGTCGTGGGTTCAAACCCCATCGTCCACCCCACTTTTTTTGCAAAGGTCGACATTGTTGGTTTAATTGGCAATATCGAGCTTAGGGCATCCCTTGACAGGGTAAAGTTTGCGGGAGTGGTGGAATTGGTAGACACGCTGGATTTAGGTTCCAGTGCTTCACGGCGTGAGAGTTCAAGTCTCTCCTTCCGCACCATATTATGTGTTCAGCACATACAAAGAGTAAAATGTCGGTGAGTGGCGCAGCTTGGTAGCGCACCTGGTTTGGGTCCAGGGGGTCGTAGGTTCGAATCCTATCTCACCGACCATCTTGTCAGAAAGTTGGTTTATTTATCATTAAGTAACAGCACTCCTCGGTCACCATAATAAAAAATTCCAAAATTCCAAAATTCCAAAATTCCAAAATTCCAAAATTCCAAAACGCCACAAATGCAGACATCACACTGACACCCTTCCCAGATAGAAAGCGTCAATCGGCAGGACGCCGATTGCCGAGCGACCCAGGGATGGGCTCGAAGCGACTTTCAAACGGGGAAGGAAGACAGAAAGATGTCGGAATCCAACCGAAGTCGGAATCCAACCGAAGTCGGAATCCAACCGAAGTCGGAATCCAACCGAAGTCGGAATCCAACCCCAGCTTTCGACCAAATAATAAGCCTATTTTTGTAGTCATGGCGCGGACATAGCAATTAATTTACATTTATTACCCGTAATCACTCGACTCTGCGGTATCGTCTCTGTATAATTCCGCGTCCATTTTTAAACTCATGTGGGTTAGTTTCACTAAACCACATTCGACAACACCATGGCATTAGTCATATTAGCGTGTTGAATCATGTAAAGCGCTTAGAGGCGCAAGTTGAGGTAGAACAATGCAAGTGTCAGTCGAGACGACTCAAGGTTTAGAACGCCGTCTTACTATTACCGTTTCTGCAGATTCTGTAGATACCGCTGTTAAAGGACGTTTACAACAATTAGCAAAAACACAACGTATTAACGGTTTTCGCCCAGGTAAAGTTCCAGTAAGCGTCATTAAGAAGCGTTTCGGTCAGGCAGTTCGTCAAGAAGTTGCTGGTGATGTTATGCAACGTCATTTCTACGAAGCAATAATGAAAGAGAAAATCACGCCAGCCGGCATGCCTACTTTTGACTTAACTAAAGATGTTGATGGTCAAGATTTAGAGTTTGTTGCTACCTTTGAAGTTTACCCAGAAGTGAAAGTTGCTGGTCTTGACAAAATTGAGGTCGAGAAGCCTGTAGTTGAGATTACGGACAAAGACCTAGAGACTATGATGAAAACGTTGCAAACACAGCATGCATCATGGAAAGAAGTCAAGCGCAAAGCCAAGAAAGACGACAAAGTAACGATTAACTTTGTTGGCACAATTGACGGTGAAGACTTCGACGGCGGTAAAGCAGACGATTTCCCATTGGAGCTTGGTAAAAGTCGCATGATCCCCGGTTTCGAAAAACCATTAGTTGGAGCCAAAACAGGTGATGAAGTTGTTTCTGAAGTGACTTTCCCTGACGATTATCATGCTGAAGCTCTGAAAGGTAAAAATGCCTCCTTTGCAATCACCGTAACTAAGGTTGAAGGTTTAGATTTACCTAAAGTAGATGATGAGTTTTCTAAATTATTTGGTGTCGAAGAAGGCGGTGTCGAAGCACTTAAAGCTGAAGTTAAGAAAAATATGCAGCGCGAACTAGACCAAACGCTAAAAGCAACCGTAAAAGAGAATGTGATCGCTGGTTTGTTAGAGAATAACCAACTAGATTTACCAAAATCACTTGTCGATCAAGAAATCGATGCATTACGCGCGCAAGCAAAGCAACGTTTTGAGCAACAGGGTAAAGGCGGTAATGTTCCTGAATTACCATCAGACCTGTTCTTAGAAAATGCGAAGCGTCGCGTCAGTATTGGTTTGTTACTTGGCGAAGTGATTAAAGACAATAAACTAGAAGCAGATGAAGCTAAAGTTACTCAATTAATTGAGACTGCAGCGTCTGCATACGAAGACCCGAAAGAAGTGGTCGAGTATTACCAGTCAAATACCGAGTTAAAGCAACAAATGCAGAACCTTGCACTAGAAGAACAAGCAATTGAAGCTATTCTTGAAAAAGCAAAAGTGAAAGAAGTTAAGAAAGCTTTTGACGAAATCATGAACAAAAACGCCTAAATTGTTCTTCAACAATTGACTTAACAGGTTATCAACTGATTAAATGCTCGGATTATCCGGGCATTTTTTTTATGAAGAGAAATATGACAAATATAATTACAGAACCACAAAGCGCATTAGTACCAATGGTAATAGAGCAAACTCCTCGTGGTGAGCGCTCTTATGACATCTATTCACGCCTGCTAAAAGAGAATGTTATTTTTATGGTGGGTCAAGTTGAAGACCATATGGCAAACTTAATTGTTGCTCAGATGCTATTCTTGGAAGCAGAAAATCCAGAAAAAGATATTTTCTTATATATTAACTCCCCCGGCGGGTCAGTCACAGCGGGTATGGCCATATATGATACAATGAATTTTATTAAGCCAGATGTTAGTACCGTATGTATCGGACAAGCCGCCAGTATGGGGGCATTCTTGCTTTCTGCAGGCGCAAAAGCAAAGCGTTATTGTTTGCCGAATGCACGTGTAATGATCCACCAACCACTAGGTGGATTTCAGGGGCAGGCATCTGACTTTGAAATACATGCTAAAGAAATCCTGTCTATTAAAGAGAAAATGAATAGACTAATGGCCAAGCATACTGGCCAAGATTATGAGAAAGTGGCAAAAGACACCGATCGTGATAACTTTTTAAGCGCGCAAGATTCAGTTGACTACGGATTAGTTGATGCTGTAATGACGAATCGTGCAGACGTATTGAAAAAAGCAGATTAATCGCCATATTAAGTTATTGAGTAGCAATGGCTCGCGCTTTTTTTCATTTTGCGGGCCATAATAAAAACCCGATTTAGGGTAAGAACGAAAAGGCAAATTTTATGAGTGATGACCATGATAAAGACAGCGACAGCAAATTACTGTATTGCTCGTTTTGTGGTAAAAGCCAACATGAAGTTCGAAAGTTAATTGCGGGCCCGAGCGTATTCATCTGCGATGAATGTGTTGAGTTGTGTAACGATATTATTCGCGAAGAAATCAAAGAGATTTCGCCAAAGCAGAAAACCGATGCTTTACCAACACCAAGCGATATTCACAAACACCTAAATGACTACGTGATCGGCCAAGAGCACGCTAAGAAAGTATTAGCTGTCGCGGTTTATAATCATTATAAAAGGTTGCGCAACAATGATGTGCATGATGGTGTAGAGCTAGGTAAAAGTAACATCCTTCTGATTGGTCCAACAGGCAGCGGGAAGACACTACTTGCTGAAACGTTAGCACGATTATTAGATGTGCCTTTCACAATGGCCGACGCGACCACCCTTACGGAAGCAGGTTATGTCGGCGAGGATGTAGAAAATATCATTCAAAAATTGCTGCAAAAATGTGATTATGACCCTGAGAAAGCGCAGCGTGGCATTGTTTACATCGATGAAATTGATAAAATTTCACGCAAGTCTGATAACCCTTCGATCACCAGAGATGTTTCTGGTGAAGGTGTACAGCAGGCATTGTTGAAGCTCATTGAGGGTACTATCGCATCTGTTCCGCCACAAGGCGGCAGAAAGCATCCACAACAAGAGTTTTTGCAAGTCGACACTTCTAAAATCCTGTTTATCTGTGGCGGTGCATTTGCTGGCCTAGATAAAGTGATTGAACAACGTGTATCTAAAGGCGCTGGTATTGGTTTTGGAGCTGAAGTAAAGTCCGCGGCAGACAAAAAAGCAGTTAGTCAGTTGTTCAAAGAAGTTGAACCTCAAGATTTAGTTAAATACGGACTGATCCCAGAGTTTATTGGGCGTTTACCTGTTGTTGCTAGTTTAGAAGAATTAAACGAAGATGCGTTGATTCAGATTTTGAAAGAACCTAAGAATGCAATCACCAAGCAATATGGTGCTCTGTTTGCTTTAGAAGACACTGAACTTGAATTTCGTGACGATGCATTGCATGCAATTGCAACTAAAGCGATGAATCGCAAAACGGGAGCCCGTGGTCTGCGTTCTATTGTTGAAGCTGTGTTGCTAGATACAATGTATGAATTACCATCGATGCCAAAGGTAAGTAAAGTCGTTATAGATGAAGCTGTTATTAAAGGTGAGTCTAAACCACTGCTTATTTACGATAACGCACCAGATAAAAAGGCAGTTTCAGAGTAAAAATCTGTATTTAAGACAATCAAAGCTGAGCTGACAGAACCATAGGGACTGACTTCTCAGCTTTTTTTTTAATTAATTTTTGGTTTTTTTTGAATTTTGGTTTGAACTTTGCCGGCCAAGCCCCATATAAACAAGCAAGTGCAAAAACAAGAGAGAACTATGACAACTGAGCTCAATAATCTCAGAACAATGCCAATATTGGCGTTGCGCGATGTGGTCGTTTACCCACATATGGTTATCCCGCTCTTTGTAGGGCGGGAAAAGTCTATCCAGTGTTTAGAAGCGGCAATGGATAATGATAAGCAAATATTTTTAGTCGCACAAAAAGATGCAGGTATTGATGAGCCAGCAGTTGATGATATTTATACGGTTGGAACCGTAGCGACCATCCTACAGCTTCTTAAATTGCCAGACGGAACTGTTAAAGTGCTGGTAGAAGGTAATGTCCGTGGTCAAATTGAAAAGTATATTGACACCGACCCCTTCTTTACCGGAGAGATAAAATCATTCGAAGCTGAGACATTAGACGAAGCTGAGCAGGAAGTATTGATACGCTCTGCGGTTTCCCAGTTTGAAGGTTACGTAAAACTGAATAAAAAAATTCCACCAGAAGTGCTAACCTCACTAAATGGCATCGAGGACGCTGCGAGATTGGCCGACACGATGGCTGCTCATATGCCGCTGAAACTGGCAGAGAAGCAAAAAGTACTAGAAATGAACCCGATTACAGAGCGTTTAGAGTATTTAATGGCGCTGATGGAAGGTGAAATTGATTTATTACAGGTCGAGAAAAAAATAAGAACCCGCGTTAAAAAGCAGATGGAAAAAAGTCAGCGTGAGTACTACCTCAACGAGCAAATGAAAGCGATTCAAAAAGAGCTGGGTGAGATGGATGAAGCGCCTGATGAATTCGAAGCATTAGCTAAGAAGATCATCGAAGCGAAAATGCCCAAAGAAGCAAAGGATAAGGCCGACGCCGAGTTAAATAAATTGAAAATGATGTCGCCGATGTCTGCTGAAGCAACAGTCGTTAGAAGTTATATCGATTGGTTGACATCGGTGCCTTGGTATAAACGCAGCACCGTAAAAAAAGACTTAGCAAAAGCGGAGGAGGTATTAGATAACGACCATTACGGCCTAGAAAAAGTCAAAGAACGAATCATTGAATATTTAGCCGTGCAACAGCGAGTTAAGAAACTCAAGGGTCCTATCCTATGTTTGGTGGGTCCTCCAGGTGTTGGTAAAACCTCACTAGGCCAATCTATTGCGCGAGCGACAGGTAGGCAGTATGTCAGGATGGCGTTGGGTGGCATGCGAGACGAAGCTGAAATACGAGGCCATCGCCGCACATACATTGGCTCATTGCCGGGTAAGCTGATCCAGAAGATGTCAAAGGTCGGGGTTAAAAATCCACTGTTTTTGTTAGACGAGATCGATAAAATGTCTTCTGATATGCGTGGAGACCCTTCTTCAGCATTATTAGAAGTTCTTGATCCAGAGCAAAACTCAACCTTTAGTGACCACTACTTAGAAGTTGATTATGACCTTTCGGATGTGATGTTCGTGGCGACCTCGAATAGTATGAATATACCGGATCCGTTGTTAGATCGTATGGAAGTTATTCGTTTGTCTGGGTATACCGAAGATGAGAAGTTGAACATTGCGATACGCCATTTGATCAGCAAGCAAATTTCGCGCAATGGTTTGAATGATAAAGAACTGATAATAGAAGACTCTGCAATCATTGGTATTATTCGTTATTACACCCGAGAAGCAGGTGTCAGAAATCTTGAAAGAGAAATATCAAAAATCTGCCGAAAAGCAGTCAAACATATTCTTTTGAATAAAGGCAGCAAGACGGTTGTTGTTAATCAAGACAACTTAAAAGAATACTTAGGTGTTCAACGCTGTGACTACGGCAAAGCTGATAAGAACAATCAAGTTGGTCAAGTAACTGGTTTAGCTTGGACTCAGGTGGGTGGTGATCTTCTTACAATAGAAGCGACCTCTGTACCTGGCAAAGGCAAGACAACATTTACTGGTTCTTTAGGTGATGTCATGCAAGAGTCGATTAAAACAGCATTGACGGTCGTTCGTTCGAGAGCAGAGAAGTTACGTATTAATAGTGACTTTCATGAAAAACGAGATATACACGTCCACGTACCAGAGGGTGCTACACCGAAAGACGGTCCAAGTGCTGGCATCGGTATGTGCACTGCATTAGTCTCATCATTGACGGGTAATCCGGTAAGATGCGATGTTGCAATGACGGGTGAAATTACACTTAGAGGCGAAGTATTAGCCATTGGTGGTTTAAAAGAGAAGTTATTGGCGGCTCATCGTGGTGGTATAAAAACCGTCATAATACCAAAGGATAACGAGCGTGATTTAGAAGAGATCCCCAAAAATGTGATTGGTGACCTCAATATTCATCCGGTTCAATGGATAGATGAAGTGCTGAATATTGCACTTGAGTCTCCTGTTGAAGCGATAGAAATTTTATCGTAATTTAGGATGAAATGGTTCCGAGGCTTGCCTGTTGAATAAAAAACAGGCAATTCTTTCGAATTAAACACAATTTTTTTACTTTTTTTAAATATTAGGGCTTCACAAGTCCGTTAGTTATGCTACCTTAACATCCGTACTCGCTTAATGCCTTGTCACGAAAGGGATAGCAAGCGATTTACTAGGAAGTTAAAAAATTGTTAATCACAGCTTGAAGTTCCACTGCAAGCTTGTTATAACTTTTAGACGATATAATTTTGCATTGAGCAATATAATAAAAAAATAAAGGGGTCATATTGTGAACAAGTCTCAACTAATCGATACAATTGCTGCTAGCGCAGACATTTCTAAAGCTGCTGCGGGTCGTGCATTAGATGCTTTCACTGACGCAGTTACTTCTGCTCTTAAAGATGGCGACCAAGTAGCACTTGTCGGTTTCGGTACATTTTCAGTTCGTGAACGCGCTGCGCGTAGCGGCCGTAACCCACAAACTGGTGAGACTATCCAGATTGCTGCTGCTAAAGTACCTTCATTCAAAGCTGGTAAAGCATTGAAAGACGCTGTTAACTAAGCATTTTAGTTTTATTTTAAAAAGGCGATGGCTATTCCATCGCCTTTTTTATTTATATAATTTAAAAAAAGAACCCTTAATAGTCGCGCAAGCGTTGTTCAACAGGTATAGTATGCGGCCTAAAAAAGCGAATTAAGCGGCGCAATCACTCGTTTGATTGCAACATGAAAGTTAGTATTACAAGGTTGTTTTAACTTATGTTAGAAAAAATTAGAGAGGGCTCTCAAGGTCCTTTAGCCATGACTATCGTTGGCTTAATAATTATTAGTTTCGCAGTCACTGGTGTTGGAAGTTACTTAGGTTCTTCATCAACTCCAGTGGCAGCGACAGTGAACGGTGAAGACATCACATTAAATGAAGTTGAAGCAGCTTACCAAAATCAACGAACCCGAATGGAAGCTCAATTTGGTGAGTCAGTGGCTGCAGCGTTTGCTAATGAAGCGTACTTGGAAACCTTCAGAACGCAGGTTTTAGATCAATTAATTTCGGAGAAGCTGATAGAACAGCAAGCAACTGAACTTGGTTTACGAGTAAGCACTGAACAAATTAAACAGACTATTTTTGATATTGATGCATTTAAAATTGCGGGTCAGTTTGATAACGATACTTTTCAAGCCGTCATCGCTAGACAGAATTTCACACCGGCGAGTTTTCGAGACTATTTGCGCAAGCAAATGACAACTGAACAGCTAAGCAATGTGATCAATGGTTCAAGCTTCAGTATTGATGACGAAGTAACTGCCATATTGCGTTTGCAGCAGCAGACGAGAACAGCGAGAACGCTTGAAGTTAGTGCGACCAATTTTGCGACCGATGTTACTGTGTCTGACGAAGAAGTTGAGCAGTATTATCAATCTAATTTGAGTGATTTTGATACGCAAGAACAGGTCAAGTTATCCTATGTAACAATCTCTGTTTCCGACTTGATTGCTAACGAAGTTGTAACAGAAGAAGAAGTCCTTGCTAATTACCAAGACAATCTAGCCGCTTACCAAACGCTAGAAGAACGCCGCATTTCACATATTTTAATTGAATTTGGTGACGATGAAGCAGCAGCTAAAGCAATGGCGGAGGAGGTGCTTGCACTGGTTCAGGTGCCAGAAGCTGACTTTGCTCAAATTGCATCAGAACGCTCTGCGGACACAATTAGCGCGGAAGTTGGTGGCGACTTAGATTTCATCAACAGAGGCGATTGGAGTGAGTCATTCGAAGACGCAGCATTTGGATTAAAAGAAGTAGGCGATAACAGTGGACTGGTGCAAACTGAGTTTGGTTATCACATTATTAAGTTAACCGAACTAACATCGGTAATCACAACGCCGTTTGCTGAAATCCAAGAAGAGCTAACTCAAAGACTATTGAAAGACAAAGCAATGGGGAGTTTCTTTGGTCTTCAAGAACAAGTAGCTAGTGCCGCATTTGAGCAGCCTGATAGTTTACAGCGAGTGTCCGAAATTACTAATAGACCTATTATTGATACTGCGTTTTTTGAGAAAACTAATTACCCTGCATCGGTTAATTACCCGCAAGTAGAAAATGTTGCGTTTAGTTCTGAGTTAGTTGAAAACCGTTTAAACAGTGATGTTCTTAAGATAACAGACGAAAAAATCATGGTCACCAGAGTGATAGGTCATAACCCACAACGAACGTTGCCACTTGAAGATGTTAGTGCGAGTATTGTAAACCAACTCACGGCTACAAAGACACAACAGGCTGCGGTTGATTGGGCCGAAGGTCTCAAAACTAAAATATTTGCTGGTGAATCGATTGATGAAGCGTTAGCTGCAAAGTCATTAGAAATTAAAACAGTTGAGAGTATTCCTCGTTTTGGCCGCGAAGTTCCTATCGAGATGACGATTGCTATCTTTAAGCTGTCGCCAGTTGCACAGCAAAACGTATCAGTTGTGAAGCTCAGTTCAGGCAATGTCGGTTTGGTTATCTTAGAGTCAGTTCAGTCGGCGTCTGAAGTGTCAGAAGAAGACTTGCTTGCTGGCAAAACAGGTTTGGCTAGTAATGCAAACAGAAACGCTTATGATAACTTTGTAGACGCATTAAAAGGCAAAGCTGACATCGAGATAATGAAAAGATAACATGCTTGCTTAACATTCTGTTTAGTCGAACCGATTGAATAGAGTGAAGGTTAAGATAAACCCCGTGAGCCTGTCAGGCCATGGGGTTTTTTGTATATCACAACAACCACATGATGCTTGAAAAGGCAGCGAGAATGGTTGCACAAATGACAATAATATAAATGAAGCCCTGTTTGCCTTGTGATATAGAGTGGCCACTAGCGCGTAAATAGAACAGCCAGAAAATACAAAGAACGATAGGGATTAGAAATAAGAACTTAAACAATCAGATTGTACTCCAAGGTGTTAATTTACATTACATTATCTCAGATAATGTTTGCTTGCGATGTGCTTAAACGGCACCCAGTTAGACAACATACGTTATATTTGTTCAAATAGTGCATATTCTTTTAAAATCAAGATGGTAGTTTAATATCGGTCTAAAACAAATTTACAAATAGCACTTAAACTTATTTATCACACTCAAAAAAAAACGCCGATTAGGCGTTTTTTAAATTGTTTTACTTTTTTTTAAACATCTACACTATCAACGATGTTGTAAGGAGTTTCCTTACAACGCGTTTATTTGTGTGTTTAGACGGCTCTTGTGACGAGCAGCTTTATTTTTATGAATAAGGCCTTTAGTTGCCATACGGTCCAAAACCGGAACTGCGGCTGTAAATGCTACTTGTGCAGCTGCTTTATCACCAGCTGTAATAGCGGCAAGTACTTTCTTGATGCACGTACGGGTCATGGAGCGACGGCTTGCATTATGCTGGCGACGCTTCTCAGATTGGATTGCACGTTTCTTCGCAGACTTAATGTTAGCCAAGGTGAAACTCCTAAATAAATTCATGTCAAAATTGAGGGTGCGGATTATCCGGTTTTTAAATACCTGTGTCAATAAAATTGACGGCTAAAGTCAAAAAATAACGTAAATAACTAACTTGCCGTTGAATGCTTTCGACTTTACATTTATTTGAAGGTAAAAGCGCCCATTATTTGTGCAATAAGCAATCAGTTATTGCGAGCCTAAGGGTATTAATGCGATTATAAAAATACAAATGCAAATGCAGTAAGAACCGTTGGTTACAAATAGTAATAACGCTAAGGTAAAAGTGGGTCGATGTTAAAATCAGGGATTGTCGTCAGCTCAATGACGTTAATATCGAGAGTACTCGGATTAGTGCGAGATGTTGTGGTCGCTAATCTTATGGGGGCAGGAGCAGCCGCTGATGTTTTCTTTTTTGCTAACAAAATCCCTAATTTTTTACGTAGATTATTCGCCGAAGGCGCTTTTGCACAAGCATTTGTGCCGGTTTTAACTGAAGTGAAGGCGCACCAAGACAAAGCTGAATTGGAAGACTTCGTTGCAAAAGTGTCTGGTACACTCGGCGCAATTGTTTTCGTAACCGCCATCGTAGGTGTGGTTTTATCGCCCGTATTGGCTGCATTATTTGGCACGGGCTGGTTTATCGACTATTTAAATGACGAACCAGATGGGGCTAACTTCGAGCTAGCCTCTAGTATGCTAAAAATTACATTCCCTTATATATTTTTTATATCACTGACGGGATTTGCTGGGGCTGTCCTCAATACACTCAACAAATTTGCGGTAGCGGCATTTACACCTGTCCTGCTTAATCTCAGTATAATCACCTGTGCATGGTTATTTGCTGAAAGATTAGAGCAACCTGCTTTTGCGTTAGCTTGGGGGGTTTTTATTGGTGGCATGGTGCAACTATTATTTCAACTCCCTTTTTTATACCGAGCAGGCCTTCTAGTTAAACCTAAGTGGGGTTGGCGCGATCCCAATGTGACCAAAGTAAGGACACTAATGATCCCTGCGCTTTTTGGCGTATCGGTGAGTCAAATAAACTTACTTCTAGATACACTAATAGCTAGTTTCCTAATGACAGGCTCAATTAGTTGGCTGTACTACAGTGACCGTTTATTGGAATTTCCACTTGGCTTATTCGGTATCGCGATAGCAACGGTTATATTACCTGCACTTTCACGAAATCATGTTAGTAAGGACGATCAAGGCTTCAAAAATAATTTGGATTGGGCATTTAAGATTATTTGTTTACTCGGTATACCAGCATCGATGGCGCTTGTTCTATTGGCTTTTCCACTTTTAATGGTTATTTTTCAACGTGGCGAGTTTTCGGTTGTGGATGCTCAAATGGCATCTTATAGTCTAATTGCCTACGGCAGTGGTCTATTGGGCTTCATGTTAGTTAAAATACTTGCTCCCGCGTTCTATTCTCGTCAAGACACTCGGACACCGGTAAAGTACGGCATTATTACGATGGCCACTAATATGCTGTTCAACCTGATTTTTGCTATCCCTTTCGGTTATGTCGGTTTGGCTATTGCTACTGCTATGTCGGGTACGCTAAATGCTATCCTTCTATATCAGCGTTTACATCGGCAAGGGGTCTATAAATTAGGAAAAGATACTCTCAGTTTTATTATTAAAGTGGCGTTAGCATCCGTTTTTATGGGTATCTCCATTTATATATTTAATCTTAATTTTGCCTGGGAATCAGCGATCTTGATGGAACGCGTTTACATGCTAAGCAAACTTGTTGTTTTAGGGCTCAGTGTCTTTGCGGTCAGCTTAATATTGGTCGGAATTCGACCAAGGCATTTCAAAATTCAAAAATCGGCCTAAAAAATTGGCTTGGTCTCCTTATAATCATTGGTATTCACTCAGCGGTCGTTTATAATCTTTAGGCTTTAAAACGATTACATTCATTTAATTTTTGTGTATTGCTCTCGGTTTTTCTTAAGAACCGCGAAGAATGCATAATTCAAACATCAAAAGGCAAGGTGGTTTGCAGTTAATTCGAGGCCTACACAATTTACGGCAACAACAACAGCGTTGTGTGTTAACTATTGGTAAGTTTGATGGCGTTCATTTAGGACATCAGGCTGTGCTGGTTAATTTAGTTGAGAAAGCAAAAACACTCGGTTTGGCCTCAACTGTTATGATTTTCGAGCCGCAACCTGAAGAAGTTTTTGCTCCGCAGCACGCACCTGCTAGGTTGTCACGTTTTCGCGATAAATATGAACAGTTCAAAGCGTTGGGCATTGACCGTCTTATTTGCGTTAGATTTAATTCTGTTTTTGCTGCAATGAGTCCTGAAAGCTTTATTCAAGATTTATTAGTAAAACAACTCGGTGTTAAATTTTTAGTGGTTGGTGATGACTTTCGATTTGGTCATCAACGTAAAGGAAGTTTTGATTTATTGCTAGCAGCCGGATTGAAATCGGAGTTTGATGTAGTTAGTACACAAAGCTTTAAATTAGCAAATTGCAGAATTAGTTCAACCGAAATTCGCCAAGCGTTGTCCAATAGTGATTTTGAGTTAGCCAAGGAAATGCTAGGCCGAGAGTTTACGATTGCTGGGCGAGTTAATCACGGTGACAAAAAAGGCAGAACCATTGGTTTTCCGACGGCAAATGTGTTGCTTAAACGATGTAAGTCGCCCATCAGTGGTGTTTTTGCGGTTGAAGTTATTATTGCTAAGCAGTGTTTTAAAGGCGTCGCTAATATAGGTAATAGGCCTACGGTTAAAGGTACCAAATCGCAACTAGAAGTGCATCTGTTTGATTTTAAACAGGACCTTTACGGTACGTTTATAGAAGTTATTATTAAATGTAAACTCAGAGATGAGAAAAAATTTGAAAACTTTGAAGCGTTGCATCAACAGATAAAATGTGACGCTCAAGCAGCACGAGATATATTCAATATTTAAAGACTTACAGTAATAAAGTCAGTATTAAATTTAAAAAAATATAATTATAGAAGTGGAAAACCAGATATGACTGATTATAAACAGACGCTAAACTTGCCCGAAACGGCGTTTCCAATGCGTGGTAATTTGGCTAATCGCGAGCCGCAGATGTTGAAACAGTGGACAGACAAAAAGCTGTATGAGCAGATCAGAAGCGCTAAAGCTGGTAAAAAACCTTTTATATTGCACGATGGCCCTCCGTATGCGAATGGCGATATTCATATAGGCCATGCGGTTAATAAAATTTTGAAAGACATTATTGTCAAGTCAAAAACCTTATCAGACTTTGACTCGCCTTATGTACCTGGTTGGGACTGTCACGGTTTACCTATTGAGTTAATGGTAGAGAAGAAAGTAGGGAAACCGGGTAAAAAGGTCACTGCTGCTGAGTTTCGTGAAAAGTGCAGAGCTTATGCCGAACGTCAGATTGACGGGCAACGTAAAGATTTTATTCGCTTAGGTGTGTTAGGCGACTGGCAAAACCCATACAAGACCATGGACTTTAGTTCAGAAGCGAACATTATTAGAGCGTTTGGTAAAATTGTAGAGTCAGGGCATTTAGAAAAAGGGTTTAAGCCTGTTCATTGGTGCACGGATTGCGGGTCAGCATTGGCAGAAGCTGAAGTTGAATATCAAGATAAAGAATCTCCTGCAATTGATGTGAAGTTTGAGATTACCGATTATGCTGGGTTTGCAGATGCTTTTGGTATCGCCTCTGACCTACTGCAGCAAATTAAGTCTTCAGTTGTTATTTGGACAACAACACCGTGGACTATTCCTGCAAACCGCGCGATTAGTTTACATCCTGAGTTAAGTTATGAGCTGGTAGCTGTGACGTTGCAGACGGGTAAAGAAAATTATGTTATTGCGGCTGATTTAGTTGAGACTTGTATGCAGCGTTATGGCATTACAGAGTTCAATACTGTTGGTGCATGCACCGGTGCTGAGCTTGAAAATCTATTGGTTAATCATCCACTGAATCCTATTCAAGTGCCGTTGATTTTAGGTGAGCACGTTACAACTGAGGCCGGAACCGGTTGCGTGCATACTGCACCTGCTCACGGAGTAGACGATTTTAATGTAGGCAAACAATACGATATCGAAGTTTATAATCCAGTAGGTGGCAATGGTGTTTATCTTGAAAATACGCCATTATTTGCCGGCTTGCATGTGTTCAAGGCTAACCAGCCAATTGCAGACGCGTTAGCTGAGAAGGGCGCTTTAGCGTTGCAGGTGAAGTACGTGCATAGTTACCCACATTGCTGGCGTCACAAATCACCGATCATCTTTCGAGCCACTCCTCAGTGGTTTATCAGCATGGATAAAAATGGTTTACGTAAGCAATCAATTGAACAAATTAGTAAAACAAAATGGATCCCAGGCTGGGGCGAAGAACGCATTAAGAGCATGGTTGAAAGCCGTCCAGATTGGTGTATTTCACGTCAACGGACTTGGGGTGTGCCAATCGCATTGTTTGTGCATGAAGAAACAGGCGAACTGCACCCAAAAACCGCACAAATTATTGAAACAGTAGCCTTGGCGGTTCAGAAAAAAGGGATCCAGGCTTGGTGGGATATGGACGTTGAAAGCCTAATTGGGGCAGATGCAGCTCAATATCAAAAAGTCACAGACACACTTGATGTCTGGTTTGATTCTGGTGTTACGCATTATTTTGTGGTTGATAAGCGTGATGACATTCCCGCGGGTGCCGATTTATACCTCGAAGGTTCAGATCAGCACCGAGGTTGGTTTATGTCTTCATTAATTTCGTCCACAGCTATGCATGGTCATGCTCCTTATACAGAAGTGCTAACTCATGGTTTTACCGTTGATGCCAACGGTAAGAAAATGTCTAAATCCTTAGGTAATGTTGTTGCACCTCAAGAAGTGACCAATAAACTAGGTGCTGACATTCTGCGCTTATGGGCCGGTTCAACCGACTATCGTGGCGAGATGACAGTTTCAGATGAAATTTTGAAGCGTTCTGCTGATGCCTATCGTCGAATCCGCAACACTTGCCGCTTCTTACTTTCAAACTTAAATGGGTTTGAGCCGACTAGAGATATTGTGCCCTTCGATGATATGGTTGCATTAGATCAATGGGCTGTTTTGCGTGCATCTGCAGTGCAAAAGCAAATTCTGGATAGTTACGACCAATACGATACTTTAGTGGTGTGTCAAACAATGATGCAGTTCTGTTCTATCGAAATGGGGAGCTTCTATCTGGATATTATAAAAGACAGACAATACACCGCTAAGACTGATGGTCTAGCGAGACGTTCCTGTCAAACGGCGTTATATCATATTGCTGAAGCCTTAGTACGTTGGATGGCGCCAGTAATGAGTTTTACCGCACAAGAGGTCTGGGAAGCGATGCCGGGTGAGCGTGATGAATTCGTTTTCACAGGGGCTTGGTACACAGGATTACCAGCAGTTAATGCAACGGCAACCAATTCGCTTGATAATGATTTCTGGCAGACAATCATGAAAATAAAAACCGAAGTGAATAGCGCATTGGAAAAAGCGCGTAATGAGAAAATCATTGGCGGTTCACTTGAGGCGAAAGTGATTGTTTATGTGAATTCAGGAAAAGCAAATTTGCTTGCCAAATTAAAAGACGAGTTGCGTTTTGTACTCATCACCTCTGAAGCCGAAGTGAAGGGCTTGAGTGAAAAAACGATGACGGCCATTGCGTTGAATGATTCAGATATCTTCATTGATGTATTAGTCGCCGATGGCGAGAAATGTGCTCGTTGTTGGCACTATAAACCAGAGGTAGGTAACGATCCTAAACACCCTGAACTCTGTAACAGATGTATCAACAACGTTGATGGTGACGGAGAAGTGCGCGAATATGCTTAATCTTTTGAAGAATACGGGAATGCGATTTACTTGGATTTCAATTATCATCGTAATACTAGACCAGTGGACTAAGCAAGCGGTGGTAAACTCAATGCAGTTGTATGAGTCTATTGAAATAATTCCGTTTTTCAACTTTACTTATGTACACAACTACGGTGCAGCATTCAGTATTCTTTACGATGCTGGCGGTTGGCAACGATATTTCTTAAGTGCCATTGCCTTAGGTGTCAGTGGCTTGATATTGTGGTGGTTGAAAAGTACAACCCGACAGCAACTATTGTTACCAGTTGCTTTCTCATTTATTTTGGGTGGCGCAATAGGTAACGTCTATGATCGTATCCTGCATGGTTATGTAATTGATTTTCTTGATTTATACTATGGTAGTTGGCATTGGCCTGCATTTAATATTGCCGATTCTGCAATATTTATAGGTGCTGCTTTGCTTATCATTGACATGTTTATTAACAAAGAGGCAAATGAAGTTGACAAATAATACCTTAGCCATTGGAGATAACTGCGAAGTTATTTTACATTTTGACTTAAAGCTGTCGGATGGTTCAGCTGCTGATAGTACTAGAGTGAATAACAAACCTGCAAAAATGGTAATGGGTGATGGAAGTCTGACCAAAAATTTTGAAGATTGTTTGCGCGGACTAGTGGCAGGTGACAAGAAGTCTTTTTTGTTGAATGCTGACGATGCCTTTGGTATGCCCAATCCTGACAATATATATTATGTTGACCGTACTAAATTTAATGCAGATACACCGGTAGAGGAGGGCATGATAATCTCGTTTGCCCAACCTGACGGTTCTGAACTACCCGGTGTTATCCGCAGTGCTGTTGGACATTCAGTCACAGTTGATTTTAATCACCCACTCGCAGGACAAAGTGTCACTTTTATTGTTGAAATTATAGAAGTAAGAGACACGGGAGCAAAATAAAATGAAGATCCATTTGGCCAACCCTAGAGGCTTCTGCGCAGGAGTCGACCGCGCTATTATTATCGTCGAGCGTGCACTGGAGATGTTTGGGTCGCCGATCTATGTTCGTCATGAAGTTGTGCATAATAAATTCGTTGTCGATGGTTTGAAAAAACGTGGTGCGGTTTTTATTGATGAGTTGACTGAAGTTCCTGACGACACCATTGTTATTTTTTCTGCTCATGGCGTATCGCAAGCCGTTCGTGCAGAAGCCGATAATCGCGGACTCAAGGTGTTTGACGCAACTTGTCCATTGGTGACAAAAGTTCATATGGAAGTAATTCGAGCCAGTAAAAAAGGCACTGAGTGCGTTTTGATTGGACATCAAGGACACCCTGAGGTTGAGGGCACAATGGGGCAATATGACAACCCTAATGGCGGTATATATTTAGTTGAGTCAATTGACGATGTAGAAACCCTTGTGGTTAACAACCCTGACGCACTTTATTATTGTAGCCAAACGACGCTTTCTGTAGATGATACTGCCGATATCATTGATGCTTTGCGTCAAAAATTTCCAAAAATTGATGGCCCGCGTAAAGATGATATTTGTTATGCAACACAAAATCGACAAGATGCGGTAAGAGAGCTTGCCAGTGATTGCGACATTCTATTGGTCGTGGGCGCGCAAAATAGTTCAAACTCAAATAGGTTGAGAGAGCTAGCTGAAAAAATTGGTTCAAAAGCGTATCTGATAGCGGATGCAGATTGTATCCAAAAAGAATGGCTTACCAACGTCTACAACATCGGTGTCACTGCCGGCGCTTCAGCACCAGAGGTTTTGGTTAAAGGGGTCGTTGATAAATTACTGAGTTGGGGTGCAGTTACTGCATCTGAACGCCCCGGGCGCGAAGAAACAATAGAATTCGCTGTGCCAAAAGAGCTACGAATTAAGCAAATTTAAGTTTTGGTAAAACAAATAAACTAGCGCCAAGCATAGTAAAAACAGTGTGTTGCGCTAGTATCCCCACTATAAACCTACTTCAGTTCAGTTTCGATACGTATTTAATACGTTAGACTTATTCACGATAACCAAATACTCATGCATCTCATGTAAGCTGATGTTATGAAAAAGCTGTTTTTGAATAATTATGATGCTGAATAAGCCGTCTAATAAATTAGCGAAAAAATCAATGCTATCCCAGAGCGGACTCGGCATGGTTGAAGTGTTAGTAACTCTTTTTATACTATCAATCGGCCTTTTAGGCGTTGCGTCGCTGCAATTTGTAGGGTCGTTTTCTAACGCTGATGCCTTGAATCGTACTCAAGCTGTTTTTGTAGCACAGCAATTCAGTGAACGTTTGAATGCAAACGCGATGTCATCTGACGTCACGGATGGCTTTGTTGTTGACAATAATTATTTTGATGACGAAATATATAACTTTGATAACCTGACGTGCTCAGTAACAGACGCAAGTCCTTATGAATGCCATTGTAAAGCGCATCCTGCTGCTATTGCCAATTGCCAAACAGGTGATTGTAACTCAGCTGAACTAGCTGAGTTTGATGGTTATCAAATGTCATGTGCCGCTGCACGAAATAATCCGAATGCTCAAATAAGCCTGACATGCACAGATAAAGATTTGGGCGATACTGACTTATGCAGTGCTGGCTCTATTCATGAAGTCATCGTTAGTTGGCCTGTGCGCAACTGGCAGGGCAACGAGAGAGTGTTAAATAGTGCTTGTAATAAGACGCTAACAGATTCCAACGACTGCGTTGTAGTGGAGGTTGCCTTATGAATCTATTTATCAACAAAAGTAGTCAGAAAAAAAATCAAAAAGGATTCACCTTAGTCGAAATAATGATTTCGATGGCATTAGGATTGGTGATCGCAGGTGCGGTAATTCAAATAATGGTCAGCAACTCGGTCACTGAAAAATTGAATAGAGCAATGGCATCCACTCAAGAAAGCGGGCGGTTTATTATTAATCGCCTGCGTGGCGAAATATTGATGGTGGGTTTGTATGATCAAATGAATCCTAAGTTAAACATTAATGTAGATGTTGTCGACGAAAACAACTTTGTACGAAATCATCCCATCATATTGCCCAATCAGTTTGCGGTGAGAACAAGTTTAGGTGCTGTTCAAGGAAGCAGCGGTGGCAATGATACCTTAGTCGTTAGCTTGCAAAGCAATATGGATTGCAGAGGTTATGCCCTCGGTTATTTAAATGAAGAAGAATTTTATGTGGTTAACGAATATTTCGTTGCTGATAATAAGCTCAAATGTAGGGGTTTTGATGGCCGTTATTTACGCGGGCAAAAAGTGGCTGATGGTCATAACAGCCACAACTCAATTACCCTCTTAGACGACGTAACTAACTTTCAAGTCACCTACGGTATCACTGACTTAGCGTCTACTGCAGGGTCAGCAATTCCTACTCGTTTTATCACAGCGGATGGGATCCAACTTGCAATAGACACTGGCAAAACAATAGTCGCTTTGCGTATCGCTCTCGTTGTCCGTGCTGATAGTGACATTACAGTTAAAACCAAGCCGTTTTTCAGATTACTCAATGAAGCAAATTATGTCCCAGACGATAATGGCCTATATAAATCATTTGAAACAACAATAACATTAAGAAATATGAAAAATTTCGTAAGGAGCAATGCATGAAAAGTCAGCAAGGTGTCGTTATGGTTTTTGCACTGCTGGTGCTGATGTCATTGACCATTCTAGGCGTTGCCTCCGTTTCTAGTGGCATATTACAGACTAAAATGGCGGCATCACTAGAGCGTAAATCATTTGCTTTTGATGCGGCGGAGGCTGCACTCGCTGGTGTGGTATATGAGGCAGAAGACGAGTCTTTATTATCCAATCCGCTTAAATCAGACCCGCTGTCTGAAGCGAGGCAGTTAGATGCCTTAGACCTTGCCAATGATGAATTAAGTTGTTTTGACAATGATCGTACTGATCGCTTTATCACCAATGATGGATTAACGCGAGGAAAGATGCATACAACGCAAGGAGATTTCAGAACTAATCCGGCAACGACAAGTTGGTCTAAAAGTGTTTTTGTCCGAGAAGAAGCATGCAGAGGGTCGAGTAACGTTATTGGTGGCAGTAATATTAGCTGTCATATTTTCATGGTTAGGGGCTGCGGAAAAACTGTGGGAAGCAATTATGCCGTTGCAAATACAATGAGTGCAGCTGTTTTTGCACCATCATCGAATTGAGGTATTAGGTATGTCAATCAAGAAAATTACAAGTTCGGTCAGCGCCTTTCTATTAACTATCCTGATCAGTATGAGTGCCATGGGAGACGACCTCGAAATATACTTAGGAACAGGAGGTACATCAAATACCTATAATCCTAATGTATTGTTTATTATGGATAGTTCTGGCTCTATGGGATCCAAAGATGGTACTGATGAGACTAGAATGCTAAGGGTGCAAAATGCACTGAAAACCGCGTTAGGTTCAGCCACTAATATAAACGCTGGTTTGATGCGATTTTCAGATTTTGGTGGTCCTATTTTATTTCCTGTACGCGGAATAGACTCGCCAGTTACCCCTGAAATTATTATTCCAATAACCTCAGGGACTGATGATGCTTATGAAATCGATGAAGACGTTACTATTTCCTCTAGTGAAATTGATTTAACGAAAGGAACAGATACCGTATTAACTGGCTTGCGATACCAAGGTTTACGAATTCCTAGAGGAGCTGTGATCACCAGCGCTCGTGTGCGCTTTACATCGAGTACTCTGAACACCTCAGACGCCACACTATCGTTTAGAGCTGAGGCGATCGGCAACTCAACGACTTTTCAAAATGAAGCTAGTAATATTTCAAACCGCCTAACCACAAGTGCTGAAGTAATTTGGGACACCGACAATAACTTCCCCCTGTCCAGTGAGAGTCTGTTATCACCCGACATTAGCGCAGTGTTGCAAGAAGTTATTAATCGAGGTGATTGGTGCGGTGGGAATAGCCTCAATCTCATCGTAGAGGGCACAAGCGTATCTGCTTCAAGCGGTCGCAAAACATCGTCGTTGGAGCAGGGCAATGGTTCAACGCCTCAATTAATTGTCACGTATGATGAAACTACCGCAACAGGGTGTATGCGTGAGCGTTTGATATATCAAGTAAACTCACAGGGTGAGAATGCGGAAGAGCGCTCGAATGGCTATCAAAATACAGGACAAGAGCTAACGTTTAACGCTTATTCGAATGAATACGTCGGTTTACGTTTTGCGGGTGTAAATATTCCTGAAAATGCGACTATTACTGATGCTTATCTAGAGTTTACAGCTTATCAAAATGGCACCTCTAGCGGCGCATCTATGCTCATTCAAGGTGTTAACGAGGACCACCCAAATGATTTTAGTCCCTATATTCGTTACATGCAGCACAATAAAAGTAAAACCTCAGCTGTTACCTGGAGTAATATTGAATCTTGGTACAAAAATCGTGACTACAAAAGCCCTCCCATTACCAGTATTGTGCAGACAATCGTTAACCGCTCTGGTTGGAGAAACGGTAACAAAATGATGTTTATTATGTCCAACTTTACTAACGCTAGTAGAGGCGGATATACCGTCAACGGCAAGCCTTCAGGAGCGGCTCGATTGGTCGTCGAATTTGAAGGTAATGCGGTGCCTGGATCGTCTGCAACTGTTCGTCAACATCTTATGAGTAAAGTTGATGAGTTAACATCAAATGGCATGACACCTATCGTTGATACATTGTACGAAGCTTCACAGTATTTCGCGGGTGGTCCGGTTTATTATGGCAGAAAACGCGGTGAAGACTCCGTTAGCAACTACGTTAGACGCAGTACAAGAGTAAGTCATCGCGCGTCTTACATTGGGGATGATGCGATCCGTCCCTCGGGCTGCAACGAAGAAAACTTAAGTGATTGGGGTTGTACTCAAGAGTATATTCCTGCCGGTGCAAATTATATTTCTCCAGTGACAGACCTGCAGTGTCAGGTAAACAATCATATTGTATTGTTATCCGATGGTGAAGCCAACAACAACCACAGTGTTAATGAAATACAAACATTACTAGGTAAGAGTTGCTCAGGTAGTGGTGGCGAGAAGTGTGGAGTGGACTTGGTTAAGAACATAAGTGACGCCGGTGATTCAGCGATAGACGCTAGGGTAGTTACTCATACTATTGGTTTTGCTGCTAACAGCACTGCAAACAACTTCTTAAATCAGCTTGCATTACAAGGAGGAGGAGGCTTCTATCAGGCGGACAATAGTGATGACTTAGTTTTGGCATTTCAAAGTATTTTGCGCAACGTGAAAGATGTAAATGCAACCTTCGTTTCTCCTGGTGTTGCTGTAAACCAATTAAATCGTTTAACCCATAGAGATGAATTATACTTTGCTTTGTTTAAACCTTCTGAAGGAACAAATTGGCCGGGTAATCTGAAAAAATACCGGATCAGTGGTGACAAAGTATTGGATAAAAATGGTGTCAACGCCGTGGATAGTGGTTCAGGCTTTTTCTCTGAAAACTCTCATTCTTACTGGTCGACTATTCAAGATGGTAATGATGTCAGAGCTGGCGGCGCGGCTAGTCGTCTGGACTTAGTCAGAAAAGTATACTTTTTTGATACTACAGGTTCCGTCATTATCCCTACTAATCAGATTTCTGAAAGTAATTCTGAAATCACAAGTGCTGACCTAGCATTAGATCCAGTTTCGGACCCTGTGGGTACCAGAGAACTCGTTCTTCAATGGGCCAGAGGTGTCGATGTTAGAGATGACGATGGTGACGGGTCTACAACAGATGTTCGTTTACAAATGGGCGATCCGATACATTCGCAACCTGTTATTGTGAATTACAGTGCAACCGACAGTTCTGTTTTTGTTGCGACTAACCATGGTTTCTTGCATTCGATTGATGCTGAAACAGGTGAAGAAAACTTTGCAATAATGCCTAAAGAATTAATGCAAAACCTGAACGATTTTTATCGTAACGGCAGTTCGTTTAATCATATCTATGGACTGGATGGCGACATGGTTTACCGCGAGTACAATGGTAAAAAATATATTTATATCGGAATGCGCCGCGGTGGGAACAATTACTATATTGTTGATGTAACCGCTAAAATGGATCCTAAAATAGTATTTACGGTTGATGGTGGCCAAGGTGATTACGCAAAAATGGGCCAATCTTGGTCAAGACCTACTATTACAAAGATTAATATTGGTGGCACAGTCAAAGATGTCATGATCATTGGTGCTGGTTATGATCCCGACCAGGACGCAAAAGCAAATCGTAGTGAAGACTCAATGGGTAATGCAGTCTATATTATTGATGCAAACACAGGCGATTTACTGTGGTCTGCAAGTAATGATAATGCTGATCTATTGTTAAGCGATATGCAATATAGTATCCCTGCTAGGATCTCAGTCATTGACCGCGACAACGATGGTTTAGCTGATCATATGTACGTGGCTGACATGGGCGGGCAGATATTCCGTTTAGATATCTACAATGGCCAAAGCATTAGCAACCTTGTTAGTGGTGGGTTATTAGCAAAGATGAGTGGAGACACAGTAGAGCAAAATCGACGCTTCTATTACGCACCTGATATTGCTGAAATTTCTACAACAGACGAACATTACTTTGCAGTTGCTATCGGTTCTGGTTTTAGAGCTGGCCCTCTGAATACGAGTATTGAAGATAGCTTTTTCATGATTAAAGACAAAGGTGTATTTGTTCGTGATGAATTCAATAAATTCGTACTGCCTAGTACACCAATCAACCCTGCTAGCTTATACGATGCGACAGAGCATTTATTGACCAGTGATAATGTGGATGAAAGAGCAGTGCAAAGCAGCCTGTTTGCGTCCAAGGATGGTTGGATGATCCGTCTGACTCAAAATGGTGAAAAAGTATTGGCGTCACCGTTAATACTTGATTATAAAATATTCTTTACCACTTACCTGCCAGCGAGCTCTAGTGCCAGTGCTTGTGCTCCCCCAACAGGAAATAGTAGAGCCTATTTGGTAAATCTTATTGATGCCAATGCGGTTGAAGATTTAAATAATAATGATCAAAAAGATGTCACTGATAGGTTTGCGTTACTTAAGCAAACCGGTATTGCACCGGATACTAAAATACTCATTGAGAATATCGTTAAACCCGTTGTTTGTTTAGGTGCAGAATGCGTATCAGCTGTGATTGAGACAGATGAAGATGGTCAAATTATATCTTGTGGTTCTGACTTTGAATGTTTAGCCAGAAACATATACGGTAAGTTTGAGCGAGTTCAGAAAAATACTTGGAAAACTGAAGTGGAGCGCCAATAAATGAAATTTCAACAAACGCAGAATGGGTTTACATTGATTGAACTGATGATTGTAGTCGCCATTATAGGCATCATCACTGCAATTGCGTTTCCCAGTTATCAAAATATGATTAATGGTGCGGCAAGAAGCACGGCGCAAGCTGACCTTATGTCTTTTGCGGCAGCGATGGAGAGACATAACGCTTCTAGCTTTTCGTATAAAGGTGCAGCTGAAACTGGAGCGAATACAGGAAAACCAAATATATTCGCTTCGCATTCACCCAGTTCTGAACCTGCGGGCAATAAGAGATATGAGTTGACGATAGATGACGTATCAGCTAACGGTATTACATTCCGTTTGAAAGCAACCCCGATATCAGGGGGGTCCTTAGCAAGTGATGGCGCACTTTTTATTTATAGTGATGGGCGTAAAGCATGGGATCTTGATAATAATGGAAGCATTGCTACTAACGAGTTTTGTTGGACTTGCTAGTTGATAGTTAATTCTTTATACGCTCTTCATTGACACCCGCTTCATATTGAAGTGGGTGTCGATAATACGATTACGAGGCTAATTAGCCTCTCTGCCTAAGAAGTAGAAGCCTCATTGTCTTGCGCCTTGTAGAATCTAAACACCTCAGGCAAGTTGACCTCTATCTGTCTTATCTATCTATCTGTCTGTCTGTCTGTGTATGTCTATGTGTATGTGACCAATTTTGAGGACCAGAAAAATAGCGTAGGTGCAGGTTGCTATCTAAACTTGGCATTATGGGATTTAATTTTAGGCGTTAACACCAGTATTTAGAGGTTTAATTTACATCATTAGTGCTTAGGTGCAGGTTAATGCGACTCCATCCATGTCTTCGTGTGTGCCGTTATCGTCTGCATCAGAACTGACTTTCACTCGCCCCTGCAAAGACACTAAAATCGCTCTAGCAACAGTCGCGTCAGTGTTAATTGGACAGAGTTGAATACTGAAAGACCGACTAGCGGCGCCTGTATATTTGAAATTAATACTCGTATTTGGACCCGTCATTTTGGTTGAGTCAGACGCCTTGGATGTCGCTACTAGAAGCTCCTCATCTGAGTTTCTATTACCATCTGCATTGCTATCAATGAACACAATTTTGGGATTATTCCAATTGGTTCCACATGCTTCAAAATCTTCAGATGGGCACACAACAACGTTGATTTGTTCATCTATCGCAAGGTGGCGAGCATATTGAATTATGCCGCTGACTTCATTAATCTCTCCGGTAATTCTATTTTTAATCAGAAAATTTTGCATACTGGGCGCGACAACCGTTAACACAATCGCTAATATTGCTAAAGTGATCATCATTTCAAGAAGGGTAACGCCTTTTTGACTGGTTTTACTAACTTGCGTGGTAATCTCGTTATTTAACACAGTGACCCCCGATAAAAATTCAGCTAACTATACTCTACTTTTATTGTAGTTGCGTATACACTAACATCGCTCGTTAGCGTAGTTAATACCTTGTGTTAATGTATAGAACGTAAACTCGGGAGAATGAGTATCGTTGAGCCGCGTTGGTTGATTTTTTTATTATCTCGAATTGCTACCTTACAATAAATACGGCTTAGTTAGAAAAATAAAGAGGGAAAAGTTGATGTTGAAGTCTGAAGTAATCCAAGAAATGCGTGTTTTACCTGAAATAGACATCGAACATGAGATCCAACGCCGAACTCAATTCATGAAAGATAAATTAAGCGAGTCAGGTTTGCGTAGTTTAGTGTTAGGGATCAGCGGTGGTATTGATTCATGTGCATTAGGTCGTTTAGCACAATTAGCAGTTAATGAATTGAATCAAGAATCTGATAATGAATATCAGTTTATCGCGGTTAGGTTGCCTTATGGTGCTCAAGCGGATGAAGAAGATGCACAAGCATCGATTGATTTTATTCAACCAAGTTTGCAAGTGATATCAAATATTAAGCCAGCTGCAGACGCGATACATGAAAGCGCAGTCAACGGTTTATTAGCAGAGGGTGTGAATAGTTTTTCAGCTCAAAAAAGTGATTTTGTTAAAGGCAATGCCAAAGCTAGAACAAGAATGGCGACCCAATTCGATATAGCTGGGTTGATGAATGGATTAGTGCTAGGTACTGATCATTCGGCAGAAAATATTACTGGTTTCTATACCAAGTTTGGTGATGGTGCATGCGATTTAGCGCCATTGTTTGGTCTAAGTAAACGTCAAGTTCGCAGCCTAGCAAAACAGCTTGGAGCGCCAGAAAAAATTATTACAAAACCACCAACTGCAGATTTAGAAACAATGTCACCACAGAAATCTGACGAGTCGTCGTTAGGATTAACCTATGACCAAATCGATGATTTTTTAGAAGGTAAAAGTACGGATAAGGTTGCCGACGATAAACTATTAGCTATATACTTAAAAACGCAACATAAACGACTCTCTATTCCTACCGTTTATGACCATGAATAAGGAAAGTCAAATCTAATGAAAAAAATTGAGGCTATTATTAAGCCGTTTAAGCTAGATGACGTTCGTGAAGGCTTATCTTCAATAGGTGTTAGTGGAATTACAATGACTGAGGTCCGGGGCTTTGGAAGGCAAAAAGGCCATAAAGAACTTTATCGTGGAGCCGAATACAATGTGGATTTTTTACCCAAGATAAAAATTGAGCTAGTTGTGCCAGATAGCTTGGTAGACAGGGCTGTTGAAACTATTTTAGAGCAGGCAAAAACGGGTAAAATTGGAGACGGTAAGATATTTGTATTTGATGTTGAGCAAGTTGTTCGTATTCGTACTGGTGAAACTGACGAAGACGCTATCTAACGTCTCCGAATGCATGGCTTGTAAAGGCAGTTTACATACTGCCGACTTCACGTCCATTATATGCGCCACATCTAGCACGCATTGTGTACAAGCAATGTCGTTTACAAGCAATGTCGTGTCTTAGTGCGAATGTCCGCAGCCATCTTCACCGTGCACGTGACCATGCTTGATCTCATCCACAGTTGCTTCACGTACATCAACAACTTCAACGTCAAAGGCTAACGACATGCCGGCTAATGGGTGATTGCCATCGACTGTTACCGTTGTGTCAGTTTTGTCGATAATCATCACAGACTGTTCGCCATCGTCCGTCGTTGCTCTAAAACTCATGCCTACGTCAACGTCCATGTCCTCGAACATGTCAGAAGGGACTTCTTGAATTAAATCGTCATGGCGTTCCCCGTATGCTTTGTCAGGGTCAACATTGACTGAAAATTTATCACCTTTTACTTTTCCAGCTAATGCATCTTCAATGCCTTCAATCATAAAATGACTGCCTTGCAAAAATGACATTGGAGGCGCTTCGTGAGACGAATCGATCATTTCACCTTCGGTGGTACTTACTGTGTAATGAAGCGTAACGACATTATCTTTCTGTATTTGCATCTTGTATCCTTTGCTTAATTTAATTTATACGGTAGAGCGCTTACTGTGAACTGGTGCTCTGGGAACGCTTTCGATCTTAACACATCACCTGTTTGTGTGTCATTTGCAAGAACCCCAAACAATAATGTAGTGTCATTAAGCACCGCGCTTTGCAGCACAGTGCCGCCGCTGCGCCAATTTTCACCTGCTTGTTTTTCCAAGGCATCTCCTGGCTTTAGCTCGATGGATGCGTCAACACCTTGATGAATTAGAATATAAGATGCTCTTTTATTGCGCCCTAGAAATTTTGTGCGTGCAATAGTCTCTTGACCCATGTAACAACCTTTATCAAAATCGATACCGGCGACAGATTGTAAATTGAGCATCTGAGGAACAAATTCGTTACTGGTTTGAGCTTCTATACACGGGATACCGTCAACTATATCCATAGCCTCCCAGTGGCTTTCGTCCTGATAGGTAGCAACGTCGGTTAGCTTACTAAACAAAGCTAGGCCATCAGAATTTAGAGCAAGTATATATCGTGGCGTGCTTATGTTAAGGCAAATTGCGCTGCCAAATTCATTACTAAGCACACCCAAATGTTGCTCATTTAGTTCTGCAAACAATGATTTAAGAGCGCTTAATGTTGCGGTTCCAGATATGCCGAAAAAACTCAACTCTGGGACTGCTTGCTGAATATCTACTTTAGAGAAGACACCATATTTTTTGAATTCGGCAAGGCTTTTTTCGATAGCAGATTTGCGCATGATCAAATGATAAACATCACTGCTTAGTAGTGCGGTAAATACGGACCAAGTTTTACCCTTAAAATCACAATGTGCGCCAATTCTGGCAGCATTTCCATGCATCTTTTTTACATCTACAGTAACTTGGCCTTGTAAATACTCTGTCGCTTGTGGTCCCGAAAATGTGACACAACCAAGCTGGTTCAATTTTGCTATAAATTCGTTTTGAGATGACATTTTGTAGCCTCTAATACTGTCGAGATTGCCTATTGTCATACAATAACGGTGCAATCCAATGCTTGTGTACAGATGATATTGGGATGGTACGTTACTTTGCAAGATGATGTTCTACTCAACAACACATTATCTTGAACTTTTGACGCTAATAAATCGACTTTTTAAATATCTTTTGATCAGTTCTGCAATCATCTGCGTTATGCTACTATACAAGCAAATAAAGCATAAGGTACCCAATGTTTACAGCAAAAAGAGTCGCTAGGTTAAGATGGGCATGTCGACGCGGCATGTTAGAGTTAGATGTGCTATTTCTTCCTTTTGTTGAGCAAGCTTTCGATGAACTACCCGAAGGAGAAAAAGTCGTTTTTGAACGTTTGTTAACCTGCGATGACCCAGATCTGTTTGCGTGGTTTATGGGCCATAAAAAATGTGAAGACCCAGATTTAACTTATATGGTTCAGAAAGTGTTGCAAAGAGTTAAGGTGTAATTCGATATCGCATATCGTGACATTATCGTTACTCGGTATAACTTTGACCTAATTCAATTTTTCAACGGTTATGTAGTGCCACTTATTATTTGTTGGTCATTGCCATCGACAGTAATGCCAAATTTTTATATATTGCAGTTAATCTTTACTATGCTGCTTAGCAGTTGGCTTGGATTTAAGTTACTTTGCAACACGATTTTGGAAACACATTTTTTAATCTCGATGAGTCAAAAAAGACCGTTGCTTTGTGATTGCTACAAGGAAACATCTTCCGCTACTAATGATCACAAGGCGCATAAAAATGAGACAGTCCACTCTCAAAAAACCAATATTTGTTACCAAATTTCATCTCGTTCGCGCTGTACACAATTGTGTGCTTTCTTAATATTAGAATCTACGCAGGAACATATAACAGGGTCAGCCTCTGCTCTCAAGGCAGGCCGCAATGACAATACAATTGTCCATGTGATTAACTCGATTATCCTGTTTAAGTGGCAGACAACAGAAAGCCATTACAGAGCACTAGCATCTGTAATTGCACTTAATACAAAATTAGCAAGCTAACAATAAATACCGTCAACGTTTTTTTAGTTTACACACAAACTTAACGTAGGAAGAGCGAGTAGATGATGAACATGGGCTTATTAAAAGCGGCTTTGTATAATCCACAATGCCATAAGCGTGTTATCCCTGTGCTACCGTTGAGTAGTCTTCGAAAAGAAATTCAAATAGACGCAATTCATTGCGAGCGTTACAACAAGGCAGTTAGTTGGCGGCTTGGTATAGCATCTGTAATACACCCCAATTACTTACAAGTCCTTACCTTACCTATGCAACTGGAGATGATGGTAAACAAACCGTTTCCATTTAAACCAATGGGCCTAGTGCATTTAGCTAATTTTATTAGGGTAAATTACTTGCCTGAACAAAGTTCAAAATTGATCCTAAAAACATCGTTTAATGGACTTGCTTGGCATAAAAAAGGCTGGGTTTTTGCTGTCTTAAGTGAAGGTTTTGTGGATGGCGAGCTAGCAATTTCTGGTACGTCTTACTATTTGTCTAGGCAACAACATAACCAAGTTAATGAGAGCGAGGCATTGGCGACTGATATGAGTATTTGTGAACCGCATTTTAAAGCAGATAATGTCCTCGAAACGGCTTCTATAATGCCAATAGTTGACGCCGTCATTTCTCCATTCGACGAAACCATAGAGATAAACTTTCCCCTTGGCATAGGACGCAAATATGCACAAGTCTCAGGTGACTTCAATCCAATACACTTGTCTCGTTGGACAGCAAAAGCAATGGGCTTTAAGCAAGCTATCGCGCATGGGATGTATTCAAAGGCAATTTGCTTGTCAGCGGTATTAAAACAAGAAATGCAAAACAGTAAAAGGGCATTAGCACAAACACCAATGCAGTTTTCTACACAATTTATACAACCTATTTATTTGCCAACGCGCTGTGAATTAAAAGTAAATAGTGAAATAGATCAGATAGACTTTTCGCTGACTTCAAAAAGCCGCTCCAAAGAAAGAGAGCATTTGCGCACAAACATGATAATTGCTTAGTACATTACTGTCTGCGCGGTAATTACATTTCCTTTTGAATAATGGTGGGTTCAGGATTGTCTAACATGCCAGGGTAGTCTAGGTTGTAGTGCAATCCTCTGCTTTCTTTTCTTTGCATTGCACACATCACAATTAATTGTGCGACACAAACCAGATTCCGCAACTCCAACATATTATTGCTGACCTTAAAATTACTGTAATATTCGTCAATTTCTTGTTTAAGCAAGTTTATGCGTCTCAACGCTCGCTCTAATCGTTTATTGGTGCGCACAATACCGACATAATCCCACATAAAAAGTCGAAGTTCGTGCCAATTGTGTTGAATAATCACCAGTTCATCTGAATCAATTACCCGGCTCTCATCCCAAGCTTGTATTGGCTCGTCAATCCATGTTTCGTGTATGCGCTTAACGATATGTTTGGCGGCGGCATGCGCAAACACAATGCATTCTAGTAACGAATTACTAGCCATTCGGTTCGCCCCATGCAAACCTGTGTATGCAGTTTCACCGATAGCATATACATTTTCTAAGTTAGTGCGAGCATCGAAATCCGTAATAACGCCGCCACATGTGTAGTGCGCAGCAGGAACTACCGGTATTGCTTGAGTCGTAATATCTATGCCCAACGAACAACAGCGACTATAAATATTAGGAAAGTGTTTTTTGACGAAGTCAGTGGGTTTGTGGCTAATATCTAAGTACATGCAGTCAGCACCAAGACGCTTCATTTCAAAATCGATGGCTCTGGCGACAATATCACGCGGCGCCAAATCGCCTCGCTCATCAAATTTATGCATAAACTTAGTGCCATCTTGGTGGCACAAAAATGCGCCTTCTCCGCGCAATGCTTCGCTGATAAGAAAGTTTCCTGCGTCTGGATGAAACAAGCAAGTGGGATGGAATTGGTTAAATTCCATGTTGGCTATTCTACACCCTGCCCGCCATGCCATTGCGACGCCATCGCCACTTGATACATCAGGGTTTGAGGTGTATTGATAAACCTTACTGCCGCCGCCTGTGGCAAGCGTTGTGAAGCGAGATCTGATAACTTCTACTTGTTCTTTTTTACGATTCCAAACGTACGCGCCAACGCAATGGTCTGGCGAAATTTTACTCTTTATTAAGTCAATCGCATTATAGCGTTCAAATAAGCGGATGTTAGGATGATTGGCGACGTTATCCGACAGCGTTTTTTGCACCGCTGCGCCAGTTGCATCGGCAGCATGCAATATTCTTCTATGGCTATGTCCACCTTCACGCGTTAAATGAAATTTAGTTTCACCATTCTCATTTTTTTCTTGATCAAAAGGAACGCCCTTATTAATCAACCACTCCATACTTTCTTTTGCATTGCGAACAGTAAACGCAACAACAGCCTCATCACATAGCCCTGCGCCCGCATTTAAGGTGTCTTTGACATGGTCGTCGATAGAGTCTGTATCGTCAAAAACAGCAGCAATTCCGCCTTGCGCGTAGCGAGTGCTACCTTCATTAATATCACTTTTGCTCAGCACGATAACGTCACACAAATCAGCCATTTTTAAAGCGAGGCTTAACCCTGCTGCGCCACTGCCGACTATTAATAAATCGCAGCGATGTTCAATTGTTTGAGACATAGGTCGTTTTTCGGGTAACATGTAGGGAAATAGTGTATCGACATATTAATCATCTAGTAAAAAATTACAACTGATGGTTATTTATAAATTATTTTAGCTGTATATCGAACTTATCCATAAAGTGTCAGTCTATTACTACACTTGCATGAGCCATAAGCGATGTATTTTAGGAGTAGTGGCTCGAATGAGCGAGCAGAAAACCGATCAAGAATTAGTTGAGCAAGTACAGAAAGGTAATAAGAACGCTTTCAATTTGTTAGTTATTCGTCATCAAAACAAGGTGATGAATATTGTTTCAAGGTACGTGAAGAACAGTGGGGATGTAGCAGATGTAACGCAAGAAGCATTCATAAAAGCGTACAGAGCACTACCCAACTTTAGAGGCGAAAGTGCTTTTTATACTTGGCTTTATAGGATAGCGGTAAACAGTGCAAAAAATTATTTAACATCTCAAGGGCGCAAACCCCCAGCAAGTGATGTTGATGCGAGTGAAGCTGATTATTATGATGGAAGTGATGCATTAAAGGAAAATAACTCTCCTGAGCGTGCTTTGTTATCTGACGAATTACAGCAAAAGTTATTTACGGCAATAGACGTGTTACCTGAAGATTTACGTTCGGCAATTACTTTACGAGAAATCGAAGGCTTGAGCTACGAAGAAATAGCGGCAGTGATGGAATGTCCGGTTGGGACCGTTCGGTCGAGGATTTTTAGAGCCCGAGAAGCAATCGACAAAGTCATCGTACCTTTAATGCAAACATAAACACTAAAGTATAGCGTTCACTAAAGAAAATAATGTAATATTAGCAGTGTTAACGTAGGAATTTATTATATGACGCAACAGCTCGAAAAATTATCGGCATTTGTAGATGGCGAACACCATGATCCTGACATAGCTAAAAGCTTGACGCAAGATCCTGGACTCGCTGACAAATGGAAACGTTATCACTTAGTCAGAGATTGCATTCGCAGAGAGATGAGTGCTGACATTCACTTTGACATCAGTGCTGAAATTGCCAAAAAGTTGGAAAATGAGTTGCCAATGATTGCACCGACCCGCACCTGGCAAGAGCTTCCTATTGTTGCCAATGTTATTCCTTTAATAAAACAAAGTGGACAGTTGGCAGTCGCTGCTTGTGCTACGGCTGTGATGATATTCAGTTATCAGTCATACAATCAACCAGAAGAAACGTTGCCATTCTTGACCGCGCCGACAGAGTTTGGCCCACAAGGTGGTTTGGCTCCCGTGAGTTTAAGTAGAAATCAGGGTGTCGACCGTGAAGGCATGGCAATAGTGCTTGAACAGCAGCGCCAAATTAATGCGATTATAGAAGACCATCAACGCCAACTTAAACTTAAAAATGCGGGACAAAGTAAAATTTCACAGACACCAGAGGCTGAGCCGAGCGCAGACCCAGCTCAAAAGTAATATGATAAACGGAATAAACAAAGTGAGCAGTAGGGCTAACATCGGTAGGCTGCTCTGGAAGCGGAGCTTACTTGCCATTCTTCTGGGGGTTTTCGCTCCTACTTCTGTGTCAGTTGCTGAGTCCATCGACTCAAGCGCTGCCCAATCAGAGCCTTTATCAGAGCCTTTATCAGAGCCTTTATCAGAGCCTTTATCAGAGCAATCACTAGTAAACGAGCAATCGCAACAGCCCAAAAAAGACCCTAAGGTGGTTAGTTCAAAAAATCAGCGAACATTAGCCGGAGAGGCTGCTCAAGGTGTTTTGAAAGTTAACGACACCTTTGATCCTCTATCTGCAATTAGCTGGTTGGAGCGTTTAGCACGACAAACCTCACTTTTAAATTACGAAGTCTCATTTGTGCTAAATATTCCAGGAAAAGACACTCAACCGTTTCTATGGCGTCATGCCAAAATAGATGACAGTACACAAATAGAGCAACTTAGCCTATTGAATGGTCCCGGCTTTGAGAACATTAGAGTCAATGATGTCGTGAGTGTATTTCAACCTGGTTATCCCCCTTATAGTATGTATGGAAACGCAATTGACGGGCCCATACCTTATGCACTGTTGCATGAACCTGAGCAACTTCAAATGAGCTACCAATTTTTACTTGTTGGCAGAAATAGAGTATCCGGACGCTCGGCGCAACAAATTCGTATCACCAGTATTGATAAAACAAGATATGGGTATCATTTGTGGTTGGATGAAGAAACCGGCATGCTACTAAAGTTAAATATGCATGGTTTAGATGGCAAGTTGTTACAGCAAATTCAAGTCATTCAGCTAAAAATCGATGACAAAGTTGCTGACGTATTCAGTCAGTTACAGCGAGATAACTTACCTCGGGTGATTAATGTTGTGAATCCACCGCAGCGAAAGCATGAGTGGGCCTTGACCTTTTTGCCTGTGGGTATGAAACCCGTAAAGCAAGATATACATCAATTAGCGATTACAGGGCAGGTGGCTGAATATAGTTTGTTCAGCGATGGTCTGGTCAACGTGTCAGTTTATATTCAAGCAGCAACGGGTGTTTTTCAAAATGATGTTAATCTAAATAATGGCGCTAATACGGTGCATTCTCGCACCGATGGCAAAGTGCAAGTTACGGTGGTTGGAGATATACCTTTAATCACTGCTCAACTCATGGCAAAATCAATCGAAGTAACAAATTAATACTAAATTATGATTGAAGAAACAGGTACCGTTAAAAAAGTGAAAGGTTATGAAGTTTGGATTGAAACCCAAATTAAGACCACGTGTGGTACTTGCCATGTCAGTAAAAATTGTGGAACAAGCGTGGTTGCTAAAGCCTTTACTGCGAAACCAGAATTACTCAAACTAATAAGCCTCTACGAGTTAAAGGAAGGACAAACTGTCAAATTGGGGATACCAGAAGAGCAACTAATAGGGGCTTCGATGTTGGTATACTTGTTGCCTATTTTAGTCTTAATTGTATCTGTGTCGTGCATGCAATTCATGCTTCCAGAGTTACATGAAGGTTGGCAAATTTTATTTGGCTTTAGTGCCACAGCGATAAGTTTCTGGCAAATCTCAAAATTTGCGAAAAAACAGGACAAAGGACAGTTTTCTCCGGTTATTTTGGGCGCAGTAAACGACGCCACTATTACTATGAAAAACGAAATTCCACTCAAAAAAATAATCTAATTTAGCGCATTTATTTACGTTAAATAATCTCCATAAGTGCAGCGCACAACACTTCTTAAGAAATTATTGTCAAGTTGTGAGCAAGTTAGCCAGTCAAAGCGTAGTAATAATGCGGTAATCATTCGCATTTGTGCCGATAAAACGGTAAAATCGCATCTTTATTTTTCGCTTATAAGACCAAGGTAAGTCCGGACAGTAAAATAAAGCGTCTTTGGACTAAATATATACTCTGGTAACTTCAGGACAAGTAGCTAAACTTATGCAACTAAAGAACATTCGCAACTTCAGTATTATTGCGCATATCGACCACGGCAAGTCGACGCTTGCCGATCGACTTATTCAAACTTGTGGTGGTTTAACTAATCGCGAAATGTCTGCTCAAGTGCTTGATTCAATGGATATCGAGCGTGAACGCGGAATAACTATTAAAGCGCAAAGTGTAACACTATATTATCAAGCAAAAGATGGTGAAAAGTATCAACTGAACTTTATTGATACGCCGGGGCATGTCGACTTTACTTATGAAGTATCACGCTCACTAGCTGCGTGTGAAGGGGCGTTATTAGTCGTTGATGCAGGCCAAGGTGTTGAAGCGCAGACACTTGCAAACTGTTACACCGCAATGGATTTGAATATGGAAGTTGTGCCAATTTTAAATAAAATAGATTTGCCACAAGCTGAGCCAGAGCGTGTTGCTGAAGAAATTGAAGATATCATCGGCATAGATGCAATCGATGCTGTTCGATGCTCGGCTAAAACCGGCGTAGGCATTGAAGAAGTATTAGAAGAAATAGTGAGACGCATTCCACCGCCTGTCGGTGACGTTGATGCCCCACTACAGGCATTAATTATTGATTCTTGGTTCGATAACTATCAAGGCGTTGTTTCCCTTGTGCGCATAGTGGAAGGCCAACTAAATGCAAAAGATAAAATTCAAATTATGTCAAATGGTGTTGTACATCAGGTTGATAAAGTCGGTATTTTTACGCCAAAACAGACCGACACAGGGACTTTGCGAGCAGGTGAGGTAGGTTTCATTATTGCAGGTATAAAAGAAATCAATGGCGCTCCCGTTGGAGACACCATTACCTTAGCTAAAGCGCCTGCTACAAAAGCATTGCCGGGCTTCAAGAAAATTAAACCACAAGTATATGCCGGGTTATTTCCGGTAAGCTCTGATGATTATGAAGATTTTCGAGACGCACTATCAAAACTCAGTTTAAATGACGCATCTTTGTTTTATGAGCCAGAGAGCTCTGCTGCATTAGGCTTTGGTTTTAGAATTGGCTTTCTTGGTATGTTGCACATGGAAATCATTCAAGAACGTCTAGAGCGTGAATACGATTTAGATTTGATCACAACGGCACCAACGGTTGTTTATCAAGTCAAAACCACCAAAGGCGAAGTGCTACAAGTAGATAATCCGTCTAAGCTACCGGCGATTAACGATATCGACGAGATTCGGGAACCGATCGTAGTTGCAAATATTCTAGTTCCACAGGAGTATTTAGGTAACGTCATCAAACTTTGTGTAGACAAACGTGGCATGCAAACAGCAATGACATATCACGGTAAACAAGTCGCTGTTACTTACGATATGCCAATGGCAGAAGTGGTTCTCGATTTCTTTGATAGACTAAAATCAACCAGTAGAGGCTTTGCATCGCTGGATTATAACTTCAGTCGTTTTCAAGTCGCCGATATGGTGCGCTTAGACATACTTATTAACGGTGAGCGAGTTGATGCGCTAGCACTTATAACGCACAAAGCGAACTCACAAAAGCGCGGACGTGATTTGGTTGATAAATTACAAGAGTTGATCCCAAGACAAATGTTCGATATTGCAATTCAGGCAACCATTGGTACACATATTGTTGCTCGTAGTACGGTTAAGCAATTACGCAAAAACGTGATTGCAAAGTGCTATGGTGGTGATATCAGCCGTAAGAAAAAGTTATTACAAAAACAAAAAGCTGGTAAAAAGCGTATGAAGCAAGTAGGAAATGTAGAGTTACCGCAAGATGCGTTCTTAGCAATCTTGAAGGTGGACAACTAATGGCTAATTATTTTGCAATGTTTCTGGTAGCAATGACTGCTATTACAGGTGTTATATGGGCAATTGATGCCTGGTTATTTGCACCTAAAAGAAAAGCAATGGCGCTAGAAGAACGAAAAGCTATTTTAGGTGATAACACTATCACTGAGTTAGCAGGCGAGGATGCAGATCCTTATTTGCCTGCCTTAGTGGATAACGCAAAACAGTTTTTTCCCATTTTCGCGCTCGTCATGGTGTTTCGTTCTTTTTTGTATGAACCTTTTCAAATTCCCTCTGGCTCGATGATGCCGACCTTGTTAGTGGGTGATTTTATTCTGGTTGAAAAGTTTAGCTATGGGATTAAAGATCCTATTTTTAGAACTAAGTTAATTGAAACAGGTGAGCCAAAAAGGGGAGATGTCGCTGTATTTAAGTTTCCAAAGGACCCTAATATCGATTTTATAAAGCGTATCATCGGTTTGCCTGGCGATAAAATAGTTTATCGTAACAAGCAATTATATATTACTGAGGCCTGCGACGTGCAGCAGCCTTGCCCAACAGAAAAAGCTGTTAAACAAATTTTTTCAGGTAGAACTGATTACATTAGCCGCGGTGTCTATCTTGAGGAATACACAGAAGACCTAGGTAATAAACAGCATTCTCTATTGCGCAATCCAAGAGCTATCGACGCAACAGCGCGCTACGAGCCAGTGCAGCCAGGAACTGCTATTAATGAGTGGATTGTTCCGGCTGAAAGCTATTTTGCGATGGGAGACAATCGTGATAATAGTGAAGATGGTCGTTATTGGGGTTTTATTCCAGAGGCTAACTTAGTTGGTGAGGCCGTGCTCATTTGGGTTAGTTTTGAGTTTGACCGAGTGCCAGAAGACTTGGTACCTACATGGGTGCCCTCTGGTATTCGTTTTGAACGCAGTGGTAGTATTAATTAGTTGGCGCTTATTGCCAATAGTGGCCTAACTGTCTAAATGATAGTTAACATCAAAGGTGTCTATATCTTTTGCGTTTCCGGTAAGTAGTTATTACCGCAAGAGTCGCAAATTAAATAGGCATCGCAAAGAGCTATAATGAATCCATATATAAGATTAGACAAAGTACTTGGCTATACATTTGAGAATGAGGCTTTGCTTGAGCAAGCATTTACGCACCGTAGCGCTGCTAAAATTCACAATGAAAGACTCGAGTTTTTGGGCGATGCAGTGCTAGGTATGGTTGTTGCTGACCTGTTATACCTGCAATTTCCGGAGCAACCTGAAGGCAAGTTAACGAGAATGCGTTCATCACTCGTAAAGGGCGATACTTTGGCACTTATTGCCAAAGAACATGACTTCGGTGCTTTATTGAAATTAGGTTCTGGCGAAATGAAAAGTGGAGGCCATCGACGTAGCTCAACCTTAGCTGATGTTGTTGAAGCGGTTATAGGCGCGATATTTTTAGAAGCGGGTATAGATGCGGCCAAAAATACGATAATTAAATTATTTGCTAGTCGCATTGAAAAGCTCGACCCGTATAGACAAATAAAAGACAACAAAACACAGCTGCAAGAATTTTTGCAGTCCAGACAATTGCCTCTACCAAACTACGAAGTCATATCGATTAGTGGTAAGGACCATGCGCAAACTTTTGAAGTTGATTGCACCGTCGAGCCATTGAATACAAGCCAGATTGGTAAAGGAAAAAGTCGTCGACAGGCCGAGCAAAACGCAGCTAAACAAACATTAGAGAAGTTATTAAATGAGTAATAAACATTGTGGGATGGTTGCCATCGTTGGTCGCCCGAATGTTGGTAAATCGACTATTTTAAATCAAATTTTAGGTCAAAAAGTCAGTATTACCTCACGCAAGCCGCAAACAACGCGACATCGCATCATGGGTATTGATACCTTGGATGATCGCCAAGCAATATATGTCGATACTCCCGGCTTACATGGTGACGAAAAGCGTGCTATTAACCGCTTGATGAACCGCGCTGCGGCAAGTTCATTGGGTGAAGTGTTTTTAGTTTTGTTTATTATCGAGGGAACACGGTGGACTGAAGATGATGATCTGGTTTTATCTAAAATAAAACAGGCCAATATACCTTGTTGGTTAGTGGTTAATAAAACTGACAAAGTCACTGACAAAGCGCTTTTAATGGATACGTTAAAAACCCTTAACGAAAAGCATGATTTTGAAAACGTTATTCCAGTCAGCGCTAAACAAAATAAACAAATCGACCATTTGCGTCAACTCGTAATGAAGGCGTTACCACCGAGTGAGTTTTATTTCCCTGAAGATTATATTACTGACCGTTCAAGTCGATTTATGGCGGCTGAAATAATCAGAGAAAAATTGATGCGTTTTACCGGCGACGAATTGCCTTATGCAACAACGGTTGAAATAGAACAGTTTAAGCTTACGCCAAGAGGTATTTACCATATCAATGGCTTAATATTGGTGGATCGCGAAACACAAAAACGTATGATTATTGGTAAATCAGGCAGTCACCTTAAAACCATGGGCGCCGAGGCGCGAAAGGATATGGAAGCATTATTTGATAATAAAGTATTTCTTGAGTTGTGGGTTAAGGTCAAAGCTGGTTGGGCGGATGATGAACGTGCATTGCGATCCCTTGGTTACGATAATGACTATAAAGGATAATGCACCTTAAAAAACTATTTTTAGTGCTATTGTGGGACAAACAAATATGCAAGAGCTCAGTGATTTTAGAAAAGAATATACAGCGGGTCGTTTAACATCAGAGGCGCTTACGGAGCATCCTGTCGATTTATTTAAAGTATGGTTAGATGACGCGATTAACGCAAAACTTCCCGATCCAAATGCCATGACAGTGGCTACTGTGGATGCAACAGGGCAACCCAGCCAACGTATTGTGTTACTGAAAGACTTGAGTAACGAAGGTTTTGTCTTTTACACTAATTTGGGTAGTCGTAAAGCGAAAGATTTAGCCCATAATTCAAAAATTTCGTTACACTTTCCATGGTACTTTTTGGAGCGTCAAGTCAGAGTTAATGGTGTTGCTAAAGCCCTCTCAAGAACCGAAGTTGCGAAATACTTTTTGTCTCGTCCCAAAGACAGCCAATTAGGCGCTTGGGCATCACAACAAAGTCAGCCAATTTCAACGCGTGAATTATTAGTAACTCAGTTTGCTCAAATGAAAGAAAAGTTTGCCAACGGTCAAGTGCCGTTACCCGACTTTTGGGGTGGTTTTCGTGTTGAGCCCCAGCAAATCGAATTTTGGCAAGGAGGCGAACATCGCTTACATGATCGCTTCGAATATAATAAACAAGATAGTGGCAGTTGGACAACACAACGATTAATGCCGTAGGTTATGATTGATAGCCATTGTCATATCGACCTTGAGGTATTTGATAGCGACCGTGACAATGTATTAAAACATGCCTTTGACGTAGGTATAGAGCGCCTGTTAGTACTCGGCTTAAGTAATCAGCAATTTGGTAGATTACTAGACTTAAAACGGCGATATACACGGGTCGATATCGCGTTAGGTTTACATCCTTATTTTCTTAAATTACAAGACACAGCACAGACTCAACTTATGCTCGATGAGTTGTCACACTTGGCCAACTTGTATCAAGACCGTTATATCGCTTTTGGTGAAATGGGCTTGGATGGCAGTTTATCGCTAGACATGGCGTATCAAAAGGAAATATTGTGCGCTCAGCTTAGCCTTGCTGAGGAGTATAAAAAACCTGTTATTTTACATCACAGAAAATCCCACAATCACCTAATCCGCCTTTTGAAAGAACAAAAATATCAAGGAGGAGGCATACTTCATGCATTTTCAGGTAGTTATCATGAAGCGATGACGTATATTGATATGGGTTTTTTATTAGGAGTAGGTGGCACTATCACCTATTTGCGTGCTAGTAAAACCAGAGACAGTATTGCGAGGCTTCCGCTAGATAAACTTGTTATTGAGACAGATTCACCTGATATGCCGCTGAGTGGCTTTCAGGGGCAGCGCAACCAACCAAGTCAACTCGGGTTGGTTGTTAACGCCTTGGCTGAACTCAAAAAAATATCTTCACAAGAAATTCAACAACAAACAACGATGAATTATCTAACGCTTTTTGGTTTATCACTGAACTGATAGTTAGCTCGTACTTTATAAAATAGACGAGTTAATATTATCGCGCAGATAGCGGTTAACAGCATAATTAGGCCAGTTTGCACTAGTTGCGAGCGATTAAATGCTTTGTGATGTTTAATAATAGCTTCGCGGTCAAGTAACAGTTTTACGTAACCGATGGTTTTACCGTCATATATGATGTCTTCAACGAAAATAAGCGGTGGTTGGTCCAACACTCTAAATTGCTCTATGATCGAATAATTTTCATCAAAACTTTTAATTGTTTTACCGGACTGGTCATATAAAGAGGTACCTTTGACTAAACTATCAGTTTCAATTGTACTGACATAGTTTTCGATACTTTCTTGGTCATCTTTTTGTAACGGCCCCGCTAGCATCCGCGAGGCTTGAGCGGCCAAACTCCTGCCCAGTTGTTCTGACTCTAAGCTATACCATTCATTCGCATTTTTGTTGTGCATAAACCACAAATTAACACCTATAACCACAATACACACAGCCAGTATAAAATTGGATATGCGCTTTAACATGGAAAATTTAGGTGTGCTTTGCTTAGACAAGCGTTTCTCAGTGGTCATGACATTTCAGCAACAATAGGATAAATAACCCTTTTTGCCAAGACTTTGTTTTATTGCTGATAGCCTTTAGGTATCATTAGGCTTATAAAGGAAACACGTATTCTTAGGATCTATTTTGTACCTTGTACCCACACAAACTAGCACGCAACTGAGTAGCGCTAAGTTCGCTAACTATCTAGCACAAAAAAACATATTGTGGATAGTTTATGACGCTCAAAATAAAGAGTGTGCAAATAAGCCGCAATTAAACGACACAGTTGATAACACCGCAATACAAGCATTGAGATGTAAATGGTATAGCCAGAATAATATGAATGGCGGTGATCAAACATCAAATATTAAAAGCAACAATATTTTTCGTACTCTTATTGTCGCTGCTCCAGGCCTTAATTTTCCGATGCTTGAGGAAATTGTTGCTGCGCTACCCATTCAATCAAACTCAGTCAAAGTCACTGCGAATGGCTACCATGGCGCATTTGATAAAATGGTGGTGAATATAGACTGCCACATCGATGAGTCTGAGATAACAACAAAAGAACTCAACAGGAAACTTAAACTGCTAAGTGATGCTCTTTTCATTGATGTCTTTTGGAAACCTAATATCTCTTTTGAGCGCAAGGGACTTGCCGTCTTTGACATGGACAGTACCTTGATAGAAATGGAATGTATAGACGAAATTGCTAAATTAGCCGGTGTGGGTGACGTCGTTAGTAGAGTAACTGAACAAGCAATGCTTGGTGAAATTGCTTTTGCACAAAGCTTATATCAACGTGTAGCATGCTTGAATGGGGTGGAGTTGGATGCTTTACTAAATATACGTAAGCGTCTGCCATTCATGCCTGGTTTTACTGTCCTGATAAATGAGTTAAAACGCAATGAATGGAAAATTGCAATAGCATCTGGGGGATTTACTTATTTTGCTGATCACATAAAGGCCCTATTCGAATTAGACTACGCCTTTAGCAACACCCTAGAAGTTAAAGATAATAAACTCACAGGTAAAGTTTTAGGTAAGGTTGTTGATGCTCAAGCGAAAGCAGATATTTTGCAACAGCTAGCAAAAGAAAATGACATTCCCATCGCAAACACGATCGCCGTTGGCGATGGCGCTAACGACTTAGTGATGATGTCGGTGGCAGGTACTGGTATCGCGTTTAAGGCTAAACCTAAAGTACAAGAGCAAGCAGCTAACTCAATTCGTTTTAGCGGTTTGGAAGCAGTGTTGTACTTGTTGGGTTAACATACGCCTGAGTTCCCCAAAGTGGCACGGTTGATAAACTGTGCTTGAAGCTGCCAGAGGTTTCCTTAGTAGAATAGGACACGTACATTAAAGTTTGAGAGTCAGAGTCAAACACACGACGTATTTTCATTGTTTTGAAAAAAATACTTTTCGATTTTCTAAACACAATTTCCCCAGACTTTGACTTGTCAATTTGCGTAATCATAGCAGCGGTGATTTCACCGGTTTGCCTGCACGCAATTGAGCTATCTGAAGGATCGGCTAAGCTTAAATCGGCCTCAATGCTGGCAACATGACAAGTCACACCTGTCACTAATGGGTCAACAAGGGTATTGAGTTTAATATCTTGAGTGGTAAATACGCCCAGTGAAATATCGCCCACCTCTGATTTGTCACACCCAACTAGTCCACTTGCAAACACCAGTGCAATTGCGTGTAATTTATATTTATTCATGTACTACCTTTAAAGATGATTAGATGTCGCTACAAATAGTCGTAACAAACGGTTGATATTAATCTAGCACTCAATCAAAGTTGCAAGCAAGCTAACGATGCATCATTTGAGATTATGTCTGAGTGAAACGTAAAATACAGGCAAAAAAAGAGCATATCCTTGCCGTCTTCTTTCTTTATCTAATGTCTGTATTGATGGTGTTATATTAAATAACGAAATAGAAATAGCTCTGTTATGAGATGGACTCATTAAAACCATGAATTAGCGCCTATAAGGTATAGAAAAAATAAAAGGTTTTATAGCTGATGCATAATAAATGTAGTAGAAACAATAAACCAAATCAAAACATTGTTTTTGTTTTAAACTAAAGTCTAATTTTTTTGTACTTAATAATTTTTTATCTCTTATTAATACATATAAAACAAAAGTTTAAATTATTTTAATAAAACAGTTTTACTTTATTAGAGGGGTAGTGAGTAAAAAGAACTTATTCAATCCGAAATGCAGTGTTTCAATTGCAAAATATACACTTAATTATGGTTGAACATAAAAAAAGTGTTTAAAAAATGCACATTTCGATTAATACAACAATCGATACCCAATAGCGAAGCACTACCAGTGGATATATATTGCCTTTAAAAAGCCAATCTACTTATTTAGTTTATAGCGATAAATTGCCTCTTGCGTAATATCAGTCAAATAAACTTGACCCGCAATATCCCACATCTGTTGTTCTAATTGTTTCGCTTTGTGAATAGCGTAGCGAGTAATGTACAACAACTCTTGCTCTAAAAAAGAAGTATCAGGGCGATTTGAGCGACTAATATGAACGCTGAATGCATAAAACTCACCTCTGGCCATTGCGGTCTTAATGAATTGTAATTTTGAACGGTGAGTGGCTAGTTCGTTTTCCCACTGCGCAACAATTGCCGTCTCATAATCGATATCTTTAGGGTCAAACGCGACATATATTTCGGCCTGAACAGGGCGGAGATCGAGTCGCAATGCACGCAACGCATCCCGTATGAACGCATTACCCTTGTGCTTATCTTGAAACAACCAAGCGTTATTCATTTTTGTTGCCGGCATATCGTGTTGCAGCAAATTCAACCACGAAGCCCTTATTGGTTGCATCGTTGTGGTGGTAGGAAAATAACCACCGTTATGCTTTTGCATATAAGTGCATAATTGCGGCGTGTTTCTAGCTTGCATGCAACGCAATGCGTGGCCCATGCCGGGCACAGACTCTTCGTTTGTAATAGTTTTAAGTTTATCTTTATTATTATCTATTAATTGTGTAAAAAACTTCTCAGCGACGCTAAGCTCCTCCTCCGTTATTGCTTCCAAATGAAGAACTAGTTTGTCGTAATTGATATGTTTGACTCTGTACTTCAAGTCTTCCAGTATAAATTGTGTGGTTTTTTTCTGTAAAATAGGGAATGAAATACTCACCTTTGAATTAATACGCTGTTCAAAAGGTGAATCGAGTTCTAACTTCAGCCCGCTAATCGAGCAATCTTCACTGACGCCGGTAAGATGAGTATCGTAATTTTCTAGTCTGATTGATGTGCGCAACTTATACCGCGTTTCTTTACGCAATTCTTGTTGCTTGTAACGAAATGAAAGTACGACGACAGGGGGTCTATTTCGAGGATGTCCAAAAGTGGCCAAGTGCTTAATTTTGTCTCTATTTAACGTTTCCTTTTGATAGCACTGTTGAGCCACTAAATGAGTCACATCTGTCACGCTCAACATGTGCTTTATGTTTTTTAGTTTTGCTTCAAGCCTTGGTATTAATGGGCGGTTTAATCTATCAATTTTACGATTAATACCTGTCGGCATGGCACTGGGAACATAAGCCGACTGCGGATCAATATCGCTGCAAACAACTTTATACACACGCCAACTGACTTTGCGTGAGGCGTAACTCAAAAACACCGCTTTTAGTTCGGGCTCATGTTCCAATTCTGCGCTTGTTGCTGAATAAAAGTAAACTTTACCGTCTTTGATATGAGTAAAGGCATATGCCCATATGCAGTTGTCGGACCTTGGACTGCTAAGCATACTAAGGAGTCTTGGTGGGTTAAGTAAAAAACCAATATTTTGTTCATCGTCTTCGTCTAACCAATAATCCATTATCTCTTTATTTGTCCCATTCACACAGGCAAACTTGGCGGTGGGCGTTTGTGGGTCTTGAGTATCTACGAATACTGACAATGACGGCGTTGTGCTTGCGAATGCTTGCTCATGAATTTTGTCATCTAAAGCAACTACAGTGTTGTCAAGATTCACTTTATATTTGCGTTTATGAGATTTGATCAGATTTTTTACATAATTATTAAAAATTTGAGGTCCTGATCTAGAATCGCGATAAACATGAATTCTTGTTTGCTCTGCCTCTCCTGAAATGCCTAACACTCGGTATTCAATGGTTTCTTTTGTTAAACCTGAATCGGACTGAAAACCGCGAAAGACAATACTCACAGGTGTTAATATCTTTATCATGTCGAGCTCAGACGGGTTTTTTAGCTTAAGCTTTAAACCATTAGGACTGATGTCGACAGTTGTGGCAAATAAGCTTTTATTATTGTCCAAAAATATTTCTATAAGAACGACATAATTCATGCGTTCTTCGTGGCGATGTGAAAAATTTAATAACTGTTGATTAGTCACAATATACTTTTCAGAATTTGACTTGCGACTGTCTATATTTTGCTCTTCGGTTGGTGTCATCGTGCCTGCATTGGTGTTGAATTCATGCTCTGCCAAATTTAATACCGACTCATAGACTCCAAAGGTATAACCAGCGTATTGCTCAACTAACTGTGCAAATAATTGGACCGCAGGTTGGTGTAAGTAATGCTTAATTCCTTGAAAGGAGACTAATTCGCAGGGTGAACTAACGCGGGTTCTTAGGTCAATTGAACGAATACATGGTTTCGACAGCCGTTTCATTTCCATTTTTAGTAAAAAACGATTTTCGTTGCTGAAATCTTTAGTTGCCTCATTCAACAGGCGCGAAAATTCCGGCTTCTCTACAAATGGAGCTAGTTTATTGATAAGATATGTGTGTTGGGACAGATCGTTTGTCATGCAGTCCTGTTCTATAGAGCGTCGTTTTTACTAGCAAGATCGGTCATTATCTCGTCTGCACGTTTTAATAGCGCTTGTTAATTCATTTATCGGCAAAAAACTTCATTTCTAAACGGATTTTTGTCACGGATTTCGTTATCCTTCAACGATAACACGAAATGTCAAAAACCCCCTATATTGAGAACTCAAATTAATCATGGCTAAAAGAAAAACGGCTTTTGTTTGTAACGACTGTGGCTCAGACCATCCGCGCTGGCAAGGACAATGTAACGATTGTCGTGAATGGAACACACTGACTGAAATTGTAATTGAAAATTCACCAACAAAAAGTGTCCCTGCAAGTCGCAATGGTTTTTCTGGGATCACCGCGGCGAAAGTTGAAGTTTTAAATGAAATCGATTTAGCTGCACTACCGCGTTTTTCGTCTGGCTTTAAGGAACTCGATCGTGTGCTTGGTGGCGGTATTGTTCCTGGTTCAGCTATATTAATTGGTGGTTCCCCCGGTGCGGGTAAAAGCACGCTATTATTGCAAGTCATGTGTTTGTTAGCGAAAACGAAGTCGACTTTGTATGTGACAGGTGAAGAATCACTTCAGCAGGTCGCAATGCGTGCTAAGCGACTGCAACTACCCGACGATAAGCTCAAATTATTAGCCGAAACAAACATAGATACTATTTGTCAATTGGCGCTTCAGCACAAGCCAACGATTATGGTTATTGATTCAATACAAGTGATGCACATGAGTGATATTCAGTCTGCACCCGGTGGTGTGTCGCAAGTAAGAGAAAGTGCAGCTGCTTTGACGCGGTTTGCAAAACAGCATCATATAGCAATGTTTTTAGTGGGCCACGTGACTAAGGATGGCAGCTTGGCTGGTCCGAAAGTGTTGGAACACTGCATCGATTGCTCAATCATGCTAGAAGGTGAGAGTGATAGCCGTTTTCGTACTTTGCGAGGCACTAAAAATAGGTTTGGTGCGGTTAATGAATTAGGCGTGTTCGGAATGACAGAAAAGGGTATGAAAGAGGTGTCTAATCCCTCTGCTATTTTCCTAAATCGCGAAGATGAAGCCTCTCCTGGTAGTATTGTTATGACGATTTGGGAAGGAACCCGTCCGCTGCTTGTTGAGATACAAGCGCTGGTGGACTACTCACAGATGTCGAACCCAAGGCGGGTTGCGGTGGGTGTCGATCAAAATCGGCTGGCCATGTTGCTGGCAGTTATGCACCGCCATGGTAATGTGCAAATGAACGATCAAGATGTATTTGTAAACGTAGTGGGAGGAGTCAAGATTACAGAAACAGGCGCCGACTTGGCTGTTTTGTTAGCAATGGTATCTAGCTTTCGCAATTATACATTATCAAAAGAGTTAATTGCATTTGGTGAAGTTGGTTTGTCAGGTGAAATTAGGCCTGTGCCCAATGGTCTTGACCGTATAACTGAAGCCGCTAAACACGGTTTTAAACGAGCAATAGTGCCCAAAGCAAATATGCCTAAACATAAAATACCGGGTATTGAAGTCGTGCCTGTGAGTCGACTTGCCGAGGCATTAGAAGCTATTTAAGTGTACTGGAATTTATAAATGAGCCATTCAATTAAGACGCCTGTTGTATTTTTACCCGGAACGTTGTGCGATGAACGCATTTTCATCCCGCTATGGCATGCACTCAATGCAAACGGTAATTCATTAGAGAATAAGGCATTCGTGCCACTGCAATGGGCTGATGATTTAGAGCAAATGCTAGCGTTGAGTGAAGACCGACTGGCTTATTTTCCGTCAAAGGTACACTTGGTTGGTTTCTCAATGGGGGGATATATTGCGGCGCTTGTTGCGCTGGCTAATCCGCAAAAAGTGGCCTCGTTAACACTACTGTCCAGCACAGGAACGGCGTTAGCAAGTCAAGATTTAGCGCAACGTAAGCTGTTGCTAGGCGCAATTAAAAACAAACAGTATAAAGGTATGACGCAGTCATATATTGAATTTATGTTACACACTAAAAATCATGGAAATGGGGTCATTACTGAGCTTATAAAAGAAATGGCTGATGATTTAGGACCATCCGTACTCGCAGCACAAACAAATGCTACAGGGAACAGACAGAATCTGATTAACAAGTTAAGTAAACAAACCTTTACTACTTATTTTGTGGTAGGTGAGCAAGACAATATCGCCACGGTAACTCAAATTAATGATATTGCTGCAAGTGCAGCTTCACTGCACAAAGAGGTGATTGTTGGTGCTGGCCATATGCTCCCCCTTGAGCAAACAGATGTGTTGGCAAATTACCTCCATTCTACGTTACCGTAAATTAGCTGTTAATAGGATAAACAGGCTGTTAGCAGCATAAAAAAGAGCTGACACCTAATAAAGTGGCTCCCTTAAGTTGCACACTTTACCGAAACACAGCTCTTCATCATTCATCATTTATCATTCATCATTTATCATTTATTATTTTTTATTATTATTTGTAATATCAGCTGTTGCTCGAATACCCTTGAGACTGAGCGAGTTAACTGATTTTCTTGTATTTCAAACGATGTGGCTCAACAACGTCATGACCGTAAGTTTCTTTTATCCAAGTCTCGTATTCATTATAGTTACCTTCGTAAAAGTTAATCTTACCTTCATCTCGATAATCCATAATATGCGTAGCCACTCGGTCTAAAAACCATCTGTCATGCGAAATAACCATCACGCAACCAGGGAATTCTAATATTGCATTCTCTAATGCGCGCAAGGTTTCAACATCAAGGTCGTTGGTTGGTTCATCCAGCAACAATGTATTACCGCCTGCCTTTAAAAGCTTAGCTAAATGAACTCGGTTGCGCTCACCACCCGACAAGTCTTTTACAAATTTTTGCTGATCGGATCCTTTAAAGTTAAAACGACTACAATACGCGCGACTATTAAGTTCAAAGTTACCAATACGAACAATATCTTGACCATCGGACAGTTCCTGATAAACCGTTTTGTCGCCATCCATGTGATCTCTAAACTGATCAACACTGGCTAGTTGAACCGTTTCGCCTATGTCTATTTTCCCTGAATCAGGTTGCTCCTGACCCGTTAACATTCTAAACAAGGTTGATTTACCTGCGCCGTTAGGTCCGATAATGCCAACAATCGCTCCTTTTGGTACTTTAAAACTGAGATCATCAATTAATAGACGATCGCCATATGACTTTCTCAAATTAGTCACTTCAATTACTTTGTCACCCAAACGCTCACCCGGTGGAATAAATAGTTCATTTGTTTCATTGCGTTTCTGGTAATCGCCAGAGTTAAGCTCCTCAAAGCGCGACATTCTTGATTTACTCTTGGCTTGACGACCTTTTGGATTGCTTCGCACCCACTCGAGTTCTTGCTTAATAGACCGCTGACGCGCACTCTCAGTGCGTTCTTCTTGCGCCAAACGAGCGTCTTTTTGTTCTAACCAGCTAGAGTAGTTGCCTTCCCATGGAATACCTTGGCCACGGTCAAGCTCGAGTATCCAACCAGCAACATTATCAAGGAAATATCTATCGTGGGTGATGGCGACAACAGTGCCCTCATAGTCATGTAAAAAACGTTCTAGCCATGCCACTGATTCTGCATCTAAATGGTTAGTAGGCTCGTCGAGTAGCAGCATTTCTGGTTTTTCTAACAACAATCGGCACAGAGCAACACGGCGCCTTTCACCACCGGAAAGTGTGCTAACATCAGCATCCCAAGGCGGTAAACGTAATGCATTTGCAGCCCGTTCTAATGCATTCTCTAAATTATGGCCATCTTTGGTTTGAATAATGGCTTCCATCTCACCTTGTTCTTGCGCTAGCGCATCGAAGTCGGCGTCGGGCTCAGCGTAAGCTGCATATATTTCATCAAGTCGCGAAAGGGCATGAGCAACATCAGCGACAGCTTCTTCAACATTACCCCTAACATCTTTGCTTTCATCCAGTTGAGGTTCTTGTGGCAAGTAGCCAATTTTCAGACCCGTTTGTGGAATAGCTTCACCTTCAATATCAGTATCAATTCCTGCCATGATGCGCAGTAAAGTTGACTTACCTGAACCATTCAAACCTAAAACACCAATTTTGGCACCAGGAAAGAAGCTGAGGGAAATATTTTTCAGGATTTGACGATTAGGTGGGACAATTTTCCCAACTCTATTCATGCTGTACACATATTGAGCCATAGTTCTCTCTTTTAACCTTTATGTTGATATGTTGTATTAATTCAGAACATAAATACGTTTCAACGCGTAAGTATATCGAACGTACTTTGTTTGATTGAATTTGTAGCCGTGAATTGTAAGGACTTTGGCAATTAAGTACTAGCTAATATCTGTGATATCATTAATAAAAATAATAAAGTGCTAATAACACAAGTTTTTTAACACAAGCTTTTAACACAAGCTTTTAACACAAGCTTTTAACACAAGCTTTTAACATAAGGAGTTGTATGCCAGCGTCTTACTCTTTGCAAGAACTCGCGCAACTTATCGGTGGTGAGTTACGAGGCGATCCAAGCGCAATTATCACCAGTATGGGCACTTTGGAAGGGGCTAAAAGTGGGCAGATGTCATTCTTAACGAATGCGAAATATAAGAATGCAATGGCAACAACAAAAGCAACTGCGGTTATTCTGAAAGAGGCGGATGTCGAATTTTGTTTAACCAATAAAATTATTCATACTGACCCTTATGTCGCCTTTGCGAAAGCGGCTCAATTACTAGATCCAACGCCAACACCTGATATGTTTGTTTCCGAGTTGTCACATATTCACTTCAGTGCCAATATTGGAGAAAACGCGAGCATTGCGCCGGGTGTGGTGATTGAAAAAAACGTAAAAATTGGAAAGAATGCTATTATAGGCGCTAACTCGGTGGTTGGCGAAGGTGCGCAAATAGGAGACGACGTAAACTTACGCGCAAATGTGACTCTTTATCATCGCGTCATTTTAGGCCACAGAGTGTCAATTCACAGCGGCACTGTTATTGGCTCCGATGGGTTTGGTTATGCCAACGACAAAGGTATATGGGTAAAGATTGCGCAAACCGGTACGGTCGTGATCGGTGATGATTGTGAAATCGGAGCTAACACCTGTATCGATCGAGGTGCGCTGGATAACACGATTATTGGCAACGATGTAATTATTGATAATTTGGTGCAAATTGCACACAACGTAACAATCGGTGACCACTCATGTATATGCGGCGGGACTGGCATTGCAGGCAGTGCTAATATAGGTAAATACGTGGTAATTGCAGGAACTTGTGTGGTGAATGGGCATATTGATATTTGCGATAAGGTTCAAATAACTGGGTTTAGTATGGTCACTAAATCAATCACGCAGCCAGGTGTTTACTCATCGGGTATGCCTGCGCAACCGAATAGAGAATGGCAAAAAAATACAGTTAGGCTGCGTCAAATAGACAAATTAATTGACCGCGTTAAAACATTAGAAGGTCTGCATAAGTAATCTTTACAATTGCTTATATTTAATTCCAATAAAGCGCTATACAAGCGCCTCAAAATGCTTAAAATATCACACTGAAATTTAGGTGAAGACGTATGTTCTATGATCCTCTTATCAGCATCGGCAGCAGCAATATAAATAAAGACTTATTCGTATTGCTATCGAACAATTGAGACGAACTGAAATGTGCACGCAAAACAAGCTCAGCAGGAGATCCACATGTTATCAAAAAAGATGAATATCGCAGAATTCGATCCGGAATTGGCAGCAGCGATAAATCAAGAAAATCAACGCCAAGAACATCATATCGAGCTTATTGCGTCTGAAAACTATTGCAGCCCGAGGGTAATGGAAGCTCAGGGTTCACAATTGACTAATAAATACGCTGAAGGCTACCCTGGTAAGCGTTACTATGGAGGTTGTGAATTTGTTGATATTGCCGAAGAATTGGCTATAGAAAGAGCAAAACAGCTGTTTGATTGTGATTATGCAAACGTACAACCGCACTCTGGTTCACAGGCAAACACGGCTGTGTTCATGGCATTAATTAATGCCAATGATACGGTACTGGGAATGAGCTTGGCGGATGGTGGTCATCTTACACATGGTTCTCATGTTAACTTCTCGGGTAAAATTTATAATGCGGTTCAGTATGGCTTACACCCAGAAACTGGCATTATTGACTACGACCAAGTTGAAGCGCTTGCAGTAGAACACAAGCCTAAATTAATTATTGGTGGATTTTCTGCTTATTCAGGTGTCGTTGATTGGGCTCGTTTCCGTGAAATCGCAGACAAAGTAGGTGCTTACTTACTAGTGGATATGGCTCATGTCGCAGGCCTAGTTGCGGCAGGTGTTTATCCCAGTCCATTACCACATGCGCACGTCGTCACCACAACAACACATAAGACATTAGCGGGGCCACGAGGTGGTTTGATTTTGTCCGCTTGTGGCGATGAAGCTTTATATAAAAAGTTCAATAGCTCAGTATTTCCAGGCAACCAAGGCGGACCTCTGTGTCACGTTATTGCTGCTAAAGCAGTTGCATTTAAAGAGGCGCTTGAACCTGAATTTAAAACTTATCAGCAACAAGTGCTTAAAAATGCTAAAGCGATGGTAGCAGTTATGCAAGAACGCGGTTATAAGATTGTGTCGAACGGTACGGATAACCACTTATTCTTGTTAGATTTAATTGATAAAGACATTACAGGTAAGGCCGCTGATGCTGCTTTAGGTAGTGCAAATATTACGGTAAATAAAAACTCTGTACCCAACGATCCAAGGTCACCTTTCGTCACAAGTGGTTTGCGTATTGGCTCTCCAGCGATAACTAGACGCGGATTCGAAGAAGCACAAGCAAGCCAGGTTGCTACTTGGATGTGTGATGTTCTTGACAATATTGATGATCAAAGCGTTATCCAAAGAGTTAAGGGCGAAGTCGTCGAATTATGCGAACGTTTCCCTGTTTATGGCTAGTGAGTGTAAAACTAGTTAACACATTTTTTAACAGAAGTTAGATTGCAGGCCATCCATTGTGTATGGCCTTGCGTATTTTTGGAGCGCTTGCTCATGTTTTGCCCATTTTGTTCTGCACAAGAAACCAAAGTTATTGATTCGAGGCTTGTGGCCGACGGTGCGCAGGTGCGCAGGCGTCGTGAGTGTCTAGAATGCCGCGAACGATATACCACATTTGAGATCGCTGAACTCGTTATGCCCCGTGTCGTTAAGCGTGACGACAGGCGCGAACCTTTTAATGAAGACAAACTACGGGCAGGGCTACAGAGAGCACTCGAAAAACGCCCGGTTAGTACTGAAAAAGTTGAAAACTGTATTGTTCGTATAAAGTCATCATTGCGTGCAACCGGTGAGCGAGAGATTAAAAGCGAATTTCTTGGCAGCTTGATAATGGATGAACTCAAAGAATTGGACAAAGTGGCATATGTTCGTTTTGCCTCGGTATACCGTTCATTTGAGGATATTAGAGAGTTTGGTGAAGAAATTGCCAAGCTAGGTGATTAATGCCTAAGTTCAGTAAAATCGATGCACATTGGATGTCTATTGCATTGAAACTAGCCAGCAACGGTCGCTTCTCAACAATGCCCAACCCTAATGTGGGCTGCGTTATTGTTGATATAAAGGGTAACTTAATCGGTCAAGGCTACCATCAGAAAGCAGGCCAAGGGCATGCCGAAGTGAATGCACTATTTGATGCCGGTTTTATTCCTCATCAGAATAGTGCCATAAGCCAAAGTTACCCTCATTTTACGCCTGTAACTAGCGGCGCAACAGCTTATGTCACTCTCGAACCTTGCAGCCACACCGGTAAAACGCCCCCTTGTACAACAGCACTCATTGAAGCGCAAATAGCACGAGTGGTAATAGCTAGTGTGGATAGTAACCCTGAAGTAATGAATAAAGGCATAGTGCTTCTGCAAGAAGCGGGTATTCAAGTTGATACTGGGCTGATGGGATCTGAAGCGCAGAAGTTAAATACCGCATTTAACTTTCGCATGACACATAACAAACCCTGGGTGATCGTCAAATTAGCAACCAGTATTGATGGTAAAACGGCCCTAAAAAATGGCCAGAGTAAGTGGATTACAGGGTCAAAATCACGAATAAATGTGCAGCTAGAAAGGGCCTGTAGTTGTGCTATTTTAAGCGGTGCTGATACCGTCATAGCGGACGACCCAAAATTGAACGTGCGTATTGATGAGTTGCCTGAATTTGCAAGTTCGCTTTTCCAAAAACGCGCTGCTCAGCCAGTCCGGGTCATTATTGATGGTCAAAATAGGCTGCATAATAATTATCAAATTTTTCAAGATGAGCACAAAGTGATGGTGTTCAATGCGCAACATAACCCTCTGTTAACGGCCAACAACATCGAACAAATTCAAGTGGCATTGCTTGATCCAAAAGGAAATCAAACAACGCAACATCGCCAGTATTTAGATTTACAGGCTATAATGCATGTCTTAGCTGAAAAGCAGATTAATCGTGTTTGGACTGAAACGGGCGCAGCGCTGTCAGGCGCACTTTTGAACATGAATCTGGTCAATGAATTGATTGTCTATCAAGCGCCGATGTTGCTTGGTAGCGACGCTAGAGGTGCTGTGAATATAGGTCAATTAACAAATTTACAACAAGCAATAGAAACAGAATTTGAGGAAGTGACTCAGGTTGGGGGTGATCTAAAAATTCGCTTATTGATTAAAAGCTAACAACAATGAAACAGCATTAGGAGTGTCGGTGAATGTTTACTGGGATTATAGAAGCCAAAGGAACGATTAAATCTTTGGTCAATCATGGCGACGATATTCGCCTGACCGTAGAAACAGGCAAGCTTGATATGAGCGACGTTGCCTTAGGTGATAGCATTGCCACGAATGGCGTTTGTTTAACCGTTGTCGATTTTGGCGCGCACTATTACAGCGTTGATGTTTCTTCTGAAACTATAAAACACACAGGGTTTGCTGATTATAGTAATGGCAGTGCAGTGAATCTTGAAAAAGCAATGCGTGCTGATACTAGATTTGGTGGTCACATTGTCAGTGGTCACGTTGATGGTGTGGGCGAAGTACTCTCTTTTACTGACCATCAACGTTATGTTGAAATTTGGGTAAAAGCGCCTGGTGAATTGGCTAAGTATATTGCACACAAAGGCTCAATTACGGTTGATGGAGTAAGTTTAACCGTTAATGAAGTAAAAGGGGCATCCTTTATGTTGTGGTTAATTCCTCATACTTTACAAGAAACAGTCATGGGTACCTACGCAATAGGGACCAAAGTGAATTTAGAAGTTGATGTCATAGCTCGATACCTTGAAAGGCTAATGCTGGGCGACAAAGCGGCACAAGAAGAAGAGCAAGACATCAGCATGTCGTTTTTAGCTGAACACGGCTATTTGAAGTAGGGTCGCTTGAAAGAAGCTAATTTGACACCAGTTCATTTGCAATAGTCTTATTTGAAATAGCCTTATTTGAAATAGCCTTATATTTCGAACTAGAGCAAAAGAATGAGAGCGAAACTAAGTGAGTGTGCTTTTAGAATATTTAAAAAATACGAAGAGAAATGTAATGGCGTTAAACACAACACAGGAAATTATCGAAGACATCAAATTAGGTAAAATGGTTATCTTGATGGATGACGAGGACAGAGAGAACGAAGGTGATCTTATCATGGCTGCTGAGCACGTTACGCCAGAAGCAATTAATTTTATGGTCACGCACGCGCGCGGATTAGTGTGTTTACCTATGACAGCAGAGCGCTGTCAACTTTTGAAGTTACCCTTGATGGTAGACAACAACAATGCTCAGTTTTCTACTAACTTCACCGTATCGATTGAAGCTGCTGAAGGTGTCACGACCGGCATTTCAGCAGCCGACAGAGCAAGAACGATTCTTGCTGCAGTTAGCCGAACTGCGATTGCAAAAGACATCGTACAACCGGGCCATATATTTCCACTGATTGCTAAAAAAGGTGGTGTGCTCAATAGAGCCGGTCATACTGAAGCGGGGGTTGATTTGGCCAGAATAGCAGGTTGTGAACCTGCTTCTGTTATTGTTGAAATACTCAACGATGACGGTAGCATGGCGAGACGACCCGAGCTGGAGGTATTTGCTAAAAAACACAATTTGAAAGTTGGCACTATTGCTGATCTTATCGAATACAGAAACCTAAACGAAACTACCATTGAACAAGTAGCGACTTGTCAACTCCCTACCGCGTTCGGAGATTTTGAACTGATTACCTTTAAAGACGTGATTGATGAGCAAATTCATTTCGCGCTGAAAAAAGGTGATATTATTGAAGATAAGCCCACCCTAGTGCGAGTGCATTTGCATAATACCTTAAATGATTTACTCAGCTCCACCAGAGCGGTTAACCGCTCAATGCATTTGTCCGAGTCAATGCAACGCATTAATAAAGAGGGTGGTGTGCTGGTTCTACTGGGTAAAAAAGAAGATATTATTTCACAAGTAAAGCAGTTTCAAGCAGAAGACAGCGGCGAAGTTGCCGAAGGTAAAGCATGGCAGGGTTCGTCACGCACCGTTGGTATAGGTAGTCAAATACTAGCGAGCCTAGGCGTTAAAAAAATGCGTTTATTGAGTAAGCCAATTAAATATTCTGCGTTGTCTGGATTCGGTCTTGAAGTGGTTGAATATATTTATGACCAAAAATAAATCCTTTTAAATATTATATTAGCGTGATTTATGGTATATTTCGCGCCGATTTTTTTGGAGAGCAAAATGATAGAAATTGAAGGTAATATTCGAGCGACAGGCAAAAAATTCGCCATTGTTGTAGCACGCTTTAACGGTTTTGTAGTTGAGAGTTTGTTGGATGGTGCATTAGATACACTAGAGCGCTATGGCGAGGTCAACACTGATGACGTGACGGTAGTTCGAGTGCCGGGTGCTTACGAATTACCTTTTGTTGCTAAAAAACTTGCTGAGACAAATAAATATCATGCGATTATTGCACTAGGTGCAGTGATCCGTGGTGGAACCCCCCATTTTGATTTGGTGGCTGGTGAATGTAACTCAGGTTTGGCTAAAGTATCTTTAGAAACCGGTATTCCAGTTGCCTTTGGTGTTATTACCACTGACAGCATTGAACAGGCTATTGAGCGTTCAGGTACTAAAGCCGGTAATAAGGGCGCTGAGGCTGCTTTGTGCGCACTTGAAATGGTTAACGTTATCAGCGCTATAGAAGAGGCTAAATAAGTGAAACCTGCCGCGCGACGTAGAGCTAGAGAGCTAGCAGTTCAAGGTTTGTATGGTTGGCAAATGAGCGGTAACCCGATAGAGCAAATAGAGCTCAGTATTGCTACCACCAATAATATGCAAAAAGTGGACATGGAGTACTTCCAAGCTCTGTTGCGCGGAGTCGCAAAAAGAACTGAAGAACTAGATAAGGCGATTAAGCCTTATTTAGGTCGCTTGCCCGAAGAGCTGGATCCAGTAGAAAAAGCCATTTTACGTTTAGCAACATTAGAGCTAGTTGAACGTTTTGATACCCCTTATAAAGTGGTTATCAATGAATCAATTGAACTAGCTAAAACGTTTGGCGCAGAAGAAAGTCACAAATTTGTCAACGGCGTGTTAGACAAAGCCGTTAAAACACTTCGAAAAGACGAAAGAAGCTAATTCAGTGAAAGAGTTTGATTTAATTGGTAACTACTTTGCTAAAGGTGGTTATGTTCGCAAAGATGTATTGCTAGGCATTGGAGATGATGCAGCAGTTACTAAAGTGCCTGCAGGGCAATGTGTTGTTACAACCACAGATACGATCGTTGAAGGGGTTCATTTCCTTCCTCAAACCGCACCAGAATCCATAGCACATAGAGCTATTGCGGTAAACTTAAGTGATCTTGCCGCGATGGGAGCCCAGCCCGCGTGGATAAGCTTGTCACTTTCGTTACCAAGTATTAATGAGAGTTGGCTTAAAGCATTTTCAGAAAAAATTCATAGTCTTAGTCATTACTTTTCGTTCCAATTGATTGGCGGCGATACTGTTCAAGGCCCACTAAGTATTACTGTTACCGCGCAAGGCTTTATACCTGACGACAATCAAATAACACGCAGTGGTGCTGAACCTGGCGACTGGTTGTTTGTTACTGGTTCGTTAGGTGATGCTGGTGTGGGCTTAGATCTACTTCAAAATAAAATTACAGTAAGCAACCCTGAGCACGCGTCGTACTTAAAAAACCGACACTGGTTTCCAACGCCTCGAGTACTAGCTGGAACCACGCTTAGACGAATTGCAACCTCATGTATTGATATCTCTGATGGGCTTATACAAGATTTAAAACACGTTATTTCACGCTCTGAAGTAGGCGCCATTGTGCACCTTGACAAATTACCTATTTCAGAAGCTATAACGAAAAATATTGAAAACGGAATCGATGCAATTACTTATGCAGCCACTGCAGGTGACGACTATGAACTACTGTTCACTGTTCCTGAGGAGCAAAGAGTACATATCGAAACCGCACTGGCGAGTTACAATATCCCGGTGACTCGTATCGGACAAATTACGGGGGCAACGGGTAAGATTGATCTTCGTCTTAATCAAAAACCTTTCGAATTTGAATCAAGAAAGCTCGGTTTCGAGCACTTCTCCTGATGGACAAAACCTTACGCCAACGAGTTAGCATGAAGAACCCTGTGCACTTTTTGGCATTAGGTTTTGGTTCTGGGTTAGTGCCAATGATGCCTGGGACGTTTGGTTCAATAGCAGCACTGCCTATTTTGTATGCGATGAGCTTTGTTAGCCTACAAAGTTTTATAGTCATTACGGTCGTTAGTTTTTTAGTGGGTATCTATCTTTGCGGCAAAACCGCTCGTGACTTAAAAGTGCATGACCATGGATCCATTGTATGGGATGAAGTGGCAGGCATGATGGTGACTTTCATTGCTGTTCCAATCAATCCACTTTCATTACTACTTGGTTTTTTATTGTTTCGCTTTTTTGATATCCTAAAACCTTGGCCAATTAGGGTCTTTGATAGACGTGTACACGGCGGTTTTGGAATTATGATTGACGACATTGTAGCAGGTGCAATAGCGTGTGCTTGTTTGCATGGGATATTGTACTTTTTATCAAACGCGGTATAAGCGGTTTTAATTTTTCCAAATAAAATAAGGTGATACATAAATGCGACAGTACTATCGCATTTATGTAAGCTAACTATTCGCTGCAACAGCCGCCAAAATACCCTCAGTATCCAAACCTATTTCAGCATACATCTCTTGCTGGGTACCTTGCATAATAAACTCATCTGGCAAACCTAATTGCACCAAGTTAGGCGTCAGTTTGTGTCTAAACAATGCTTCCGCAACAGCACCGCCAGCGCCTCCAGCAATAGCAGCATCTTCTAGCGTTATTAATAGTTCATGCTGTTCAGCCGCCGCGACTAAAGCAGCTTCATCAAGCGGTTTAACAAAGCGCATATCAATCAACGTTGCGTCTAATTGCATCGCTGCTTGGGTTGCAAACGGCATTAAGGTGCCAAAGTTCAAAATAGCAACTTTTTTACCCTCTCGTATGGTCTTTGCTTTACCAATACTGAGTAATTGCATCTCGCCGGTGGCATCAATGCCCGTTCCTGATCCTCTAGGGTATCTCACCGCCGCTGGTTTATTTGCTTTGTGGCCGGTATACAACATGTTACGGCATTCAACTTCATCTGAAGGTGTCATGATGATCATGTTTGGAATGCAGCGCAAGAAGCTTATATCAAATGCGCCTTGGTGGGTTGGACCATCTGCACCCACAAGTCCTGCTCGATCGATAGCAAACAGAACGGGTAGCTCCTGTATTGCAACATCATGAATTAATTGATCATACGCACGTTGTAAAAAGGTAGAGTAAATAGCGACGATGACATTTTTACCTTCTCGCGCCATACCGGCCGCAAGTGTGACTGCGTGCTGTTCAGCAATCGCGACATCAAAATATTGTTTAGGGAAACGCTGAGAAAACTCAACCATACCCGAGCCTTCGCGCATTGCTGGCGTAATGGCCATTAAATTAGAATCAACTTTGGCCATGTCGCATAGCCATTTGCCAAAAATGGCAGAAAAATTTGGAGAGCTTGGCGCCGTTTTAGGTAATTTGTGCTCTAGGTGATTAAACTTGGGAACTGCATGCCATTTAATGGGGTCTTGCTCAGCTAACTCGTAGCCTTTTCCTTTTTTGGTAACAACATGCAAAATTTGTGGCCCTGACATTTTGCGCATATTGGTCAGTGTGTCGACAACAGCATGTACATCATGGCCATCGATGGGCCCAAAGTAATTGAAACCTAATTCTTCAAAAATAGTACCTGGCACAACCATGCCTTTAATATGTTCTTCAGCTCTGCTAGCAAAGTCTTTAATGGGCGGCAAAGTGCTTAATAATTTCTTGCCACCATCTCTGATACTATTGAAAAAAGTGCCCGTTAATAAGCGCGCTAAATGACTATTTAAAGCTCCTACGTTTTCCGATATTGACATTTCGTTATCATTGAGCACGACCACGATGTCTTTACCTATATCGCCCGCATGGTTTAGGGCTTCAAAAGCCAGACCTGCAGTCATCGCACCATCACCAATAACTGCGACCACTCTACGTCCTTTATTTTCTTGTTCAGCTGCAATAGCCATACCTAATGCGGCACTGATTGAAGTTGAAGAATGCCCAACTGCAAAGGTATCGTATTCACTCTCAGGAGGCCAAGGAAAGGGATGTAACCCGCCTTTTTGACGAATGGTAGTCATTCTGTCGCGGCGCCCGGTTAGTATCTTGTGTGGATAAGCTTGATGGCCTACGTCCCAAACAACACGGTCAAAAGGCGTGTTATAAACATAATGAAGGGCAACAGTTAATTCGACTGTACCCAAACCGGATGCAAAGTGGCCACTACTTAAACTAACGCTATCAAGCAAGTAGCGACGCAATTCGTCCGCAATTTTGGTCAAAGAGTCTTTTGGTAATGTGCGCAACTCTTCTGGGGTGTTTGCTTTGGCTAAAGTTGGATAGTCAGCTAGGTTTAACGTCATTATATGTTTTATCTTCTGTCAGTGATGCTGCGTACTTCCGCAATTATAGCATTGTTGATGAGTAACGAAGTCGTCTTTTTGTATTAGTCATTGCTTTACTTCGGTTTACGCCGTGCGGTTTTCGTCCACAAGTTAGGTTACTACTACTAATACTTTCGCGAAACTAAAAAGTTCGTAAACGTTTTTAATTCTTGTGTATTGTAAGGTAGTGACGCCAGAGATTGCAGAGCCTCGTTATGTAGCTTTTGTAAATAGCTTTGTGACCCTTGTAAACCAAGGTGGGATACAAATGTATTCTTATTTAGTGCAGTATCTGAGCCCTGTGGTTTACCTAACGTTTCACTGTCCGATACGACGTCTAAAATATCGTCTCGTACCTGAAACGCGAGTCCAATACTGCCTGCATATTCATGTAACAATTGAATGTGTTCAACACATATGTCCGTTGCAAGTATCGCTCCTAAAGAAACACAAGCGCTTAATAACGCACCTGTTTTTAATTGATGAAGTTGAGTCAATTGGGTCAGCGATATTTCGTTACCGGTGGCAATTAAATCAATACTTTGACCGGCGCACATACCGTTCACGCCAGATGCTTTGGCAATTACCTTCGCCATGTCAATTCGTTTTACTGAGTTTTGCTCTGATAATGGATGATTCAGAATAATTTCAAACGCAAGAGTTTGCAGTGCATCACCGGCTAAAATTGCGGTCGCCTCACCGAATTGTATATGACTCGTTGGTTTGCCTCGGCGCAATGCATCATTGTCCATGGCAGGTAAATCGTCATGAATTAATGAGTACGCATGAATACACTCAATAGACATACTAGCAACATCAAGATCGTCTCGATCAGCTCCCAACATATTACCAATAATTGATAGCAGCATAGGCCGTATACGCTTACCACCGCCCAAAACACTGTATTTCATTGCGCTGATAAGATCATCGGCAACTTGAGTTTGTTGGTCAATGAAGAGGTCTAGCTTTTGGTCAATACGCGCTTGTAAGTCTTGTTGAATGGTCGATAAGGACGCAGTTACTAAAGACATAATTGTTAGAGCTCGTCACTTTCGAAATCGGCAAGTGTTTCGTCACCGTTAGATTGCATTAGTATTTGTACTTTTTGTTCAGCGGCTTTTAGCTGCTGCTGGCTTTGTCTTGCTAATTGAATACCGCGTTCGAACTTCTTCAGTGATTGCTCTAAAGGAATATCACCTTTCTCCATTTCTACGACAATTTCTTCAAGCTCTTGCATGGCGGCTTCAAATGATGTTTTTTGATCTGTCATTTACTTCAATTTCGTTTGTATTTACTTTATCTGAACCTTAACTGAGGGGCGATTCAAGGTCAATTTATTTGCCCAAATATGAGTAAAAACATTTCTTTGTCAGTAAAGCTTTTGGTGTTCAGGCCGTTAACACTTTTGCAGACTGTTATTAGTCCAGAATACAAAGGTATTGAAGTCGATACTAAGAATTTGAAGGTTACAGGTACACTGCATAGCCATAACGATAATAATTTTCTAAAAAGCAGCTTTATTAGGAGTGACACGTGGATTTAGCAACCCTTATTGGTATGATTGGTGCCATAGGTTTTGTCTTAATGGCAATGATCCTAGGCGGTGATTTAGGGATGTTTTTCAACGTACCTGCAGTCTTTATTGTATTTGGCGGATCTACCTTTGTTGTGCTCTCACAGTATCCATTAGGTCAGTTTTTAGGTGCCGGCAAAGTTGCCGCAAAAGCCTTTACTTTTAAGATCCAAAAACCCGAAGAACTCATTCAAAAAATCGTAGAAATGGCTGACGCAGCTCGCAAAGGAGGATTCTTAGCGTTAGAAGAGGCCGTCATAGAAAACGCTTTTATGCAAAAAGGTGTCGATATGTTAGTAGATGGTCACGACGTTGAAGTGGTCAGAACCACAATGGGAAAAGATATTGCCAATACGAGCGAACGCCATGACGCGGGGTCGGTCATTTTTAGATCATTGGGTGATGTCGCGCCAGCGATGGGTATGATTGGGACTTTAGTCGGTTTGGTTGCTATGTTATCCAACATGGATGACCCAAAAGCAATAGGCCCTGCGATGGCAGTTGCACTATTAACAACACTGTATGGTGCTTTTCTAGCTAATATTATCTGTTTACCTATCTCTTTTAAACTGGGTGTGCGTGCAGCTGAAGAGAAACTGAATCAAAGTCTTATTCTCGACGGCATCTTGGGCATTGCCGATGGTCAAAATCCGCGTGTAATTGAAGGTGTATTAAAAGGTTATATAGCGCAAGGTAAACGCGGTTCTGGAGAAACAGAGTAGTGGATGACGATGAATGCCCAAAATGCCCCCCAAGAGGCCTACCTGCCTGGATGGGAACTTTTGCTGACTTGATGTCGTTGCTACTGTGCTTTTTCGTACTACTGCTTTCGTTTTCTGAAATGGACGTTAGAAAGTTTAAACAAATAGCGGGTTCAATGAAGTTTGCATTTGGTGTTCAAAATAAAATTGAGTTAAAAGACATTCCTAAAGGCACTAGTGTTATTGCGATGGAGTTTCGTCCAGGCAAACCCGATCCTACGCCTATTGAAACAGTGCAACAAATCACACAAGAAATTACCAAGCCGATGTTGAACTTTCAAGACGGCGAAGAAGACAGTGCCGGTGGAAGACAAAAACAACGCGGCACTTTTAGAGGTGGTCAGTCAGCGCAAACTGCAAGTCAAACTGCGGCAGCGGCAGCGTCCGCAGCGAGTAATGCACAAACTGAGCAAAATACCAAGAAAATAGAAGATTTACTGCAAAAAGAAATCAAAGATGGCGCAGTTGATGTTGAAAACTTAGGACAACAAATTGTTATTCGCATAAGAGAGAACGGATCTTTTTCAGCTGGTTCAGCATTTCTACAACCACAGTTTAAACCGGTCATTCGTGAAGTAGGTATTCTGCTAGCTGACATGCCCGGCGAAATTGAGGTTACAGGACACAGCGATAACGTTCAAATTTCGAATGAGTTGTATCGTTCAAACTGGGATTTGTCTGCGCAAAGAGCGGTAGCTGTTGCAGAAGAATTACGCAAAGCACCCGGGTTCGATGAAGCTAGAATGAAAATAGTCGGCAAAGCATCTACACAGCCTATTGAGGCGGATGACACAACTGAGTCACGCAGCAGGAATAGACGTGTTGAAATATCGATCATGCAAGGCAAACCAAAATACTCAGATCCTATATCAGTTCTCGATAATTAGTTTCGCGACCATTTAACCGTAAAACACTAACAGGGTTAAATTAAGAACGTTCTAAGTCAGCACGATAATGAGGTTTACTAATAACCAGTTGCACGGTGCTGATAGCCCTCTCCAAAAAACCGCCCTCGCAGTAGTTTAGATAATACTGCCACATGCGAGCGAAACGCTCATCGTAACCATCTTTTTCTAATGCTTCTTTGTTGTTATCGAAAGCGACATGCCAGTCATGTAGTGTTTTCGCATAATCCAGACCAATATCATGTAAGTCGCGAATGTTCATGTCAGTGCATTTCTTTAAAAACTTGTTAATAGCAAACTGCGACGGCAAAAAACCACCAGGGAATATATGCTTTTGAATAAAATCAACACTATTGGAGTAACTGTCGTAACGACGGTCATCAATGGTGATTGATTGCAGTAACATCAGTCCATCTGGCTTTAATAACGAAGAGCACTTCTCAAAAAAGTTTGCTAAATAAGCTTTGCCGACGGCCTCAATCATTTCGATTGATACCAATTTATCAAATTTACCTTCTAACAATCGGTAGTCTTTCTTCAATAAGGTAATTTTTTCATTGAGACCTTCGTTATCTACCCATTCTTGAGCATATGCATATTGTTCATCAGAAATAGTGGTTGTAGTGACGTGACAACCATAATTTTTAGCCGCATAAATAGCTAAACCACCCCAGCCAGTGCCGATTTCGATCAAATGGTCTTTGGGTGTTAATTTTAGTTTATCGCAAATAGAGCGAAGTTTATTTTCTTGCGCTTCAGCTAAAGTTGCTTGTGGTGTTGGGTAAATTGCGGAGGAATACATCATCGACTGGTCTAAAAACTTAGTATACAACTTATTGCCCAGGTCATAATGCGCGGAAATATTCTTTTTCGCCTGATCTCGAGAGTTGCGACGCATGAAATGTTGTATTTTCAATATGGGCATCGTGATCCACTTGAATTTGTTTTCCCATTCGTCCAAGGTACTTAAGTTGCGCGCAAAAATACGAATAACGTTGGTTAAACTTGGTGTAGTCCACCATCCGTCAGTAAATGTCTCACCCGACGCCACGCTACCACCAAGTACTAAGCGCTTATAAGCCCGTGCATCGATGATGTTTACTTCTGCATGCAAATCCTGATCTGGATTACCGCACTGCGCAACTAAGCGACCGTTTTCTTTCAATGTCAGATGGCCTTCAGGCATATTCTGCATCGCTTTTACAAAAAGCTGACGATAAGTACGTTCCATAAATGTCATTGAATCGCCGTTTACTATTGTTTGTTCACTATGTGACATAATTCTTCCTTACTTCATGGATACATATAAATTGGCACGCGCTTGATAAATAACTTAAGAGCTTGCCAATAAATTCCAACAACCGTTTTTAAGGTCATACTAGGAATACTGAGTAAAGCGCCACGCAGTGTTTTAGTCGTTAAAGGCTGCCGTTGCATATCGAGTGCAGCTTCAAAATGTTTCTCTTGTTTTATACATGATAAATGCAATCTAAGATTTTTATCTGGTTGTTTAATTTTCCATCGGTACGTCATATCCATTGGATTAAACGGAGAAACATGGAATGCTTTATCGCAATCTGCCTGTTTTGCTAAGTCCACCAAATAGTGATGTCTTTTATTCCAAGGCGTATTGCTTACTTCAGCAAGCATATGGGTGTAAATACCTTTATCATTCTTTAAATAATAGAAGTTAGCAGGGCTAAAGTACCAACCAAATGTACGCACCTGACCTAAGAAAAAAACATCTCCGGTTAAGCTAGTTCCGTTTAATTCTGACATTCTTGCGAGTACTGAAGTTTCTAGTGATTCTTCTGGATCGCCTAAATAATCGTTACGCAAAAACCTTACTGCGCTAACGCCTTTGGGATGGTTTGAAAATCCTGTTATATCAGTATTTAGTTGCTCTATTTCGCTCAGTTTTAACCAGTACAAATAAATTTTATAGCTAAAACGATGTACCTTGGGAACGAATCGCTGATGATGCACCATTCCGCTATATAGAGCTGATTCCACTTTAGAAGCGGGTGATATTGTTGTTTCTTGCATAGACATTAGAGGCTAACACCAAAGCGTTTACAAACATCTAACGCACTGCGAACGCCATCTTCATGAAAACCGTTATACCAATATGCCCCGCAGAAATGAATACCTTCTTTGCCACATATTTCATCTCTGCGCTCTTGCGCCTTAACCATCTTGGGACTGAATTGTGGATGCGCATAATGATAGGTGCCCAAAATTTTATCGGGTGATATCGCTTGGGTATTATTCAAGGTCACGCAAAACGTAGTGTCGCTTTTTAGGCATTGTAGAATGTTCATATTATAGGTGACTGCGGCAGGTCTGGATGCTTCTGTTCGAGCTCCTTCAATTTCGTAGTTCCAACTAGCCCAAGCGAGAGGGCGTGCTGGTAAAACCGAGGTATCTGTGTGCAATACAACCTCATTCATGGAGTAGGGGATAGCAGCTAGTATGTCACTATATGCAGATAAATCGATATTTTCCTGAGCTTGCTCTGATAACATTCGCAATGCTTGATCACTATGGCAGGCGAAAATAACTTCATCAAAGGTCTCTTGGCTTTTTTGGCTAACAATAACAAACTCGTTCTCTACTTTTACAACGCTTTTAACTGCATCGTTAAGACTGATTTTAGATATGAATGATTCTGTCAAAGGTCCCACATATTGGTTTGAACCGCCGATAATTGTAAACCACTGGGGTCTATTCGTGATATTCAAAAGACCATGATTATTAAAAAATTTCAAAAAGAAAGATAACGGAAAATTGGCCGACGCCTCCAAACTGGTTGACCATATCGCAGCGCACATCGGAAGAATATAGTTTTGCGTGAAAATCTCACTGAGTCCATGTTGAGCAATAAACGCCTGTAGCGTGATGTTATCGGTTTCTTTGTTTTCAGCGATATGCGCTTTACATAACTTGTTAAATTTGACTATGTCGAGCACTAAGCGCCAAAACGATGGGCGTAAAATATTTCGTCGCTGGGCAAACAAACTATTAATCGTATTACCATTATATTCCATCTTAGTTTTTAAATTTTTAACGCTAAAACTCATTTCAGTAGCTTGCGTGTCCACTTGTAAGGTTTGCATTAATTTGATGAAATTGGGGTATGTCCACTCGTTATAAACAATAAAACCGGTATCGATAGCATAGTGAGCGTTATTCACCACTATATTCTTTGTTGCTGTGTGACCACCTATATAATCATTCGCCTCATATACCTTTATGTCATTCTCTTTATTTAGTAGGTAAGCTGAGGTCAGGCCTGAAATTCCAGTACCAATGATGGCAATTCTTTTGGTCATTATGCGTTTTCTCTTTTTATTTTTGGTTGTTGTCGCATTTTGATACAGATTCGTTTTTGTAATCCTTCGGGTAAAAAATTTAATAAGCGGACAATAAAGCTAAATCTTCTTGGGAAATAAACGTTAGAACGAGACGAAAAAATCCCTTTGAGCATATATTTAGCAGCAGCCTCTGCGCTGATGACCATAGGCATTGGAAAATCGTTTTTGTCTGTTAGTGGCGTTTTAACAAAGCCAGGAGTCAAGGTTTGTACCTGTATTCCTTTGTGTGCTAAGTCAACTTCAAAACTTTTTGCTATGTAGTTTAATGCCGCCTTGCTCGCACCATAAGCCTGGCTCTTTGGAAATGGAAGTAAGCGAGCTAAACTATCGACAAATACGATCTTATTGCCTCGCTTCAGCACTGGAATAAGTGCTGAGACAACGTTAATAACGCCAAATACATTGGCATCGAAGACGCGTTTGAACATGTCTGGTTCAACATCGTTAATCTCTACGTATTCACATGTACCGGCGTTTAACACTGCCATGTCACACTTAATATTTGCCAAAGCCGCTTTGGTTGCTTCCTCATCAGTGACATCAAAACGGCAGGTTGATATATTTTCAATCTGTGCAAGTTCGGCTAGTTTTTGTTCATTGCGGCCGCAAGCAATGACTGTATGTCCTGCTTTGGCACAGAGACTAGCAAGCGCTTCGCCAATCCCAGAGGTTGCGCCAGTAATAAGTATTGTTGCCATTATACCAGTCTCCTTTTTATTCGTTTAATCACGCTTCCTAATAGCGGTACATTCTCGTATATCATCTGCCCCAAATCATAGTAATCGCGATGATATATTATTTTATTGTGCTCAATCTTCAACTGAGTAATACCGTCAACTTGAATAGGCTGCCCTTGATTCATCCGGGCTGATGTAAATGCCATTTTCCAAGTAACAAAATAGCTTGGTATAGTGGTTATGGTATTACTTTCGCTGTTGATCGAGGTTGTTTCTTCTATTGAGTGTATCGTAAATGTGCAATATTTAGCATTGCACAAAAGTTTACTGAAGTAACTCTCCACTGCCGTAATGCCAGAATGCGCTGCAATTGGATCGATAAACGTGACATCACTGCTATAAATGTCTGCCAACTCTTCGACCTTCATCGATGCTAAGTCGGTATAGAAGGACTCAAATTTTCTAATTGCATCCATATACTGCTCATTTTTAAAATCTATAATTAGTCTACCTACATTAGCGTAGTTGGGATCAAGAGATTAATCGATTAAATGATTTTTAATTCAACGTCTTTTCGATCTATTTTATCATTATGGCGTAAATATTTTACTGTCAACTAAAATCGAGACCGTTTGTAATATGAAGTGCCCATTATTCCCATTATCTGCGCATATTCTACCTGAAGGTAGGATGGCACTGCGGATCTTTGAACCGCGCTACATACGGATGGTCAAAGAAGCGTGTGCGAAGGACGCTGGATTTGTTATTTGTATGCTTAACTCTAAAGGCAATCAGGAACAAAATACACATATATTCCCGACTGGAACATATTGCCGAGTCATCGATTTTGACGTGTTAGAAGACGGCCTCTTAGGAGTCACCGTAGAGGGTGTCAACTGTGTATCTGTTAGTAACATAGAAACTGAAAAAGATGGATTACGCATTGCAGATTGTGAGAATGTCGAAGTGTGGTCGTGTGATTTCGACATACAAGAAATCGCACCGATGAATGAAAGGCTGGGAGAAATTTTTGATACCTATGAAGAATTCAGGTCACTTTACGAACACGTGAAATTGGATGACCCTCTTTGGGTCATTAATAGATGGTTAGAATTGCTTCCGGTAGACGCAGAGCAGAAACAGCACTTTTTAGCACAAAAAGATTGTAAAAAAATAGTAGCGTATTTATCGGAGTTAATTAAATATTAATCAAACACATATTGAATAGTAATTGTGCATTAGCTTATAGACGCGTAAGTGCTTTAAGGTAACTGTGGCAAGGTAAATCGAATGCTGAAAGTACATTTGCAACCTTATTTTTTATTCAGTGCGGAAAAACACCCTATGATAATGTTTCTTTGTGATCTTTCTAAATCGCGAAACGTATACTATTGTATTGCATATCACAGGAAAACTTGAATGCTTATCGGAATAACATTGGAAAATAACAAGCCAGACGTAAGAAAACCAAAAGATTGTGCTGCAGAAATGGCAGCACATTTGGACACGGTTGCCAAGGAACGTTGTAAAGCATCATTCGCAAAGATCTTTGGCTACTTCGCACCACGTCTCCGCTCATACGCGCTGAAACAAATGGGTAATGAAGCAATCGCGATGGAACTAGTGCAAGACACTATGTCCAACGTGTGGCAAAAAGCACACCTCTTCAACGCTGAGAAGGGCTCCCCTTCGACGTGGATCTTTACGATAGCAAGAAACATCAGATTTGATATGTTGAGAAAATTACAAAATCGTAAAGAAGATATTTGCTCAGATGACATGTGGCCGGTGTTGTGCGAGCAAACAGCTGACCCGAAAGAGAAGTCCTTAGAAGAGAAAGTGACACTACAGCAAGTGGGAGAATTATTTAATTCACTTCCTGACAAGCAAAAGGCGGTCATTGAAGCAATATACATTGAAGGCAAATCACAACAAGAAGTGGCAGACGAGTTGAATATTCCACTCGGTACGGTAAAATCTCGCACGAGGTTAGCGCTACAGCGTTTAAAGGACATGTTGGAAACCCATGATTAAGTTTCATCCTTCAAACCAGCAGTTGAATACGTTTTCCAATGGCTTAATGGCGCCCGCTGAATCGCTCATTATATCGGCTCATTGTGATATGTGCATTCAATGTGCTAACAAAGTAGTGCTTTATACCGAAGCCCACAGTGAAACGGTGTTCGATGAGAGTTCGCAGAGGTTGGACCCTAATTTATTTGGGACCATGCTGTCGCAAATTACGTCTCAAGAAATTGATCGAGGTGCCGGCTCTGAACCAAAAAACAGTACGCTGGAACTAGACGGACGCAAATTCACGTTACCGCGCTCTCTAAATCGTTTTTCCGAGTCGATAGGAAATTGGTCTCACTTAGTTGGTAAGATTTGGCAGGCCCCTGTTAACATAGGGGGTGATACTGTAGCTAATTTCATTTTCATGGAAAAAGGTGGGGGCGTCCCTGAACATACTCACCGTGGTACCGAAATGACATTAGTGGTAAACGGTGAATTTAGTGATGGATTGGCCGACTACGATAGCGGTGATTTTATGGTGATGGATGGTAAAAATATTCATACGCCGTTAACTAAGTCCGACGAAGGTTGTTTAGTATTTAGCATCGTTGACGCGCCTCTGCACTTTACATCTGGTTGGGCAAGGCTCATTAACCCGTTCAGTCATTTGTTTTTTAAATAATTATATTAGGTAAACGACACTCCCAATCAAGCATCGGTTTTTATGATGTAAAAAGCACGCATTATGCGTGCTTTTTTTGTTTCCGAGCTTCGCTTTAAATAGCGAAAAGCATCTTATCTACTCTAAGAATTCACTATCAGGGTAGTTTAGTCTTAGGGTCCTCATTGTATTTTCTTTTAACTCAGTCAGGTCCAGTTGATTATAACTAGACACCATAATTTCTAACGCTGGTTGAACTTGACTAGTATCCGGAAAATTCTCAATAACATATCTGCCCCGATTAGCCGCAGCTATAAATGCTTGTCTTCTCATATAATAGCGAGCAACAGCAATTTCGTAGCTGGCGAGTCTGTTTTTTATATGCAACATGCGTTCTCTAGCATCAAGTGCATATTTACTGTTAGGGTATTTTTGAATTAAACGTCTAAAATCTTCGAATGCTTCACGTGATTTAGAGGGATCTCTATCTGAGCGATCGACACCTAATATTTCTTGAAACAGGTTATTGTCGAGTTCCATATTAGTGACACCGCGCATAAAATAAGCGTAATCAACATCAGCATGATTTGGGTTTAATCGAACGAAACGGTCAATCGTTGCTAAGGCTTGGTCTGGTTTACCGACTTTATAATACGAAAAAATAAGATCTAGTTGAACTTGATGTGAATGCGGACCGAACGGGTATTTTGAATCGATAATGCTCAATGTCTGAGAAGCTTGCGCAAAGTTACCAATAGCCATGCTTTCCCGAGCATCAGCATACAGCGCTTGAACACCTTGGTTAGAGATGGCCTTAGCCTGCTCGTCTTCAGAGGACGCACAGCCACCTAATCCAATAATTGCTGCGGCGAGTATTGCGATGCTTATCTTATTTTTGAGTATCATTTAAAATTGCTTAACCTTTTCTATTTATTAATAAAGTAGTTTGACGACAAGAGACCTTACTGTATTTTTTTAGGCGATTTGTTGCGCTGCCATTTATTACGCTGCTTTTTGTTGGGCTGCTCTTTGTCGGTCTACCACTTATTGCGCTACTATTTATTGCGCTACTATTTATTGCACAATACAGTGCTCAAATTGTCGCTTTCAGCCATTCTACACTAAGCTTTATTTGCTGTGTTAGAAAATCTTGCTGTTATGCAACATAACTTGCTTGCTATACTATGCATATTATTTATTAATGCGAATGTTATGGCTACCAATAAACTCCAAATTAACCTTTCGGCAACTGTGCCAGAAAGGTTATTCGATAAAAGACTAGACCAATGTTTGGCGGTTTTGTTCCCTGAATACTCACGCTCTAAGCTAAAAGAATGGATATTGGCTGGTTTTGTGACCGTTGATGGTGAAAAAATCGACACACCAAGACTAAAACTTAAAAGCGGTGAAGAAATCGTTATTGGCGCTGAACATGAAGTCCAAGTAACCAGTGAGCCTCAGCATATGGATTTGAGCGTGGTTTATGAAGATGAGCATATATTGGTTATCGACAAACAAGCAGGTTTGGTTGTGCATCCTGGTGCGGGAAATCATGATGGTACATTGCTAAATGCTTTACTAGCGAAAGTGCCGAGTATTGATCAGGTCCCCAGAGCCGGTATTGTCCATCGCTTAGATAAAGATACTACTGGTTTAATGGTTGTAGCAAAAACATTGCCAGCACAAACAAATTTGGTTGAGCAGTTGCAAGCACGAACGATGGGTCGTGAATATGAAGCGTTAGTAATGGGAACCATGATTGCTGGTGGATTTGTTGACCAACCCATAGCTCGGCACGCGACTAAAAGAACAGCGATGGCGGTGCGAGAGGGCGGTAAACCTGCGGTAACTCACTACAGAGTAAAAGAAAAGTTTCGTGCTTATACTTATTTACGCTTGAAATTGGAAAGTGGCAGAACCCACCAAATTCGAGTGCACATGTCGCATATTAATCATCCACTTGTCGGTGATGCTCTATATGGTGGAAGACCTCGGCTACCAAAACATGCTAGCGAGAACTTCATTTCCGCATTACGTGGGTTTAAACGTCAAGCTTTGCATGCAGCGCAGTTGACACTGTTACATCCGATTAGCGGTGAAGAAATGACGTTCAAAGCGCCCATTCCTGAGGATTTTGTGACTCTATTAAAAGAAGTACGTGAAGATACAAAAATAAACGGAATTGATATCTAATTGGCTTCACTGACGTTTATTCAGCCCAAGTGGCCAGTTAATAAACGCGTATTTTGCGCTAGCACCACTATTGATGGTGGTGTTAGTCGCGATGTTTTCAAAAGCTTAAACTTAGGGGCTCATGTCGGTGATGATGCACTTTGCGTTGAAAAAAATCGTCAACGCCTAGCCCGTCAATTGAAAAAAAATGTGCCAAATATGCGTTCAATTTCTTGGTTAAATCAAACCCATGGTATAAACGTCCTGCGACTTACTGAACCGACTATTGCTGGTGCGAACGAGGCTGATGCAGCTTACGCTCAAACACCTAATTTACCTTGTAATGTAATGACTGCCGATTGTATGGCGTTAATGATAGCAAATTCAGAAGGGACTGAAGTGGCTGCCATTCACGCGGGTTGGAAAGGCTTGTTAAATGGTGTTATTGAAAATACCATAGCGCAGTTTATATCATCTCCTCATGATATCCACGTTTGGTTTGCACCTTCTATCAGTCAACAGAATTTCGAAGTAGGTGTCGATGTCGCTGATTTGTTCTGTACATTTCCAAGCGCACTGAAAATGTCATCTTCAAACAATAAGATGCTACTGGATTTGGTAGCAGTAGCTGATTTAAAACTGGATGCGTTGGGCGTTCTGCAGCGCTACTATTCAAATATTTGCACTTATTCTGCAACTAATTTGTTTTCACATCGTCGCGCTACACATCAAGGTTTATCTACGTGCGGGCGAATGACAAACTTGATCTTAATCAAAGACTCGCACGATTGAATAAAAAGTACGCTTGAAAGTCGTGTTTAATGACTCCATTGAGAAGCTATAGTGATAGTGGAGTTACATGAGTTATGAGATTAGACCGATTTACAAGCAAATTCCAAGTTGCCATTTCTGATGCACAAAGCCTCGCGTTAGGAAGAGATCATCAATACATTGAACCTGTGCACCTTATGATGGCCTTGCTCAATCAGCAGGGAGGATCAGTGCGTCCATTGTTTGACCAAGCTAAAGTGAACGTTAACAGCTTGCGTTCTTCCTTATCAGAAGCCATTGAACGGCTGCCACAATTGCAAGGCATTGGCGGTGATATTCAAATTGGTAAGGACACAATCAAACTATTGAACCTAAGTGACAAAATTGCACAAAAACGTAAAGATGACTACATCACGTCTGAAATATTTGTGCTTGCTTCAATGGAAGATACCGGTCATTTAGGCACAATATTCAAAACACTAGGGGTTAAAAAGGAAATTATTGAGGCGGCTATTGACATACTGCGCAATGGTCAAAAAGTCACAGACCCTAACGCTGAAGACGTTCGCCAAGCACTTGAAAAATATACCATGGATCTCACCGAACGTGCGGAGCAGGGTAAACTTGATCCTGTTATCGGGCGTGATGATGAAATTCGTCGAACAATACAGGTACTGCAGCGCAGGACTAAAAATAATCCGGTATTGATTGGTGAGCCAGGGGTTGGTAAAACCGCTATTGTTGAAGGCTTAGCACAACGTATTATTAATGGAGAAGTACCTGAAGGATTGAAAAATAAGCGGGTGTTGTCTTTGGATATGGGCTCACTTTTAGCGGGGGCAAAATTTCGCGGTGAGTTTGAAGAGCGCTTGAAAGCGGTTCTAAATGAGTTGTCTAAAGAAGAAGGTAAAGTCATTCTTTTTATTGATGAGCTTCATACCATGGTAGGCGCAGGCGCAGGTGAGGGAGCAATGGATGCAGGCAATATGCTCAAACCTGCTCTAGCACGCGGTGAACTGCACTGCGTCGGTGCGACGACTCTTGACGAATATAGAAAATATATTGAAAAAGATGCTGCCTTAGAGCGACGCTTTCAAAAAGTACAAGTAGATCAACCGTCAGTAGAGGATACTATTGCAATTTTACGTGGATTAAAAGAGCGCTATGAATTGCACCACTCAGTGGATATTACTGACCCTGCGATTGTCGCGGCGGCTAATCTGTCCAACCGATATATCAGTGATAGACAACTTCCTGATAAAGCCATCGACCTAATTGATGAAGCTGCCTCTAGTATTAGAATGCAAATTGACTCCAAACCAGAAGAAATGGATAAGCTTGAACGTCGTATTATTCAGTTAAAACTAGAAGAGCAAGCATTATCAAAGGAAACCGATACGTCGAGTTTGAAGCGACTTGAGGTTATTGAAATTGAGCGCGAACAATTGGAACAGAAATTCGCTGAATTAGATAAAATTTGGCGTGCCGAAAAAAGTGCAATGCAAGGAACTCAGTTTATTAAAGCAGAACTTGAGCAGGCTAAACTTGATTTGGAAATAGCACGCAGAGCTTCCGACCTGTCTAGAATGTCAGAACTTCAATACGGCCGTATTCCCGAGTTAGAGCTAAAACTTGAGCAAGCAAATGAAACCGAAACCGAAACAAATGCGACGCGACTGTTAAAAAATAAAGTAACCGAAAAGGAAATAGCCGATGTGCTATCGCGCTGGACCGGTATTCCAGTGAGTAAAATGTTGGAAGGTGAAAAAGATAAATTGATACACATGGAAGACATCATCGGTAAACGCGTTGTTGGTCAAAAAGAGGCGGTAGTGGCTGTGTCAAATGCCATTAAACGTTCTCGTGCAGGATTATCTGACCCAGACAAACCGACCGGATCATTCCTATTTTTAGGTCCAACTGGTGTCGGTAAAACTGAGTTGTGTAAATCATTGGCTAACTTCTTGTTCGATACTGAAGATGCCATGATCCGTATCGACATGTCTGAGTTTATGGAGAAGCACTCGGTATCGCGGTTGGTCGGTGCCCCTCCAGGATATGTAGGTTACGAAGAAGGTGGGTATTTAACTGAAGCGGTTAGACGTAAACCGTATTCCGTCATCTTGCTCGATGAAGTTGAAAAAGCACATCCAGATGTATTCAATATTTTATTGCAAGTATTGGACGACGGCAGGCTAACTGATGGGCATGGGAGGACGGTCAACTTTAAAAATACCTTGATTATCATGACCTCAAATTTAGGCTCAGAAATCATTCAAAACCACACAGATGACAGCACCTATATTGAAATGAAACAGCAAGTGATGGCAGAAGTATCAACACATTTTAGACCTGAATTTATTAACCGAGTGGATGATATTGTGGTATTTCATTCATTGGGTAGGGAAGAAATAAAATCGATAGCTAAAATTCAGCTGGTGGGTTTGCGTCAGCGCCTTCAAGAAATGGGATTGAAATTGGAAATTTCAGCCGCGGCCTTAGACATTATTGCCGAAGCGGGGTTTGATCCAGTTTATGGAGCTCGGCCTCTGAAGCGAGCGATTCAAACACAAATTGAAAATCCATTAGCCGAAACCTTACTAAGCGACAAGCTATTGGATAAAGAAACAGTAAGGATTGATGTTGTCGACGGTGTGTTGGCTATTTGCTAACAACAAACGTTAATATCTTATAAAGCCCTGATGGCTATGCTAAGCACCAGGGCTTAGTATATGTAAGTGGCCAATTAGCTAATGTTAACTAAGATTCAGTAAGTAATGTAAATACTAAAATTATTTTGATATATATTATGTGTATGCTGGTTCAAGCGGCAGATTTTACAGTGGGTCAGTTAAAAATCGAATATATGTATTTGCTCAATTGAATTTAATAACAACCATGCGACTAACATATACAGCCCTATTGTTTATGTACTACAATTAATCAACGAACAATAATGTGCCTAAACAAGATCTATTTGCTTGGATAATCCGGCATCGTGTTCTGCAGCGCAATTAATCTAAAACTATTGAGTACTACTATAAATATGCCAGCGAATAAACGAAAAGGTATTTATTTATTACCTAACCTATTAACCACTGCGGGTCTATTTTCCGGCTTTTATGCAGTTGTTATGTCAATGAATAATCATTTTGAATCTGCTGCAATCGCAATATTTGTAGCAATGATATTTGATGGACTCGATGGTCGAGTAGCAAGAATAACAAATACACAAAGCGACTTTGGTGCAGAATATGATTCTATGGCTGACATGGTTTCCTTTGGAATGGCACCTGCACTGGTGGCTTACAATTTTGGATTGGCAGAGCTAGGCAAAATAGGTTGGTTAGCTGCTTTTGTCTATGTAGCCTGTGCTGCACTAAGGCTGGCTAGATTCAATACTCAGATCGGAACTGCCGACAGTCGATTCTTTCAAGGGCTAGCTAGCCCCGCGGCGGCAGCACTTGTAGCCGGAATGGTCTGGGTTAGTATTGATTACGAGATAGATGGCAATGCCTACGGCATCATTGTTGCCTTAGTGACCGGTATTTCAGGCTTACTCATGGTTAGCAACTTTAAATACAACAGCTTTAAAACCTTAGATTGGCACGGCAAAGTACCTTTTGTTGCCATTCTAATTGTAATGCTAGTATTCATCGTTGTAGCAACTGCACCATCACTTGTTTTATTTTTAGTATTTCTTTTATATGCCATTGCCGGGCCGGTAAACACTTTTCGAACAGTAGAAAAAGTGACTCTTGAAGATGTGATTGGCGAACCGCAAGAAGATGCTGATTTTGAAGAGAGTGCTGACGATAAGTTCGACAGCACTGCTAAGGACGATTTGTCGGCAAAAGACGATCTGACAGATAAAGACGATCTGACAGATAAAGATGAAGTGCCAAATAAAGACAAAGCGCCGAATAAAGACAAAGCGCCGAATAAAGATAAAGCGCCGAATAAAGAAAGCAGTGATCAGAAGTAGTAATTATAATAAGTATAATAAGACGACCTTAATTATTAATTAAGGTCGCTTTTACAAAAGGACCTGTCCCTTTTCGAATCTCTAATTCTGCCTTAATGTATATTTCCTTATTTTATAAACCCTTGAAATAAGTACACTTTATCGGACCGCACTCATGTTTAGCTGCATTAAATTTTGATTTTTGGGTTAATTTATTAAAATAATTGAAGAAAACACTTGAACACTTTTTTGCTTTCTGTAGAATGCGCGCTCTGGTCAAGGGAAGCAGCCAAGCAGTAGTTTGGTAACTCACTTGAACAGTAAGTTTTAGCGCAGTTTGAATTGGTTTTATCGGCAGTGTCGGTTAAAAACAAATTCACAAAGAATTGTAAAAAAGCTTGACAATAAAAATGATGTAGGTAGTATATGCATCCCGCTTGATACGGCACAGAACGTGACTTTCAAGCCGCCAGTGAAATAGAAAGAAGCTGGCCAGTTCTTTAACAATTTATAACAAGACAATCTGTGTGGGCACTCATTGAGAGTGTCGACAACAAAAAACGATTTACAAAAAATTTAATTGAAGAGTTTGATCATGGCTCAGATTGAACGCTGGCGGCAGGCCTAACACATGCAAGTCGAACGGAAACATGTCTAGCTT
>NZ_AUAV01000008.1 GCF_000428905.1 Brumicola pallidula DSM 14239 = ACAM 615
TTCACCCGCAGGGATCCCCGCCCTTTAGGGCGGGGAGGATGTCAATCAAAGATGCGCCTTCTGATTCGCTCGCCGATGCAGTGAGAAAAATTCATGCAGGCAAAATAATTGTTGCGCCTGAGTTAGTCACAGAGGCATGGGCTGTCGATGACCCGCTGAGCGAAAATGAACGTAAAGTGTTACGTTTTTCATTAGAAGGTCATTCAAGCAAAGAGATTGGAGATCTCACTTTCTTGTTCGCGGGCACTGTGCGTAATTATTTATCTGAAGCGACTTCAAAATTAGGTGCTAAAAATAGAATTGAAGCTGCTCGCATTGCTAAGCAGAAAGGTTGGTTATGAACTATATGTGGTGCAAGGTGATGCGCGTTATTTAAGCCGTTTTCTATGCATGATTAGTAGCGATAGTATTCGAAATAAACTGGGCAATAGCCTGAACTGAAATATCATTAACATCAGCATTTGCAAGTTTACGCTTTGCTAAGGGTAAACTTGTGGTAATGAATGGTAGATCCTGACTTAGCATCTGCAGCGTCTCTGTTATTATTGTTAACTTAAGGCTAGGAGCTACATCAAAGGCGCTATAAAAGACAAGGTGCCGATCTTCTGGTATGTAGTGACTGGCAATAGCGTAGCAGTGTCCTTGCGTGCGAGAGGAAAGGAATGTTGGGTATGCGTTCATAATAAAGCTAGTGAGTATGCCAAGTTCCTGTTCTTCATGACGAATACTTATGAGCAAAAGACAGTGGTCTTGATCAAACACCTTGGCTATTTGATGTTGGTTTAGTTTTTCTTCAGCCTGCCGTAGTAAAGGCGTAAATATTGTTGGTAAGGGACGGTGTTTATATTCGCTTTGCTGATATTTACCCTCACTTAAGTGCTGTGATAATTGCGTTAATATTCTATTTTTAACAGGTGATAACGGTATTGGTTTATTGCTTTTGACTTGCTTGCTTTTAATTTGCTTGATTACGGGTTGTTTCTGCAAAAGATAAGCTTCACCACGCCCAACAGTTGGTATTGTGGGGGTTTTAGGTGTGGGGGTTAAATCCACAGCAGAGTCAGGGTTGAGTGTTCCGTAATGAGTAAATAGATGAGCGATTTCAGGTGAGAATTTGTATTGTTGTGTTTTTTCTTTAGTGACTATTTCATCAGTGTTTTTTAAAACATAAGTATCTAAAGCGCCAGACAAGGCTTTTTCACAGCAGCCAAAAGGGGCAATAACGTCGAGAGCAAATTGTTGTTTGTTGTTTAGATTAAATTGCGGTAATACCAATTCGCTGTCATAGCTCTTAATCAATACACTTAAGTTTTCGTAATTGCTTGAAAAATATGCGTAAAACTGGCTATCAATCCACCAACGTAATAACTGTTTATCCTCTTCATAATGACTATTTTTCGGTAATACTTTGGGTACGTATGCTGCACCGACTTGGTCTGTGTATTTAATCGATTTGAGTAATGAGGCCACCAACGTCGATTCAATATTGCCGGTAATTAATTGCATCTTATGCGCTTGATAATATTCTCTATGATATTGAGTCACATCTGTTTGGCTTAATTGCGAGATTAGCTCAATATCACCTCCATATTGATAACATCGTTTTTCCGAGGTATCACTGCGATCAACAACACGTTGCTGCTGAACTTGCTGAAAGCTCAGTTCTCTGTGCATAACGCCGTAACAATCGCTATGGTAAATTTCATGCTGTAGATCTTGCGCAACGAAGACTGGCGCAAGTAAACCATTGAGTAAATAGTTTAGCCCTAATAAACAAGACTGCAGGGACTGGCTTTGGCAATGATAGTAGGTTTTATTGCAGTGGGTAGAGGCATTAATAGACAAGTCGGTCAGCGCGGTAAGCTGAAATAAAGATTCAGGCTGAGCAAAGGCCGCACTGCGACGAAAGACTAAGTGTTCGACCGCATGGCTAACACCACTATCATCTAGCGCAGGAGTGTCTACCACAATTAACACGGCAAAACCTTTTTCTGCCGTTATATTATGTTGTGATAAACCGCAAGCGTGCCGGTAAAAGGTCATAATTTTATGCGAACAATGTCCTCGCCTTTAAAATTACGTTGATTTACTCTTTCAAAGATCGGCTCTTTCGGGTTTTTTGCTAGTTCAATCGCTTCTTGAACTAAATGATGATCAGGGGATTTACTGCACACAGGGTCGGTCGCGTCCATGTTACCGGTCATCATGAAGGCTTGACAACGACAGCCGCCAAAATCTTTCTCTTTCTCATCACAACTTTGACAAGGCTCTGGCATCCAGCTATCGCCACGGAAACGATTAAACGCAAAATCTTGCTGCCAAATATGGCTGATAGATTTGTTTTTCACGTTAGGAAATTTCAGCGGTAGCATTTTGGCACTATGACACGGTAGCGCACTACCATCCGGTGCGATGGTTAAAAACGTGCTGCCCCAGCCATTCATGCATGCTTTGGGACGATCTTCAAAGTAATCAGGCGTAATGAAAAAGAACTTAGGTCCTTTACCATTTTGTTTATCACGAAATTCGTTTACGATTTTTTCTGCATCTACCATCTGTTTTTGTGAAGGTAGCAGATGATCTCGGTTAGCAAATGCCCAGCCATAATATTGTGCCGTAGCTAGTTCGACATAATCAGCCTTTAATAAGCAGCTTAAGCGCATGATATCTTCAACTTGGCTGATATTTTGTTTTGAAATAACAAAATTGAGCACCATTGGATAGCCCTGCTCCTTGACCGACTGCGCCATTTTGAATTTTTGATCAAAGGCATTACCGCGTCCTGCAATAATATCGTTCATTTCAGGATCAGCACCTTGAAAGCTAATCTGGATATGATCCAAGCCAGCTACTTTTAGCTTGGCAATACGCTTTTCAGTTAGGCCAATGCCGGATGTGATCAAGTTGGTGTAAAAGCCCAATTCTCTAGAGTGTTTAACCATTTGCTCTAAATCTTTGCGCAATAAAGGCTCGCCACCTGAAAAGCCCAGTTGCACTGCACCCATCGCTCGGGCTTGGGTAAATACATCTAGCCATTGCTGGGTATTGAGTTCATCCTTTGTATCACCAAGGTCCGTCGGGTTGGAACAATAAGGGCAATGCAACGGACAGTCGTAAGTCAGTTCAGCTAACAACCAAAGGGGTGGCCCAACCTTAGTTTGGGTTTCATTGTTCATAATAAAGCCATTTTTTTTCACCTGCTGCGCTTAAAAATTCGTAAATATCTTCGGTTAAATCACCAGCGTCAGGAAATTTATCATTTAATGTATTGATGATATCAACCACTTTGTTGTTACCGTCGATAAGTTGCATTATTTCTCCCGCACTGCCGTTAAGCTTAACCATACCCTCCGGATATAATAATACGTAGCACTCCTGTACTTGCTCCCATTGCAGTCGGAACATGGGATTGAGCTTTGGCTGTAGAGACGAATTTATCATTTAAGGATCCTCTTATGGTAAATTGGTTCAGCTATCAAGCCTTTATAAGGCGGGCGGTCCTGTTGATAAGCTAAGGTCATAGCGTCGAGCATGCTCCATAAAATATCCAGTTTAAACTGTAGAATATTTAATGCGCGGTCTTGTTCATCGCGTGTTACAAAGTGTTCTAGGGTTACTCTCAGGCCATGACTAACATCGCGTCTTGCTTGTGACAATCGCATCTGAAAATATTGCAATCCATGTGGCTCAATCCAAGGATAGTTTTGTGGCCAACTTTCTAATCTGCTCTTATGTATTTTTGGCGCGAACATTTCTGTAAGTGAAGAGCAAGCGGCTTCCTGCCACGTGGCATTTCGAGCGAAATTCACATAGGCATCAACAGCGAAGCGCACGCCGGGTAAAACGAATTTCTCGTCAAGTATGTCTTGTCTATCTAGTCCTACGGATTCACCTAATTGTAACCAAGCTTCAATACCGCCTAAGGTTTTATCTTCTGCATCACCATCGTGATCTATTATTCGCTGGATCCATAAACGACGGGTTTCTACATCACGGCAATTGGCTAAAATGGCCGCATCTTTGACAGGAATACTGGCTTGGTAGTAAAAACGGTTTGCTACCCAACCTTGAATTTGTTCGCGAGTACACTCGCCTTTATGCATGGCAATATGGAATGGATGATAAATATGATAAAGCTCGCCTTTACCGCGAAGCTGTTCTTCAAATTGCGCTATGGTCAACGGTTGTTTCATAAGTAAAGTACCTCTGAGTATTTTAGGTTACGTACCCAACACACATTCTTGTTTATTTTTAGCGATGACAACGATGATGCAGTATTAACTGACTGTTTTGGTAATACCACCTCATTGAGAAGCTTGTCGTCTGAATTATTCGCCCGGTTGACTAATCAAACGCGATTATATTGTTATTTCCATGCCATCAACGGCTATTTCAACACCATTGTCTAACACAAATTGATGTTGCGGTGATTCTTCGTTGAGGATCGGATTTGTGTTGTTGATATGGATTAAAATTTTGCGTTCAATATCAAATTTATTGAGTAATGCGACAGTGCCAAAGTCACCGTTCACCGGCATATGTCCCATTTGAGATCCAAGTTTAGTGCCCACGCCTTGAGCAATCATTTCATCGTCAAGCCACAGTGTACCGTCAATTAATACGCAGCTTGCATTGGCTAATATTTTTTCGACTTCAGGTGTGCTTTCGACTATACCAGGCAAGTAAAAAAGGTATTTGCCGCTGGTTGTATCCACAATCTTGAGTCCAATGTTGTTACCTGCAACCACTTTGTCTCGGTACTTAGAATAAGGCGGCGCATTTGACTCAATAGTCACTGGGACGAACTCGATATTTTCAACACCGTCGACATTAAATGCATCCGTTTGCTCATACCCGATAGGTCTAAATGTGAGACCACCATGCCAATGTTTAAGCATAGTAAACAGCGGATATGCGGAGGTTAAATCCTCGTACACAACCTCAGAACAGTAGACAGCAAGTGGTAGGCCTTCTCGTAATGTAATTAAACCTGTGGTGTGGTCAATTTGGCTATCGGTTAGAATGGCGCCACGAATGTTAGTGCCTCGTGCGCCGTGCTCTGGCCATAATTGTGGAGATTGATTAATTTGTTGACGAATGTCAGGTGAGGCATTAATTAACGCCCAGTTTTCACCGTCTGGGCTGACAGCGATAGACGATTGTGTCCGGGGTGTCGCTTTAATTGTTCCTGCTCGGAATCCTTTACAATTTGAGCAGTGACAGTTCCACTGCGGAAATCCACCACCAGCGGCCGACCCTAAAATTAAAATTTGCATAATTTCCCTGCATAAAATAAAAAGACCCTCGGTATAGTGTCACCGAAGGTCGCATTATTCTTGAAAATGTATTACCTATTGCTGATATACATTGTAACTTCAAAACCTAAACGCATCTCTTCAAATTTTGGTTTAGTCCACATAATCATTCCTCTTTTAGTATAATTAAATCGAAACCTTACCTTAATTCAGGCACAAATTGAAAGAAATCATACTTTAGATGGAGTATCGTTAATATATGGGACGAATTTTTTAATGCTGAGCCGACAATTTTTCATAAAAAGCGATAGTGGCTGCAATCAATGCATCAATAATTAAGGGCTCACTAGCCAGATGTCCTGCCGTATTAATCACGCTTAATTTAGCTTTTGGACAATAGTGTGACAGCAGCCACGCTTGTTCTACTGGACAAACAAAATCATACTGCCCGTGTATAATTTGCATCGGAATATCACGCACTTTATCAATTTGTTTTAAAATAGGGTTTTGATCAATAAAACAATTATTTACTGAGTAATGAATTTGTATTATTGCTGGATTTTTATTTATCGTCGCATCTTCACCGGGAGGCTGGTATGGCTGAATATTTAATATCGCTGACTCCCACTGCTGGAGTTTAAAGAACATATCCCGGCTTATTGCTTCGTCGCTATTTATCAACTGTTGGTAAATGTGTTGCAGTGGTTTTTGCTGCAGTTCAACGGGCAGACTCTCGACTAAATTATGCCAAGCCTGCGGCAATAGTTGAGCCGCGCCTCTGCTGCTATATGCCCAGTCAATGTCCTGTGGGCGGCCAAGAAAGACGCCTCGCAGGATCATGCCGGAGACGCGCTGAGGGTAGTTTTGCGCATAAATCAAGCCCAAAGTAGCGCCCCATGAGCCGCCAAAGATTAACCATTGGCTGATCCCAAGGTGCTCACGAATAGCATCCACATCTTCAACTAATGCTGCGGTGTTATTTTCGCTTAATTCGCCCTTTGGTATGGAACGCCCACAGCCCCGTTGGTCGAATAAAATAATGTGATAAATAGCGGGATCAAAGTAACAACGATGTTGTTCATTGCAGCCGGCGCCCGGTCCACCATGCAAAAAGACAACAGGAATGCCGTTTTTGTTGCCGCACTGCTCAATGTATATTTGATGAAGAGAACCCCGATTAAGGTGCTGTTGATCAAATGGCTCAATTTTGGGATAGAGTGAATGCAAAAATATACGCCTATTAATAAATTTATGGATAAAACGGTATTTCGATACTTCCATAGTAATACGATACGAGGGCACTATCTATAGTGTTTGCTATAGTGCTGTAATTTTCGTTTTGTGTAGACTTTTAAAATGATTACTCCCTTGTTTATGGAACCATCATTCATTAAAAAGTGGCAAAGCTATCTTTACACAGGATGACATAATTCAGATTATTAATGCATTAAAAGAAGTGTATAACGTAAATTATGATATTGCTCTGGCTCAAAAGTAACGATTATTATGGTCTTATAAAGGTAAACTCAAATATCAGGAACGGTATTTTTCCGGAACTAAAATAGCTGAAATTAGTTTACGTTTAGTGTTCGGCATTTTTTGTACAAAGTGCCCCTGAGGAATTATCAAAGACACAATTGCGCACACCAGATATAAGTTCGAGTAAAGCTTGCTCTACTGTGCGTTTTGGATCGTGCATCTGGGAAAGCTCCCACGCAATGTTCAGTCTAAAACAATCTTGATATAACTTTCGTGTAGTAAATTGTGCGCCAAACGTGATATCAATTCGTGCGTCATCAGTAAACGCTTTCAGTTTAATCTTATCCAGTCCAGGCGCTTGGATCCAAAGGACCAGGCCACCGGTGGGTATACTGACCGCTGAACCTTTGGGTAGATTCTGCAAGAGTATATGTCGATATGCACAAGCATTGCTTAGCAGTACTTTGCGAATATATTGAAGATGCTTTCGATATTGGCCTGAATTTATAAAATCGGCCAAACTAGCCTGCATGAGGCCATTTTGGCCTAAACGTTCGGTAGCGGAGACATCAACGCAAGCCGAAAGATATCGACCGGCATTACACCATCCTATACGCAGTCCATTCGCTAGTGTCTTAGATACTGAAGAGCACCAAAGTACATATCCATCCGTATCCCAGTGCTTTACAGGGAGACCAAAGGTACTGTCGTATCCTAACTCACCATAAATATCGTCTTCGATTATAGGTAAACGATATTTATTGGCCAGAGCCGCGAGTCTCTGCTTTTGAGAGATTGACAAACTGATCCCATGTGGATTCATAGAGGAGCTGCTAAATAATGCTGCTGCAACCTCCTTATTTTTAAATTTATGTTCAAGCTGCAATAAATCTAAACCGCTAGAATTACAAGGGATTTCAACCACTCTGCGGGACATAACGGAGAGTAATTTGAGTAAACCACTAAAACAAGGTGAACTGACCGCAACCGCGTCTCCGGGTTTAGTGGTGACCAATAATGCTGTGCGCACCGCGTCCATACAGCCGATACTGATAAAAATGTCGTTAGCTGCCATGGCAAATCCACTAACATTAAAATGCTCTACTATGGCGAGACGCAGTTCATGGATACCTTGAGGATCAGGATAATTATGCAGCAACATGTCACCCCGGTTTACTGTGCGTTTGATGCTCCTCTGCAATGACAACAACGGGATATGAGTGGGGCATAGCTGACTTATCCCAAATGGGCTAGATATCAAAACACCATTCTGGTAGCCACCCGACTCCTTGATGGTTGATATATGTTTTGCGCTACTTCGAAACTGCGGTTGTAGCGGGATATCACTGCGGCTAAGTGGTGTCGAAACAAAGAAACCTGATTTAGGGTGGGTTACAACCCACCCAGTTTGTTCCAGACTTCGGTAACTGTTTAGAGCAGTGGTCATGCTAACGCCTAGCTGCTTTGTTAGCTGTCGCAAGGATGGTAGGCGCTGACCATGTCGTAACTTTTGACTTTGAATATCAGCAATAAATTGTTCAGCAATGGCTTTATATTTCATAGATTACATTTTGCTTATACAAATTTTTGTACTCTTTTAATTGTAATATATTGTATCTGTTATTTTTTTTGAATCAAGCCATAATACCCTATCTAATTATTCGACATTTTGAAATGTAAGGGTGTTTCTTGAGCAAAAAAGATATCTGCATCAGTATCGCGTTAATGTGTTTATGGGGTTTTAATTTTTCTGCAATCAAAATGGGAGCGGAACAGATGGACCCCATATTGCTCACTGCGCTGCGTTTTACATTCGCAGTCTTTCCTGCCATTTTCTTTATTCGCAGACCCCCTGAGGCGCTTACGTATCTTATAGCCTATGGCGTCGTTTTTGGATTGGGCGTTTGGGGAATGATGGTATGGTCTATCACTCTTGGTGTGTCAGCCGGAATGGCGGGCCTACTGATGAACATGAGTATTATGTCCAGTTTAGCCTTAGGCTACTTTTTGCTTAGGGAAAAAATTACCGTCAATAAAATTATTGGCGCTTTTTTTGCTGTTGGGGGCCTTCTGGCAAGCCTTTTAGTTGATGATGGTTCTGTTCCCTTGAAAGCCCTACCCCTTGCCCTAATTGCTGCATTTAGTTGGAGTTTGCTGGCGTATATTGTTAAAAGTTCAAAGACCCAACACGTATTCGCATTTAGCGTATGGGGCATGTTGTTTGCACCTTTACCATTAATCATATTTGCTTATATATCAAAAGGGTCTCAGCCCTTTATAGATTTACCTACACAGCTCAATTCAGAGATTTGTTTTTCAATTTTATTTCAGGCTTATCCCACTACATTGCTCGGCTATTGGATCTGGAATAAACTTACCGTTAAATATCCCTTATCAACTATGGCCCCCTTCACACTGTTGACGCCAATCTTTGGTCTAATCGGCAGTGTTATTTTTTATAATGAAAATATTACGCCAATGAAGTTACTTTCTTTTGCTCTAATATTGAGTGGTTTAGCTATTAGTCAGTGGCAATTTAGGAAAACTGAGGTGTGTAAAATATAAATCCATCAAGCGAGGGAAACTGACTTGAAAAGTTTGAGGTAGTCGCTAACAAAATTGAGTCGCTAGCTAAATTTAGTTGCTGGCGCCTTGTAACTGCCACCTGCAAGTACCTTCAAAATAGCACTGTATTAATTTGAAGGCCAGAATGACTGCATTTTTTCAAATAAGTCATACAATGGCTTACTCGGAATGTCGTCCGTTTTCGATACCACGTATGCAACCGCTTCAAGTGTCGAAATACCATTATTAATGCTGGTTTTGCGGATACGATACATTCCTTCCAACGGTTCGTTGAAGTGAAAACTGGGCAGGCTTTGTAGCCATTCATGACTTAAATAAAGGCGCTTTGCTTTACGCCAAGTGCCATCAATGAAAAGTAAATGTTTAACTGCGGTGCTGGTGCCAAGGTTGTTATTTTGTAAGTTTGGAAAATGGTGTTCAAATGCGTGACTGTTATTGCACGGAAAAAATAGCGCAAAAGACCTTGGATCGGATAAGCAGGAATTCTGTAATTGTGTCAACCTAGTGGTATCGTCGCTTTTTATAATGCTGATATCAGTCAAACACAATGCCACTAAACGGGCGGTGTTCTTGGCATTATTCACTTCATTTTTATCCTGAAGAATAATAACCTCGATTTTATTTTCAATCTGATTAACTGCTGAGCAAACACAGGTTTTAAGCGGGTATTCGCATTTATTGCACATTGCTCGCTTTAACAAAGTAGACGCTTCCTTTTAACTACATTTACTTAACGTTTGGGGTTATTTTTGCATAAAACCGTTGTAGAAAATGCGATTGGCATTTAGGCTATACTCATCGACTAGGTAACAGTATATAGAATTAAATAATGAGCGAACAAACCTATTTAAATATAGCGGTGCTGACGATTTCAGATACCCGCAACGAAGAAACCGACACATCAGGTCATTATTTGGTTAAGGCGATGACTGACGCTGGTCATTCTATTGCGGATAAACAAATAGTGATCGATGATGTTTATAAAATACGCGCAGTTACCTCAGCTTGGATTGCGGATGAAAATATTCACGCCATAGTAACGACCGGTGGTACTGGCTTTTCGGGTCGCGACTCAACACCTGAAGCAATGTCAGTGTTATTTGATAAGCATGTTGAAGGTTTTGGTGAGGTGTTTAGGTCGCTTTCTTTAGACGAAATTGGAGTGTCAACTATTCAATCCCGAGCGTTGGCTGGACTGGCCAATAATACCGTGATTTTTTGTGTTCCCGGTTCGACCGGTGCTTGCAAAATGGCATGGAGCAACATTATTGAAAAGCAAATTAATAGCACGTATCGCCCATGCAACTTTGTTGGCCATTTAACTGAAAAATGGACCAAATAGCGGATTCTGAACAACGTTGCTCAAGTGAGATGCCAATGTCTTCGGCTTTTGAACCCGATCCGCGGGCATTTTTAAGTATCTTACCGCTGTGCAGCATTGACGAGATTGGACCAAGTAATTATTTAATTCATGACTAATAACGCGTCCGCGAACAGTCAAGTGTCTGCAATAACTTACTATAATACCGTTGAATTTAGTGCTTAAGTCGCTGAAAAGCCAACACAATAAGACCGAATACTACACCCCAAAAGGATGCCGCAATCTCAAAAAATGAGATACCCGAAGCGCTCACTAGAAAAGTCACGAGGGCCGCTTCTCGGTATACAGGTTCGACAAAAGCCGTATTTAACGAATTGGCGATGGTGCCCAGTAATGCGATGCCTGCTAAGGCCGCAATGAAAGCCATCGGAAAACTAGCAAAAAGAGCGACTACAGCGGCGCCTAGCAAACCCGCAATAATATTGAATATGCCCGCCGCAATGCCGGCAATATAGCGTTTGTTTTTATCGGGATGCGCTTCTTCACTGGTGCAAATAGCGGCGGTAATAGCCGCCAAATTGAATGTAAAACCGCCAAACGGAGCCAGCACCAAGTTAATACTCCCAACGGTAGTCAGGATAGGAGAAATAGATTGTTTTTCATATCCACTAGCTTTGAGAACGGCAATGCCTGGTAAGTTTTGAGATGTCATGGTGACAATAAATAACGGAATGCCGATACCAATCAACAAATTAATATCGAACTCAGGGCTTACCCAAATAGGCGTTGTTAGTTCGAAAGCTAGGTTCTCAGTAGCAAGTTGGCCCTGAAATATAGTGATAATTATGCCAACTAGAAATACGCAAACAATAGCGTAACGAGGTAGTACTCGTTTTGTGAGTAGATAAATGCTCAGCATTATGCCAACAAGCAGGGGGTTTAAGGCAAAGGAAGTGAAAATTTGTAAGCCAAACTGAAAAAGCACGCCAGCTAATAGAGCCGACGCAATAGGTAAAGGAATGTAGGAGGTGAGCTTCTGAAATGCGCCGGTTACCCCCACGAGAATTGAAAGAATAGCGACAAAGATAAAAATACCGGTTGCTTGCTCTATTGTTGCGCCCATTAAACTGGTGGCGAGCAACGCTGCCCCCGGGGTTGACCAAACGATAATAATTGGGCGTTTGTAGTAGGCCGATAAACCAATGCATCCAACGCCCATACCAATACCTAATGCCCAAATCCAAGATTCCAGTATTTGAGGTGACGCACCAGCAGCTTGTCCGGCTTGAAGTACTATCGCCATTGCACTGGCAAAGCCAATTAGCACCGCTATAAAGCCAGACACTGTGGCCGATAGACTCCAATCCCGAATGATGGTTTTGATGTTCAATAGCATAAACGAGGTTTGTTCTTATTCTGATTGGAATACAACCTTTACGATAGCACTCATTGCGGTATTCACGCTATCATTGAGACGTACCATTCTTGTTCAAAGATGCTTCAAGGGATTAACATGTTTAACACAACCGCTACTTTTACACGGATCCGAACAATCAAACCAACCACACTGGTTTTGGCCCTCTGGATCTCATGATGTTTTCATGTCGGATTTCCTACGTGAAGTGCACGGGACTTTTCTACTTTTAGCTTCAGTTATTGTTAGGGACGATTACCCTATGAATGTATTCTAACCGGCTTCGCCCGCAGCCAATTAAGCTCATCATATTTGGCTTGTGCGGAGGTAAGGTGCAGTGTAAAGGCGTGGCGTGATTTATTTGAGCGATTCGCTTCACTAAAATGCGGTAACGCGCCATTAAATACAACTAATGAACCGGCCTTCACTTCTAATGGTAATGCTCGGTCTTGAGTTGGCCAATCGACGTTTTCCAGTGCCAACAATTCGGTTGTATTATCCGCATAGCGTTTAAACTGTTCTTTGAGTACAAAGTCAGCCCCCTGTTTGTCGACCTGCAAACACCCGTTCTCAATATTTGCATCTTCAATTGCAAACCAAAAAGTCACTACCGACTGTGGTGTCGTAAAAAAGTAGGTGGCGTCTTGATGCCAGCGAATAACACCACCAATTTTAGGTTGTTTGAATATGTACATCGATTGGCGAATTTCTGGCGCAACCACACCTAGATCCTCAGCTATCTGAGCAATTATTTTTGCCTGACTGAATGCGGCGAACTCAGGCGATAAAACATGCAAAGCATGACCGATTTTATTGATGCTAAGCGCTTTAGTTTGTTGTAATTCGCCATCGAGTGAGAATGCATCTTCTTCAAAAAAACAGCGTATTTTGTCGTCGGAATCAAGAAAATAATCGTCGCGATTTTTATTAGACTCAGTTTGTGTAGAAAAAACCGAACGTGTCGATTGTGGATCAAAGTCATCAACAATTTTACCCGCCGCTGCTTTTAGCGTATTTATTTGTTGCTGGTTAAATAACTCATCAAGGACCAAGTACCCCTGTTGTTCAAAGCGTTGCTTTTGTTTATTGCTGAGCATCGTCACTTTTCTCATTTTTGTTATTATTACCATCTATAGTTTGTAGATTATCACGTGAATGACTTTTTTTGCTAATTTCACGATAAATTTAAAGCAAAACCAAAGTCTTGCGAACGCCGAGAGCACATTGCACTTGTTGGCATTGCTTGGAGGTTGTCTCGGAGCAGCATTAGCACAACAAGTACTGCGACATAAATCATCGAAACAAGACTTTAGAGTGATATTTTGGTTTACTGTGGTTATTAACTTAGCAGTGTTAGGCTGGCCACTGTCACATTATGGTGAGACGGTCTTGATATTGATACCAAACAATATGGGGCCGCTTTAATTAAGACGGTTTATTTGCAGTTTATTTTTTTGCATTTGGTTTTTAGGGGCTCATTGAAGTATGAATTATTTAGCGCATATTCATCTCGCTCACATCACAGACACGAGTATGTTAGGAAATTTTTTTGGTGATTTTGTAAAAGCTAGCGACCTCTCGCATCTGAATAATGAGCATCAGTTGGGTGTTCGACTACACCGCAAAATTGACAGCTTTACTGATAGTCATGCCCAAGTGAAAGCACTCAGGCGTTTGTTTCCAAAATCGATTCGGCGTATGTCAGGGGTGGTCATTGATATTTATTTTGACCATTTGTTGTGTGCGAATTGGGCTCGTTTCAGCGAACGTGAATTAGATAAATTACTGGCGCATTTTTATGATGAAGTTCAAGCGTACCCAGATAATATTGGTGACCGATTTGAACAAGTTCGCCTAGGCTTATTACGCTATCGTTGGTTGTCTGATTATCGGTATGCTGAAAGCTGTGAACGTTCATTCTTGCATATTGAAAAGCGTTTAAGTAATAGAGTCATATTTGCGCACGAAGCGACACAGTTTATTCAACAAAATGAAAATGAATTACACCGCAGATTTTTGAGTTTTTATCCTGAATTAATCGCATTCAGTCATGCTAAGGTTAAGGTACTGAAGGTTCAAATAAGTGTTTAATTAGACACACAAAGGGCTTACTAAAAACAATATTAAAAACTACTTTTAAGAATAAAAAATGAAAAGGCATCACTAAATGGAACTTGATTTTTGGCATCGTCGTTGGCAAAAAAATGAAATAGGCTTTCACGAAAGCGAGGGTAATACTTTATTAAAAGAATACTTTGAGCATTGGCAATTACCAGATAAAGCGCGTGTATTTGTACCCTTGTGTGGAAAAACAAAAGATATAGGCTGGTTTTTATCAAAAGGTTACGCGATTGTTGCGATTGAACTAAATGAAAGCGCCGTGCAAGCCTTATTTGCAGAGTTAGGTGTTGACCCCCTAATTGAATCGCACGGGCCATTATTACGCTACTCTGCCGACAATTTGATTGTTTATGTTGGTGACTTTTTTTCCTTAACAGCAAGTGACGTCGGCGATATTGATGGCGTTTTTGATAGGGGGGCCTTAGTCGCGCTACCGGAGCCACTTCGACATAAATACAGCGAACATTTACGCATGATAAGCAATACCAACAAGCAGTTTTTGCTTACTTATGATTACGATCAGGCACTGTTTGCGGGCCCCCCATTTAGCGTCACGAGCCAGACTATTCATCAGATTTACCAACATCATTACAGCATAACTCAATTGTATAGAGGTAAAATTGCAGGTGGATTTCGGTCACAAGATGAGGTTTTTGAGGGCGTTTACTTACTATTTAACACTCATGGCTGAGTTTATAGCCTGAAGCAACCTTCCTGCTATTGGCGTTGGTTTATGGGTGTGACGGTCAACGAAAACATGGGTTAAATAGCCGATAGCAGAGAGAATATTATCTTGGTTAAATATGCCAACAGCGTAATCTACAGAACTGCTGCCTACGCGTTCAACTCTAAAAGCCCCGGTGAGCTTTTGCGGAAAAGACACTGGGCTTAGGTATTCACAGCTCGACCTCACCATAAAACCAATTTGACTGTTAGTCCCAGGGTCAAAATCCGCTTTTTCAATTAAAAATTGATTTATAACCGTATCAAAATAGGAATAATAATGTACGTTATTCACGTGGCCGTAAATATCATTGTCCATCCACCTTGTGGCAATAGGCAGGTGGTAGGCAAAATCAGTTAGGTATTGGTTAGCCATTACGTTTTCCGGTGAGTGCATTGAGGTAAATTTGTTTGGCGTCTTCAAGCGAAACGGTTTTTGGATTATTAATGAGAAGGCGCGTCTGCGCCAGCGCATCGTTTGCCAGTGGATCAATGTGTTTTTCTTGAATACCTAATTCGGCCAATGACTGGGGCAATTGTAGTTTGGCTATTAATTCGTGCAAGAAGTGAATGAGGTGCTCGGCAGTCTGTAGGCTACTATTACCATCATTATCATTATCATTGCCACTGTCAGGCATAATATGTGTTGCGAGTTCAGCATATAAATCAGCACAATGGCTTTTGTTAAAGGTCATGACATGAGGTAAAACCAACGCATTACTTAGGCCATGCGCAATATGGAATTGGCCGCCTAGCGGATATGCCATTGCGTGCACAGCGCCGACAGGTGCATTCGCAAATGCTTGTCCAGCCAAACACGAACCTAGCAGCATGGCCTGACGAACTTCTAGATTTTCGCCATTAAACGTTGCTTCAACAATATTTTTAGAAAGTAATTCAAGCGCGCTTTTTGCCAACATATCGGACAATGGATTTTTTTTGATCGCGCTGGTGAACGCTTCGATAGCATGCACCATTGCATCGATACCAGTGGCAGCTGTTATGTGCGGTGGTAGGCTGATTGTTAGGCTGGCATCTAATAATGCTATGTCGGGTAAAAGCTCGGCTGACACAACCCCTGTTTTAGTTGTTGCACCGGTGGTTACAATTGAGATCGGGGTTACTTCTGAACCTGTGCCGGCGGTAGTTGGAATAAGTATTAAGGGAAATCGTTTGGCTTTAATATTGTCGATGCCGTAGATGTCGGCAATGCTCTCATCTGAATTAGCTAACAACGCAACTAGTTTTGCAGTATCCAGTGAGCTGCCGCCACCGAGGCCAATAACACCATCTATTTTTGACTGTTTTGCGTATTTTACAGCCTCGACCACAATTGCTTCCGGCGGATCGGCAACCACTTTGTCAAAGCACCAATATTGCATTTGAGCATTATTAAATGCGTTTATCACAGGTGCTATTAAGTCGTTATCAATAATGCCTTGGTCGGTCACTATGAGAGGTCGCAAGATATTCAGCGAATGACATAGTTCAGCAATTGTTGAGATAACACCTATTTCACTAATGATGGACTTGGTACTAGAAAATACGAACGACTTCATTGTTTATCCTTATCAACACGACGTTACTATATTTCCACAATCACCTGATGGTGTCACTAAGTTAGCACAAAATTATTGACTAATTACGATATAGCCATTTATATCTTCCTTGGTTTGAAGCTAGCAACCGCAAGACTCCCACTGACAATCACGCAACTGATAATAATGATACTTGCGCTTATATTCGTTTGCCCATATAACGCAAAACGTATCATCTCAACACAGTATGTGAAGGGGTTATACTGGCAAATCCAATATAACCACAAACTCGATTCTTGCATTTTCCACAATGGATATAATGCACTTGAGAGAAAAAACATTGGGAATATGACAAAGTTCATCACTCCAGCAAAGTTTTCTAGTTGTTTTATAAAGTTAGACAACATTAAGCCCAATGCACCTAGAAAGAAGGCACTCAGAAAAATACTCGGTATCGCATAAATAAAACCCCACCATGGAATGTCAACATCAACTAAATTAGCCAGTAATAAAAAGATGACTACTTGTAATAAAGACAAACACGCGGCGGCAATGAGCTTACAAAACAATAAGAAACTGCGTGAAATGGGACTCATTAATAACACTTTCATACTGCCCATTTCACGGTCATAAACCATGGATAGGGAGGTTTGCATTGAGTTAAATAAGATAATCATGGCGCACAGTCCGGGTACGATGTATTCCTGGTACAAGATGTAACTTTCATATGGCGGCATGATTGATATACCTAGTGCGCTACGAAACCCGGCAGCAAAAACAACTAACCATAATAGGGGGCGCACCAAAGCACTAAATAAACGCGAACGTTGATGAAAAAAACGCAATATTTCACGCTTTAATATAGCCCAAAAACAAGTCATATAAATCGACATTAAACCAGTCCTTGTGGTTGAGTTAACCAGCGATACAAGTCAAATACAGAGTCTTGTTGATGCTCACTCAACAATGCTTCGCACTTACCTTGAGCAATTAATTGTCCGTGATTAAGAATGTACAAGGGATCGTCCTCTTGCACTTCATCGAGTAAATGTGTGGTCCACAAAATAGTCATCGCTTGTTGCTGAGCAAGCAGACGTATATGTTCTATAATTAGTTTGCGACTATCTACATCTAAGCCTACGGTAGCTTCATCTAGTAATAAATAGCGGGGTTGATGGATCATACATCTCGCAATTTCAACTCGTCGACGATGCCCTTCGTTTAAGTCGCGAACGGTGTCATGTAAACGTTCAATCAGGCCTAGTTGAGTTAACACCGGCGTAATTCGTTCAAGCACAACGCGGGCCTTTATTCCGTGTAAGGCGCCAAAATAGGTGAGGTTTTGGAATACAGACAAATCCAAGTCGAGGGTGGTCTGTTGAAAGACAACGCCTAGTTGTTGCATTATCTGGCGCGGCGTTTTTTGTATATCCACACCATCAAAATGAATATTGCCGCGTTGCATTGGTCGTTGTGCGGTCAACAAATTCAGAAGGGTACTTTTACCTGCACCATTTGGCCCTAATAGCACGTTAAACCCGGGTGCCAGAGTACACGACAAGTCGGCTAATGCGCGTTTATTACGATACATAAAATCAATATTATTAATAACAATACTCATTATAAATACTTCACGCTAATGCCCCATGGATAGCGACCAACCTTGACAGATTTGATCGTCTTTAGCTTGTCCGTATCAATAATACTGATGTCGCCACTGATGCCATTGGTTGTGAGCAACAGTGACTCATCTTGATTAAATGCTAACTGCCAAACTCGGCGTCCGACTAATAAGTACTCCAATACTTGCATGGTATTAGTGTCAATAACGGCCACATGATTACTTGGTCCTAATGCAACAAAGGCTAAGGGTTTGGATTTCATTAATACAATACCGACAGGTTGCACTCGGTCTTTATGGATCCCCTTTACGGCGAAGGTAATTTCATGTTTGACCGACTGGTCAGCAACGTTAAACACGGTTACTTGTCCACCGATTTCGGAGGAAACCCAAAGTTGTTGGTTATCTTGGGTAAATACTGCTGAACGAGGTCGTGCACCTACTAAGCTATTAGCATAATTAGTATTTGTGGCAGTATCTATCCAATGCACCATGTTAGTGGTTTCTGAGGTGACTACTAGTTTGCTGCCATCTGGACTGACGGCTAATCCCTCTGGCTCGACGCCTACATCAATCTGACTAATGACTTGTGCCGTGGGTATATCGATTACCGTGAGCAATGCATCGTCTTCATTTGCGGTATAAATGGTCGTCCCATTTGGGTGTAATGCAATGGTTTCTGGATCTTCACCTGAGGGTAGTTCACCCACTATTTTATCGGTCGCAACATCTAATATTTGAATACGATCTGAATCACTGGCGCAGATATAAGCCAATGATTGGTCATGATTAAAGATGAAACCGCGAGGCCGGTCTCCGACTGGAATGGTCCTTATTACCGTGAACGTATCTAACTCCACAACCGAAATAGAGTTGTCTTTTTCATTTGTGACATAAGCTAACTCGGTAGACGCGCTGAGCGTTGAAATGAAGCCAGTTGTCAGCACTATAGCAAGCAATAAACCTTTAGTACTGGGCCGAAATAATATCGAAGGTCGCATAGTTTTCCTTTTTTTATAAGCGCTTTTTATAGACGCTTTTTATAGACGCGATATGTACACATCTTTCATACATATTACTGACACACCTCACTTTTATCAAAACCCAGTGTATCGAGCTCTGATAAGGGATGCATAAATCCAACTTGCGGCGAACGTGATACCAGCCCAAGTGGATGAGTTAGTTCAATTGGCATTCTTAGTTGACCATTATAATTACGGAATGTCAGTTTTCTGCCTTTGTATGCGGCTAATTGAAATTTGTCACCGCGTAAGAAAGAACTCAATACTGAGGGATCAATTGACGTTGTTTGCTGAACGGCATACGCAATGGCGCGGATCGCAACGTAGCTGTCATAATCATGATGCTGCATGTAACGGTCATGCAGGGTCATGAAACGATGCTGTAATTGTTTGGCGCCCCATTGTTCGATGCTGGGGTGCCATGTATTGGCGACTAAACCGGCCGAACCGACAACGGGACGCGGATAATATGTATTAAAAGGTATATATTGTCCAAAACGTTGATGTGTGTCGGCTACGACAACCACATCATATGGTCGCGCCGTTTGCGTAAATAGTGGGATCTCCTGCCCTACAGTGCGGCGCAAGTCACTGTTGAATGACCATTTTTTTTCTGTACTAATGGTCAGTTTATAGCGTTTGGCAGTGCGTTTGAAGGATTCAAGCCATTCCGTGTCTTGCGGGGTGTCGCCATCAATCAAAAAGATATTATCCAGTCTTTTAACCAGTAACCACTGTCCTAAGGCATCGGTAATTTGTGCATAACTAGGTGCGGTATGAAAGACATACTCAGAACAGATTGTTTGCCGCAACACGTTACTGTGCGCACTGACATTAATGATTAAATGTGGCGCTACGAGACCGCTATTATATGCTAGTAATTCAAATAAGGTTTCAGTATCCAGATCAACCAGTAGCAAAGTGGGCGCAGGAAGAATTTCCGACCAATTAATCTTACTATTTTTTTGCTTGGCCAAATCAATGCTTAGAAAAACAAACCGCTGGTCTAGGAACTTTCCGGTCGTATTACTATCAGCAATACCCAATTCGGCTCCCGCTATGCCAGCATTTTCGGGCCTAACTAATAAATCGTTAATTGCATAACTCGGCTCTACACGGTTGGATATGTAAGTTATGGGAACAGACAATTGACTGGCCATGACATCAAATGCCAAGCACGCAGCAACGAATCCAGACAAAATATATCTCATGCGGTACCGAAAGTTAAACATCAATCCCTCTTTGTAACAAAATAAAAGCCATTTGCCTTAAAAAATATGTAATCTCATACTAAAGGAGGGGGGACGGTTAGGCTAAAGTAGCGTTCGTCGAGGCCATTAAATTTGTTAAGTTTTACACTCAGTCTACTTTTTAATGAACCGAGAATTTTTCCTTATGAAACTAATATTAACGCTGAGTACTATGGCTACCGCATTGGTCTTTTCCGCCGCTGTTCTGGCGCATGGTGCCGTAACACCGCAATCAATCGATACATCAACGTTGCCTACATTAGGCGAAGAATGGGTTGATACCAATCCTTATCGTGAGCTCGGAGGCGAGGTCAAAGTTGAAATCATTCGTGTCGGTGAGTCAGCCTACGCGCAAAATTGTGCACGTTGTCATGGCTTGCAAGCGATCAGCGGTGGTATTGCACCTGACTTGCGTGAGTTGGTGGCCGACTTTGACGGCGATGAGTGGTATATCGAACGGGTAGTAAACGGTGCCGTGCGCAATGGCGCTGTGTATATGCCGAAGATGAATGAGCACTTAAACCAAGAAGCTCTATGGGCGGTGCGCTCATATGTGGAGTCTCTTACTGCCAATGAGTAAAATAGTAGCTTGTTTATATGTGGTAATCACGGTTTTGTGCTGCAAAGTGCAAGCCAGCTCACTAGAGGATATCATTGAAGCGAAGGAAATAGTGATTGCGGTGTACAGAGATTATGCCCCCTTTTCTGCGCAAGTAGACGGCGTGGCCGTTGGAATTGATATTGATATTGCACGACACATTGCTAAAACGCTACAAGTTGAGTTACGCCTAAAATGGATTACAGCGGGTGAAACCACAGAAGATGATTTAAGAAATAGTATATGGAAAGGCCATTTTTTGGATAAAACTAAAGCTGACGTCATGATGCGTGTTCCTTATGACAAGGTTTATTCACAAAAGCGTGACGATGTTGGCTTGCTAGTGCATGAACTCGTTCACATGTTTGCACCCTATCATACTGAAACATGGAAGATTGTATTCAATAAACAGAAGATTGAGGAAGTGTCCACAATGGCTGTTTTTCAATATCATCCAGTGGGTGTTGAAGTAGATTCTATTCCACAGTTTTATCTCATTTCAGCGTTTCGTGGCAGTATGAGTAAAAACACTCACCAGTTTCCTACTATTGTTGCAGCGGTGGGAGGCATGCAAGCAGGTGAGGTAGATGCGGTTATGGGATTACGCTCACAAATCACGGCCCTGCATCACACTTTAAATCAGGTCCAGTATCAACTCGCTGAAAATGCATTTCCTTTGATAGGAAAACAAAAATGGGATATTGGGCTCGCGGTGCATAATGATTATAGAGCGCTAGCTTACGAGTTAGGCGACATAATTACCGCCATGATTAAGGATCAGACAATGGCTGATATATTTAAGACACATCACTCCACTTACGAACAGCCAGCTTATTATATGTAATAAGTCTCATCCTAATGGATGAAAGAATTCACTCGAGGGTCTGATAGGCTTGCGTTTATAAGACCTTTAGTATTATGAATAACTTAGTATCGACATACTTTGATAAGGGTATGCCACGATAACCAGTAACACGGTGCAACAAACACCGATTGTAATTTCACGAGGAAATGAAAATGTTAAAAAACGGTAAAGTGAAGGCCCTTTCATTGTCTGTGTTAGTGTCCTTGGCGTTTGCTAATACAGCACATGCTCAAGTCACTGACGAAGATATTTCGCAGGATCATCTATCAACTGATCAGGTTGTTACAAGTGGAATGGGTTTAAAAGGTCAGCGTTATAGCACGCTTGAAACGATTAACACGTCGACTGTTGAAGATATTCGACCGGTGTGGTCATTCTCACTCGGTGGTGAAAAACAACGTGGCCAAGAATCACAACCCATGATCAAAAATGGGGTTATGTTTGTTACTGGTTCTTATTCGCGCGTTTTCGCTATTGACGCTCGAACAGGTGATGAATTATGGCAGTACGACGCACGTTTGCCAGATGGCATTATGCCTTGCTGCGATGTTATTAACCGTGGTGTTGCTTTGTATGGTGATCTGGTTATCTTCGGTACGCTAGACGCTAAACTAGTCGCGTTAAATAAAGACACGGGAAAAGTGGTCTGGAAAAAGACCGTTGAAGATTATAAGGCCGGATACTCTATTTCTGCAGCACCGATTATAGTCAAAGGCAACGTTATTACCGGTATTGCAGGTGGTGAATTCGGTGTTGTCGGTAAAGTACGCGCTTACAATGCAACTAACGGCGACCTAGTGTGGGAACGTCCGACAGTTGAAGGTCATATGGGCTATTTAGTCAAAGATGGTAAGAAATTAGAAAACGGCATTTCTGGTGGTGCACCAGGCAAAACTTGGCCTGCTGACTTATGGAAAACAGGTGGTGCGGCTCCTTGGTTAGGCGGCACCTACGACGTCGATACCGATTTGTTATTCTTTGGCACGGGTAACCCTTCACCGTGGAACTCACATTTACGCCCCGGTGATAATTATTTCTCATCATCACGCTTAGCAATTAATCCAGATACAGGCGAAATTGTATGGCATTTCCAAACCACACCGAATGATGGCTGGGATTATGATGGTGTTAACGAAGTCATTTCTTTTGACTATGACGATAAAGGTAAAACAATTAAAGCGGCAGCAACAGCAGACCGTAATGGTTTCTTTTATGTCTTAAATCGCGAGAATGGCGACTTTATTCGTGGCTTTCCATTCGTAGACAAAATTACGTGGGCTAAAGGCTTAGACGTCAATGGTAAACCAATCTATGACGAAGCTCATCGTCCAGGTAACCCAATGGCATCGGCTGATGGCAATAAAGGCTCTTCAGTTATGACCGCTCCATCATTCTTAGGTGGTAAAAATTGGCAGCCGATGGCATATAGCCAAGATACAGGTTTGTTTTACGTGCCTTCGAACGAGTGGGAAATGGAAATATGGAATGAGCCAGTCGCTTATAAAAAGGGCGCTGCTTACTTAGGTGCCGGCTTCACTATACAGTCTTTAAATGAAGAGTATATCGGCGTACTACGTGCTATTGACCCGAAAACCGGCGAGACAGTATGGCGCTACAATAATTATGCGCCGCTATGGGGTGGCGTCTTAGCGACGGCAGGTAACTTAGTATTTACAGGTAATCCTGAAGGGTATTTGTTAGCTTTCAATGCTAAGACGGGTGAACAACTATATAAGTTTAACACCGGTTCGGGCATCGTCGGTTCACCTGTAACTTGGGAAATGGATGGTGAGCAATACATCTCTGTTTTATCTGGTTGGGGTGGTGCGGTTCCTCTATGGGGTGGCGAAGTCGCTAAACGCATCAAGGACTTAAACCAAGGTGGCAGTGTTTGGACATTTAAGTTACCGAAAAAATACGCAGAGGTTTCTTCGATAGCAAAGAACTAATATAGCTAAAAGCACACTAAAAACCCCAGTAAAATTATGATTTTACTGGGGTTTTTTATTTAAATGAAAGCGCTTTTTAAAGTGCACAGTCGACCAGACGCCATTTATATATTTATCAAAAGATCATACCAAAGTAGGAAGTTTTTAAATCCAACGAGTCATAGCGCTAAACTTCAAATGAGCGCAACCTTATTAATGATACTTTATTCTTTAATTGTTATTGATGCAGATTTCTATCAGCACTTATGGGCAGTTTGCATCAGCTAACAACTACCTATATTCAACGATACAACCGAGGCACTTATGATCTATGCAAATCCAGGGAGTGCAGGCTCCTTACTCACGTTTAAAGCAAAATACGCTAACTTTATCGGCGGCAAATGGGTAGAACCTGTCAAAGGTGAATATTTCACCAACACCTCACCTGTCAACGGCAGTACCATTTGTGAAATTCCACGTTCTACTGCTGAAGATATTGAGCTAGCATTAGATGCAGCACATGCAGCGCGCGATAGTTGGGGACGAACGTCGGTAACCGAGCGTTCAAACATGTTACTTAAAATCGCTGACCGTATTGAAGCAAATATTGAATTACTGGCGATAGCAGAAACGTGGGACAACGGCAAGCCAGTACGTGAAACGCTAAATGCCGATTTGCCTTTATTTGTTGACCACTTTCGTTACTTCGCGGGCAGTATCCGAGCTCAAGAGGGTACTATGTCCGACATTGATGAGCACACAGTTGCTTATCACTTCCATGAACCACTGGGTGTGGTTGGCCAAATCATTCCATGGAATTTCCCGCTATTGATGGCTGCGTGGAAATTAGCACCTGCACTAGCTGCCGGTAACTGCATCATATTAAAACCAGCTGAGCAAACGCCCGTTAGTATTTTAGTTATGCTTGAGTTAATCCAAGATATTTTACCAGCCGGTGTCCTTAACGTCGTTAATGGATTTGGTAAAGAAGCAGGTGAAGCGCTAGCCACATCAAAACGAATTGCTAAAATTGCATTTACGGGTTCGACACCTGTCGGTGAACATATTTTAAAATGTGCTGCAGAGAACCTAATTCCTTCATCAGTAGAACTTGGCGGTAAATCACCGAATATCTTCTTTGAAGACATCATGGATCAGGAAGATGCGTTTATTGATAAGTGTGCTGAGGGATTTGTTCTAGGTTTCTTTAACCAAGGTGAAGTGTGTACTTGTCCATCACGTGCTTTAATTCAAGAAAGCATCTATGACGCCTTTATGGAGCGCGTTATAGCCAAAACCAAAGCAATTGTTCGTGGTAATCCACTAGATACCGACACAATGGTTGGCGCACAAGCGTCAAGTCAACAATACGAAAAAGTACTTAGCTACATTGATATTGGTCGTAAAGAGGGCGCCAACGTTGTCATTGGTGGCGAAAAAGAGCGTATTAGTAATGAGTTAGATTCAGGCTATTATATTCAGCCAACTATTCTTCTGGGTAAAAACTCCATGCGTGTTTTCCAAGAAGAGATTTTTGGTCCGGTAATAGGGGTGACTACTTTTAAGACTGAAGAAGAAGCGTTGCAGATTGCCAATGACACTCAATTTGGTCTTGGCGCCGGTCTATGGACGCGTGATATGAATCGTTCGTATCGAATGGGCCGTAGTATTCAGGCCGGTCGAGTGTGGACCAACTGCTATCACTTATATCCAGCGCATGCTGCATTTGGCGGCTACAAGAAATCGGGAATTGGTCGTGAAAACCACAAGATGATGCTCGATCATTATCAGCAGACTAAAAACTTGTTGGTAAGCTATGATATTAACCCATTGGGTTTCTTCTAAGCATTGATATGCTGTGCAATGATGGCGGCGTGATGCCTCCATCATTGTGAATATCTGCGCATTGTCATTATATAATGCTGTAACTTTTTGACACGTTTTGGCTAAAAGGTTTATATCTATGTACATAAAAACAACATACCTCGGTTTATGTATATCGATATTAATCTTTTTTATTAGCTTCACCACAGCTGCAAAACCAGGTGACGTAACCGACATTCCACAACAAATAGTAGAAATCTTTCCAACCGCAACTCGCATTGGCCCACCCGAGATTGACGTACCTGTTTTACCTGTGTATCAACTTAATCAATTATTGGGTTATATCTTTGAGACCAATGATTTTACCAATTTCATCGGTTTTTCAGGCGACCCAATTAATATTTTAATTGGCATAGACCCCAAAGGCGTGATGGTTGGTTTATCTATACTGGAGCATAATGAACCAATCTTTATCTATGGCTTAGGAGGCGTTCCCTTACTAGAGTTTGTAGCACAGTACAAAAATCATTCAATTAAAGAGCGCTACATTATTAATAGTCGCGATCGAAGTGCGCCTAATACTACTTATTTTGATGGTGTGACAAAAGCCACTGTGTCGGTATTAGTGGTGAATGACACCATTATTACTTCTGCGTTGAAAGTAGCGCGAGCAAAACTCGATGGTTTCATTGCCCCGAGCAATATGATGCTTAAACCAGATTACTTTGCTACGTTGACGTTTGCTGAGTTAGTTGACAGACAGTTAATCAGCTCTTGGAAAATAGCCAGAGAAACCCTACTGTCAGATACCACCTTACCCAGTAAAGTGGTATCAGCAATTAAAGCGGTGGATCAAGATTCTGAACAATTTGTGGAATTGTATATCGCATTTATTAGTGTGCCGATAATTGGTAAAAATCTACTGGGTGAAGCCGAATTCGGGCGCCTACAAGAAGAACTTAAGCCCGGTGAGCATGCCATTATGGTCTTGAGCAATGGCGATTACTCTTACGTCAGTGATGAATTTATTCCACAAACAGTGCCAAGCCGATTATCGTTAACCCAAAGTGGACTGCCAACCGATATTAGGGACATCGACTTTTACAGTTATAACAAACCTAGCTTTATCACCACCATGCCTGATTATCGAGACATCCATGTATTGCGTTTAAAATCTCAATCAGGTTTTGAATTAAGTCGAGCGATGAATGTGGGACTTGGTATAAACTATAATGCGTCTTTTATTGATGTTAAGCAGTTCATATTTCCTTACAGTGTGAATTTATCAAGTGATATGTTTATCCTAAATCCTGACGCAATCGAGGTTGCTCCTACGCCGTTATGGATAAGAATATGGCAAGATAGAACGATGATTATTGGCATAACATGTTTATATTTGATTGGTTTGACGGTCTTATTTATCAAGCAAACATCGGTGGTAAAACACCCGCGATTAACGCATGCAATACGCGGTGCGTCTTTGTTGTTTGTGCTCTTTTTTATTGGCTTTTATGCACAAGGGCAATTATCCGTTGTTAATATATTTACCCTACTATTAGCCGTCTATGATGACTTTAAAATAGAAGTGTTTTTATTAGATCCCGTGCTTTTCATTTTATGGGTTTTTGTCTTTATATCGTTATTTATTTTTGGCCGTGGATTATATTGCGGCTGGTTATGTCCGTTTGGTGCCTTGCAAGAATTCGCCGGCATGCTGGCTAAAAAACTGCGTATTAAACAAGTTAAAATAAAACCGCAACATCATAAATTTGGCCAAGCCATTAAATACGTCATTTTAGTCGGTCTAGTTGGTACTTCCTTTGTGTCACTAAATTTGGCGTCGAAACTTGCTGAAATTGAACCTTTCAAAACGTCGATCACCTTACAATTTGTTAGAACGTGGCCGTTTGTTCTGTATGCCGTCTTTCTATTGTTACTCAGTATGAAAATACATAAAGTATACTGCCGTTATTTATGTCCGCTTGGCGCCGGTCTTGCGATTATTGGCCGATTCCCGATCCTAAAAATGTTACGTCGCCGCAAGGAATGTGGAAGTCCCTGTCAATTATGTAAGACCAAAAAGTGTGAGATTGATGCCATCGAGAAAACCGGCGAGATCAATTATTCTGAATGCGTACAGTGTTTAGAATGTGTCGTTACCATTGAAAATCCGACTCTTTGTGTGGTTGATAAATATAAAGGTAAAAGGAAGCGGCCCTTAGGCAAAGAGGCTAGCATTTTTGTCAGTAATGTTGAGTAGAATTGACATACTCTGATACAGTGTTTAGCTAATTATTTGGAATCGCTTGACCAACTCAAGCCAACAGAAAGCAATTTAAAATATGGACATTTATTTATGATAAGTACGAGTGCAATTAGTTCTGCAAGTGACCCTCAAATAGCATGTAGTGAGCTTAAAGCTCAATTAGATTTATCTTTGATGACCACTATTATTTTCTATTGCGCTTCGTCATTTGATTTGAGCTTATTAGCCGACGCCATTAATTCACACTTTCCTGATAATGAATGTGTTGGCTGCACAACCGCTGGCGAATTCAATGGTGCGGGCTATGAAACCGACACCATTGTTGCTGTGGGTTTTCATGATAGCTGTTTTGCTATTCAATCTACGTTAATTGAAAACCTGACTGAGTTCTCTACTTTCGACGCGCAAAAAACAATTAATTCTCTACGTGAATCTATCGCTGAAAAGGCACTGGCACACATTGATTCGAATAGCTTTATTTTTTCCTTAGTGGATGGATTATCAGCCAAAGAAGAAGTGTTTTTGACCAACTTAGATACCTTTACCAATGGTATTCCGCACTTTGGCGGCTCGGCAGGCGTTGGACTGGATGGCAATAAGACCCACGTATTTTATGATGGTAAATTTCGAACATCGGCAGCGATTGTGATGTTTATCAATACCAAACAAAAGTTTTCTATATTTTCGGTCAACCATGTTGATCAATGTAGAAGTAAGTTAGTGGTCACTGATGCTGATGCGAGAACACGCCAAGTGTTTGAAATTAATGGTGAACCGGCCGCTTCGGTATATGCAGAATTGATGGGCCTCAGCGTAGATGAATTGGATGCCGAAGTATTTTCACTGCATCCACTGGCAGTCAAAATAGGCAGGGATTATTACATTCGCTCGATTCAACGAGTTAACAAAGCCTTTTACAGCTTATCTTTTTATTGTGCAGTCGATAAAGGTATTGTCTTAAATGAAGTATCCTTAGTTGACATTAATATGCCACTGCTCAAGAAATTACAATCAATACGTAATAGTCTCGGTTCGCCGCATATGGTGATGGGCTGTGATTGTTTCTTGCGTCGTATAGCGTCCGTTAGTAAAGGTGTAATCGACAAAACCCACGCTATTCAATCCGAGTTTAACCTGGTGGGTTTTAACGCGTACGGCGAACATATAAATGGACTGCATTTAAATCAAACCTTTACCGGTGTGTACATTAGTGAAGAAGCCTATGAATAATGACGCCTTAAATAGGTTTTCATCCAAGGATGAAGAGATTGACTATTTAAAAAATGAAAATAAAAAACTAACGAAAATTAATGACGCATTAATTTTCAGAGTCGAGGAAGGGGCCACTAACGACGTACCCTATTCATCCTTTGAAAGGTCGGTGAATCTGACGGTTCAAGTCAATCAAAAAACGCAAGAGCTTAATGATGCGCTATCAAAATTACAGCGACTCAATAAGAGCTTATCGCAAGCGAATAAAGCCGCTAATATTTTTAAACAACGATTTGTCGAAGCAATCGAAAGTATCACCGATGGCTTCGTGTTACTTGACCAAGACGGCAATATCATTTTTCAAAATTCTAATTTTGAACGCTTCTGGAAAAATTCAGAACTCAGTCCAATAGAAGGATCTAATTACAATAGACTAAAATCGTTAGGTAAATTAAAAGGCACTATTTTAAGTATCACGGCTGACGATGATCAACAAAGTTCGGTTTACCATCTAAATAACGATCGTTGGTATCAGCTTAAAGAGCGCAAGACCCAAGAAGGCGGTGTGGTCATATTATTTACTGATATTACTCACATTAAAAAAGCTGAATCGCAACGTTTTGAAATCGCTATTGCTGAGAAAAATGCCTTATTGCAAAGTCTGATTGATAATCTATCCCAAGGCGTATTATTAATTAATGAAGATGACAGTCCGGAAGTCTGGAATCTTCAGTTTGAACGTTTTTGTCAACTAAGCACGAAGACCATCCAAGAAGTCAGTCAATTGCAGGATTTTACGGCTATTACGGAGCTATCCTTGTTAACTAATTCTAACAAGTACGTGCACATTCAAGAGTTACCAAATGGCACTGTGATTGACGTGAGGCGGCACTTTTTAGCGGATGGAAAAAGTATTATTACATTGGCAGATATTACCGAACAACATCAATATGAATTGTCTTTAAAAGAAAGTGAAATCTGGTTACGCACGATTACTGATAATGTTCCTGCAATGATTGCTTATGTAAATAATAAAAAACGATTTGTGTTTACTAACAAAGTGTATAACAAATGGTATGGGCAAGATGGCTCTGAACTTATCGGCAAGGCGTTGGAGGAAACCCATTTATTCGATGATTATAAACAGCTAGATGTGTTTATAAGTCGTGTGTTATCTGGCGAAACGGTGACATTTGAGAGTCGTGAATTTAATCACGATGGAGTCGAAAGTTACTTGCTTAAATCATATGTTCCCAATATCTCTGAGCAAGGTGAAGTGGTCGGTTTTTTTGTGTTGATTAACAATATTACAGAGCGAATTCTTGCTGCTCATGCCCTGCAGGGCGCAAACTTAGAACTTGAGGAGCGAGTACTGTTGCGCACTTTGGATTTGAAGCAAGAGGTCGAAAGTCGCAAAACCGCCCAGCTTAGGCTATCTGACGCCATTCGTTCTGCTGAGTTAGCGAATGAGTCTAAATCCAAATTCTTAGCGGCAGTTAGTCATGATCTATTGCAACCTTTGAATGCAGCAAAACTATTTGCTGAGTCGCTGTTTCATGACTTTGGACTGACTGAAAGGCCGATACTCAATTCAATTAAAAATTCATTAAATGATCTGGAAAACCTGATCGTTACCTTAGTTGATATATCCAAACTTGACGCTGGTTTAGTCAATCCGGATAAACAAATATTTGCCTTGAATTCTTTGTTAGAAAATATATCGGGGGACTATCAAAAAATATCTATACTACACCTCATAGATTTCAGTTTTGTGCCGACCTCTGTTTACGTTGAGTCAGATAGCCTGTTATTGGCCAGAATTTTACGTAATTACCTATCCAACGCTATCAGGTATGCTAAAGGTAAAAAAGTAACCTTAGGTTGTCGGCGTCGAGGAGATAACATTGAAATTCAAGTTTGGGATACAGGGGATGGTATTGCGCAAGAGAATTTACACGAAATATTCAAAGAGTTTAAGCGTTTAAAAGGCGCTGTGCATGCACAGCATAGTTTGGGCTTGGGTCTTGCGATTGTTGAGAAAATGGCAAAAGTGCTCGATCACGGCATCAGTGTTAAATCGGAATTGGGTAAAGGGTCTTGTTTTTCTATCTTACTACCAATAAAGAAAGTAGACCTTTCAATGGTGTCAAATAGAGACCAAAGCGCCATACTGAGCAGTCAGATATTAGGTGCTAAGGTATGGATGGTAGATAATGATCTGGCTATATGTGATGCCATGCGCCTATTGATGACTCGTTGGGGTTGTGAGGTGATCACCGCTGGGTCATACGATGAATTAAGCGAGTTAGCTGACCTCCGACATGATGATTGTGATTTGTTACTGGTTGACTATCATTTGGATAATGATCAAACCGGCATAATGGTGGCACAACAAATCAATAAAAACAGGCTTGTAGCGATCCCCACTATTATGATTTCAGCAAACTATAAACAAGAATTAAGAGAGCAATGTAAAGAAAACAACATCTTCTTATTAAATAAACCGGTTAAACCACTCAAACTAAGAATGATTATGCAGCAATGCATTCGTGATTAGCAATGTCATTAACAGGGACCCGCTTTGTTAGTATTTACTTAGCGTTTGAGATAGGTATCAAAATCAATATTTGCACTGCCTATGACTACTTTCACCCGATTTGAGACACCGAGTTTCTTTAAGATTGATGACACATGTGACTTCACTGTCGTTTCTGAAATATTCATTTCATAAGCAATGTGTTTATTAGCTTCACCTTGATTGAGGTATTTGAGTACTATCAATTCTTTGCGAGTGAGTAACTGCATTTTTTCAGGTGAGATTTCAAAGCTTTTATTGGATTTGCTACTTGGTGCCGAATTAGGCGCGCGGATCAAATCGGATGGCAAACAAACATTACCGTTAAAAATAGATTCGAGAGAATCAGCAATGGTATCTATACTGGAAGACTTCGAAATAAATCCCACAGCACCATATGAAATGGTTTGTAATATTTGTTGTTTCTCACTTTCCGCAGAAACTATAACGACTGGTATGGTGGGGTATTCGTTGCGTAATTCTAATAAACCACTCAAGCCAGCAGTGCATGGCATATTGAGGTCCAATAAAACCAAATCAAAGTCCATGTTTTCTTTGATAATACGATGAGATGCCTCTAGCGAATCTGCTTCTAAACAAACCGAACCAGCAAATCGATCACATATAATCCCCGAGATGGCCTGCCTAAAAATAGGATGGTCATCCACTATTAGCATCTTGTACATAACATCCGATTTACAATTTTTTAACTATCGTGATAGTAACATGATTTATCTTAACTGCTAACAAACTAAGACTGAAGTTGCATAAAATTATTTGTGTTAATTTACAAAACGGGGTGTTTATTCCTAACACCCACAGCAGATGATTAATAATGTCTCAACACGCTGATGTGTTGAGAGATAAGAGTGGCGTTTAAAAGGTCACAACTGTACCAATCGAGAAAGTCTTATTATCTTCTGCCAAACTAGTTATCGAGTTTTCAGACTCGGTATTGTTAAATTCGGCAACCATGATAATACCAGGGCGAACCGTTCTAAAATATCCCAATGCAACGTTTTTGTGGGTAGTGATACCCGCTGCCATATTGGCAGTATCTTGGTTTTCGGTTTCACCTGATGAAATCACAAAACGATTATCACCTGTGGTGTAAGATACTTGTAATAAAGAACCGTCGGACTCATTCGACTCAGCGCCAACGATATTGTCTAAGCCAGCAACGTATCCGACACCTTCCGAAGAATAACCAGATGCGGTCAACGATAAACCAGAGAATTTGACGTTTAATCCATATCCTAATCCAGATTGGTCTTGCTCAATGCCCTGTACTTCACTCGTTTGCGATAAGCCATTCAGCCAACCTTTGACCCCCACATTATTAAGTTCGGTAGTATACGAAGCTTCAAATTCGACACGTGGTGTGTCTTCTGATGAATCTGCAGCGGATTTACTTGGGTCCATTACACCAACGGCCACATTAAAACCGTTCATATCATTGGTTCGATAAGTGATCTGTGCTTTGGGCATCGGATACGAATAACCTGTGGAGATGTTACCAAATGAGACGTTGCCGCCATCGACTAATCCAAACGTGTCCGACGTTTGCCCATAACCTAAGAGTAATTCATCACCTAAAATATTGGTGCGGTTAAATAAACCAAAGTCTTTACCTAAGGTCACTGAACCCCAATCTCCGGACAATTTTGCATAAAATTGACGTACATCTATTAATGAGTTCGTGCCCAAGGCTGTTGCACCGCGACTGAGATCAGTATCGTTAATACTTACCCAAAATGAAGACCGTACTTCAATTTTCAAATCATCTAGTTGCTTACCGTAGTTAAAGCCAATGTTGTTAGGCAAAAATCCCATTTTAATTCGAGATTGATCACGGTCCGATACGGCACCGCTTATGTCGGTTGCTTCAATACTACTGTTGACATAAAAGATGTTAATTAAGCCGTCTGCAGAGAAGGTAGTGCCATCCTTATTATAAATTTCAACCGCGGCATTGGCGTGCCAAGAAGCTGCTAATACGGCCGTGGCAATAAGACTTTTTGTTAAAGTAGGTTTCATAATAGTGTCCATAATAGTGTCCATAATAGTGTCCGAATGTGTGTTTGTTATATTTTGAACAAAGATTACGATTAATAAACACGCTTATGAATTCCACATATTGCTGATTTATAGAGTTAATTAGACATATCCTAAATGAGTAGCTCTTAGGGATGAATAAAATACAACGGAAGTACTAACTCGTTGCCAGCGTCCCTTCCAAAATTTTAGGATATTGGCTGAATAATGCAGACTTAAGTGCTTGTTGGTGAGGCGATTCGTAGTCACCTGAGTGCTGTTGAGCTGACCGGTTCAATACTAACTCATGAATAATTGTCGACGGGCTGTTAGATAAAAACACAATACGATCCGCCATATAAAGCGCTTCATTGACATCATGAGTAACGAATACGATGGTTGTTTGATGTTGCTTAGCCATGTTAAGCAGCAGTGCTCGGCATTTCATTGCGGTTGGTGAATCAAGCGACACGAAGGGTTCATCCAAGAGTAATAATTGTGGCTGGATCACAAAAGCACGGGCGATACTGGCGCGCCGCAACATGCCACCAGATAATGCATTAGGATAATGCTGTGTGTATGCCAATAAGCCAACTTCTTTGAGCACCTGTTTGACTAATTGCGGATTTGGTTGTGGCAATACTAATTCAATGTTTTGTTGTAAAGTTAGCCATGGCATCAGACGAGGCTCTTGAAAAATATATCCTAAGCGAATGTCGGCTTGGCTAAACTTAACGGTGGCATTTGGGCTATTTAATAAGCCCGCAATGGTGTTAAGTAATGTCGTTTTACCGCAGCCTGACGGACCCACAATGCAGATAAATTCGGTTTCTTTGATTGCAAGGTCAATGTGATCAATTATGGTTTGAGAGCCGTTATCTTCGGAGTAAGACAATTGATTAATTGTAAGGTCTACTGAACTCATGTTATCGCCCGCGTTGGATACGTAAATCAAAGGGTTTAAAACACACCAATTCAATTACAAATACGACGGCAATAAATACCATCGTGTAAGCAAGAATGCCTGCAATATCGAAGAATTGAAACATACTGTATAAGGCGAAGCCTACGCCATCACTACGTCCTAAAAGTTCCACAACCAAAACGATCTTCCAGATCAGAGATAAGCCATTGCGCGCAGCTGCTAAGAAAAAGGGATACAACTGAGGTAGATATACAGCGCGCATAAAACGATACCAAGATAGTTGGTAGACTTTAGCAACTTGGGCTAGTTTTGTATCAGTAGTTCGTGCACCTTCACGCAACATGACAGCGACGGTGGGCACCTTGTTAATCACCACGGCCAAAATTGCTGCGGCCTCTACCAAACCAATCCAAATATAGGATAAAATAATGACAACTAGAGCCGGTATATTCAACAAAATAATCAACAAACTTTCACTAATATTGTTAAACCAAGCTTTCGAACCCATCGCAATGCCAAAAATACTGCCTATCAGCATGGCCAGTATAAAGCTTATCAACACACGGGCGAGGGTAATCAACACGTTATTAATCAAATCACCTTCATGTGTATGATAATAAAGAGCTTGTAAGGTCTGCGTCAGTGATGGTAAGTCAGGCACGTCCAATAACATGGCGAACCCTTGCCACACAGCCATCAGTAACGCAAATACACCTAGTTTGATATACACAGGTGCAATGGGCATTGTATGCGGATTTACGGCTTCGTTTGCCATACTTTCTCAGCTTCAGACCAATAGATATTAGGTTCAAATACATCTACCTGCCCCATCAATGCGTGTCCGCCGATGTCAGCGAAAATATCAAATAAGGCTTTAGTTGCAGCAATTTCATCAGCACCGAATTGGCTTAAGAGGGTTTGTGGATATTGCTCTTTTAATATCATAAATACCTGCTCACTTTCAGCTTTGGTTAAGCCTCGAATACGCTCCCATTCGCCAGCGTCAGTTACCAGTCGTTGTTTAGCTGCCATAGATGCGTGCATAAAACTTTTGACTAAATCAGGTTCCCGCGCGGCCCAATCTTGTGCAAATACCCAACCCAATAAAGGCACATCACTACTGATGTTGAGCTCAGTTAGCATCGTCATAACGGACAAAGCTAAGCGGTAACCCGCTGCTTCGAGACGCGCATTATAATGCCAAAAATTAATAATGGCGTCTAACTCATCGGCCAGCATAAAACGATTTAATAATGGAGGCGCGCCAAATTTGGGACTTAGGTGGGCGCTTAAATCCATTTTATTATGTTTTGCATACGCCTGCAGCAATAACCAATTTTTATCTACTGCGCCGCCTGCGACACCTATTGATTGATTCGTATTTCGAAGTAATTGCGCAATGCTTTTATCAGCCCGGGTATATACGCCTCCGGACGCTTTTGTTGTAGGCATCAATACATAGGCTTTACCTTGCGAACGCTGGCGACTGACCCAAAATAAGTCGCTCAATATAATGTCCACTGCACCGCTTTGCAGAGCAACGGCTGAGGCATTTTTACTGGCAAAATTATGAACTTCGAGACTAAATCCATTAGCGCTATCCAATCCATGATGCACAATCGTATCCATTTCCCAGTTAATAGTACCAAACTGCAACACCCCCACTTTCAACACAGGCAATTCGTCAGCAGTATCTGCATTTACAGGCAAAGCAAATATGGCGAGCGTTATTAAAAACACGCAGTACCTACTATAAACCTGAAGTAGTTGTCGCTTAATTAAATAAATATTATGTTTCATGCTAGGTGTCTCCACGCTGGCTTGTCATTAAAAATAGATGGTGACAAGCAATCTAAGGCTGTGGCTTGTCCACCAGAGAGTTGTTATCAGTAGCTCACTCTTTAGGGTGACGAGTTAAATTTATATTGGACATTGATTGAGACTGTTCTGGGGTGTCCAACACCAATGAAATAGGGTGAATCAATAGTCGGATAGATATCTTCCAGTACTTCATCAGCTTCGCCATAAGTGCCAAAGGTGTCATAGTCACTATCGAATAAATTATCCACACGCAAAGCAAAGGTTACCCGGTCATTAACAATATATTCTGAAAATATATTGACTAAGCTGTATGCGCCAATTTGTTTGTTTTCGTTCGCCTCATCACCACGATAGTATTGTTTACTGGCATATATAAATTGTGCACCCATGTTCAGACTATCTGAGTGGTGATAAACACCGCGTAATTTTACTTGGTGCTGAGGTTGACCTGGGATTGTGTCACCGGCGGATACTTGACGATTTGGACCCAGTGGATTCATAGGACTAAACGACGTGAAACCGGATTCAAAGGTCGCATCGAGATAATTGTAGGACGCACTTGTTGACCATTGATCAAATTGACGACTGACCGATAATTCAACACCGAGTCGTTGAGTTTTGTCGATATTGATAAAATAACCACGAGAAGAAGTCGTGCCTGCTTGTTGAAATATAATGTCGTCTTCACTTTGTGAATGAAACACAGTGGCATTGTAAGATAGTGTATCGAGTGAACCCACAAAACTAGCTTCCAAGGTACGCGTAACCACCTTGTTAAGCGGTGGGTCTGCTACAAATCCATTCGGTAAACGACATGGGTCGTCCTCATCGGCGCAACTTAACTCAGCGGGGCTAGGAACTCGAGTCGCTTGAGCATAGGATAGATTAAAGCTCGATACATCAGAAATGGCATACGTTAAACCGATGGCTGGATTAAAACTAGTAAAGCGATGATCGCCATTTAATGAACCTTCCCCTTGGTCAATCAAATCCCTCATTAGGATATGATCCCGATTATAGCGTGCCGCTATATTCAAGGTCATCGCGCTACTAAGTTCCGTCACATTGGACACATACGCAAACGTTGCAGTTGTATCAACATCTAAACGCACCCGAGCCTCATCATCTAATAAACCGGTTAATGGGATCACTACGCGAGAGTCGTCTGCTGTATCATTAGCCAAAATCCCAAAGGCACTATCGGCTTGATAATTAATACCAGCAAGAATAGCACCCACACCATAAATAGTTTGTGATGGCCGTGCCCCGAGCTTAAATTGCTGACTTAATTGCGTTGTCATTCCCCTACTCTCAGTGCGCGCACGACCAGTATTGTAAGTGCCATCAACCTCATCGGCATCAATGTCACTAATTTGGCTAAAGGCCAAGCCCTCATATCCTACAAAATTAACAGCTTGCGGCTCGTTATCATCCTCTAAATCACATAAAGTAACCAGACCTTGCGTAAGTTCACAAGCACCATAATCACTGTCATCGCCGTTAATTGATTGGGTTTCATTATCTCGATAAAATGCATTAACGATCAGATCAAGAGAGTCATTTAAGGAGGTATTTATATTAAGCGTAATAAAATTTAATTCATTATTAGTTTGGTCCGGATGGGTATACACAGCAGAGCGAGGCTCAAATTCTAGCAGCGCTTCTGGAATAGCCCCATTACCTAGCAACTCATTGTCAACATGCAGCCACGTCAGATCAATCTGTGAATCGCTAGTGTGGTGCGATAGGGTAGAGAAAAATTGATTAACTTCACTGGGGGAAAAATCACGCCATCCATCTTCTTGGTATTGATTTGCCAATATATAGAGCCCCCAATTACCTTGGTTCATGCCGCTTTGTAATGACCATTCTTTGCGGCCATATTGACCTACTGAGATGTCAATTGCCGTCTCTTCATAGCTGAACCCATTTTTAGTATTCAACACTATCGCTCCGCCTAAGGTATTTTGACCAAAGACAGGGTTTGAAGTCGAAAATAATAAAACATTATCTAATGCTTCTAACGGTAATAGATCCCAATTAACCGTGTCACCAAAGGGTTCGTTAACACGGGTCCCGTTTAAGTAGATAGATAGACCTTGCGGTAATCCCAATAAAGGAGAGGCGGTAAAACCACGGTACTGAACATCGGGTTGAAACGGATTGTTCTGTACGTCATTAATGTTCACACTAACCAATTGGTTACGCATGATTTCAGCCAATGAACGCGACGGTAAGCGATGCAGTTGGTCGGACGTCAGTATCTGAGTTTGCCCAATTATGGACTGCGTATCTGACAACTTACTCAGCGGGCTGCTGCCAGTAATCACGATTGTTTCCAGTGTATTTTGATCTGTATTTGCGTTCGCAAAAGATGTAATAACCAGTAAGCCTATTAAACATGGTTTTATCATATTTCTATCCCTGTTAACTATGCTTTTAAGATAAAGAAACTGGCTTAAAATTACAATAAAATATGCATAATGAGCATTTAATAAATAGTAATAAAACAAGTAATAACAGTTGGTTAGATGGAGAAGACCAATAGGACTACTACTAAGGTATGAATTATTTATAACTAATGATGAAACAGTAAACGAGTACTATATGGACAGTGAGCAACCATGCTTTTATCGCCGATTAAATACCATGGCGAAAGTAATGGCCTGCAGGGCAGTTCCATTTAATAATAATGGTCATCCGTATCGCGAATATAAAGTGGGTAAGCAGTTAATTTTACAATAGGAGTTTTTATGAGTTACATCCAAAACAGTTTTTGTTCGCTAGTGATTATATTCTGCTTTTGTGTTTCAGGTAGCGTGCATGCAGAGAACACCGGGGTTGGCGCTTTAAAAGCTTACGCTGTGTTCAAAATGGGCGATTATGAAAAAGCCTATGAACTTTGGAAAGAACTTGCTGATGAAGGCAATACAACCGCGATGAACAACATTGGCAATTTGTATGAAAACGGACTTGGTTTTCCTCGTGATATGCAAATAGCGGTTCAATGGTATCGCCTCAGCGCCGAGGCTGGAGATCGCTTAGGACAGCTTCATTTGGGAACCGCCTACGAACAAGGCGCGGGGGTTCCTCGCGACAACCAACAAGCGGCTGATTGGTTTCGTAAATCTGCCGAACAAGGGGATCCGGATGCACAATTCAATCTCGGCGTAATGCTCATAACCAACTACGGAACCGAACTACCACCATCAGCTAAAATGCTTGAAGACGCGCGTCAATGGTTAGAAAAAGCGCGCTTACAAAATCACCCAGAAGCGAGAATATTTTTGCAAATGTTGCCGTGAAATTGATAGATACTAAAGGTTTTTTAGTAAAGTCGAGTGAGTTGATCCAAAAAATAGGAAAAGAGTTCTGAGTTTGAGCGTAATTTCAATTTGGCATATAGCTTTGCGCGGTGCACTCGTTCTGTGCCGGGAGAAATATTTAAATTGTCTGCGGCTGACTGTGATGAATGTCCAGTAATCACTAATTTAGCAATTTGTCTTTCTCTACGCGTCAATACTTCCGCTTCAAAGTTATCCAGTAAATAGTTTACTCGTTCTGAGACTACCGAAGACAAAGGAAGCACTTCTTGTGCCTGTTGCTGCAATGTGAATGCTACATGCTTGCGGATTAATGAAGTAACCAACAGACCCCTCGTTGCGAATAGGCTTAACTCAACGGGGCTAAATTTTGGGTTAGGAGAATGTCGACCAAGACAAAATTGAATAAAACCGAACTCGTCATTATTAATGAAAAAATAAACTAGATCTTCGATACCGCTTGGCTGGTAATAAGACGCGTACATTTGTGAATTTTTGAAGCCGTCTGGCATCAATTCAGACCAAGCATAAACGCCATCAGCATAATTATTCATGAAGCCTTGATAAGCGGGGCTAGCAACATATGCGCCATCGAGAAAACTTGCGTAAAAAATCTTGTCTTCATGCTCAAGTAAGTTTGCAAACAGCAACTCGGGTGGCATATTTTTGTTATAAAAAATAACCGAGCTACTATCTACCGGTAACTGAGATTCAAATAGCTTGACCAGCACTGAAAAAAAATTGTTTGTGCCCAAAGCGTCTATTAAGGCCACCTGATGAGTTAAACTATTAGTAGACATGAGGTAATTGTCCTGCATATAAATTACATATCATTTTTATGACTCAACAACCATTTTCTAAATTGACGAATGGCATAATCATCCTGTCTTTCTTTATCATAAAGTATATGGAATCGTTGACTCGGTTTTAAACTCTCTTCGCAGGCTACAATTAATTCACCTTCTATAATTGCATCCTTTACGAGATATTCAGGGAGTATTGATACTCCAATATTGTTTTTCACTGCCTGTAATAAATAAATGAAATAGTCAAAGTGTTGCCCACCGATCATAGATATTTCTTTTTCAGTCATGCCTGCTTTTAAAAACCACTCATCGGTGGTCGACATAGCACTACTTTGATGAATGAAATCAAAATTTGCTACCTCTCGCATCGTTTTTACTGGTTTTCTACCTCTTAAATACCGAGGAGTACAAACAGCCAAAAATGTATCGTGGCGTAATGGTTCAGCGTAATAATGAGGCCAGCTACCATTTCCCCATAAAATAGCGAAATCACAACGGCGAGTATTGCGGGTAACGGCTTCGAAATCGGTGCCTAAATCAATTTCAATATCAGGGTAATTAATATAAAACTCGTGTAATTTCGGCATCAGCCAAGCAATTGCAAAAGTGGGCTCGGTCACCACTTTTAATTTAATAGTTTTGGTATCTTTAGTGTTAGAGGATATTTTTTGAGTGACCGCACGAAGACTGCTTAATATCTTGTGTACCTCTTCAGCATATTGCTCACCGATAGGAGTTAACGTTAATTGATTGTCCTGTCGATAAAAAAGCTTTCTGCCAATTAAGCTTTCAAGATTTTTAACTTGTCGACTAACTGCACTTTGTGTCAAGAACAAAGCCTCACCAGCGTAAGTCATATTCAAATGATGGCAAACCGCATCAAAACACTGTAAAGAAATAATACTAGGAAGTTTTCCTTTCACTCAACGCACCTTAGCCATTAACACGAACTTGTTCTACGAGCTCAATTTCATTAGAGTACTTGCTGATTGCAGCATAAACACTGCCCCTTGATAAATACATCAAGACTTACCATCAGAACATAAAAACATTTCTTCCTTCAGTCTGGAGATTATTTCACAAACCATTACATTTTGGAATACCGCCAGTAATTTTGGTCGTTTGCGGGTTAAAACCCAAATTAATAGTATGCAACTCAGCTTAACAAAATACACACTTATTATAGTTACTATAAGATTTAATCCTACGGAGTATTGTGATGTTCAAACTAAGCAAGTTAAAAGTCGCAGTGTGCTGCGCCTGTTTCGGTTCTCCGCTATACAGCTTGGCACAAACGGAGTCTACTGACGCCAAAAAGCCTCAAATAAACGATATTGAAAAAATATCAGTCACAGCTACTCGTCGCGAAACCAGCATTCAGGAAGTACCGTATAGTATTTCAGCCTATAGTGGCACAGCGTTATCAGATGCCGGTATTACAGACTTTTCTAGCTTAGCCAGATCTATACCAGGCCTAACGTTAACGGACGTTGGCCGTGGTAAAAATGGTATATCTTCAGGGATTATTATGCGTGGCCTTAATCTTACTGGCGGTGCTCAAGAAGATTTTGCCATGACAACGGATCCTGTTGTTTCCGTTTATTTAGGTGAAACTCCCCTGTTTGCTAATCTTGAATTACGCGATATGAATCGAGTTGAAGTATTAAAAGGCCCACAATCGACCTTGTATGGTTCAGGCTCTTTGGGTGGAACCTTGCGTTACATTCCGAATAAACCAGAATTTGACAAAGTGTCAGGCAAAGCCCAAGCAAAAATGTCCGCCACTGATGAGGCTGGAAGTCTAAACCATGACCTTGAATTCACCTTAAATGTACCTATTAGTGAAAATTTTGCGGTTCGTGCTGTGGTTACACAGCTTGAAAATGCAGGTTACATCGATAGCGATTATATTGCTGGGTTAGATGGAAATCTGCAACCAACCGGCGAATATTTACGTGCTGAAGATATTAATGATGAAGACGTATCTATGGTTCGCTTGTCTGCTCGTTGGTTACCTACCGACAAAACCGAAGTGTTGCTTACCTACAATATGCAGAAAGACAATGTAAACGGTTCTTCAGCTACGTCAGAAGGGTTAGAAGGCTATCAGTCTGCCGCTAAAATTATTGAAAAATTTGAACGTGAAACCAGTATTACTTCATTGGTAATAGAGCATGACTTAGGTTTTGCTGACTTAACGTCGGCTACTTCGATTACCAGCAACGAAGCAAAAAGCAAGTACGACCAAAGTTATAACTATGGTCATTCAACTTGGTGGGGACCTTATTATGTCTCTTATTACGGTTACACTGGCGGAATATCTCCGGCCTCTGAAGTCATTGTCGGTAAGAAAAATTATAAAACTGACACAATCACCCAAGAATTTCGTTTAACCGGGTCAACTAATAATGATATTGATTGGTTGTTAGGCGTGTATTACAACTCGGTGGATTTTTCCGCTGACGCTTATGATTATGTATATGGTTTAGATGCCGCTTTTAACATCACCAACCCTGTGGGTACAGATGTTGGTTACGCCAACATACAAGAAACTGAGTTTGAAGACTACGCAATATTTGGTGAACTAACTTATTATCCAACAGATCAACTCAGCATCACTGTCGGCCTGCGTTATTTTGAACAAGATTTTTATGCCAAACAAGAAGTACTGTTACCTGCATGTGAAACATTTTGGAATACCACGCTGGGTTTCTTCGCTTGTGGTGATACAACGTCATCCGGTATCGATCCTCGAGGGTATGCAGCTGGTGAAGATGAAAAAGAATTCAGTGATTTGCTGTATCGTTTCAATGCCGCTTACGATATCGATCTTGATACCAAGGTTTATTTAAATATTTCTCAAGGTACTCGTCATGGTGGTGCTAATGGCTTACCAACCACAGGCATTTTTGGCGAAAGTGACGATTACCTATTTTTTGAACCCGACAAAACCACCAACTATGAGCTTGGGATCAAAGGTAACCTACTGGATAGTTCGCTTTATTACAGTGCAACTGCCTATTACATTGACTGGGAAAACCCAATTCTGTTAGTACAATCACCGGCGGGCGGTTTTCCAGCTATGATCAATGCGCAAAGCGCGGAATCTAAAGGAATTGAGCTTGAACTAAACACAAGATTGACGGATGACCTAAAACTTAACGTTGGTTACACCTATACCAATGCAGAGCTGACAGAAGATTTTATTATACCTGATGGTGCCTTTGGCGCTGCAGAGGGGGAAGCGTTACCTGGCGTTCCGGAGTCTACGTTTATTAGCTCACTGCATTATCGAAAAGAGTTTGCAGATGTTGTGATGAGCGCTCAACTGGGTGTTTCATACAAAGCGGAATTTACTACTGGTTTTCTTGAACCCTCAATTTTTTATGAGGTAGGATATGACGAGATCCCCGCCTCAACGTTATGGAACGCCAGCGTTAAATTTGACGTCGACAGCTGGACCTTCACTGTATTCGCAGAAAATCTATTTAATGCAGATGATGCGACGGCTTCTGACGGTGATGGCAAATATATTATCGATGCTGCTGCAGGTGAAGTGAAGGCTGGGGAACAATACAGCACAACACAGCTGGGTGACCAATTGTACCGCGTTCGTCCGCGCACTATCGGTGCCTCTATTAGTTATAAGTTCTAAGGTAATAACCGTTTTTAATAAAGTTTAAGCATAGATGAGAATGGATATTTTGAATCAATACAACTCAGACTACCATCAAATGGTGCAGACAAGCCTAGCCGCAAATAATATTGATAAAGCGGCTAGTATTTGTACTGATGGATTGACAAAATATCCAAGCGATGCGCAGCTATGGTCAGACCTGTCTGAAATAAGCATCCGCACGGGGCAAAATAAAATGGCCATCAATGCAATATTGAAGGCCATTGACTGTGAACCAAACAATGTTTGGCATGTTTTTCAGCTAGCTGGCTGTTATTTGCACTTACAGGTTTTTCGACCTGCGATCAGAGCACTTGATAGCGCGAGCGATTTATTAAACGTGCATAGCAATGCCCAACAGTGGAATAAATACGGCGAGCTGCGTTACATGGCTAATCAACTTGATCTTGCTGTATTGGCCCATTCAAACGCGTTAAAAATACAGCCTGATAGTTTAAGTAGTCGTAATCAATTAGCCGCTTTGTTGCGTTTTAAGGGGGACATTACCGGTGCCGAAAAGCTGCATCGCGAAGTCATTGAACTAGAACCCAATAATTACCAAGCATGTTATAGCCTGTCGCAATTACGTAGATTTAAGGCGTCGGAAGCGCCAATAAAATTGCTCGAAAGATGTCAGCAACAACTAACGTCTGGGGACAATGGTCACATCATGCTGCACTATGCGATTGGCAAAATACATGAAGACATCGGCAATTATAACCAAGCTTTCGATCACTATAGCCAAGGCGCCGCAATAAAACGTCAACAACGCCCTTATAATATTTCCCAAGACTTGGGATTAATGAAAACAGTGGTTGAGTTTTCTGATGCTCAGCCAGCATTACATCCATCCCCTCCTGAAACTCATGAGCAAACACCTATCTTTATCGTAGGTTTACCAAGAACCGGCACCACCCTAGTGGAACGTATTCTTGCAAGTCATTCTAAGGTAGTCAGCGGCGGCGAGCTTAACGCTTTTCCAATGGCATTGCTTGAAGCTGGGGGTAAACCCATCGCTGCCGGGTTAGAAGGACTCGACCAAAATTTAGTAAAAAGCTTAACGCCTGAAACATTGAAAGATCTGGCATCACGCTATCTGCAATTAGCTAATAATTATGTCAATGAAGCACCCAGTTTTGTGGATAAACTACCCTACAACTTTTTGTATTGCGGCCTAATTCTTCACGCTTTTCCTAATGCTAAAATTGTGCATGTTAATCGCAACCCCTTTGATGCAGCCTTGAGTAATTTTAAAATGTTATTCGACCGTGGTTACGAATATTCATACTGCCTGAAAGACACTGCTGATTTCATCGCAGCATACAATCAATTAATGCTGCAATGGAAGTCACGTTTTCCAGAGCAAATATACAGCATAGAATATGAGCACTTGGTGACTTCCCAAGAACAGCAAACTCGCAAATTACTGGCGTTCTGCGAATTAGATTGGGATCCAGAGTGTCTTAATTTTCACCAAAATAACAGTGCTAGCCAAACAGCGAGTGCGAGCCAAGTGCGGGAGCCTATTTATAGCCGCTCCGTTGATTTATGGCGTAAATTCGAAACACAACTAACGCCGTTACTGGATACCTTTGCAAAACACGGCATCAAGCCGAACGACAATAAGGATTGATTATGCCAAAACTAGATGTTTTCCAATCTATGTGGGCAATGGAATATAAGAGACCCGATGGTTTTGAATTGAGCCTTGAAGAGAAAATTAAGAAAATTTCAGCGGCCGGATTTAAAGGCGTGAGTTTTGATATTGGTTACCATACATTAGACGTCATCAGTGAAGCTATGCCTCTAATGCAGGAACATGGCTTAGACTTAGTTTATAACGCTTTTGTAAAAAATTCAGCGCATTACGCAGACATCATCGAATTTGCCTCTAGCCAACCAATCAAACCCCGTTTCATTGCCATCATAGGTCAAGTTGAAGCTTGGAATGTAGAGCAAATATCTGCCATAACCAAAGAATGGATGGCAATAAGTGAGAAGGCGGGTATTACCTCTCTCGTAGAGATCCACCGTAATTGCATGACCAACGACTTGTTATTTACCCTGCAGTTAATGGAGCAAGTACCTGAATTATTGATGGTCGCAGACTTATCGCATACCTTAGTCAACCAAGAGTATTATTTACCTTTACATGATCTCGCTAATCAACGTATCTCTGAGTTTCTTACCCGTGCAGAAGCATTCCATGGCCGTGTTGGTTCAAGAGAGCAAGTGCAAATTCCATTTTTGTTCCCACAAAACAAACCTTGGTTTGAATTATTTCAACAGTGGTGGTCAGAAGGTTTCGACAATTGGATTAGTCGACATGGTAAAGAAAGCCAAGATGCATGCGTTTTCGTGTGTGAACTGGGTCCTCCTGTTTACGCTATTACCGCGGCCGACGGAGAAGAATTGAGTGATCGTTGGCAGGAAGCACTGGTGATGAAAGAAACTGCAGAGCAGCTCTGGCAGCGAGCGATTAAGTAAACGTAGGCTTCTTTATTAACAATAAATTGTTATAAGACTTATTTATGCAAACGAAAATTTACATTATTACGAAATACAAAGGTAAACAATTTTTATGTTACAACAAACATGTGGTGAAGCACTGACTCGATTATTACAGGCATATGCTGTCGATACAGTTTTTGGCATTCCAGGGGTGCATACCATAGAGTTATATCGGGGACTAAAAGGTGCAACACTTAAACATATTACGCCACGTCATGAGCAGGGCGCTGGATTTATGGCTGATGGTTATGCACGCGTAACGGGAAAACCTGGGGTGTGTTTTATCATCACCGGGCCGGGCATGACGAATATTATCACCGCTATGGGCCAAGCAATGCAGGACTCGATCCCGATGCTGGTTATTTCATCGGTTAATCGTACTCAACAATTGGCAATGGGCGAAGGGCGATTACATGAGCTTCCTAATCAATTAGCCATTACCTCGCAAGTGTCTAAATTCAGTCATACTTTGCTCAGTGTAGACAATCTACCCAAAGTGCTAGCACAAGCATTTACCATATTTAGCAGTCAACGCCCGGGTCCAGTGCACATAGAAATCCCGATTGATATATTGGCGCAAGATGCCAGTCACTTAGATATGCAACCATGGCCAATGCCTAAACCACCTGCGCCAGAAGCCAGCAGTATCCAACAAGCGGTTACATTATTAAGCCAAGCTAAACGACCTATAATGATTTTAGGTGGCGGTGCTAAAAATGTGGATTCAGTGGCTCAAACCTTAGCTGAAAAACTAAATATGCCGGTAGTAAACACCTGTAATGGTAAAGGTATAATGCCGCCTGATCATCCACTAGCAATAGGCTCAACGCCATCACATCCAGCAATCCGCGAAGAAATTGAAAGGCAGGCTGATGTCGTATTAGCAGTGGGCACTGAACTTGCCGAAACAGACTATGACTTTTTCTTCTTGGGCGATTTGAACATACAAGGCAAGCTCATTCGTATTGACATTGATAGCGCACAGTTGATGCGTAATCACAAACCAACGCTACCAATTATGTCGGAAGCCCAGCAAGCATTAGACGCAATAAACAAACAATTGCCAATAAACAGTCACCGCAATACCGATCCAGTTTACGCACGCTGCAGCAAATTACGCGCCGACACCCAAGACATGAAAAAATCTGCGTATAGCGACTTTTTCAAAACCATTACCGAAACCTTAGGTGATTGTATAATTGTAGGGGATTCAACACAGCCTGCTTACTACGCTCAAGCGTATTACGAAACGAGTCATACAGCCCGTTATTTTCATTCAACAACGGGCTATGGAACATTAGGTTACGCATTTCCGGCGGCGATTGGAGCGGCTATTGGTGCTCCCCACTTACCGGTTATTGGCTTAACTGGTGACGGTGGTGGCCAATTCAGTTTAAATGAAATTATTAGTGCAGTAGATGCCAATATCCCGGTTATTTATATCGTCTGGAATAACCAAGGCCATGCCGAAATTCGACGTTTTATGGATGATGCAAAGGTTGAGAAAACGGGCGTCGATATTATTCCTCCCAATTATGTGGCCTTAGCCATAGCGATGGGTTGTCAAGCCACTCATGCCGATAGCTTGGCAGAATTGAAGGCGGCCCTAACTAAAGCAAAATCGCATGGCGCTCCCTTTTTAATTGAATTAGATGAATCTGCTCTTGATTGCGGGTATGCCTTTTAGAGGACTATACTATGAATGTTTTTCTTACTCGTCCCTTGTTCAACTCATCACTGTTAAAAGCTCGCCTGAGTGAAGCCGGCATCACATTAATCGTTGCAGATTCAGATGATATTTGTGACCGGACTGAGTTGCTCGAAAAAATGCAAAATGTCGCGGCGATATTAACCCATACAGAAGATGATATTGACGCAGACTTAATCGCAAAAATGCCTTCAACAGTCAAATTGATTGCCAACTATGGCATTGGTTTTTCTAATATTGACGTTGTCGCGGCGGCAGAAAAAGGGATCCAAGTAACAAACACCCCTACCGAGGAAGCATTTCATGCGACGGCTGAAGCGACCGTCGCTTTACTCGTCTCTATTGCTCGTCAAATTCCAGCATTAAGTGCAGAACGTAAAGCAATGAAAGCCGATCCGGCGCCATCTTTTCAACGCCCGACAGCCGTCTCTATCCGCAATAAAATTACCGGTATAATTGGTTTGGGTCGAATCGGTTCTCGAGTCGCGCAAATGATGCATCATGGCTTTAACAACACTATTATCTATTATGATCTATCGCTAAATAAAGCAATGGGGCAAGCAGTCAACGCGAAAAAAGTAGAGCTCGCAGAATTAATGAGTAACGCCGATTTCATCTGCGTTAACATGCCGTTGTCAGAACATACTTATGATTTAGTCAGCGCAAAAATGCTGGCTCTAATGAAACCCGACGCAGTATTAATCAACACTGCCCGCGCCGGTCTAGTTAACGAGGAAGCCTTGATCTGCCGTTTAAACGCGGGCCAATTGCATGGTGCTGGACTCGATGTGTACACAGATAAAGTCAATAACATTACCGCTAAAAATGTAGCCTTAACCTCGCATTTCGCCAACTTTGAAAGAGAAGCCTATACCGCAATGACCAATCTCGTTGCAGACAATATTATTGGTTGTTTGAACAATAACAAACCAGTAACTCCTGTGAACTCGCCACGAGGTATTTCATCATGATAGAAAACGACTACGCCATCCAAAAAGAACAATCTATTACCTTAGTGACATGGCTAAAATTAGTCGGCTGTTCGCTATTCGGTATCGCCTTTTTCCTTGTGCCTTTTGTACATGAAGGCACCTGGACAATTAGTCTTGGTTTGGTATCAAAACTGCTCACTCAGCTGATTGCTGAGGATATGAAAATATTCACCTGCGGCATATTTTTTATCGGAGCAGTAGTCGCTATTATTTATAATTTAAGCCCTAAATCATTTGCTCAGAAACTCCCTTGGAGCGAAAAATTTATCGCTTCTCATTGGTTGTGGACCGCACTCGCCATTATTGGAGGAGTGACCTCAGTAATGACTTTTTTCCAAATAGGTCCAGCATGGGTGATCGCTAAAGAAACCGGCGTCACGGCCTATATTGATGTGGCTGGTGCGATTTTTTTATTAATAGGTCTCGGCTGCCTATTTTTGCCTTTTTTGACCGACTACGGGTTATTAGACTTTATCGGCACCTTGTTACAAAAAGGTTTCCAAAAAATATTTAACTTACCAGGTCGAGCCACTATAGACACATTAACGTCTTGGGTTGGGTCGTCGAGTATTGCTATAGTGATGACTAACTATCAATACAAACAGGGTTTTTACAGTACACGAGAGTCTGCAGTTATTGCGACCAACTTCTCAGTTGTATCGATTCCTTTTGTATTGCTGACAGCACAAATAGCTGGCTTAGAAGATTACTTCTTACAACTGTATGCCAGTATGTTGTTTATCTGCATTCTATGCGCGGTTATTACCCCTAAACTACCCCCATTATCGTCATTTAAAGATGAATATTACGACGGCAAAGGCAAACAACTTAACGAAGATGTTGTTAGCGGTGAGAGTCGCTTAAAATGGGCCGCTCATAGAGCAATAGCCACAGCAACGAGCTCTCCATCGCCAGCTAAATCAATTAAAAAAGGCTTTTGGTCAATGATTGATATTTACTTGATGATGATGCCAGCAGCCATGACCATTGAGTTTTTGACCTTAGCGGTTTATTACAATACAAGCATATTGCAAACGATTAGTTATCCGCTGTCGTTGTTGTTAGAGCTGTTGCATATTCCAGAAGCTGAACTGGCTGCTCCGGGCCTATTTATCGGTTTAATGGATCAGTTTATACCCACTATCATCGCGGGTAATTTAAACTCGCCTATCACTAAATTTGTGCTCGCCGGACTGTCACTTACACAACTGATATTCTTCGCCGAAACCGCCATTTTGATAATGCGCTCGGCAATCCCGATAACCATTACGCAGCTAGTAACAATATTTATTATTCGCACTGTTATCGCTTTTCCGATACTGGTAGTTATTGCACATATGCTGTTTTAGGCGTAATAAACTCAATAACATAACATTCTTCGTATGTTATGCATTGCTGAGCTGTGATTAGATACCCGATAGATAAATGAGTATCAATAATTTGGAGTCAAACATGATCGATATAACACAAATTACAAGCGAGCATATTACTGCACACGGACTTCCCGCTGCTGCATTTAAAGACAAAGACACTTATCAACTAGAGTGTGAAAAGTTATTTACTAATGGCTGGGCCAGTATTGGTTGTGGTCAACAAATAAGTAAGCCTGGTGATATTCTGCCGGTTAAAATCGCCGGTCATTCGTTAATTGCTATTCGTAATAAAAATGGTGAGATTGGCGTTTTTCACAATATATGTCGCCACAAAGGAGCCCCATTAGTTGATGAACCTTGCAATAAGCGCAGCCTTGTATGTCCATATCATAAATGGACCTACAAAATTGACGGTAACCTGCTCAGCGCTCCGAGTTACTTTGGCAATGAAAATAAAGTCATGTCTGCAGAAGATAAAGCTGACAAAAGCCTCATTAGTGTTCGTTTTGCCATTTGGTGGGACATTATTTTTGTCAATATTGACGGTCAAGCAGAACCCTTTGGGGATTTTATCCAACCACTCGATGAGTTGTTAGCCTCTTATCCTCAACATGATATCCGTAAGATAAGCACTACCGACTATTCCGGTGAAGTTAACTGGAAATTAGCAGTAGATAACTTCCTTGATGGTTATCATGTTCCTTTTGTTCACTCTCAAGCATGCTCTTTAGAATCGGTCCTCGAGCAAGATGATTTGCTGCTATCCGAGAATATTGTGGGTTTACGCCTAGCCAATGGTGCCAGTGCTAAGCAGGCCAAAACAGCTAAACAACTGCCACACTTTACTGGTTTACCGCAAGAAAAGCGCGGAACACAGCAATGGTTTGGTATTTTCCCGAATACATTATTCTTTGTTGATCCTTGTTGGGTACAAACCATAGTAATTAAACCTATGGGCGAAACCACTACAGCCGAATCATTAAGTATTTACGTAGTGAATGATGAGGCGGCAAGTGACGAATATGCAGCAGAGCAGACCACCTTACATGAGATACTAAATGAGGTGAATCAGCAAGATATTGAACTGCTTGACAAATTACAAGTCACTCGCAGTAATGAGATAGCCAACCAAGGCCATCTTAATGCAGCTTGGGATCAAGTGAATATGACATTTCATCAAATGTGGCTGAAAAAAATGCGCGCTCAACCTTCAGCTCAATAGGTATTCCAATGACTCGATTAGAAAATATCCGATTACTGAAAAACGCTAGCGATATTGTTAATCAGTCGTATAACCTAATGCAAAAACAGCAATGTAATACGTTATTTTTCCTGTCTTGACTATGCCTGATACGGATGCAAATGAAGGTGTAGATAAGTTTGAACGTTTACTTAGCTCATTGTTAGATACAGTTGGAGAAATCTTAACGCCATGAGTTGTATTATTATTGGAGCCAGCCACGCTGGAGTGCAAGCAGCGGCTAATTTACGTCGTCAGGGATATGCAGGCAAAGTCACACTGATAAGTGCTGACAATGTTTTGCCCTATCAACGTCCACCTTTATCAAAAGCATTTTTACAAAATGTGTTACCCGAACAAAAATTATGGCTGCGCCCCGACACTTTTTATCAACAAAAAGACATTGATTTGATGTTAGGTAAGCGTGTCACTAATATTGACCGAGACCAGAGAACCGTCTCATTAGATGACATGCAGTGCCTATCCTATGACAAATTAATTATCGCTACAGGGGCGTCTATTCGTCGTTTAACCGTGCCGGGCAGTGATTTATCTGGGGTGCATTATTTACGTGATTATCAAGATACTATCGGTATTAGAGATTCCTTAAAACACGCTAATAATGTAGTGGTTATTGGTGGTGGTTATATTGGTTTAGAAGTGGCAGCGTCACTGCAAAAATTAGGTAAAAATGTGACCTTGTTGCTTAAACATGACCGCCCTCTGAGTCATATAACCAGTAATGTGGTGAGTGATTATTTGACTCAACGACACACTACACATGGGGTCAATATACAACTAAATGTCGTAGTGACAGAAATTATAGGTGTTGATAAAGTGCTAGCGGTAGAGACCCAAAATGGTCAACGTTACCAAGCTGACATGGTCATAGCGGGTATTGGTGTTGTCCCGGAACAACAACTTGCTGAACAATGCGGACTAGAAGTTAATAACGGTATTCGGGTAAATGAGTATATGCAGACCTCAGACCATAATATCTTTGCGATTGGTGACTGCAGTAGCTTTTACCATCCGGTCTATCAAAAACAATTACGTATTGAATCGGTACAAAATGCAACGGATCAAGCAAAAACCGCAAGCACCGCTATTTGTGGGCAGTTCGTGCCTTATTCTGCAACGGCTTGGTTTTGGTCTGATCAGTATGATGACAAGTTACAAACTGCTGGTTTATCTGAGGGCTATGACGAAATCGTGATACGTCAAGAAACAGAAAAAAGCCTGGCCGTTTTCTATTTAGCCCAAAACCAGCTAATTGCCGTGGACACGATTAATCAGCCAAAATCATTTATGATCAGTCGTAAATATATCCATAATTTGCCTAAAGTTAACAAAATAATACTGGCCGACAAAAACCAAGATCTTAATAGTGCTTTCACTGAAATAGCAGGAGTATGACTATGCTTAATATAACCTTCATTTTACCCGATAAAAATAAAATTACCGTCGCCGCCAATGAAGGTGACAGTTTGATGCAAACCGCAGTAGACAACGACATAGAACAAATCAGTGGTGATTGTGGTGGTTGTTGCTCATGCGCAACTTGCCATTGTTTTATTGATGACAAGTGGAAAGATAAAATGCTCCTTGCTGATGATATGGAAACAGAGCTATTAGAAGGTGCTATTGATAATATGCAAGAAAACAGCCGCCTGGCTTGTCAGATATTTTTAAGCAAAGAACATGATGGACTAGTGGTACACGTGCCAGAGAGTGATTGGTAATGCAAAACCAATGTGACCAAAGCCTTTCGGTTGCTCATTGCCACTATGATAAGACACACTGTCGTCGCTCTTATCACCCCAATTGTGAGTAAGTTCTAACATAGCTGGGCGACCAAAGGTTTGCACCATGCGTTGATTGTCATCCCTTGACCAATCACTGTGACGCTCTGGTGAGATACAAGCCAGAAAATATAGCGTGAACTTCATTTCATCAAAGTCTAATCGTGTTGTCAGCGTCATGCCCAATACGTCAGTATAAAACGTGAGCGTGCGTTCGGGATCTTTAATTCTAAACATGGTTTGATTAAACACAAACTCATGGGTAGCTGGATCGTGATACTCTATTAAGCCTTGTGCTTGGTCAAAATGACGACTCATATTAGTCTCCTATTTACTCTGTAAAAACCATAAGTGACTATGTTATCTTGTATTTTGAATGCGTTGGAATATTTTATGACATTAATGAACGTATCACCGCTGCAGAGTCCGCAAATGTAAAAATTGCGGCATGAAGCTGTCAATTCGATTACATGCGTCTTCCAGTTGAACATCATCCACCACGTAAGAAATGCGAATAAAGTCAGAGGTACACTTACCAAATGCGGTAGCGGGTAATACGCTAATTTTTTTCTGTTCGAATAAAGCGTCGGCAAACTGCTGTGCGTTAAGCCCGCTTTGGCTCACATTGACCAATAAAAACATGGATGCCTGTGGCGGTATGCAACTTAACTGTGGATGTTTAGCAAAGCACTTAACTAAGCGGTCTCGACGTCGTTGGTAAGTTAGGCGCATTTTTTCAGACTCTGCCAATGCGTCGGGATCGGTCAATGCAGTATATGCGGCTTGTTGGACAAATCCCGGTAGGCCATACAACATACATAATGACAGATTACTTAAGTGTTTAATTAATTCTATTGGTCCGATGGCCCAACCCACTCGCCAACCCGTCATTGCATGAGATTTAGATAAACTGTTTATGGTGATTGTACGTTCAGCCATGCCATCTAAGCCAGAGATACTGACATGTTCACCTTCGAAAACAGTGTGGCTATATACCTCATCAGATACCACCCAAAGATCATGCGTAATGGCTAGTTCAGCAATAAATTGCAGTTCATCTTTGCGCAACATCATTCCGCTTGGATTGCTTGGCGTCGCAAAATAAATAGCTTTGGAATGCGTCGTGATGGCAGCGCTCAGAGTGGCTTTGTCTAAACGAAAATGATTTTGCGTATCCATCGCAACCGGCACTAATGTAGCGCCAGTTAACTCAATACACGCTTCGTATGTAATATAATTGGGCTGCAATACAATCGCTTCATCTCCCGGCTCTAAAATACATAAAGAGCTAGCAAACAAAGCGTTTTGCGCTCCTGCTAACATGATGACATTGTCTTTTGTGACTGTTTGACCAGAACTCGCTTGATGATTAGCGGCAATTTTTTCACGTAAACAGCCACGTCCTTCAATTTCAACGTAATGTGTATCGCCGCTGCGTAAACTAGTTATTGCACTGTCGACTACAGAGGCAGGTGTGTCGAAATCGGGATCGCCAATGCTTAAAATAATAACGCTTGGATCGCGTTCTTTGAGGGATGTTGCTTTAAAATGGATGTCCCAAGCATCCACAGTTTCGCCTTGAATAGCTTGAGTGAGTGGCGCATAACGCATAGTGTGCATTCCTGTTTACCGGAAGTAATAGTGATTTTGTTAAGGCAAAGCGACAACAATAAATATGACCTAAAAGCGGCCAGTACAAGCTAATACAAGCTAATAAAGGCCAATAGATGCTAATAGAAGCCAATAGAGGTTAATCAGCAGCATTAATAAGCATGGCTTTAGTTTCTGTATATTCTTTTAGTCCCTCGAGACCCCACTCTCGACCATTACCCGATTGTTTATACCCACCAAAAGGACTATCAGTATTGAATAGAGCACCTTGTATATAACATTGACCGGCTCGTAATTTGCTGGCAATGTTAATTGCCGCAGTTTGATTTGCAGCAAACACGGCGGATGACAAGCCAAATGGCGTCTCATTTGCTAGTTCAATTGCCTGTTGAATATTTTGGTAAGGAATAATGCATAACACGGGACCAAATATTTCTTCCTGAGCAATAATCATATCATTCCTGACATCCGAAAAAATTGTGGGCATCACATATGCCCCTTTACGCAATGCTTCAGGTAGTTGTGTGCCACCGCAGAGTAACTTAGCGCCTTCTTCTATGCCTTTTTCGATATAGCTCAATACGCGTTGTTGCTGTTGCCTAGAACTAAGTGGCCCCATATTTGTGGCGGCTAACATCGGATCGCCTAACTGCCATTCTGCAGCAGCGTATTTGGCTATCTCTTCAACTTCAGCTAGTTGTTCAGCGGGTACTAACATTCTCGTCAGCGCGCAACATGTTTGCCCCGAATTTAACATCACGTCTTCTACACCATAACGCACAGCGGCAGCCAAATCGGCACCTTGAGCGATGATATAAGGTGATTTCCCACCCAGTTCTTGGCACACTCTTTTTACCGTTGGTGCGGCTGCTTGCGCCACTTTTACGCCCGCCAAGGTTGAGCCGGTAAAAGACACCATATCAACCAACGCATGGCTGCATAACGCTTCACCAATTTGGCTGCCTACTCCGGTCAATAAATTAAATACACCGTGTGGTAGACTGCTTTGATGAATAATTTCAGCTAAAATCAAATCTTGCAACGGTGTTTGTTCAGCGGGCTTAACTACCACGGTGCAACCTGCAGCCAGTGCTGGACCTAACTTACCTACTAATTGCGATAAAGGGTAATTCCAAGGATTGATTAATACACAAACGCCAACAGCTTCAGTAACAACAATATGATTAGCGTGTACCTGCTGTTTATCCATTTCACTAGCTAAAGGTGCGAAGCTGCGCAATGCATCAATAGCGCCCTGTACTTGTATTTCAGAAGCCAAAGAAAGGGGGCAACCCATCGATGCTACTATCACTTCTGTGAGTTCATCGATACGTGCTTGCATGCCGTCGGCTATTTCGTTAATAATCGCAGCTCTGAAATTAGCAGGTTGTTCAGACCAAGAGCTAAATGCCTTACTTGCAGCTCTAATGGCATTATCTACGTCTTGCACATCGGCAGATGGCACACTCGCATAGAGTTCACCATTAGCAGGATTTATCACCTCAAGTTGTGCGTCACTGTGGCTATTTACCCAGTGACCATCAATATAAAGCTGTTCAAATTTTTTCATTTAACACCACACTTACCGTTACTCAGCAGCTAATTTTAATACCGCGCCTAATAAAACCTGACAACCTGCAGCAATGTCTTCGGGTTTGGCATTTTCAGCTTCGTTATGGCTAATTCCTTTTTCACACGGCACAAAGATCATCGATGTAGGGGCAACTCGAGAGACATAGACAGAATCGTGGCCCGCGCCAGAGAACATTTCTTCGTAGGCTATGCCCGTTTCTTCAACCGCTTCTCGAACTGCATCAATGCAGGTTTTATCAAACTCAACTGCAGGTGAATTCCACTCATCCAAAATTTCAAAATCGACATCACAAGCAGCACAAACTTGCTTAGAAATCTGTCTAAATTTCTGATCCATTTGTTGCAATATACCCTGATTAGGATTACGTAAGTCGACTGTTAACGTTAATGTTTCTGGCACTGTGTTACGCGAACCCGGAGTGACGTTGATATCACCAAAGGTTGCCCTTGCTTGAGGTGCATATTCATCTGCGAGCGCATACAGTTGAGCAATAATTTGCGCTGCTGCTTTCACTGGGTCTTTGCGCTGATCCATAGGGGTCGGGCCTGCATGCACCGGTTGCCCATGTATCACTAAATCGTACCAGCGCATTCCCTGTACGCCTTTAACCACACCTATCTGTTTATTAATTAATTCCAGAATAGGCCCTTGTTCTATATGTAATTCGAATGCCGCTTTTATAGGGAATGGTGCACAGGGAGTCTCGCCTAAATAACCTATACGTTCGAGCTCCTGTTTGATTGTAGCTCCTTGTTTATCGGCACGCTGCCAACCATAGTCGATAGAAAACTCCCCACTCCAAACACCTGAGCCAATCATGGCCGGAGAAAAACGAGCCCCTTCCTCATTAGTCCATACCACTACTTCAATGGGATGCAAGGTTTGTTGATTAGCATCATTTAAGGTGCGTAATACTTCTAAGCCAGCTAAAACGCCATATACGCCATCAAATCTGCCACCTGTCGGTTGCGAGTCTAAATGACTCCCTATAATGACGGGAGGCAAGTTATTATCAGCCCCTTTTTGGCGCAAAAATAAATTGCCCATCTGATCGACTCTAAGCTCACAGCCTATTTCTTTACACCAGCTTACAAATAAATCTCTACCGGCTTTATCCAAGTCAGTTAAGGCTTGACGATTACAACCGCCTTTTGGCGTTGCGCCAATCTCAGCCATGACCATTAAACTAGACCATAATCTTTCGCTATTGATTTTTAGTGTCATATTAATTCTCCTATGCGTCTTTTCGACTTAAAGGTTGGCACATACAGTGCACACCGCCACCACCAGAAGTGAACATTGACATATCTGGCTGATATACTTCCAATCCATGGGCTTTTGCTTTGCCCACTAGCTCTGTACTCGCTTGGGGTATTAATACTCTATCATTACCTAAAGCGACAACATTAACCCCAAGCTCTAATACCGACCGATAAGAAATATCAATAATGTCAATACCTCTACTTTTCAGCCAATCGAGTAATTCATCTTCTACGGCTTGAGTACAAACGGCGGCTAACTTCTCTGACAACATGGCAAATTTTACATCTAAATGTAAAAAGTACGGGTCAAATTGATAAGATTTGAACTCCCATCCTTCTTTTTCAACCCAGCTACGGACTTGCTTAAGTCCGGCTTCGCTTGTACGTTCGTCAGTATAACCACACAATATAACCCCTGGCTCTAAAACCATGAAGTCGCCGCCTTCAAAAGCACCTGCGGTAACAGCCTCGTAAACCGGAATGTTGTTTTCCTGATAGAATTTAGATACCGCTACCCACTCACCTCGTCGCCATGGGCTATACATTTGGGTGATCATAGGACCCCAAGGGGTTAATACCGAAGAATCGCGAGCATATATTTGATAAGGCAGGTTTTCATCCGCCTTAAGAAAATGAGTTTTTACCCCGCAATGTTGATAAACGTCTAACATTTCTTGGTATTGCTGTTGCGCTATATGCTTGTCAAATTCCCGTCCCAATCGAATTGAACGCCGCGACATGGCATTACCTTTTTGCCATGAATAATGCTCCATGGGTCCAATCAATACATCTTGCAGCTCACCATATTCAGAGTCCATGCTCCAATAATCTAGGCGAGATGTGGCTCCTTGCTCGTTACGACGGAAAAAAGGGTCTTGCATGCTTAAATTACTCTATCAGAATTTATCAACTTAGTTTATGGTTACCTAATTAATAATCAAGCAAAGGTTATTGACCAAATTGGTCACATAATGAGACCAGGCTGGCTGTTGACTATATTCACTAACCCTAGATGATGATAATGAGTAAAAACTCGTCGGATACAACCAGGGTCTGCAATACAGCCCAAAAGGAGTGATCGCACTGCAACTGTTATTTTTTTACAAAAACACATGGTTTTGAAGGAAGCAATATCAATGAAACAGAAACAAAGCCCTTATTTGGATTTACGGCAAATTCCGCTAAATTCCTTACATGCCTTTGAAGCTGCCGGTCGACATTGTCATATGCGTCAAGCGGCACAGGAAATGTTCGTGTCACATTCAGCACTAAGTCGGCACATAAAACTATTAGAAGCACGATTAGGTACACAACTTTTTGAGCGAAAAAATAACAAGCTACGATTGACTGCGCCGGGCAGCCGATTACTATCGTCCATTCAAATTGCTTTCGCTGAATTGAACAAAGGTTTGCATATGCTTGACCCAACCTTAGTGGCGGGTGAAATAGTCATAGGCACGACAGCCACCATCATGCTCAATTGGTTATTGCCAGTACTGGCAAATGTACAGCGCCAATTTCCGGAGATTTCATTTAAGTTAAAAACGCTGGAACCGCATCAAAAATCCTTGCCGCCTGATCTCGACATCGCCTTATGCTTAGGCTTACCTGAGGATCCAAGCAGAACAATTACTAAACTGTATAATGAATATTATGTGCCCGTGTGTAATCCCTCACTACTAAAAGGACAGGCGATAAAAACAGTTAAAGAACTCCTCGCTTATCCACTATTACACGACGGATTGGCGCAATGGTTTAAGTGGTTTAATCATCACAAATTAGATGGGCAAAATGCATCACAACACACCTATTTTGAATACGCTTACCAAGCCATCGAAGCCGCTCGACTTGGCATGGGTATAGCATTAGCTGACACTGTTGAGGTAGCAGATGATATTAAACAAGGTAAGTTAATGCTCGCGGTTGATTCAGATCACAATGAAGGACAATCGGTTTATTTAGCCACTCATGAGGAAAAACACATGAATTACCGCACCCAGTTGGTATTGCGTAGTGTGTTAGAAAATCTTGCACAAAAAGGCGCAAGATTAGAGAAAAATTTCAACTTGCTTACTTAATGAATAAAGGACGAATAGGTCTGGAATTGTTGCAGTTGAACTAGCTAAATACGACTATTCACTAAATTGTTCACGACTAACAAATACATCCGCATAGTAAAAATATCTTATAAAAAAGGCGCCTTAAGAGGCGCCCTACCGAGTTAAGTCTTGTTGATTTTTAGAATTTCACTCGCAACTGAATACCAAAGTGACGATCTGCATCACGCGGTATTTGGTAACGGAAGTTATCACCACTATAGGTAGTCACAAATTTCTCATCGGTGAGGTTTTTAGCAATAAGCGAAATTCTGTAAGCGTCGTCATCAAACGAAAATGCAACACTCGCATTAACGATGCTGTATTCAGGTAAAAACGCTTCTGGGTTAGTTTGTGCTGTGCTGCCCGGCGCGCCCGCAAAAATATCGTCGGTGTATACGTAAGATGAGTTAAAATAAACATCCATACCATCCATTTCCATTACATATTCACCGGTAACTGAATACTTTAAGTCTGGAGAGAAGGGTAAATCGGCACCTGAGCGCCCATCACAAGTGGTTAATCCAACCGGGCAACTGAATTCGTCAACAACGGCGTCTACGCTAGAAACACCTCCAGTTAGTACAAAGTTCTCTGTGGCTTGCCACATAAAGTCAACTTCAAACCCTTCAGTGGTAACAGAACCCGCATTAGTTAAACGAGTGATAACTACAGCGTCCAAAAGTTCGGAGTTGTTTGCTTGAAATCCATCTATGTCGGTTCTAAATGCTGCTATATTAACAATTAAATTGTTTGTCGCATATTTATATCCGAGTTCGTAAGCGTCCGAAGTTTCGGGGCCAATGGGTAAGGTGTCGTTGTCTGCCATATTGTAGAACACGTTGAACGCAGGACCTTTGTAGCCCTGTGAGAATGTGGCATACACCATGCTGTCGTCATTGATATCATACTGCACACCAAGCTTCGATGACGTATTACTTTTATCAGTACCACCGCTATAGTCAGTCTCGAATCCACGCACACCAACACCTGTTCTCTTATACTGATCATTACTTTTTCTGTTATGTGAAAAGCTAACTTCATCGTCGGTGTAACGAATGCCGAAGAGGAGGCGTAAATTTTCGTTAATATGATACTTAGCGTCTGCAAACACAGCCCAGTTATCAAACTCAGTTTCCATATAAGCCGTGGCACCTACTATGTCGTTTGAATTACAATTAAGCCCCTGCTCCGCGATGAAGTCGTTAATATCTGTCTCACTCGGATTTGCAACACCAAGCGTGTCGCTCAGGTATGCACCAATAGCAGCAGGGAATTGACCGTTATTATTTTGACACGAAGCATCTCGTGTAAAGTTTCTTTCAGAAGTTTGATTCCACCAGAAAAATCCAGCTTGGTAATCAAAATCACCGCCTAAAGGTGAGGCTATTCTGAACTCTTGTGATACTTGATCCCATTCTTGTGGTCCAATATCATGCAGTTGGAAAGGCACACCAAATACTGGGAAAGGCAGGTCGCCTGCTGTTGAAGTAAAGTCACCTTCACGAAACTCTGTATTATTCCAACTTCTATAAGCGGTAATAGAGGTGAACTCATGATCGCCAATAGGTTTATCGATTTGAACCGAAAACGCAGTATGATCGTCAATAGTACGAGTTTCAAAGTCATGATCAATTTGACGTTGATTTAAATCTAAGTCTCCCACACCTGTGCTATTTGGTGATGCTTCAGAGTTATGTCTACCACTGGGTGTTAGTTCAAGATCGGCACAACAGGAATCGTTAGAACTAACGGTTTCAAAAATAAACAAAATGTCCGTGTCACCTGATGCTTCAATATCCAGCATCGCGCGAACACCTTCTTTATCATATCCACTGGTAGTTTCATTGTTGTATACGTTCTTTATATAGCCATCAAACTGTGATTTTAATACCGTTAAACTGCCGTTTACGTTGTCATTGAGTGCACCTGATACTCTGCCTTTAATACGATACTCATTATCTTGCATAAGCGTCGTTTCAAACACGCCCTCAAATTCGTCACTCGGGCGTTTAGAGGTCATGTTAATAACACCGGCAGATGCATTTTTACCAAAGAGTGTGCCTTGTGGGCCGCGCAGTACTTCAATTCTTTCTAGGTCATATAAGTCAACAAAGGCTTGCCCTGAACGACCAAGCACAACGCCATCCACTACCGTGGAAACACTTGGTTCTGCAGCCACACTAAAGGATATAGTCCCAATACCACGAATGGTAATTGCAGAATTTCGGGTGGTGTTACCTTTTCTAAAGCTAACGGACGGGACGAGTGCTTGCAGTCCTTCTATGTTGGTAGAGAACGCGGCGTTGATTTGGTTTTCACGCAAAACAGTAACAGCAAGAGGAACTTCATTTAAATTTTCAACACGTTTTTGTGAAGTAACGGTAATAGTTTCGAATCCTTTGTCAGTGTCTTTCGATTCTTCTTGTGCGTTAACTGTCATGCCCAACGACAAACAGGTTGTCAGCGCTAAGGCTTTTGCAATACTTTGTTGCAAAGAGCTTGGTTTAAATTTCATTGTGTTCTCCAATTTTCCAGTATGTCTTATTTTGCCAGTCACCATTCACTCAATTAAGCAAATAATTCGGCGCAGCATTTATTGATGTATAGCAAGTTGAGAGGCTCAACTTGGCAACTTCTATCTGCAAACGGCTTATTTTTATTAAGACTATTTTAGGTCTGTCTTATATAAGATAGAAGATGTAATTAAAATTTACCCAATAAGTTAACGAGATGCAACTGTTTTGTTATTAACTTGTGATTTAAATATGTAAATATAAGTTTATATCGTTATAGTTGTGAAATACGCTTTGTGCAGGATTACAGGATTACAGGATTACAGGATTACAGGATTACAGGATTACTGTTGAGCGTCACAGGCTGCCACAGAGCTTTCTAATAAGTTAAGCCATTCACTACCGAATTCACTAATGAACCATCCTCGCATGTTACTAGCAGCATTTTTAAAGGCTTGTTTTTCAGCTACCGAAGGGCGATAAATAGTACCGCCTGCCTGTTCAAAGATTTTGTAAGAATTCTCTTCCTCAGTTGCAACCAGATTGTTTGCTGCAGCCTGTTGTTTCTTAAAGCCGTCTTGAATAATCGATTGAATATCGCTTGGTAGCGTTTGCCAAACCGGTTCTGAAAACCACCATAACGTTGCCATGTATGAGTGGCCATCGAGTATAATGTACTTCAAATGCTCTTGCAGCTTGGCCCCGATGATATCTTGTATTCCATTTTTACTGCCCTCTACTACGCCTGTTGCCAATGCAGTATAGAGTTCAGCCCATGAAATTGGCGTAGGGTTTGCCCCCAATTGTTTAACCAATTGTTGTTGGATCTCTGCTGGTGTGGTTCTAATTTTCTGGCCTTTCAAATCATCCGGTGTGTGTATCGGTTTTTTAGTGGTGGCAAAATTACGCCAGCCACCCGTGTTGGCAATACCGATAAGTCGAATTTTCAATGAGCGCTCCAATACGCTTTGTCTTATTTTGTCTAGCATTGGACCATTCAGTACACATATCGCTTGTTTGTCACTTGTAAATACATAAGGTAAATCTAGGACCTGAGCAGGTGCGAAAAAATTACCGGTGCCGCCAGCTGTGCTTGGAAACATTTCTAGTACGCCTTGCTGCAAGTTGCTAATGCACTCAGGCACACTTCCACAAAACTGACCGGAGGTATAAATATCAACCTTGACGCGGCCCTCACTTTTGGTTTCTACATACTCTTTAAAGGCAACCAAGCCGACGTAATCTTCATCTTGTGTTGAGGCTTGAATAGCTGCCTTTATGGTGAATTCTGCTTGCGAGCTGGTGGAGCGCATTATGCCAGTAATACTCATTACAAACACCAGTGCATAAATTCCCAAAAGTACCTTACGTTTAGTGTTCATAATGATAGATCCTTAGGCAAATCCAAATAAGCGAGGAAGGGTCATAGTGACCGCAGGAAAATACGTGATAATGAATATAACAATGGCCTCAACAGCTAAAAATGGGAGCATTTCTAAGGCGATATTCTCGGTTTTTTCGCCCGATACCGAAGCGGCCACAAATAACACTAACCCCATTGGTGGTGTGGCTAAGCCCACCGTTAAGTTTACGCACATTATAACCGCAAAATGCAGGGGATCGATGCCTAGTGAGATAAAGATAGGCGCAAGCACCGGCCCTAAAATTAGAATGGCTGGACCAGCGTCGAGAAACATGCCAATAGCGAACAAGAATAGATTGATGATTAGAAGCAGCAACAACACGTTTGAGGTGATACCTATTATATTTGCAGCTAATGAATCGGCTAAGCCTGAGACAGTGATGATCCAAGCAAAGGTTACAGCGGAGCCGACCAATAATAAAATAGTGCCAGACTGAACTGCGGCATTGACTAAAATTGCAGGTAACTGGCTAATGCGCAGTGTGTTGGTGATAAATAAAGTAACAATAAATGCATAGCCTACCGCCACAGCAGCGGCTTCGGTGGGGGTAAATACGCCAGCAATAATTCCACCTAATAAGATGATAGGCGTTAATAATGGTAAAAAAGATACCTTAAAAGCAGACCCGCGCTCGGCCCATGACGCTTTTTTGTTAGCGATTGGGTAATTACGTTTTTTGGCTATACGATTGGTTACTATCATTAAGCCAACACATATCATTAGTCCGGGTAATATACCTGCCAAGAACATGCCTGCAACGGATACATTCATAATAAATGCATATAAAATCATAATTCCGGAGGGCGGAATAATAGGTCCTATTACGGAAGATGCCGCCGTAACAGCAGCGGCAAACCGGCGGCTATAGCCATTTTGTTCCATTGCGGGGATCAACATTTTTCCTAGCGCTGATGTATCTGCTACTGCAGAGCCCGACAAACCCGCAAACAGCACTGACGAGAGTATATTAACTTGTGCTAAGCCACCGCGGTAGTGTCCAATAAGACTTTGGCAAAAGCGCACAATAGATTGCGTGATCCCGCCTTGATTCATCAACTCACCAGCAAGTATAAAAAAGGGCACTGCCATTAGAGGAAAGGAATTCATTCCTGAAAATAATCGGTTTAACAGGGCAGAGAAAAACACCTCGTTGCCATCAATCATTAAGCTCACGCCGGGGCCTACCAGTAGAGCAAACACAACGGGCGTTCCGGCAGTAAGTAAGAGAATGAATATCCAAATATAACTTAACGACATACTATTGTGCTCCCTGCTTTGAGTCTGCACTATTGGGTGTGCCGCCATGATGAGGGATCAGTGGTGAACTGAGTTGTTGAATGATCCTTTCAACGCCTACTAAAAACAGCGAGCCAAAAGCAAAGGGCATACAAAGGTAAAAAAACCATAATTTAACCTGCACAGAAGCGGCTGTGATAGTCATGCCTCCGGCAACAAAACTGATGCTCTGCACAAAAAATATTGCGCTAATAAGCATAATGAGGATCGTAATTATTATTTCAGCAATTCGTTTTGGTAATACGGGTAAAGCATCGTGGAACATTTCAATAGACACATTTAAATGCTCTCTATAAGCCCAAGGGGAGACCAAACAGGCAATCCATACCATCGCAAATTTAGAAAGCTCTTCGGTCCAGGTTAATGAGTCGTTTAACACATAGCGAAAAACAACTTGTGCTAAAATCATGACCACCATTAGCGCTAATAAAAAACCGGCAAGGTACTTAGCACTTCTTGCAATGTGGAAATTAAGAACACCTAAAACGGTATTCAACTGTATGATAAATGACATCATGAAACGCTTATTCCTGTTGGCATCGTATTATTAATATATTCTGACCTACTGGTTAATATCATGATCTGGCCAATGCGGTAGGTTGTCAGTATGTTCGTAGTCGACGGTAAGCATTTCAACGTTTTCTACGTTTACACCAATCGGGATGGAATGATGCTCAGGAACAAATACCGCTATCTCATCCAGCTCAAGTGTGAGTTCGAGCACCTGATGGCCCGCGTATTTTTGTTTATTTGGAAAACGTGTCCAATTACCTTGAGGTAAATAAACGTCTACTCTTCCCTCTGGATTAGTGCAGGGGGCGACCAACAGGCTATCCCCAAACATAAATTGTAACTCGAACGAATGGGCAAGGCGTTGGTCTGGAAATGCGAGTGCCATTGCTCGCATAACAGGTAAGCCTGATTTGCTCGACTGCTTCATCGTGTTATAAATGTACGGCATGAGTTGGTAGCGTAGTTTGATCGCTTTATTGGCTGCATTTTCAGCATCGGTGGCATAACTCCACGGCTCGCGCTGACCAATACCGTGTAATCTTATGTGTGCTGAAAACACAGCAGCTTGAGTCCATCGAGCGAACAAGATCGAGTCGCGTGTATCTTTGTAAAATCCGCCCACGTCGGTGGCAAAGAAAGGTGCACCAGACATACCCCATGACAACGCGCCTCGAATACTGCCTATCAATCCACCCCAATCTGCCTGAGGATCTCCGCCCCATTGGCTGGGAAAACGTTGTGAGCCGGTCCATGCTGAGCGGCTGAATAAAAATGGACCGGTTTTACTATATTTTTCTGCTGCCTCATAAACACAACGGTTGTAAAGCAAACTATAGACATTGTGTAGTCTATTGCCACTATCTCCATTATGCGCAAGCATGTTGTCGTCTTCAACTTGCTCTCCAAAATCGGCTTTTATCATGTCAACGCCTAAATCAAACAAAGGCTTGTGCGATGTAAGCCAAAATTGATACGCCTCAGGGTGAGTAAAATCAACTATTCCTGATTCAGGGAGAGGTGTTAACACCTCCGCAAACGCACTCGTATCCCATTTGTAACGATAAGCTTCGCCGGTTCTCTTGTCTTTCAGTAACCAACCTTTACGCGCCATTTCATCAAACAATTTGTTTTGTACAGAAACCAATGGGTATTCCCAAATACACACCTTAAAGTTTTGTTCTTTTAATGCATCTATAACGGCGGCGGGATTATCAAAGCGTTTGGGATCCCATTCAAATGCAAATCGAGTATCGGTGTCTTGCCAAGCTCTGCCATCTAAGGTGATCACATCACAAGGCAGGTGATTGTCGCGCACCGCTTTGGCTGTTGCCAATAATTCAGGAACGTCTTTGTAATAGGCTTTGGAAAGGATTAGGCCCAGACTCCATAATGGCGGTACGGGCGAGCGACCCGTTAAATGGGTATATTGCTCAATAATTTGTGCACCGTTTTCACCGTCTAGTAGAAAAATATCAAGGGCTTGATCTTCAATTAGCACGGAGTAACCGCGCTGCGACCAAGCAGCATAACCAACAGCATGCGTTACTGGTGAGGGTGTATGCACAAAAAGCCCCCAGCCTTTAGGGCTCCACGCAAACGGTGTGTTTTTATATGAAATTTCAGCATTCACGCCCAAAGCATCGTGGTTATAAGACCTAATTAATTGCCCACGTTTATTTAATCCAGACCACTTTTCACCTAAACCATAAACGGCTTCTTCCGCACCCAAATCAATACTAAATAGCCAGCCTTGCGGTGTTTTTGCCATGGGGGGTAATCTGAATTGGCGCACAAAGTGACCGTCGTTAGGTGTTTTTTGTTTGATTTCACCCGATTTTTTCCATTCGAATGCGAAAGGTCTATGTTGTATTTCAATGCTATGATTTTGAGCGATAATTTGAGTATGTGTTGAACTTGATGTAATCGAGGCTGCAAAAACCGACGGCTGATTTACCAGTATGCCGTAATCGTTGACCGTAAATTGATGTTCATTTTGAATTCTGACACCCATTTCGCTAATACTTAATGTTAGCTCACCGTGATTGGTCTGGATCAATACCTCTCCGCTGGGTAATAATTGACATTTACCGGTAATTTCAGTTTGTGCAACACTGTTCCAGTCGGGAGTAGAAAGTTCAAACATGTTGTTCAAATCCTTTGTAGTAAATGATGAATAAGTAAGTTTAGTATTAGTCAGTTGTTATGTGACATGAAAATAGAATATTTAAACGACGATTGTGTTGCCTCATTACTTATCTAATGAGTTAACTTTCCCTGTCTTATATAAGACATAAGTTATTATAATGTTAAATTGTTGTCAATTACGTTCTGTGTTTAAAATAATGATTACATTTATTAGATGCGATAACGATGAGGTTTTGCAACGACATTGTGCGACGATATTAGGCCATCTAATATGCCCTCTAAGGCAGTATTAACATAAGAAAGCTTGATATTTATGTACTATTAATATTATTCTCATCAATAATTTCATTTTTTTAGTGAATTTATGAAGAACAATAGATTTGATAATAAGCTCAGTCAAACCGGAGTCGTATTTCAGCCTCTGTACACGCAAGTTGAAAACCACGTTAAGCAGCTAATTGTTGAGCAGCGCTGGAAGCCCGGTGAAATGTTGCCCAATGAATTTCAATTGGCTGAAGAACTTGGAGTGAGTCAAGGAACCGTGCGTAAGGCGTTAAATGGATTAACTAGCGCCAAAATACTCAGCAGACGCCAAGGGGTGGGAACGTTTGTGTCAGAGCACACAAATCAGGATAGTTTGTATCGTTATTATCCGATTATTTGTGACGGCAAAGCACCAGAGCTTCCTAAAGCTGAGCTTTTGTCATTGGAATTGATAAAGGTACCTAAAAATGTACTTGCTGCATTTGGCACTGAAGGGAATATGAAGGTATTTGAGGTGTTGAGGCGCAGGATCCTAAATAATGAATTTTGTATATTTGAAAAAATATACTTACCACATACCTATTTTAAAGCATTAGAGGGAACCCAAGAGCTGCCCCATACCCTTTATCATTTCTATCAAACTCAATTTAACCTTACAGTTCAAGCAACGACTGACAGAATTAAAGCGGATATTGCTACCGCAGAAGATGCAAGATTACTGGGGGTCAAAAAAGGCGATGCTCTTTTAGAAGTGCAGCGCATAGCACATTCGCTTGATGGAAAAGCTATTGAGTTTAGAATTAGCCGTTGTAGAAGTGACAATTATCATTATTTAGTAGAGTCGACGTGAGTTGTCGAGCTAAGTAATAATGCCATATTTTATAATATTAGTTAAAAAAGCAGCTATTGTTGACCTTATCAACATCATCGTTGCAGAGAGATCAGAATGAAATTATATGTCTTACTAGTAAGCAGCATTTTATTGACCGCGTGTTCTACGGTGCAAAAAGAACAAACATCTACGATGGATAACAACGTAAATATCCAAGGTTTATCGCAACAGCGTCTTGGTAAAATTGATAGCGCGATGCAAAAGTATACGAAAACTGGCAAGCTCGCCGGTACCGTAACGCTTGTTGCTCGGGATCAAAAAATTGTCCATTTGTCGGCAAATGGTAAGCGAGATCTTGAACGTGGAGAAGAGATGACCACGGATACTATCTTTCGCATATATTCTATGACGAAGCCAATTACTGCGGTCGCGGCCCTTACCTTATGGGAACAAGGTAAATTCCACATGTATGATCCTATTGAAAAATACTTACCAGAATTAGCTGGGCTCAAAGTCTATGCCGGTGGTGAGGCCGAGAACATTCAACTAGAAGCCGCTAAAAGTCCGATACGTATCATTGATTTATTTTTACACACTGCTGGGTTTTCATACGGGTTCACAAACAGTGCCGTTGACAAACTATACAAAGCGTTACCCCCTTTGTCCAACGCAGACAGCTTAGATACTGTGTTAAAACGCATTGCCACATTACCGTTAAATCACCAACCCGGCACTCAATGGCACTATGGTATAAATACCGATATTATTGGTTTTTTGATTGAGCGTATTAGCGGTATGAAGCTTGGCGAATATATGCAGAAAGTGATTTTTACCCCCTTAAAAATGACGGATACAGCTTTTTATGTTCCTCCCAATAAAGTTGACAGGCTCGCTCAAATATATGGTCCCGGAAAAAATGGCGAAATAAGCGTGCTTGATTCACCGCCAGTAGGTGATTTTTTATCAGATCCTTCTGTGCATAATGGTGGTGGTGGTTTGGTGTCGACTATTAGTGACTACTACATATTTACGCAAATGTTGTTAAATGGCGGCGAGTATAGAGGGCAAAGAATATTAGGCCGCAAAACGGTCGACTACTTAAGCTCTAATCATTTACCTGCAAACTTAATTCCCTTTTCACCTACTTCTCATGGAGAAGGTTATGCTTTGGCCATGTCGGTTACCGTTGATAGCGGCGACGCATTGCTTATGGGTTCAGACGGTGATTACGGATGGGGCGGTGCAGCATCAACTTATTTTAGAATAGATCCTAAAGAAAATATGATTGTGATCATGATGTCACAGTTCGTCCCTTCTGCTTTTTATCCTATTAGGCACGACTTTAAAAATACGGTTTATCAGTCATTGATAGATGAGCAGTAAGGTGTTCATTTTTTTAAATTGACGATATTTTCACAGGCGTGGCGCCACCCAAGTCAGTCTGCCAGTGCCTGGCTATTTTCAAGGTTGTTTAGTCACGCGAAAACTGTTTTTAGCGACGTATGGTGAAGTCCTTTAAGTACAGCGTAGCCTGCGTTTTCCTCCAGCAGTCTATCATATAGTTACGATTACTTAGCCGGAAATTCATCAGATCCAATTGTTTTTAGCCGTAAGTCAGTAAATTAAATTTAGTGACTCATTTAAGCGTTCGTATTGACAAAATTTGAACAGTACCTTAACTTATATCTTATATAAGACCTAACGAAAGAAAGTAAGGGGGTATTTAAGATGATATCAGGCAATAAAGTTATCCCAAGTATGGGTTTCGGATTGTGGAAAATTTCTCAAGATGACTGCGCAACAGCGGTTTATAATGCAATAAAAGAAGGTTATCGCCATTTGGATAGCGCATCTGACTACGGTAACGAAAAGCAAGTAGGAGAGGGCATTAAGCTCGCTATTGAAGATGGTTTATGTTCGCGCGAAGATTTATGGGTAACGTCTAAGCTGTGGAATTCGTTTCATGCTAAAGAGCATGTCGAGCTGGCATTGCAAAAAAGTTTGGACGATTTACAGCTAGATTATCTAGATCTTTATTTAATTCATTTTCCTATTGCCTCTAAGTTCATACCTATTGAAACTCGTTATCCACCAGAGTGGATAGCCGATCCAGATGGGCCAAATCCACGTCTTGAATTAGCGCCAGTGCCTCTTATGGAAACTTGGCAAGCAATGGAAGCGGTTTACGAGAAAGGGTTAGCAAAACAAATTGGTGTTTGTAATTACAATAGCGGCTTACTGCATGACCTAATGTCGTATGCCAAAATAAAACCCAGCATGTTACAGATTGAATCACACCCGTATTTAACCCAAGAAAAACTGATCCGTTTAGCTAAACAATACAATATGGCAGTGACGGCATTTTCACCCTTAGGCGCGCTTTCATATTTAGAACTAGATATGGCAGGTGCGGCAGAGTCGGTGATCGAGCAAAAAATTGTGAAAAAAGCAGCCCTACGTACAGGGAAAACAGCTGCGCAGGTTGTATTACGATGGGGTGTGCAGCGCGGCACAGCGATTATTTCAAAAACGACACAGCCCGAAAGGTTAATTGAAAATATTGATATTTTTGACTTTGAGCTAAACGAAGAAGAAATGACTGCTATTTCTGCATTGAATATTAATCGTCGTTTTAACGACCCTGGCGACTTTTGCGAAGCAGCCTTTAATACTTTTAATCCCATTTACGATTAGGAAAACTGATGAAAACAGCAATAAACTATGCAGAAGTACCCCATCAACTCCAGTGCGGAGATTCTGTTTTCCCAAGAGTGATTGTGAACGATGGTAGTGTCACCAACTTAAGTGAATGTGAACGTTGGATTAATGACAATATTGACGTCTTAGAGGGTGCGTTAAAAAGTTCTGGTGCAATATTGTTTCGTGGTTTCCCAGTAAATTCGGCAGAAACCTTCGATACTTTTTCAAATGCGTTTGCTTACCCTAACTTTACATATAAAGAGTCCTTATCAAATGCCGTGAGGATCAACTTTACGGAACGCGTTTTTACCGCTAATGAGGCGCCAAAGGAAGTTGAAATATATTTACATCACGAAATGGCGCAAACGCCCATATCGCCTAGTAAGATCTTCTTCTTTTGTAAAAGTGCAGCCAATGAAGGGGGTGCTACACCTCTTTGTCGTTCAGACATGTTATTTGCAGAGCTACTCAAGCGAGCCCCCGAGGTTGCTCAAGAATTCGCATCAAAAGGGCTAAAGTATACAACACATATGCCTGCTGAAGACGATCTTCGTAGTGGTCAAGGACGGAGTTGGATGAGTACGCTTAGTGTAGAATCAAAAGAGCAGGCTGAGCACAAACTCGCGGAACTTAAATATAGCTGGAAATGGATGCCTGATGGCAGTTTAAAAGCGACAACACCGGTGCTGCCTGCCGTTGTTGATTTAGGCAACGGTGTTAAGGTTTTTTATAACCAACTTATTGCTGCTTATATGGGGTGGAAAGGCGTAAAAGAAAACCCAGCGAGCGCTATAACGTTTGGCGATGGTAGTCATATTCCAGTCGCAGCATTAGAGCTCGTTACTTCTATCGCAGAACAATTTACTTTTGACTTACCTTGGCAGGATGGCGACGTCGCTTTGGTCGACAATTACATGGCCATGCATGGCCGTAAACCTTATTCAGGTGAGCGTAAGCGAGAAGTACTTGTTGCACTTGCGATGAATTAGTCAATTGTCTATTAAAGTCAGTAAATTTGAAGCCATAACTGTTCTTCTGCCGGGTATCGTTATTTCTGTCGTAGTCGGTTTGGCCGCGCTTTTTTTAAGCAGTCACTATGGCGCTCCAGCGATGCTGTTTGCCTTGCTCTTGGGTATCGCTATGTCCTTTATTTATGAGGACTCTAAGTGCAAAGCAGGTATTGAATTTACTGCCTGCCATATACTGCGTATTGGCGTCGCGCTATTAGGCTTGCGGATCGCTTTTGGTGATCTTGCCGCAATGGGCTGGAAAACCGGAATTTTGCTTGTTGTAGCAGTGGTAAGCACCATTTTTGTCGGCATATTGCTAGCAAAGGTTTTTGGCTTAAATAAACGTTTTGGTTTACTAACGGGTGGGTCGGTCGGAATTTGTGGCGCGTCTGCCGCCATGGCTATTTCGGCTGTGCTTCCTCAAAGCCCAGAAAACGACCGCGATACGCTGTTAACGATAATTGGCGTAACCTCACTTTCTACTATCGCCATGGTGGTATATCCCATTGTCGCCGCATATTTGCAACTAAACGAAACCCAAACCAGTATTTTTTTGGGGGCAACCATACATGACGTCGCGCAAGTGGTCGGTGCCGGCTACTCAGTTTCAGAACAAACAGGGGATCTAGCTACCCTAACAAAGCTAGTGCGAGTGGCATTTTTAATGCCCGTGGTAATGTGTATCTTACTTGTGCTTAAGCTCAATCTTGACAGTGATAGAAATGCAAAGCCGCCTGGGGTCCCCGCTTTTTTACTCGCGTTTACCGTGCTTATGGCTATCAACAGCTTGGTGAGTTTGCCGCAAGTGATCACCGACTCAGCGACTGATATTTCGCGTTTTTCTTTAGTTATTTCTATCGCTGCAATTGGGATGAAATCAAATCTACGTAAGATACTGGTTGTTGGTATTAAACCTATATTGTTACTCGTTATCGAAACGCTGTGGATTGCCGCCCTTATATTACTATGTCTACCTTATCTTTGAATAAGTGCTTGTCGTTAAAGACATGCTCATTCGTCCCTGCGCCTAAAATACGTCAACAAACGAGTGGACTCCTCCTCCTTTAACTAAGCTAACTCTCTCATATCATTCCACAACAGTAGTTAGCATAAAATAAACAAATAATATTTAATATCATCGAGAAAAACGATGTTTAGTGTAACTTTAACAGTATTTAATTACTGACTATAAACCTATAAGATTAATTTTATTTTGATAAATAGGTATATAACGCAACATGAAATTTAAACACTTAGCACTGCTTTCAATCGCCATGGTCGGATTTAGCACTCCTCTCTTGGCAACCTCTTCCTTTGACTTTGCCACTTCAGCTTCTGCGGATAAAAAAAGTCATGTGGTATTTATCAATGACGTTAACAATTTGGATGGCATATCACAAATTTTAGCCCAAGGCTCAGTTGATCAATTAAGTAAACTGATAGAGCTCAATAAATTTACCGCGGAAAAAGGTAACACACTGCATTTGCAGATGATTGGTGCAGCAGAATCGCTGTTGCTTGTTGGCACTTATGACAAAGACGGATTAAGTGCACCGGAGCTGCAAGATTTAGGGGGTAAAATAGCCAGCTCGTTAAATTCAACGGAAGAAATGCTTGATATAGCTGTGCATGTTCAAAATTTAGAAACCACTGAAACGCTTCCAAGTGCACACATCGCTTACGGTTATCATCTAAGACATTATAGTTTCGACCGCTATAAAACAAAAAAGAGTGAAGGTAAGTCCGACGTGTTGCTAGTCAATGGCAGTGCTGATGATGCTACGAATGCCGCAAATTTATATCACTCTGATTTGGCATTCATAGCAAAAGGTGTGCATTTAACTCGTGACTTGGCAACTGAACCGGGTAAAAACATGTATCCCCAGGCCTTTGTTGACGTAGTGAAAGCTAAATTCAAAGGGATCAAAAATGTAGATATAGATGTGCTTGATATGCGCGATATTAAAAAGTTAAAAATGGGCGCTTTAGAAGGTGTAGGGTTAGGCTCTATTAATGATCCTCGTTTATTAGTGATCAATTATCGTGGCTCACAAAAGACAGACGCTCCTATCGCACTTGTTGGTAAAGGAATTACATTTGATACAGGTGGTATCAGTATAAAGCCGAATACTGGCATGTGGGCCATGAAGTCAGATTTGTCGGGAGCTGCAGCAGTTGCAGGCACCCTTTATGCTAGTGCTCAACGTGGCGAAAACATCAACTTGATTGGGTTTATGCCACTGGCTGAAAATATGCCAAGCCAAGATGCAATTCGCCCCGGGGATGTGCTAGAAACCATGAAAGGCGTGAGTATTGAAGTTATCAGTACCGATGCAGAAGGGCGTTTAATCCTAGCTGATGCAGTCTATTATGCTCAGCAAAAATATAAACCTAAAATGTTGTTGAATATAGCCACATTAACAGGCTCTGCCGGTAGAGCATTGGGTGATGAATACGCTGCGGTCATTACCAGAGATTTTGAGTTATCCAAACAAATGATGGACGTTGGTGAGCGCTCAGGAGAATTGGTATGGCCCTTACCTTTGCATGCTAACCATTTTAAACAGATAGAATCACCCATTGCTGATATTAAAAATTCAGGTGCGGGTAACCCGGGTGCAAGCATCGGCGCTGCTGTTGTGGCTACTTTTATTGATGAAGACTTGCCGTGGGTGCATCTAGATATTGCTAGTGTCGATTGGCTGGAAGCTGATATTGATGTTGCACCAAAAGGCAGCCAAGGTTGGGGTGTTCGATTTATGGATCAGTTAGTTAGAGATCATGCTGAATAGACGTATTTCGAATGTAGGCTAGAGTATCACGGGTATTGAAACATATTCGTGATGGACGCTATTTTCCTTACTTAGCGGTCAATAAAAAAGGCGTCATAATGACGCCTTTTTATTTATTGCATATACTTTCGGCAAAAGTTTCTAGTAAATATTCATTGCACACAGCTGTCGCTACAGTGCAAATTCTACCTTTGACTACTTAAAACTTATAAGTAGCCTGGACATACGCAAATCTTCCCTGTGCATTATGCACCGATGATACATAACCTGCAGAAGAGCTATAAGAAAACGGTGGTTCTTCGTTTAACAGATTGGTCGCACCTAGCGTTAGTATAGTATTTTTTATACCCGCATAATTAACCGTTGTATCAACTGAAACAAAGGCGTCAATATCGGGCGCTATTGAACCGTCGGTTCGAGTTCGCACAGGTTGATCTTCTTTAAATTCACCCACATAGTTAATCGCAAAGTTTGCACTCCAATCGTCTTTTATCCATAGGGTAGATGCTGTCCAGCGAACTTCTGGTTGTTCAAACCCTCCTTCCTCTGCAAAGAGACGATCGCCAGTACGAATATCTTCATAGTTCAATACGTAGTTCAAGACATAATTGAATTTGAAGTCGCCCATATCAGATGACATTCTGTACATTATATCAAGGTCTAAACCCGACGTTTTAAGATCGAATAAATTCTCAAAACGGTCAAAAATAACCACGACTTGACCTGGATCGTTTGCTAGCCCTGTTGGTATACGTTGAACAACCGATTGATTACTCCCCTGCGTGGTAAATACGAACTGAGTGTCTTTACCAATAACATTTTCAATGTCGTAACTGTAATAATCTAAAGAAAAGTCAATATCTTCGGTAACTTCATAAATAACACCCAGATTATAACTTTTAGACTCTTCTGGCCCTAAATCCGGGTTACCAGCCAATTGCGCCGTGTATTCAAAAAGTTCACAGGCTTGATCAACGTTGCCTATCGCATCACATCGTACGGTATCCACTAAGTTTGGTGATTCGTCTGTTCGACCTAAGCCAATTTGACTCAAAGAAGGCGCGCGAAATGCGGTTCCATATGAGCCTCGGATAGATAACTCATCCATAGGTGTCCAAATAAAAGCCACTTTAGGGTCGGTAGTGGTGCCAAAATCACTGTAGTCTTCGTGACGCACGGCCACTTGAACATTGAGTGTTTCAGTGACAGGGATTGCAAGCTCAGCGAAAATAGACGTATTGTCACGTTCACCGTTTGCCTGTGTTGCTTCTGTACCAAATACATCACCACGAATGAACTGATCGTCTGGATTATCACTAATGGTTTCTTCACGATACTCAGCGCCAACCGCCAGCATTACTTGGCCTGATGACATTTCCATGACAGGACCCGATACCATGCCATCAAAAGACTTACTGGTAGACTTACCATATCGAGTGGTTTGAGTTTCTATATAATCAAGCGCTTCTTGACTGTTCGAAGAGGGCTCAAAGGGATTCCACAACCCACTGTCTATGGCTTCTTGCGTTCGACGAGAGTTTGGAAAACCATTTACCCCACGTTCAATCGAATCACTTTTTATGTAGCTGTAAGCGGCTTCATAGTCCCAATTGTTAAATTCACCTTGGAAGCCAAAAACGCTGCGATAATAATCTGAATCGACCCGTTTTTCACGGTCACCAATTTCGACTAAACGACGACGCATGGTCAAATCTTGCTGATAAAATTCACTTTGTTCGTCATCGGCAAATGGATGGTTTACATTATCAGCCGACATCAACAGCTCATTAAAGCTTGGGCTGGCTGCCCCTCTAATGGTGGTTTTTGAATTTTGTCCGTTTAATTCAATGAATGCGCGCAGCGTGCCGTTAATTTCAAAATTACCCATGTACATGAAACTTACCCGTTCCGATGCAGGCACCTCTGAACTCATCGGTGCAAAATCGTAACGACACAACGTGCCTGTTATATCTTCTGCAGGACAAACGTCATTGCCAAAGGTATCGGGCACCCGAATAGAGTTGTTTGATTCAAGTGCGATAGTGCCTGGAAAACCTGAAGAGCTTCTGCCGTCTCCTGCGTATGGGTCATTAGGTCTCAACGCGGTTTGATTGGCAGAGCTAGTATAATATCTGTCTGCGCCAAGTATTTCTTCACGATCGAAATAATCTACAACAAAAGTATGACTGGCTTTTTCTGAGCTACTACCAAACAATAGGCTGGTATTCGTCTCTTTACCGCCACCATCAGCGGTATCGCCAACTTTTGTAGAAAGTTCTAAGCCGTCATAGTCATCTTTTAATATGATATTAATAACGCCTGCAATTGCGTCAGAACCATAGGTAGCCGATGCACCGTCTTTCAATATATCTACCCGTTTAATGGCAGCTATTGGGATGTTATTGATATCAACAAAGGCGGTGTCTATTGCGTTCGCGAAAGGGGAAACAGAAATACGACGACCATTCACAAGAATGAGGGTTGAATCTGCACCCAAGCCTCGTAATGATACGCTTGAACCACCGTTAGCCGTTCCATCGCTACTGTTACCCTGAGTTGAAAATGTGCCTTGCCCGGCAGCGGGCAGTTTCGTGAATAAGCCGATTAAATCGGTTACGCCCGCGTTAGCAATATCCTGAGAAGTTAACGAAGTAACCGGTGACGGCCCTTCCATATCAGTTCTTTTAATATGCGAACCAGTTACTTTGATGCGTTCAATTGGACTTTCGTCGATTTGAGCATGAGTAGACATACTGCTTGAAATAGCAGCAGCTAAGAGTGTGAGTTTGATTTTACTGTGTTTCATGCTTTTTTCCCTGATAGATTTTTATTTTAATCAGGAATTGAAGTCTGCTATAACAGCTACTTCAATCCCTCTAAAGTCGAGCCGTTAATTATGTGTTGCAGATGAAAATTACTGTAATTAAATTAAAAAATCAATTAAAAAATCAATATTAGTTGCTCGTAAAAAAACGCGTCTACCGAATGAAAGGGCACTATTAACTTATCGAATTAAGATGATAATAACAACTTTTCAGTAGCTCATGCCAAATTCTAGACGCAACTAACCCTAGTCCATTCACTAAATGCTCGTTCACGGAGTATCCTGTCATTATCGGCTTGCATTTTATGGCGGCCAAGCCTAAACAGATTATTTACAATGCCATGACACGTTAAAAATCGTTGTGCTTGGCCTTGTGATTTAAACCGCCGCATTTGCGGTTCTTGTTGTCTACCCGGCTGGTGAGACAATTCACAGCGATTGTTTTTGTATTGTTGGGTTGAATGAGCAACGCTGGGCATAACTTCCCTTCTCACAGCCGAATAACTGCGCAATTTATCGGTGACTATCTTTAATGGCGTTGCCTGCTGGCCCTTCAATAACTTTTTAAAGAACTTCATTGCGGTCTTTTTGTTTCTGCGTTTTTGAACCAAAATATCAAGCTCATCACCATCTTGATCGACAGCTCGCCAAAGGTAATGCAAAACACCATTGATCTTAATAAATACCTCATCCAAGTACCACATATCACCGAGTTGACCGCGCTTCTTCCTGATCTGACTACAATATTGATTGCCGAACTTTATGCACCAATTTCTAACGGTCTCGTAACTTACGCTGGTCCCTCTGGCGGCCAATTCACACTAGATGAAAATACGGGCAAGTCATTTTTTGTTGATCCCGAAAAACAAAAAAACGAAATTGAGGGCGTAATTAAAGCCAAGATAAATGAACAAAATAAAAGAAATCGTAGACTAAAAGATCGAAGAAGTGGCCACGCGATACGCCGTAGGTTTAGAGGTGAAACTGGCACATTGCCTAGAAAAAGATTGTCACAGAGAAAATATGATGAATTGGTCAAATGAGATAAATTTGACGACTTTAAATGCCAACAGTGTGATACCAGCGACTGTTTTAGAATGAATGGTCCATTCGTCTATTGCGCTGAATAACCAAGTGCAGGTTGCTTTTGTGTAACAATGTGCGGCATTCTACAAACATATTTGTTATTACATATTGCATGCCACGCTACATTTAGTTATTGTTGTATTTAATAAGACTTTACCCAAACGCAGAGTGAATTATGTCGACAGATAACAATGTTAAAAGATTGCTAGCAAACTATGAGGCTCAAACATTTAGCGCCTTGTCTGAGCTTCAGCGCAAACTCATCGCTGCAATGGATCAGCGTGACACGCTAGGTGATATCCACCAGATCGGTAAAATAGCGAAAGGATACAAACAAACTAATAAATCGAGCAATGAAACGCTCGCCTTACTTAGTGGTGTGACTTCCAATACCATATCAACCATGACGAGTGACCCAACTAACTCAAAGGTATCCACTGTCCTTGCACTACTTGATATCATGGGCATGACACTGACTATTTCACGTAAATCTGCTGATGAGTAATATAAGTCGACAAGGGCGTGTCTTTGCCAATGGCAAGCTGGCAGGTCTATTAACTGAATACAAAGAAACAACCGGCGCACAAAGTTATACGTTTGAGTACGACGGTGATTATATCATTCAAAGTGGCACGCCTATAGGCTATCACTTTCCCCTAACGAATGAGCCTTATGTGCATGATGTGCTGTCCCCATTTTTCACCAACTTAGTCTCTGAAGGTTGGGTAAGGGTCTTTCAAGCAAGCAAAGCACGATTAGATAAACGCGATGATTTTGGATTGCTACTGGCCAATGGTGGCGATCTGATTGGCGCAATATCAGTTCAGCCCAACAACAAGGATATGCAGCAATGAGCCAACGACTGGGCACGATATCTTTAAGCCCAAAAGGGAATGAGTCGCCTTATAGCAGCTACTTCCTCAAAACCATGTTTGGTATTAGCCAACTTCCTAAGAATGGCCTTCGCGTGCAAGGTGACGCACAAACGTTTAATGATTTAGCGCCTGAATATACAGAGGGCAATTCCGTGTCTGGTGCTCAAAAAAAATTATTAATGTCGTTGGTGAATGGGGTGCTGGTGCCAGTTAAGAAAAACGGGCAATTCATTGTTAAACCCGCTCCAGATGATTTTCCTCATCTACCGGAAAACGAACATTGTATTATGCAACTTGCCAAGGTTATTGGCTTTGATGTTGCGCAAAATGCACTTGTACCCTTTGAAAATGGTGAGTTGGCCTATTTAACCAAACGCTTTGACAGATTAAAGGACGCAAAGCGTCTTTTCATCGAAGATGCGGCCAGTCTATGTTTGGTCGCGCCTGTCAATAAAGGCAGTGATGCATTGTCTTATGAATTTACGCTCAATACGCTGTTCACAGTTAGCGGTCAAAATCGTGGCGTGACATTAAATGGCTTTAGGCAAGTGCTATTCGCTTATATCGTGGGCAACAATGACTTACACCTAAAGAATCTTTCTTTATTCAGGAAACCAAATTCACAGTCGCATTACATGACAAATTTTACGCCTGTTTACGATGTGTTATCAGTCGCCCCCTACCCGAAGTACTATGGCGATGACTTGTCGTTAAGTTTACTTAATAGTGAATTGGAAGCGGTGTTTTCTGAGGCATACGAACAATACGGTTACTATACCGGCTATGACTTTATTAAATTTGGTCAACAAATAGGACTTTCTAATTCCGCAACGAAAAAGCTAATCAAGCAGCTTTGTAGCAAAGTAGAGAATGCATATGAATACATCATCAATGCATCGCAATGCCCTGATGATATGAAGCGCGTGATAAAATTACACATAGCAGAGAAGCTTGGGCGGTTGTCACGCCCATACCCTGTGAATTTGGTATAGGCGTTTCCCCCAGGATTTATTTGCGTGTTAGAGCTCTCTAACGCTACGCTGTTCATCCGCAATCATGCCATCAATGGCTGCATTCAAATCAAGCCCTTTATCCATATATGACTGCCGAATCAAGGGGGCAGAACACTTGAAAACCGGCTATTGACTAAAAGTCAGCTATCAGGAAATTTTTGATTTTAACCAAGACTACTCAATAAGGTGTCCGAGTCTTCTAACATTTATAAACTATACGCACCCATTTGTAGGCTAATGCCCTAACCGCAGTCTGGTGAGACTTACCTTTGGCCATTTCGTTCGGTCACGGGGAATAGTCCAGCGTATTTCTGTATCTCTTGAGCACTGTTAAATCGGCTTCTGTCTTCACCAATGGCGGCTAATAGCCTGGGTGCTAAACATGGGCCTGTGCCTGGCAGTGACTTGAATAACTCTGCAATAGCTTATGCCAAATTGTGGACGCAACTAACCCTAGTCCATTCACAAAATGCCCGTTCACGGAGTATCCTGTAATTACGAGCTTTCATGTGATGACGGCCAAGCCTAAACAGATTACTTACAATGCCATGACACGCTAAAAATCGTTGAGCTTGCCCTGGTGATTTGAACCGTCGCATTTTCCGCTCTTGTCGCCTACCAGGCTGATGAGACAATTCACAGCGGTTGTTTTCATATTGCTCTGTACAAAGAGCTATACTGGGTATAATTTCACTTTTCGCAGCCGAATAACTTCTCAATTTATCGGTGACGATCTTCAACGGCGTTGCCTGCTGGCCCTTCAATAACTTTCTAAAGAACTTTATGGCAGCCTTTTTGTTGCGATGTTTTTGAACGCGAATATCCAGCTCATCTTCATCTTGATCGACTGCTCGCCAAAGATAATGTAGGTCACCATTTATCTTTACAAATACTTCATCCAAGTACCACGTGCCACTCAGTTGGCCGCGCTTCTTCCTGATCTGACTACAATGTAGCGATAACCCGCATACACTTTGGTATTTTTCATGCCCTAATTGTCTCACAGTTACTGGTGTCTGCGTAAACTTGACAATACCGCTGCAACGCCTCAACGACCTGCACGGATCGGGGGCGTTACAGACCTTAATGAGTCGTTTACCACAACAACGTGATAGCCAATTAAGCTATGTGGAGGCTGCTACGCTCAGCATCTTAATTGATAAAAGCGCGTAACTCGCGCAGGTACAATACGTAATCAAAAATTGTGCAAACACATTACCTACATGTAACACAGTGCAGGTCAAAAATTCCCATTTGCGTGTAAAAATTATAGGGCTACTCGCTTTAATTGTGACAAGTACACTGACTGGCTGATAAAAATAATTAACATTATCAATATCTTAAGAATTTATTAAATGCTTACTTGCCTTGGCATTATTTATGCAAAACGAATGAAAACGGAGCCACTATGAAATAAAAATGACTGCTTGTTTTAGTCGTCCTAACGCCGCGGGCCACAAAATTTTTGGCAGCCGCGATCCAAACATTGTGGATATTAATTCTTGGTGGTAAACCAGTTCACCCTTATTGGAAATAAAGGCAATCGCCGTCCTGATGTGCTTGTTTTCATCAATGGCTTGCCAGTTTCACTACTAGAGCTCAAAAATCCAGCCGACAGCAAAGCGGATATATGGTCGGCCTATCAACAAATACAAACTTATAAAGAGCAAATTCCTGACCTCTTTGCGTTTAACCAAGCATTGGTAGTAAGCGATGGCCTAAATGCCCGTGTGGGCTCATTAACAGCGAATAAAGAACGCTTTATGGCATGGCGAACCGTTAACGATGAACATGACAGGCCGTTGTTTGAATATGCGCTAGAAACTTTAGTCAAAGGTTTTTATAAACCAGAATTATTTTTAGATTACATTCATCACTTTATTTTGTTTGAGCAAGCGGGTGATGCGACGATCAAGAAGATTGCTGGTTATCACCAGTTTCATGCAGTGCGTGAAGCAGTAAGAGCGACTGTAATTGCCTCACAAGGCGAGAGCAGCTTATCAGAACCGCGAGCAAACTATGCCAACAAAGTTGTTCCAGGCTCAGGTAAAGCAGGGGTTGTTTGGCATACACAGGGTTCAGGTAAATCTATCTCTATGGTGTGTTATGCAGGCAAATTACTTGCTCAATCGGAAATGAATAACCCGACGATTGTGGTTGTAACCGGTCGTAATGATTTGGATGGACAGCTTTTTGATACCTTTGGAATGGCAGCGGAAACACTCAAACAAATTCCTGTTCAAGCTGAAGACAGGGATGATTTGCGCGAAATTTTATCCTCACGTCAATCAGGAGGTATTGTTTTCACCACAGTTCAAAAGTTCGCATTGCTGGGGGATGAAACCGCTCATCCTGTTTTAAGTAAACGTAAAAACATTGTGGTAGTCAGCGATGAAGCACACCGCAGTCAGTATGGTGATAAAGCCAAGTTTAATACCAAAACAGGTAAATATACCTTTGGTTACTCTAAACATATGCGTGATGCATTGCCCGCTGCCTCTTTCATCGGTTTCACCGGTACTCCAATAGATTCGGCGGATAAAGATACCCGAGCAGTATTTGGTGATTACGTTTCCATTTACGATATTCAGGATGCCGTTGATGATGGCGCAACCGTGCCTATTTATTATGAGTCGCGCTTAGCTAAGTTGGATATTAACGAAGCGGAACTAGAAGCGCTGAATGATGAAATTGATGAAGTCATCGAAGATGAAGAAAATACCGCAGTTAGAGAAAGTACTAAATCGAAATGGGCGGCCTTAGAAAAGCTAGTTGGCAGTGAGCCTCGTGTCACGCTGGTGGGAAGTGATCTGGTTCAGCATTTTGAAAGCCGAATTGAAACGATGCCTGGCAAGGCGATGGCCGTATGTATGAGTCGTGAAATATGCGTCGATTTATACAATGCAATAGTGGCTATTAAGCCTGACTGGCATGACCTAGATCCAACAAAGGGTGCTATCAAGGTAGTAATGACAGGCGCAGCCTCAGATAAAGCTAAGTTACAACCGCACATATACAACAAAGAAACTAAGAAACTTTTTGAAAAACGCTTTAAGGATGTAAACGATCCGCTGCAAGTGGTAATTGTTCGCGACATGTGGCTAACCGGATTTGATGCGCCTAATTGTCATACTATGTATATCGATAAGCCAATGAAAGGTCATAACCTAATGCAAGCGATTGCAAGGGTAAATCGGGTGTTTAAAGATAAGCCCGGCGGTTTGGTAGTAGATTACATAGGCATCGCCAATGAATTGAAACAAGCATTAAAAACCTATACTGGTTCAAATGGTAAAGGTAAGCCGACTCACAATACTCATGAGGCTTATGCCATTTTACTTGAGAAAATAGATGTGGTTAGAAGCATGTTCTCTTCACCGGGAGCTAACGGTTCAGGTTTCGATTACAGCGGCTACGAGGAGAATGCATTACAGCTTTTACCCGGCGCAATGAACCATGTTTTGGGTTTAAAAGGTCAAAACGGTGAACTCGATGGCAAGAAGCGTTTTCTTGACGTAATGGCTGCTATTAGCAAAGCCTACACACTTTGCGGAACAATGGATGAAGTAGAATCATATAAAAAGGAGATAGCCTTTCTTGGTGCGGTGAAGAATGCGATTAGTAAATTTACCACTATCGATAAACGTCGAACCGATGAAGAAAAGAACTCAGCGCTTAAGCAGATCATAGACAATGCGATTATTGCTGATGGTGTGGACGATATATTTAATTTAGTTGGTCTAGACAAACCCAATATAGGCTTATTGTCTCCTGAATTTATGGAAGACGTAGCCAATCTGAAGGAAAAAAATTTAGCCGTCGATTTGCTAGAGCGACTGCTGCGTGACGAGATTAAAGCTCGTATGAAGACCGATGTAGTATCTGAAAAGAAATATTCGGAACGCATTCAAGAAACACTGCGCAAATATCATAACCGTGCGATTGAAACGGCTCAGGTTATCGAAGAACTCATCAAAATGGCCAAAGAAATGGCTGAAGACGAAGAGCTCGCGGCTAATTCTGGCTTAGACGCGGATGAAATTGCTTTTTATCGTGCATTAATTCAAAACGAATCGGCCGTTAGAGAGCTTGGTGACAACAACCTTCGTGAATTGGCCAAACATGTAACAACACAGTTGCGTAAAAGCACGACTATAGACTGGCAAGTAAGAGACAGCGTTAGAGCAAAACTACGAAACCTAGTGCGCCGTGCACTGCGCAAGTGGAAGTATCCACCAGACAAGGCCGATGAAGCGATTGAGTTGTGTTTGAAGCAAGCTGAGGCGTTGAGTGAGCATTGGAGTAATGGTAGCTGAACATAGCTTGTCAAGATAACCGGCTAAATACGCTACGAGTTGGGAATTTTAAAACTTAGCTTTACTTGTACAAGCGCAAATCATAAAGTTTCATAGTGTTGTATTACCTTCTCTACTTCTTCAAACAAATGATTAAATTTATCAAAGTTGATATTGTTTTTATCTGAACGAACAATCTTGGTAGAAAATATATGTTTTCCATAGTGTTTAGCGTTGTCAAAATGTTCAGCTGTCGAGAATGTTTTTCCACCAACTTTTCTAGCTAACGTTGCCTTATCAAATAAATCTTCCATCGCCGAGTCTTTTCCTCCAGCCTTAAGGGGTGTCAAAATTAGATACAGGTTGTGGAATATATGAATAAAACCACTATTTTTTAACGTTGCTTTGTCATTAGGACATGATTTAACCTTATTTACTAGGTGATTTAATAGCACATTAGGGCCGTCATCATTATCAAGTATTAAAATTACTGGATTTATAGCTTTTTTGTCTTCAAATTGTTTTAAATCATTCGCATACCTTTGAACAAATCTGACAAAAGGTGTTGCGCCGTCACCTATGTCTAGTAGGTACATCGTTTTACGATTTAAATGTGGAAACTTAAGCTTTGGCTTATAAGGACCCGTCGCAGTTTTTGCGGTGACTAAATTGGGATAGGTTCCTTGAAGTATGCTAAGTGCGCTTTTTAAGTATACGTTATCGGTCTTACCTTCAGTTAAGATTGTTGGGTACTCATTTGCAAAAAAATGTTTATAGTGTAGAAATCTACCGTAGACTACTTCTCGTGAATTTAGCTTCCCACGAAAACCATTCAAACCGCTGTGCACCCTAGGTTCAAATTTTGACGCGGGATGTTTCTTATTTGCGAGGTTATTAAAAAAATCAACCGAATCGATAAAAGTTAACCTGCCCTCTAGCTCTGAAACTAATCCATCTCTATGTGTTCCGTCTTGTTGTGGAATATGGAATTTTCCATTCTTGAATAACGAATGAGCCATTGCTCTCGTCAATCGCCAATACTCAGATTTAACACTTACTTTTTTATTTACGACCAATCCCGTTGCTTCTTGCCTAGAATCTTTAAATTGTAACCTAGTCTTTCTAGGATTTACTGAAAACCCTGCACGCCTTATCTCCCCTAGTAACTTTGACCCCAACGTTAGGTTTTCGTCGTCTTTTATTATAGCAACAGGAAAAGCACTTTTTCTGGTAGAAAATGTTATGTCGTCTGCATATCGGGTATATGAGCAACCACTTCTTTTAGCTAAAGTTGACAGTTTTATATCAAGACTACTAGTAATTAAATTCGCTATAGCAGGTGAACAGGGACTGCCTTGAGGGAGTTTATTTTCAAAACATGCTATTTGCGCTAACACTGTGGCAATGTGAGGATGTAGCTTGAAGTGTTTATTAGCAATGAAATAGCCACGGACTCTACCGAAATTGAAACTACCAAAAAAGTCTTCTAAATCTAAATTTAAAATATTTTTCTTATTGCTATGGACTCGAGCGTTAGTAATGATAGATCTTTCGCGTTCAAAGCCATGAGAAAGCGTACATTCGACCTTGTTATCGACATGTATGACCGCTTTGCAATCTAAAAGTAAATCCGACAATCTACGCTGTATATCTTTTAATTCACTAGAGGGCGCGGAAATACTTCTAGCTCCCCCTGATTTTTTTGGTATTTTGAATTGATGATAGTGTGTACTTACACCTGGCTTGTATACAACTCTTGTAAGAAAGGCTGCAGGAATACCCAAAATTGATGCTAATTCAGGTTTCGTTTGGGCCTTTTTAAGTAATAAGTAGTTTCTTCTATGAATCACATTTTACTCATTTCATTTATTGTAAAAGTGCTCACATGCACTCTTACGCGCGGCTGGCAAGTACTTCAGGATAGCTCAAAGACTATTCCGAGAAGGCGAGTCAAATTGACAATGTCATCACAGATTGCGAAACGCAACCAACAAATCTGCATGTGAGCATCAGTGACAGTACTCATTTTTTTGCAAAAGGCAACCGAATTGAAAGTTTATTTACCACCTACTATTTTAATCTAACTCAAAAACCTGTCACAATTTTCAAACAAAAACCATGGCTCCCTAGTTCTTCGGACACTAGTTTGGCCCTGGAAAATCCGTCTTCTCAATCTAAAGAAGATTAAACTATTTTCTTTACCAACTTAGCCATAATTTTGTGAGCTTTAAAACGTTTCTTAAAATATGAATCGCGATTATATATACCTTCAACGCCTTTTTTAAGGTGATTAATAGCTTTTTCTGCTACTTTATCAGCAACATTATTGTCTGACATTATGGTTCGAGTAGAACGTCTTATATCGTGTATAACAAAATACTCAATTCCGGCCTCACCTAAAACATCACCAGTGCTACTGGCTAACTTCCCCGTTTTCTTTCCGAACAAATTTGTTAATGCATGGTTTAATGTATCATCGCTAATATATCCCCTTCGCTTGCTTGCACGACGAGAGGGAAATACGTATGCAGAACCATTTGCTCTGATTTTAAGCTCCTCAAATAACTCAATTGCTAAAGGTGGCAAAGGTATATCTAGCGCGTAACCATTTTTTGAATTTTCCGCTTCCAAAAACCATGTCTGTTTATCAAAGTTCATATGGTTCCATTGAAGAGAAATAAGCTCTCCCTTCCTGACTCCTAGGATCAAAAGAAGCGCTACGGCTAGATAATTCTCACGAGTAAAGTGCGCTTGGTAAGTCCGCATGACTGAAAATATTATTTCCCATTCTTCTATGGTCGGATTTCTAGTTCGCGATTTCTCAGTGCCGCCTGCATCGCTGTTATCAAATGCTAATGCAAGGTTATGGTTAATAACACCAAGTTTCACGCCATGTTTGAATAGTTGTTTCAAGTGGGTAAGCGTGTCGTTTACGATTGTTGGCCTCTGTTCAGTTTTGCGTTCCTTTACAAAATCCAATGCATCCTTTATGTCTAAACCGGTAATACTGTCGAGGCGCAATCCACCTAATATTGATTTGATCTCTTGTTCATAGATGCGGATAGGTATATTAGAGTGTCTAATTTTCACCCTGGCTTTTTCCAGCCAACTTTGAGCGAGATCATCAACGGTTTGAAATTGACTAACTTTGGAGCGCTGTCTTTCTACCAAAGGGTTATGACCATTTTTAACTAAAGCTCTAGCTTCCGCCAATGCAATACGCGCATCGGCTAACGTCATGCGATCAGATTGCTTGCCATAAGTACCCAAAGTCATTCGTCGAGTTTTACCCAAGTAAGTAAATTGGTAAGAAAAAAAACCTGTACCTTCAGCGCTAATTCTTAAAAATAATCCTGTTTCGAGGCGGGTCAAGCTTTCATATCCGTTGTTGACGATTGCTTTGATCGCCGCATCAGTAGCTTTGCCTGCTTTTATTTTATTAACTAATTGATGGTGCTTTTCTTTTGTATCCATATAAACCCAAAAATATGACAGATTTTGTGATTATACATACATTATTATTTCTGTCACAATTTCTGTCATATAAAAAGTTTAATTCTGTCATATTTAAATAAATTCAATTTAATGCTAATTTCAATTAAGGGTATGAAAATATTGAATTAATTAACGCAGATTAATGTTTATTCTATATTCTGGATCTGTTCACGCATCTGCTCAATCAACACCTTCAATTCAACCGCCGATTGCGTTACTTCAGTATTAATTGATTTCGAGCCCAACGTGTTTGCTTCACGATTGAATTCCTGCATCATAAAGTCCAAACGACGACCGACAGCGCCGCCTTTTTTCAATATAGACAGGGTTTCAGTCACGTGCGAATTCAAACGATCCAGTTCTTCTGCAACATCCATTTTTTGTGCAAGCAGCACCATTTCTTGCTCGACCCGCGTGGCGTCTAATTCAATTTGTGCGTCGTTGAACTTGGTGCGAATGCGGTCTTTTTGCCATTCAATAACAGTCGGCATATGCGCAGTCACCTTATTGGATTCGCTCTGGATGGCTTCTAAACGCTGTTGAATGAGTACTTTCATATTGTCGCCTTCACTTGCGCGCGACGCCACAAACTCTGTAAATGTTGCATCAAACGCTTTTAACATGTCAGCTTGAATGGTGTCCATGTCAGCCTCTTGTGCGGCGATAACGCCAGGCCAGCGTAAAATCTCGATCGGGTTAGCGGGGGCAACATCACCTTGCTGCTGAACCCATGCCGCTGCAGCGATAACTTGTTTGGCTAAGTCCTTGTTAACGTTAATGGCGCTCACATTTTCATCATTCATAGTAAAGCGCAATGCACATTCTACTTTGCCGCGCTGCAGGCCTTTACGAAAACGTTCACGTAAGATCGGTTCAAGGCTGCGAAATTGCTCAGGTAGTCTGAAGAAGGTTTCTAGGTAGCGTTGGTTAACCGAGCGAATTTCCCAAACGGCACTGCCCCATTCGGCTTTAATTTCGTGGCGTGCAAATCCAGTCATACTGTAAATCATAGGTGTTCCTTAAAAGCTCTTGCAGCATCGTCGTCGTTAATCAATACGAGGCGATCACAAGTGGCATAAATTGAGTGGTATGCTCGACTGGTTGAATAGTGATGTTTCAACGTTCAATAACCAGCAACAAGCCATTGTTAGTGTAACAGGCTTTATTAAATTGGCGAATCTTGCGCAGTTTTTAAGTTTTTTCCGATAACTTTACTTTACACCTCCCGATCACCGTTTAACTACGCTATAATTCTTGCCTGAATTTTAAGGAGATAAACATGCGTCCAAGCGGCAGAACTGCTAGTCAAATCCGTCCCGTCACAATTACCCGTAATTTTACTTGTCATGCAGAAGGGTCTGTACTGATCGAGTTTGGTAATACCAAAGTGCTTTGCAATGCCTCAGTTGTTGAAGGGGTGCCTCGTTTTATGAAAGGCCAAGGCAAAGGTTGGATTACTGCTGAATACAGCATGTTGCCACGAGCGACGCACACGCGTTCTGATCGTGAAGCCGCGCGTGGTAAACAAGGTGGTCGTACACTCGAAATTCAACGCTTAATTGCGCGTTCATTGCGCGCTGCTGTTGATTTAAAGTTACTAGGCGAAAACACCATTACACTTGATTGCGATGTTATTCAAGCCGATGGAGGCACACGTACAGCGTCTATCACCGGTGCCTGTGTGGCATTGGTTGATGCACTAACGTGGATGCGAGCTAAAGGCATTTTGAAAGCTAACCCAATGAAGCATATGATTGCTGCTGTTTCGGTTGGCATATACAAAGGTAGCCCGATTGCTGATCTTGAGTATCTTGAAGACTCTGCTGCTGAAACTGACATGAACGTGGTAATGACCGACACCGGCAAGCTTATTGAAGTGCAAGGCACTGCTGAAGCTGAACCGTTTAGTTTTGACGAAATGAACGAAATGTTGAGTTTAGCCAAAGACGGCATCATGGAATTATTTGATGCTCAGAAAAGTGCGCTAGCGTAAGTTTCTTTGTCGTCAATACAGACAAGTGAAGAAAAATGAAAGGTCTCATATGAGGCCTTTCACTTATACAGAATTTGAAATGCCACTATTATGGCTCACCTTTTCTGGGTTGATAACAAAGGCGTAAAGAATGCAAACAACTCAACTTCAAGATTACAAAAAAGAATTTATCGAATTTGCAATTGAACGCAAGGTACTGCGTTTTGGTGAGTTCACGTTGAAGTCTGGGCGGTTAAGTCCTTACTTTTTCAATGCTGGCTTGTTCAACACGGGCGGCGACTTAGCCAAGCTGGGTCGATACTACGCAGCGGCGTTGCAAGCCGCTAATGTTGATTTTGATGTCTTGTTTGGTCCTGCTTATAAGGGCATTCCTATTGCGACCACCACAGCGGTCGCTCTAGCAAATGATTATAACCTTGACGTGCCTTATTGTTTTAATCGCAAAGAAGCAAAACTGCATGGTGAAGGTGGCAATTTAGTCGGAAGTCCGCTGCTTGGCAAAATTATGCTGGTGGATGATGTTATTACTGCCGGCACCGCGATCCGTGAGTCTATGCAGCTAATTGCACAACATGATGCGAGTTTGGCCGGTGTGCTGATCGCACTTGACCGTCAGGAACGCGGACAAGGCGAATTGTCGGCCATTCAAGAAGTCGAACGTGACTTCGATACTCACGTGATTTCTATTGTCACCTTAGCGGATGTGGTGGCATATTTGTCGGCCAAAGAAACTAACGCTGACGCTGTGGCAAGTATTAATCATTACCGTGAGAAATACGGCATTTAGCCCAGTGCTATGGCGTTAACAAAGCGCTATGCCGTTAACAAACTGCTATGCCGTTAATAAGGTGCTATGACAGATATATTTGAACAAGCCGACCATCAACTCGACGCGATAGGCCTCAGATGCCCTGAGCCGGTAATGATGATCCGTCTACAAATCCGCAACATGCAGGACGGTGACACCCTGTCTATTTATGCTGATGACCACTCAACAACCCGTGATGTACCGAGTTTTTGTCGCTTTATGCAGCATACCTTGATTGCCAGCGAAGTTGCTGCAGCGCCATATCGATATTTAATTAAAAAAGGCTTAAGTGCTTAAGCCTTGATTGGTTTTGTAGCGGAAATTTGTTTTTAAGGTTTTTAAGGTTTTTAAGGTTGATAAGGCGATAAGCTGGATAATGCGATGTTTTGTTGCATCACAACAGCGCCGTTAACGTCCTTTAAGCCGAAATGAATACTGGGGTCTGTTAAATCCCAGTTAACCGTAAAAAAGCCATAGTTCACTTTATCCGTGTAACCTGAAACCCGATGTTGGTTAGGACTTACTTGCTTCCATTCTTCGGTCAAACCAGAGCTGGTTATGTCCCAAAGCGGATAATCCATGCTGGTATCAAATTTTGATATTTCGCCCCAGTGGGTGTCGCCACTAATAATGAACACGCCATTAACTTTGTGCTTTTTTATCAGATCGAAAAGGCGCTGACGATCATCAAAATTAGCCCATGACTCCCATCCAGTGAAGTCGGCGATGAGTTGCAAGCTTGAACCAATTATTTTGATCCGTTCAGGTTGCTGTAACTCAATCTCTAACCATTGCCATTGTTGCTCGCTTAACATCGACCCTTTGGAGTGCTTGTAAGGCCCCATATCTTTAAGTTTGCGATCCGTTTCATAGCCAACAGGACCGACCGATTCTAGGTCATCTCGCATATATCTTAAATCAGGTAAAATCAATCGAATGGCGTTTAAATCGGTAACATCAGCTTCCTGAATACCCGCTTCCTGCATGCCAGTTTCTTTCATACCAGCTTCTCTAACACCAGTTTCTCTGACACCAGCATCTCTAATACCAGCTTCTCTAAGATCAGCATTGTCTGAGGAAATAAGGTAACTACCGTAAATGCCATCTTCTCTGCTTCTGCGCGGACTGTCTTTGGCTACATTCCAGAAGTCGAGCATGACTTCTTTAGACTCTGCTTTGAACGGATAGTGTTTTCCAGCATCGTTTTCACCAAAATCGTGGTCATCCCAAATGGCATAAACCGCTACCCTACTTTTTAAGGCCTTGACGCCTGGGTCCTGCCCCAGTTTGTTATATTTTTGCGCAAGCTCCTGCATATCCTCGGTGTCGCCATAAATGTTGTCCCCGAGGAAAATAAACGCGTCTGCAGGTTCTCGTAAAATAGCATCAAAAATCGGCATGGCTTTATCTTGATGTGAACACGAACCAAATAGAATATGTGTCACCTTGCTTGCTTGTATAGAAATTGGTGGCGCTGTGGGCAGTTCTTGAGCGGCGACCATTGAACCAATAAATCCACTGACAAATAAGAATACAAAAAAGCTCGATATCAATAAGGCTTTTGCTGCTAGTTGGCGAATACTATTCATGCATAACTCCTTTTAATGGCGCTGCTGCGGCAATATCGTATTGGCTGACGTCAATGCCGAGTAAAGCCAATGCGGTGGCTGCAAATTGAGTTTGTGTTAATTCACTGGTGGTGGTTAACAGTCCTTGGCTTTTAATATCAGGACCCATTGCGGCAAACCAAATATGCTCCGAACCAACAATACCATCTTTGAAGCGGGATAATGTGGTCATGTAGTTTTGTACTGCTTGTTTTGAAGCATGGTGTTGCCAGTCACTCGCGTCGTTGCCGCGACCGTGATCGGTAATAATGATCATGTTGGTGTTATTTTTATATGCAGGCATGTTTTGCATTGTTGCCCATAAGTCACGCAGATAATCATCAGTTTGTTTGGCGCTATCTAAATACGCATCATATTTTCCATTATGCGCAAAATCGTCAGTTTCCCCTAAATTGATGACCAACACTTTAGGCTGCATTGCTTGTAAATAAAGCTTGGCGAAGCCATAAGTGAAGGCGTCGTGTCTTACCGTCGCCCAGGGGCTGGGTATCTCAGCTTGTAACTGGTTCATCAACTGTATTTTAGTTGCTGTATGCTTGTCTTGTGAACTTTTTGGAGTGCTTTGTATGGACGACATGTCCTCAAATCCAGCATTAATAAACAGGCCGCTGCGCTCTCTATTGTAGATAAACGGAAATACATCCCAACCTGAGAAGATGGCAATTTGATTTTTGAAACTGGCTTGCTTGTTCAACCATTCCAAAAAGGTGACATTTGGATTTAAAACTTTTGCATTTGATGTCAAATTGTCGTCAACTTTGCCGGTAAATATTTCGTTATAGCCAGGGAAAGAAAAGTGCTGATTATTAGTTAATGACATCTTTGACTGATTATTACGGTCGCCAATTAATACGCCGTTTTTACCTATCTCGTTGGTCAAAAAGGGCATCAAGCGGTTTTTACGCTCTTGTTTATCGGGGTGCCAAAAGCGAGCGCTTAGCGCATCAACATTATTTACCAAATCTTTATTATTAAGCAGCTTTTCATCAGCGCCGCCAAACGCTTCCTGCCAGCGTAAGCCATCGATAGTGACAATAACCAACTTTGCTGTTTTCGTGTTTTCCAATGCAGTTGCCTTGGCCACAGGTGCTAAACTAAACAACAGGGAAATTAAGATCACGCAAGTGACACTTTTCAAACAAACTACACTTACATTCGGGCGCATTGTCATTCCTTTAAATAAACAAAAAAGCCCTGACCAATGTGGTCAGGGTATATAAAATGCCTCAGCGAGGAGACAAGGAAACAACCCGTTAAATGCTTAATTAAAAGCTAAATTGTAAATTGACTGCCGCTGTTCTCGGTGCGCCAATCCATGCAGATTGCCCTGCAATACCGCTTAGATAACTCTCGTCAGTGAGGTTATTCAGGGTAAATCGAACTTGCATATTTTGTATGCCTTGAACTTCTAAATCAACGTTCACACCCGCATATAAATCAGTCACGGTGTACGCCTCAGCGACAACGGTGTTTGCAGCATCAATAAAGCGGTCACCCACATGTTTAATGGATAAACCGGCGCCGTAATTACCCTTGTTGTAATCCAATGACGTCACCCACATATCTTCAACCGATCCGAATACCGTATTGCCCACTTGTATATTCAAACCCAGTTCATCAGGTACGTCTTTGTATAGCGATTCGTTGCTAGTAAATGAGCCATAAAAGCTGAAGTATTCTGATAACTGTACGCTAACCGATGCTTCGATACCTTGCGATTCAATACCACCAACGTTGATGTAGGAGCCATTTGTACCAATATTAAAATCAATGCCTGAAACAGGTGAATCGGGTGGCAGGAAGGTAACTCGGTTTTCGAAATCTATTTTGTAAAATGTAACGCTGGCGTCGATAACGTCGGAGTTGTAACGCAAACCAATATCGAAATTTGTCGCCGTTTCAGGCTTAATTTCGGTAAGTGTTGATGAATCTCTCTCAAGCACTGTGTCTTTGATTGCAGCGAAGTTTTCAGCATAACCAGCAAATACTTCTAAGCCTTCAAGTGGCATAGTTGCTACAAATCCACCAGAAATTAGTACGTCCGAATCGGAATCGACATTATCAATATTATTAGCTGCATTGAAGTTATCATCCTTACTTAACTCAACAATGAATTTCTTAGCGCCAATTCGTGCTTTAATCCAATCAAAATCAGTTTCGTTTTCGATATAAAGCATTGTCGTGTCAACCGCAAAGCTGTTGTCGTACTGGATCCAGTAAGGTGTGTTATCGAATTCAAAACTGGATGCTGAATCAATGATTTTATGCCAATCACGATACTCATCTCGGCTATAGTCTTCATACCAAAGACCGGCACGAGTTGAGTTCTCCAGTGATCCCGTTTGGATAGTGTATGCAATGTCTGCGTTTAGGCCAAAGCGTTGCTTGCCATAATGCGTATGGCGATACGAGCCTACTGGGATCGCTTCAGGACCAAAACAGTCGGCGTCATAGGCAGAGCTAGCACCGCCGTATGGGAATGTAATCGAACTTACACAACCATCTGCTGGTGATAAGGCAAGACCATCACGATCAACGAATGTAATGATGCCTCTTGAGCTGCCGCCCATTGCGGTTGTTTGCGACGATAACTCTGTTTCTGCGCGGCCAGTATCGTCGGTTAAATCATTCAGATAAGGAGGAACCCAATCGCCACGACCTTCATTGTCATGGTAATAAACGTTACTTGAAAAGCTGAGGTTATCCCCAGCATAATCTAAGGCGACGTAAGCGAAGAAATTTTCACGTAATGTAGACCAACCTTTGCGATACAATTGATCAACATAAGGTACGCCAGTCCATTCTGAGGTTAGTCGATCCGAGTCTGGGTTGGTTTCAAATTGAGCTTTGCTAACACGTTGATAGTTATCTTCGTGTGAATCGTCATAAGACGCGTAAGCTGTTAATCCCCAATTGTCATTTAAGTCAGATATGAGTTTGGCCGCCAGATGGTCTTTCTTATTTTCAGCCGATTGATTAACCCAATCTGTGTTGCTGCTGCTCGATACGCTAATCCAGGCAAATGTGTCTCTTGCTATTTCACCCGTGTTGTAGCGTAAAAAGTATTTTTGCGCTTGAAAATCACCAAATGACAAGCTGGTTAAAAAGCCTTCTTCTTGCGTTGGATCGATTGTGGTGAAATTGAGCGTACCACCCAAAGCTTCATTTGAGCGCGAGGCTATATCTGCGGTACCTTGAGATACTTCAACTAGATACAGGTTTTCGGTATCAATGTAGCGGTTAGCTTTGGCACCACCACCGTAGTTAGAGTTGCCGTTGGCTATCCCATCAACGGTAATACCAATCTGCTGTTCATCTAAACTTACCTGAAAGCCACGAATAGAGATTGTGGTTGACCAGTCATCTGATCCAAACGTATCACCTTCGTTGATTAACACGCCAGGCAAGTTATCAATAGAGGCAAGCACACTAGTAAGATTACTTTGCTGCTTTAACATTGACTCCGTTGTTTCGTTATTTGCATACGAAACGCTTTTACCAATAACCTGAATTTTCTCAACGCCAGAATCATCTAGATCTGCGGTTTCTGCTGCTTTTACCTGTGTATTAAGGGCGGCTAAACAAGCCAGTGTGATGTAACTGAATTTAGTGTTCATGAAAGCGTCCCAGTTCTAATTTGTGTATTAAGTTTAAAATGCACGACTACTGTAGGGAGCTTTAATGGCAATTACTTTACAGAAAAATGAACAAATTTAGTCATTTACATGACAGTGATGTGGCAATAATATGACCAAAAAATGACAGGCTTGATACTACGGGGGCTTAATGGGGTTTAAAAAAAAAGAGTCTGGGTTAGCAAATCGAATTATTAATTAATATCGATCCAGTATCCTGACTCCTTCTATTGTTTATAGTTTTGTCTGTAGTTTTTTGTAGTCTAGTTTTTAGGCTTAATGAACTTGATTGTCCAGCGATCAGTGTTACCTGATACAGAGCGAGCGCCTACTTCATATTCCAACTCGTCATCTTCTTTATAGTGCATGCTGCTGTAGTCAACCATGACGAAACCGGCTTCTTGGATCTCTTTGATAGCCATTACCGGGTCAATACGACGGCGGTTACTGTCGTTTGACGGTTCCATGTGACGGGCAGTGTGGTCGACAACACCATAAATACCACCTGGCTTTAAGGCTTCAAACGCAAGTTCGTTCATTTTTCTACGACCTTGTTCACCAAAGTTATGATAGTTACGAAAGGTAAGAACCATATCAACATCCTTTACGCCTAAGGTTGTCGCTTTTAACGAATAATTACGAGCGCCTTCTTCACGAAAGCTACTCGCATCCTCAGCAATGACTTTCATTTTTTCAAAACCAGCGACGTCAGATAAAGTCTCTTTAATTCTCCCAGTACCAATTGCCGCGTAGTATTCACCACTTTCGCTTAATGCAGGAACCAGTAATTTTGTATACCAACCACCGCCAGGAATTAGCTCTACAACGCTCATGTTATCTTCAAGGCCAAAAAATTCTAAGGTTTGAACCGGCTTGCGGTTTCTATCGCGTTCGAGTTCTGCTTGGGTCCTAATATCTGAGGCCATTGCCGTTTTAATTTTATCGCCAATGGGCGCCGCAATCGACAATGCTGAAGCGCTCAATAGCGCACAAGCTAAACTAAGTGAAACTAACTTTTTCATGATTTTTCCTTTATCGTTTTTAAGTTATTGTTGTTAATAATTAATACTTAGCAGCGAACTGTTTTGGTTTGCCGGTATCATTTTTTGAATTACAAGATTGTTGTGCTTTGTATCAATTCAAACTTGTCGAAATGATACTTTTCTCTTTCTCTTTCTCTTTCGTTTTCATTTAAAAAGGATCAGCCACCAGACCAATCCAACGATGCACAAAGCCAATATTCCAGCTTGCCACTTGTACCTTCTTATTAGCTTTTCGGCTTTGTCACCAAAGCAATAAACCAACACCGCTAGCCCGAAGTAGCGGATCACTCTGCCCATTGCTGTCGCTAATAAAAACAATGGAATTGAATAAGCAGTTACACCTGCGGCCAACATAGCTATTTGCAGTGGTATTGGTGTTATACCTGTACTAAATATAAACCAAAATCCATCGGTTTCCATGCGTTTTTGAAAACTAGCAAATTGTGCTTCAGTGGTCATATTTTGCATGATGAAATCGCGCATTAGGTCAAACAGGAAATAACCCACCAAATAACCCAATAATGCACCAATTAGACAACCTATAGTTGCCATTAGTGCAATTAACCAAAGCTTCTCACGCCGTTTCTGCATAAGCGGAACTAACAATGCTTCGAGCGGAATAGGCATGATCGTTGACTCTAATAATGATGCCAGAGTTATACTCGACAGCATGTGTTTAGAGTGCATCATTGCGTGAATTTTTTTCTTTATGGACACGACATCTTAGCTTTTTAAAAGGGAGGCTTCTTTAGTAGTGGCCTCAAAACTGAATGGGTAGCCCAAAATAAAACAAGCAGCCTATATCGGCTGCCTGTTAAAACCTGAGTTAATACGGAGCTAATTTTACGCTTAAACAGCCTTGAGCCAGAAAAAAAGCCTTGAGCCAGAAAAAAAGCCTTGAGCCAGAAAAAAAGCCTTGAGCCAGAAAAAAAGCCTTGAGCTAATAAAACAGCCTTGAGCTAATAAAAAAGCCTTGAGCTAATAAAAACCCCTTGGCCTGATAACTACTAAGACTAATTTTTAAATACCGTTCCGTCTTTCATCACAAAGTGGATTTTTTCCATCAACGAAATATCATCCAGTGGATTACCTTTTACCGCCACTAAATCGGCCAACTTACCTTGCGTTATAGTGCCAAGTTCTTTGTCGATTTTTAATAATTTTGCGGCGTTAATTGTGGCACTCAATATCGCATCCATTTCTGACATACCCGCTTGTACCATAAGGGCAAACTCTTGCGCATTGTCGCCATGCGGAGACACACCAGAATCAGTACCAAATGCAATTAATACACCGTTTTCGTGGGCTCGGGCAAACGTTTGTTGGATCAAAGGACCAATGGCAGCTGCCTTTGGGCGCACAATGTCAGGAAAATAACCATCTATTTTAGCTTTCTCTGCAACAAAGTTACCTGCCAATATAGTGGGTACGTAGTAAACGTCATGTTTGCGCATGAGTTTAATGATTTCTTTGTCCATGTAGGTACCATGCTCAATGGAATCAACGCCAGCTAAAATAGCACGCCTCATGCCTTCCTTTCCATGCGCATGCACCGCAACTGTCATGCCATAGTCTTTTGCTGTTTGCACAATTGCTTCTAACTCATCGGTCATGAACTGCGGGTTTTGTCCACTTTTTGCAACACTCAACACACCGCCTGTTGCGGTTATTTTAATTAAATCAGCACCGTCTTTATAGCGTTGACGAACCGCTTTTCTGGCCTCTGCAACACCGTTTATAACACCGTCACGTGGCCCAGGATCGCCCATTAAATCATGACTTCTACCGTTAGTTGGGTCGGCATGGCCGCCGGTAGTAGCAATCGATTTTGCTGCTGTATAAATACGCGGTCCGACACTAACCCCTTGGTTAATCGATTTACGCAAAGCCACCGTTTCGTTGTCAGCATCGCCAAGATTTCGTACGGTTGTAAAACCAGCCATTAAGGTTTTATGCGCATAATCGACAGCGGCAATTGCATAATCAGCTTCATTGGACGTAAAGCGCTTTAAGTAGGAGCTAGGGCCTTCATTTTGAGACGATAAGTGCACATGCATGTCCATTAGGCCCGGCATGAGCGTGCTGCCAGTCAAATCGATGAAAGTATCACCGTCGCCACCCTCGTCTTTGCCATCAACGATGTTAATAATTTTGTTGTTTTCGACGATAACAGTCTTATCACTCTGCATTTTTGAATCTTCAGAGGTGATGAGCTGACTGGCAAAAATATGCGTTGCTGCGTGTGCTTGAGCGGTCACTAGCAAAGCGGCAACAACCAATGCTACTTTTGCAATCTGTGAGCTATGGAATAGATTTTTTTTCATTCTATTTATTTTCGTCCTAGTTTGTGTGCGATCTTCAATAGCTACACATTAGGATAAAATTGTGAGCAAATCAAAAGATTATGATATTTAGCCACAAATATAGTTGTTAACGAGATGATATCTAATGATTTACGGTTTGGGATTAACATCAACAAGGGTTGCTTATATGCACCGTTACTGCGGTTTGCATTCACTGGATGATTTCTTTGCACTCAATCAGAAGCGCTCAATCAGAAGCTCTCAATCAGAAGCGCTCAATCAGAAGCTCTCAATCAGAAGCTCTCAATCAGAAGCTCTCAATCAGAAGCCTTTCATCACGAGCCTTCTATCACAAGCCTTCTATCACGAGCCTTCTATCACGAGCCTTCTATCACGAGCAATGCATACATATCATTTAGTCAGTATGGGCACTTAGAATACACCTAAACTAAATTCGTAATGATTACTTTTGATGATTAACTCTTTGCCTTTATCAGTGCTTGTTTCGGTAGCTATTTCAGCCCATTGATACATGACGTTTTGGTGCAGTCTTGCCCATAAATTACGTCTAATTAAGCAATAAGGAACGAGTGTTGCAGTATTATCCAAATCGTTACCTTCTGCTGTAAAAGGTCTGAGTTGTATCGGGTGGTTTTCTCCGACGTTAACTTCATCTCCAATTTGAGTTTTTACTAGCAATACCCCTTTTTCAAAGCGCCAGTCGACCACAATAAAGGGAACATCTTCCACTTGAATACCAATTTTTTCCACCGGCGTGACCAAAAAATAGGCCTCATCTTCTTTTTTGAGCACGCTGGATAACAAGCTAACCAGTCTAGCACGAGTGAAAGGCGTACCCTCATGCCACCATTCACCGTTGCTTTTTATGACTAAGTTCATGTCACCGCAAAATGGCGGATCCCACTTCTCCACAGGCGGCATTTGCTTTGTGGGCGATGTATCGCTGAGTTGCTGAGTTAGCTTGCCTAAATCCATATTACTTTTGCAACGCGTCTTGTAAATCTCGCAATATGTCTTTTATTCTCCGGGTGTTTTCCGGGCCTGTTCTTATCAATTGTTTTTGTGGACCAGATAACGCCTCGATCTGTTCATCTTTAAATTTAAACATAACGCTATCGGAATAAACTTCAATAGGCAGAGGCACAATTGGGGTATCAAGTAATTCATCGATAGCCGTCAATAGCGCGCTGTTAAAAGACGTATTGGGCGGCGAAATTTCCGCAAACTTAGCTTCTAGTGTCTCACGATAAGTATCCATCAGATTAATTAAATCGTCGGTGCTCATCGATTCAAGCGCATCAATATAAGTGTTATAGCGTTTGTAACTTGCGGTGTCTATCCACTCACGATCCGCCTGCTGATAAACGCGGAACTCTTCTTCGGGTGCAACGACTAAACTATGATTAGGTGACATCTCTTTATTAGCGATGCTGTTTACATTAATCACAAACTTCTGCAGTAAGCCCTCGTTTATTAGGTATTTTCCAACCAGTGGTGATGTCGCCATAGTCATAAATGCATTCTTTACGGCTCCGTCACTTTCATCTAGCGGCTCAGCTGTAACGATTTCAGGCAGTGGCTCAATGTCTTGTCCTGCCTCAATTTCAAGTGACTGTATTTCACGTGTTCCTTCGAAAACGTCTGGCTCAGGGGGCATATTTTCAGAACCATCGGGGTCTGTAAGCTCATCAACAGCGGGCAGTACTGGTACGGCGGCAACAGGCATTAAATTAATCGGTTGCTCTTGCTCGGAATTTGGCCATAAAAACGCAACCACTAAGATTACAATTAAGACCCCCGCAGCAATAAGATACGGCTTCATTTGCGCAATTTGACTGGGTGATTGTGCTTCTTGATCTGACATTTATGCCTCTCTTTGCTTTTCGTAAAATATGACTATTGCTTAGTATAGTCAAGTCCAGCGTTTGTGCCTATAGCATAGCAGTTATGACACACGCTTATTTATAAGGTTCATGATATATTTTGAAATGAACTTTTAGCGCTTATATTGGTATTTATATAATACTAAAAAGTAAAGTCTAATTATATATGAACGTAAAATATGCAATGGCGAAGCTGGCAAGAAAAAAACATCATATTGAACGCTTAGAAGTACAATCGTTTGAAATGAATGTATATTTAGTCAAGGTGACGATTGCAGGTGAATCAGGTTTTGTAACCGACAAAAACGATAGCCCAATGCGATTTCACAACTCGCAAATGGTAAGAGATATGTTCGAACATTGTAATATTGATAATGCCGTGATGACGCATGACTCGCCGTATGATGAAATGATTGGCAACCCAATGAAAAAAAGTGATTTGACCGAGATGCCTTTTTCAATGGATCAACCTTACTAGCGTGACTAAGCGCTTCTTGCTGCAGCTAACAAAATATCAAATTCTAACGCGTTAACCGGCATGACTGACAACCGTCCTCCTTTCTTTACTAAGCCAATGTCGATGATACTGGGCATCTGCTTGATACTTGCCAAGGGCAAGATGCGTTCAAAAGTCTCGACATGCTCTAGCTCAACCATGCACCAACGCGGATTATCGGATGCTGACTTAGGATCGAAATAACGACTTTCGGGATTGAATTGGCTTGGATCAGTCAGTCCTGTGTCACTTACTCGGGCTAATCCAGCAATACCAATATGTTGGCAACTTGAGTGATAAATAAATGCCAAATCGCCGACCTTCATTGTATCTCGCATAAAATTGCGTGCTTGATAATTACGAATGCCATCCCACCCTTCACGCTTGTTTGGTTGGTTAGCCAAGTCGTGAATACTAAACGCATCGGGTTCCGTTTTGAACAGCCAATATTGTGTCATGTTTCATCGCTCGGTTGCTTTGCGCTTTGCATTAAGTAAGGAGCAAGTACGCCTTTAAAATCCAGCGTTGCACCTAATTTATTGACTAGCAGTATCATGCCTGTAATTTTACGATTTACCAAGGCAACCTCAAATATAGGAGATGTTGCGGCTGTCTTGTCGATAATTAGTGGCATGCTAACTTGCTGAATCCGTTTAATTAATTGTTGTTTTTTTAAGTTGTAGCCAGTGTTACTTTGCAAGCAATCGCTGGCTTCAAAACATGCCTTTAGGACAGTATCGATGGCCGCAGCACTCATGTTATGGTCAACTAAACCAAGCGAATATAGGGCTGAGCGCATGTCATTATTATCTTGGCGCTGCATAGCATCGGCCATCGCAAGATAATGCATTGAGGTATGTTGAGAAATTTGCCGGCAGGCTCCAAAATCGAGTAACACTATTTTTTGAGTGTCGCTCTGATACAAATAATTGGCAAAGTTGGGGTCACTTTGCATGAGTTTATGTGTGAACAATTCTTGGTAGGTCAAGTGCATTAACTGGGTACATACCAGATCCACTATATCAGTACTCATGGCACTGATATCGGTGATCGCAGAACCTTCGATGTATTCCATCGCTAATATGTTTTGGTCAGTTAGCTCATCAACCACAAAGGGCACAATAAAATGAGGGTGGTTGCGCAGATTTGCGCGATAGGCCTTAAGAAATTTGGCCTCTTGTAAATAATTAGTTTCGTTTTTAAGTTGTGCTTTTGCTTCAGTGAGTAAGCTACTTAGGTCGATATGTTTAGGTAATACCGCGCTCAGTTTTAGTAAACTCATGACGTTATCAATGTCACTGTCAATGCTTTCTCTTACGCCCGGATATTGAACTTTAATAGCAAGTTGACGACCATCTTTTAGTGTTGCTCGATGAACCTGCCCGATGCTAGCGGAGGCGATGGGGGAAAATGAAAAATAACTAAATTGCTTATGCCAGTCTTTTGACCAAGACGCTTCCAGTGTTTTGAGTAGCTGTGCTTTAGGCATTGGGTCGGCTTCTTGGCGCAGGCGTGAAAGAATGGGTTCCCATTCAGCAGGCAGCAATTCACCTGCATCCATGGAGAGTAATTGACCAAGTTTCATGGCAGCGCCGCGCATGTGTGCTAGACGCTTGGTAATAGATACCGCGTTGTCGGTATTGAGTAAGGACTGACTTAATGATGGGCGTTGGCCACTAAGAATTTGTTTGGTAGTGCCTTTAACAATATTACCAGCGACAGCAGAGGCCAAACCACCAAACTTAGCTAAACGAGCCAGTCTTCCTGATGGTATTTTTCGCCCGTTGCGTTTTTCTGTCATAGTAAAATTAATCCGTTGGGCACGTTAACTCGGTTACCTTTGATGCGCTTAACGCAGCTTTCTTGGTGTTTGCAGAGGGTTTTCTGTGTGCAAAAATTATGCATTCTTGTGTTGTTCAAACGCTTGATTTATGTGCTTGCATATCAGCGAGTGTCACTACTGTAGAGACTTAAACCGAGGTAACTAGAGGTGCGAGTACGAAACACAACATGCCAAACACGCTGCCTATACCAAAACCAATCCAGCCATTTTTGCCGATGTAACGAGCAACTATACCGGCAAATAATCCACACCAAAGCATAACACTATAAACTGAGTCAATAACCCCAACACCTGCACCACTAAACAATGCGAACAAAATGAAAATACACATCGAGGCTGACATGATCACCCAAACTATGTTTTTCTTGTTCTTAAACTCATCTAAGGGATTATATTTTTTATCTGACATAGGTTTCTCTTATTCTTACTTATATTAGGCGGACTCGGTTTTTAACGCTGTGGCTGCAAACGATGCTGTGGCAGCAAATTGAGAGGCATCGAACGTGACGGCTTTATCACCGCGCGTCCGATTACAGCATTAATGATGCGTAAACTCTACACTTAATAGCTCAGTACTGTCAGTAAAAGTTAATGTTTGAATGTCACCCATGCCTTCAACGTTAATCGTATTGGTCTGTTTATACCAAATGTCTCTTAGCGCATTGTGCTGAATGTATAGCCCGGCTAAATTGGCTGGCGCTGGTGTTTCTTGGTAAACCCAAACGTGTTTTCCCTCCAACTCTGTGCCAACAAAGGACAGCGGCAATTGCGTTTTGTTCATATCGTAGATGGCAAACCGATTGACCACGTACTGAGCAAAATCAGACTGGGTTTTTTCACTATTCATAATATCCGCGTCACCATCAAAAATTTCTTTTACCGCATGCTCTGCATCATGTAAATCGAATCGATGCGTGACTTCTAGGTTTTTCGTTCGTGGATTGAAAAGTACGGTAGTGATTGCCATTTTTTGCTGATGAGCAATGGCGTTATTAACGTTCAATACGCCAACACCCATGGCCGCAGTAAAAAAGCCAGTGATAACAAACGAGCTAATTGCGACTGCGGTGACTGGCGTAAAACGTGCTAATAATGAAAGCACAAGTGACAAAATTGTCACCTGCGCTTTAGTTTTTGAAGTAATTTTTAGACTCATATTAGTGACTAACTCTCATCTTCTTCGTCTTGCTTTTTTTTCAATTCTTCAGCAGATTTAAGTTTAGCTTTACTGTCTTGCATCAAATCACGGCGCACACCTGATGTGCTGCTATCAGCCTTGTAAGCTTCTATGCGTGAAGGAATGATGCGACGAGGATAGTGATTGTTTTCAATATCGACGTCCGCTGTTTCCCAATGGGGGTCAACAGTCACTGACGTCAATACTTTACCTTTCTCAGTCACCACAAGCTTAGAAACTGCCTTCGGACTGCGACGCCAAATTTCAGCTGGAATGTACATGTTATCTTTGCTGCCATCTTCAAATTCGAGCTCAAGAATAATCGGCATAACCAAACCACCTATGTTTGAGAAGTCCAAAACATAGTAATTTTTGTCTTCTTTTATTGCGCGTTCAAAGACACGTTTCTCCCAAGGGTCTAACTCGCTGACGAATGAACGATAGGTGTTACGTTCCTTATTGGTTACAGTGAAGCGATCGTTTTGGTCGTAAAAATCCTTAACATCCGCGTTGCGATCAATCCACAAATCAATGCCTTGTGCTTTGTTACGCTGGTCAGTCAGAGACACTGGTTTGTCCATTTCAGCGTCGCGTTGGCGAGCAAAATCGATGTCAGGATCCTCAGTATCTAAACGTAACTTGTAAACGTGATCCAATGAGATATCAACATGGTCAGTAGAGTAGAACCATCCTCGCCAGAACCAATCGAGATCAACACCAGAGGCCTCTTCCATGCTCCGGAAAAAGTCAGCCGGAGTGGGGCGTTTGAACATCCAACGCTGCGCATATTCTTTGAATGCGAAGTCAAACAAGTCACGGCCCAGAATGGTTTCGCGCAAAATATTTAATGCAGCAGCTGGTTTGGTATAAGCATTAGGACCCAACCGCAAGACAGAATCTGATTGCGTCATGATCGGCACCTGAGTACTTGACTTCATGTAGCCTGTCACATCCCGTGGCTCAACACCCCAAGGGATTGTTGGATCCCACTCACGACCAGCAACACCGTCTAAGAAGCTATTTAAACCTTCGTCCATCCAAGTCCATTGGCGTTCATCAGAGTTAACAATCATTGGAAAGTAGTTGTGACCAACTTCATGAATAACCACGCCAATTAAGAAGCGCTTTTCCGCCAAAGAATAAGTGCGTTCGCCATCGTCTTGTAATTCAGTGCGTGGACCATTGAACGAGATCATAGGGTATTCCATGCCGCCGACTGGACCATTCACCGATTGCGCAACAGGATACGGATAATCAAACGAAAAGCGGCTATACACTTCCATCGTGTGAATAACTGATTCAGTGCTGTACTTTTCCCATAAATCACCACCCTCTTTAGGATAGAAAGACATTGCCATAACTAATGGACGTTCTTCTCCGCCCTGGCTGTAACCTTTGGCATCCCATATAAACTTACGTGAGCTAGCCCAAGCAAAATCCCTTACGTTTTGTGCTATAAAACGCCAGGTTTTTGATTTTGACGTGCCTTCTTTCTCGTTTTCTAAGGCTTCTTCAGCCGTCACAATAAATACCGGACGCTTGGCTGTTTCGGCTTTCTCTAAGCGTTTACGCTGCGCGTTTGTTAACACATCTTTGGCGTTTGCCAATTCGCCTGTTGATGACACGATATGATCAGCAGGAACCGTGATACTAACGTCATAGTTACCAAATTCTAAGGTGAATTCGCCACGACCAATAAATTCTTTGTTGGTCCAAGCTTCATAGTCAGTGTAGGCCGCTAAGCGGGGAAACCATTGAGCAAGCAAGAATATATCATTACCGCCTTCACGCTCATCGTCTGCAAAGTGTTCGTATCCAGCACGGGCTGATACGGCGTCTTCTTCAACAATATTAAACGCAAAATCAAGCTTGAGTATAGTACTGGCGTTTGGCTTAAGTGGTGACGCAAGATCAACTCTCATGAGCGTGCCAACAATCACATGTTTTAGGGCATTGCCATTACCGTCAGCGACTTTTTGTAGATCGTAACCCAACTCAGTATCAGCAACAAACTGTTGACGACGCAAAGCACCTAAGCTTAAACGCGCGGGTGAATCTCCGCTTGCGCCTTTGGATACTGGCCCACGATTGCCGATACCGCCAAAGGTACTCGTTAGCGCGGACATGGAGTCGTCACGAAATTTGTTTTGGTCTAATTGGATCCACAAATACTTAAGGGTGTCGGGTGAGTTATTTTTATAAGTGATGCTCTGTGACGCAGTTATTCTTCGTTCTGCTTCATCAAGCTTCACATCAATAACGTAATCAACTTTTTGCTGCCAATACATATGGCCGGGTTCACCTGCTGCATTGCGGTAGACATTCGGCGTGGGCAGAACTTCGTCAAGTTGACGGAATTTGTCTTCAAAATTACCTTTGGTTTGTTGAATGGCGGAACTTGCATTGCTACTTAGAGAAAGAAAGCCGGCTGCACATATAAGTGCAACAAGCGAGACTCGCGTTAATGACATGTATTTTTCCTTATTACCGATTGGTCGATGTTTTGTGTCGATGGGTAAATTGCTTCTTTGCCGCAAGCGTTAATGAGATCCCTTATCCTCTTTACGCTCTGTGCAAATGCTGTGCAAATGCTGTGCAAATGCAAAAAGCTACCACTGATGTTTTAAAGCTACTGTTAGTGACATTGTAAGGGCTTAAAATACAAATAAAACCCGTTGCAGGTAATTCCTTATAAATAGTGTGTGTTTTTATCAGCAAAAATTGCGTTTTTTGCTTGTTTATTGGACCAATTTAAGTATTCTGAAGCATATAAACATTTTGTAACAAAATACCAATTATGACTCCTTTTTCATGGCAAAGAGCCGTAATAAAAGTCGGCAGCGCCTTAATCTCGCCAAATGGCGATGGGTGCAGTGCCGAATATCTTTTATCGATCGCAAAATTTATAACCGTGAGTCGTCAACAAGGCAAAGACATCATCGTTGTTTCTTCCGGCAGTATTGCGGCGGGGCGCAGTTCAATAAAAACTGGTCTGCAAGCATCAATAGCTGAAAAACAAGCAATGGCAGCTATTGGGCAGACACAAATGATGGCCAATTGGGCTCGATTTTTTGATTTTCCCTGTGCCCAAATCTTGCTCACACTTGACGACCTTCACGACCGTCGTCGTTACGTAAATGTAAAAAATACTTTACGCGAACTATTAGCTAACAACGCATTACCCATCGTAAATGAAAATGACACAGTGGCGGTAGATGAAATTAAAGTCGGTGATAACGATAATTTGGCCGCACATACGGCACTCGTTGCGCAAGCGGATACCCTCATAATCTGCACTGACGTTGATGGTTTATTTGATGCCGATCCCAGACAAAAACCGAACGCAAAATTGCTCTCAAACGTAAAAACTATTACGTCGCAAATAAGGGCACTGGCGGGTGGCGCCGGCACGGCGGATGGCACGGGCGGCATGATCACAAAACTGCAAGCGGCTCAAAAATGTGCAGAGAGTGGTGTACAAACATTGCTAGTGAATGGCAAACAATCGAGCGTTTTTGATTTATTGGCGCAGGGTTTATGCCCGGGTACATTGTTTGATGCCGCACCTACTAAGCGCTCGGCAAGGCATCAATGGTTGTCGCATACGGTTAAATCAAAAGGCACGCTGACACTTGATTTAGGTGCGTATATGGCCGTTACTGAAAAAGGCGCGTCGCTTTTAGCGGTAGGTATTAGCGCGATAAGTGGCAATTTCAAGAGTAATGATGCGGTGGATATTACATATCAAGGATGCATCGTTGCGAAAGGAATTAGTTTATACTCCCACACGGAATTGCAATCAATTAAGGGCCTAAACAGCAATCGCATAGAGGATGTACTTGGCTTCAGTCATGGAGAAGAGGCGGTCCATCGCGACGATTTAGTCCTAATCAAGGCGCTAATACCTTAATACCTTAATACCTTAATACCTTAATACCCTAGCGGCCTAACAGCATATCAACGCTAAACGGGTGTTGACGATACACAATGGAGACTAAAACGCATGACATTTGATATTCAAGTTACCGCAAGAAGAGCATCTGAGGCAAAGCATCAAATAGCGTCTTTGAGTAACGCCAAGCGTAAAGACTTGCTCACGCAAATTGCAAACAACTTAATTGCTGCAACGCCAGCCATCATAGATGCCAACAAGCTTGATTTAGAGCAAGCGACGACGATGGGGCTAAGCGCAGCAATGCTAGACCGCTTAATGCTGGATGAAAATGCCATCAAAAATATCGCCGATGCGGTGTTTCTGATTGCCGGTCAACCGGACTTCTTAGGTGAGATCAGTCATATGCAACCACAGCCTTCTGGTATTCAAGTGGGTAAAATGCGCATCCCATTGGGTGTTATAGCGATGATTTATGAGTCACGACCGAACGTGACGATTGACGCTGCAGTGCTTTGTTTAAAGTCTGGAAATGCGGTTATTTTGCGTGGTGGAAAAGAAGCTCAGCATAGCAATCAAGCATTAGCGCAAGTATTAAAGGCGTCATTAAAAACGCTGCAGTTAAGTGAAGATATTGTGACCGTTATACCCATCGCCGATCGTGACGTAATGGCAAAAATGTTGACCTTGAGTGAGAGTATCGATTTAGTTATTCCGCGCGGTGGCGAAGGTTTGATCAACTATGTAACCGCAAATAGCCGTATTCCGGTGATCCAACATTTCAAAGGTGTATGTCATTTATATGTCGATAAAGCAGCAAAACTTGATAATGCCTTAGCAATTTTAGAAAATGGAAAAACACAGCGTACTGGGGTATGCAATGCGCTGGAAACAGTCTTAGTGCATGAGAGTGTCGCCGCTGAATTTTTGCCCTTAGTGGCAAAAATGTTTGAGTCTAAGTCAGTTGTGGTGCATGCTTGTGCTAAATCACTGGCCTATTTTGAGCACGCGACACTTGCCAACGAAGCTGATTGGGCAGCTGAATATCTTGCCTTAGAAATTGCAGTGAGAATAGTTGAAGATGCAGAGCACGCATTCGAGCATATTCGCGAATATGCGTCAGGCCATACGGAAGTAATTGTTACAGAGGACTTTTCTCTCGCTCAGAGATTTATGCGAGAAGTTGATTCGTCGGTCGTCATGGTCAATGCTTCATCTCGGTTTTCGGATGGCGGTGAGCTTGGTTTAGGTGCTGAAATTGGCATTTCAACAAGTAAATTACACGCCTACGGACCGATGGGTGCGGAGTCGTTAACAACGCAAAAATTTATAGTCATCGGAGATGGTTCAGTAAGACATTGATCCACCTTTGAATGTAAAATAATAATAATAACGGACTTTGAAGTCCGACGATGTAAACGTAATTATGATAAATATTCATACCATGGAAGATGAGGAGCTGATGTCAAGCTTCAGTCAGCGTCATAAAATACTGGCTGCGGCGCTAGCGACGGTGTTTATTGGCTCAGGGCACGCCAATGAAAAATACGCCAATGCAAAACACGTTAATGCAAAACACGCTAATACAAAACACGCTAATACAAAAGCAGAGGTCGAGGTTGACGAAAGCGAGCCCGTACCCACATTTAGTCAAGCATATAAAGAATATACATCAAGCATAAAATCCGGCAAGTACTCAGCAAATGAGTTGGAGCGGGTTGCAAAACTAACTTATCAATTAGGCCGAGCTAAGTTCGGTCCACGTCACCAGAATACCTTTATGTTGCAGCAGAACTTAGCTAACGCTTATTTAGAAGCGGGTGAATATAAATTGTCTGCGACTAACTATGAATCGGTTATTGATTACTATGAAGAAACGCAAGGTGACGAGAGCCAAGCTTATTATTTTGCCTTGCTCGACATTATCAATGTCATATACAGCGCTAATAAAGCCAAGAAATTGTCTGCTCAAGCATTGGGTATTTCTCAATTTAGTGGTCAAAGAGCGATTGTAAAACTGTTCAAAGTGACCGATGAGCTGATCGTCAAAATGCCTGAAAATAGCTTAATGTTTCGCGGTCACACAGTGAAAACGGCCGTCATTAATAAGTGGGCTGAAAGGGACAATCGACTCCTCAATATGGCCAAAAAGTACAATTTGGATGCCAACAAAAATGCAGGTAAGTACTCATCGATTTACATTGAGTCTTTGGCTTATGTTGGCAAAGTGTATTTTGGGATGAAAAAATACAAAGACGCGCGTTGTGTTTTTGAACAGGTATTAACGTCACTGCAAGCTCAAAACAGTGACGCTCATCCACTTGGGATGATTGCTCATGCCCATCTTGTATCACTGTATGCACGTAAAAAAGAAACAAAGAACGCCATTTTTCATACTCAAGCGATAGCCAAAATCAAACCTTGGGACCCTAAGCAATTGGCCTTATACCAGGTCCCTCCGACATTTCCGCCAGCCAATATTACGCATGCCAATGAAGCCTCTGTCACACTAACATGCGATATTAGTCTGCAAGGGCAGCCTATTAACATTAGGGTTACCGACAGCACGGACTCTGAATTCAATGCGTTCGCGATTAAAAATATAAAGCAATGGTATTTCGTGCCAAAATTTGTCAATGGGGCATTTGCAGTAGCAACCGACCTAGACGTTATGATCGACTTTTTAAGAGAATAGTCCATGCCCACAGAAACGAGTTAACATGCCAGAAATTAAGAAACTGTTAGATAATAATTTACGTTGGGCGGAAGAGACCAAAAAACTCGATCCTGAATTTTTTGATAAATTATCTGAACAACAGAAGCCGATATATTTGTGGATTGGTTGTTCAGATAGTCGCGTTCCAGCCAATCAAATTGTTGACTTATTACCCGGCGATATATTTGTACACCGCAATGTAGCCAACATGGTTATTCATACTGATTTCAATTGTTTGTCGGTATTGCAATACGCGATTGATGTGTTGCAAGTGAAGCATGTTATTGTTTGTGGCCACTATGGTTGTGGCGGTGTTGAAGCGGCAATGAGTAACGATAGCTTAGGATTAATTGATAACTGGCTGGCTCACATCAAAGATACAGCAAACCAGAACAAAGCCGCATTAGACTTGCTTTTACCAGAACAAAGAGCCGCCAAATTGTGCGAACTCAATGTGCTGCAGCAAGCTGAAAATGTCCGTCGGACTTCTGTCTATCGCGATGCAATGAAACGCGAACAAGACGTTAAAATTCACAGTTGGATTTATAGTTTGAGAAATGGCAAGATCAAAGTGTTATGAGTATTCAAAGCCTAGCTGCAATACCCATTTAAGCTTATTGCGCGAAATAAAAAAGTAGGCGACACCACTGGTCATGAACTACTGTGGTTTGGCGCTTGCTTGTAATTGCGCATGAGCAAGAAATATGGAACAATCCGCGCCTATTTTTTGTCCATCTCGGTTTAGGTTAAGTTCTCCATGACAACAACAACAACGACGGCAAATATCGCTATTAAACCTCCATTGCCGTTATTGGAATTTATAGCATTAATGGCCCTATTAACCTCGCTAGTTGCGCTAAGTATAGATGCAATGCTGCCTGCCTTAAACCAAATTGGTTCTGACCTAAATAGCCAGAGTACGCAGCAAACCTATCTGGTTATTTCGCTTTTTTTTGGTGGTATGGCTTTGGGCCAAATATTCTTTGGTCCATTTTCTGATGCGCGGGGCCGACGACTGACTATATTAGTTGGCCTGATTATATTTATTATGGGTACCTTCGTTTGCTATTTTGCACAATCGATAGAAGTTTTATTGTTTGGTCGCCTGATACAAGCGTTTGGTGTTTCAGGACCAAGAGTCGCCTCAATGGCGGTTATTCGCGATCAATACGCAGGTGATGCTATGGCGAGGGTAATGTCGTTTATTACCGTTATATTCATACTTGTACCCATGGTTGCGCCCCTTGTTGGTCAAGCTGTCATGCAGTATTTTCATTGGCGTGAAATATTCACTGTTTTTTGGATTGTAGCGGTTATTGCGGGCGGGTGGTTTTTCTTACGTCAACCTGAAACGTTAATAAGAGCTAATCGCAAAAAATTCGCTTGGCATCATTTTTTTCGCTCTTGCTTATGGCTATTGAAACAACCACAAGTGATGGGATACTCTATTGCCATGGGTTGTATATTTGGTGCCTTTTTAGCCTACCTCAGTGGCTCGCAAACCATTTTTCAAGAAATTTATGATACCGGTGAGTGGTTTCCGTTAGTATTTGCAACCTTAGCGTTTTCTATTGGTCTGGCTTCTTTATTTAATGGCCTTATGGTGATGAAATGGGGCATGCACTCGATTTGTGGCCGAGCACTGTTTTTCTCTTTGGTTTTCGGTGTCGCACTAACGGCGATCACTTTGTACTATGATGGTATTCCGCCGCTGTGGTTATTTATTAGCATCATGTTTTTTGGCTTCTTTTTTATTGGTATGTTGTTTGGTAACTTGAATGCCTTAGCTATGCTGCCGGTGGGTCATATGGCCGGTTTAGGTGCTGCGTTTATTGGCTCTCTTACTAGTGTTATTGCGGTGCCGATTGCTACCGGCATCAATCTGTTTTTAAGCGACGAGCTAACACCCATTGCTTTTGGTTTTTTAATATTTTCAGTATTATCATTTTTTGCCGTGCAGTATGCGAAGAAGACGCCAGCGCCAGAGCTGTAAACTTAACCCAAAGTGACAAGCTCTTCGCTTAGTTACTAAGGTTGCTGGCAAAAATATCGGTTATCAACATTGCAGTTGGAGTAAACATGCAATCACAGCGAACTGGGCGCGATTATCTTGCCGTAGCAGGTAAAGGAATAATGATGGGCGCAGCTGACGCAGTGCCTGGCGTATCAGGCGGTACTATTGCGTTTATTACTGGCATTTACCAAGAGTTAATCCATTCTTTGAAGCAGTGTGGCCCACAGGCGTTGAGTATTTTAGTTAAGCAAGGTTTTGTATCAGCGTGGGCACATATCAACGGTAATTTCCTGCTAACGTTGTTTACTGGCGTAGTGGTCAGTGTCGTTACCCTGTCCAGGGTGGTGGTTTATTTTCTGGACACCTATCCCGAGTTACTTTGGTCTTTCTTTTTTGGACTCATTCTTGCGGCAATTTGGTCGCTTGTTAGGCACATAGAAAAGTGGGACTGGAGCCTAATTTTGTCGTTTATGATAGGAACTGCTATCGCATACTCGGTCACCATAATTACCCCCACGGCAATTGAGCCCCGTCCACTATATTTCTTTTTGTCCGGCATGCTGGCCATATGCGCGATGATTCTTCCAGGTATCTCGGGCGCGTTTATTTTGCTGCTACTGGGCATGTATGGACCCGTTATGTTAGCTGTCAAAGAGTTTCAGTTTGGCATATTGATATTATTTGCATGTGGGTGCGTGGTTGGTTTGCTCAGCTTTTCACATGTTCTAGACTGGATGTTCACCAAATACAAAAGCCTGACACTCGCATTACTCGGTGGCTTTATGCTTGGCTCTTTAAACAAGGTGTGGCCTTGGAAGCAAACGTTAGAGTCGGTTATCGACCGTCATGGTAAAGAAATTTCTTTGGTTGAACGCAATGTGTTACCACAAACGTTTGAATCATTAAGCGGTCAGCCCGCTTATTTTGTATATGCTTTGGGGTTAATGTTGATAGGCGTTGGATTGGTGCTTTTAATGGAGTTTATGGGTAAATCTTCAAATAAGGCCTAATAATACTGAGCTTATATATGATTGTAATTAGCTCTATTAGGCGCGTTATTTGTATCAAGAAAACAGTCTTTTATAAGGGCATCTGGCCTGTTGCTAACCATCGAGCTACGATGTTAGGTAATACAGAGACGTTTTATGTTATCAATTTTTACAAAATTAGCTGCCTGGCTAGCGTACTCTTTATTTGCTTTAAGCCCAGATTCAAAGTTAGGTGAAGCTATTCAGTTCTTTATAGGAGATACAACAGAGATATTTTCTATAATAGTCTTAATGATCTATATATTGTTCTTATTCATTCACCCTAGTTGGGTGGCTAATCAATATAATCTATGTATTTCAATGGAAGACTTGTAAAAGAAATCCAAGTGCTTGCAGTAAGCGGATCAAAAATGCATACAAATAAGCGCCAAAATGGCCTATAAATTCATCACTCTTTACGCAAAGTCAGCCTCAAACACGTCAGCTCGCTAAACCGCTCATTAGGATGGTGCCAATTAAAATCGCATTGCGAGTAAACAGTAAGACTTTCATCCGTTATTTAGTTAAGCTATTTAATTCTTAGAGCAATCTTATGATTTTTAATTGGGGTTATAGCTTGATGCAATTGTATTCCAAGCGATTGGTAAATATCGCGTTATTTGAGCTAGTCAGATTATTTTTAACGAAAAGAGGTTTACTTGCCGTTGCTGTGTTTTCAATTTGTTGGCTGATAGTGTTGCGCTATGCCATCGGTGAAGCGGTAAATTTGTTAAGTTCACCTGATTTTGCTGGATTCATTGACCAGATATTTGGTGCCATAGGCCTAAGTAAATTATTGACTTGGCCAGAGGCTGAGTTGGCGGTGTATTGGTTAATTGCACTGTATAGTTTTCCTAGTTTTTGTTTGTTTCTGTGCGCCGACCAGACTGTTGGTGATAGACAGCGTGGCACGCTTAGATTTTTATCATTACGTGCTACCCGCGCTGAAATAATTTTTGGACGATATCTAGGGCAGTTATTAATCTTAATTGCGCTGTTATCAATCACCTTAGTGGCTACCCTCGCGATGCTTAGTTATCGTGAACCATCGTTGTTTGTTGCTGCTTCATCGCACAGTTTAATACTGCTTGGCTATCTGGTTGTTGCAGTGATGCCCTATATTGCTCTAATGGGCTTTATAAATACCTTTTCACGTTCTGCACGCTTGGCTTTTATAGTCGCAATTTTATTTTTTGCTGGAGGCAAAATAACCGTCGGATTATTGACCTGGCAGTTTCCAGCACTCGAGGTGCTGAATTATGTATTTCCGGGCTATCAATTGGCAGATATGGCAGCGCAAGATGCTGGGTTAATGCTAGCTGTGGGCTTGCCCCTGATACAAACTATAATATTACTGATTGCCGCTGAGCGTATTTTTGCAAGGAGTTCACTATGAGAACTTTAATTAAGGCGCAGAGTGTAACTAAGTACTTTGGTTCTAAACTTGCTCTCAGTAATGTGAACTTTGAAATAAATAAAGGCGCGCCAGTCGCGCTTGTAGGACCAAACGGTGCAGGGAAAACAACATTATTTAGTCTACTGTGTGGATATGTTTTTCCCAGTTCTGGTGAACTGAATATTATGCATCAACAGCCAGGGAATGCTCATTTATTTGGCAAATTAAGTGCACTACCGCAAGATGCTCAATTAGATCCTGGTTTTAGTATTATTCATCAACTTACGTTTTATGCACAGTTACAAGGGCTCACCAAATCACGAGCAAAACAAGAGAGTAACAGGGTGCTTGAACTGGTAGGCTTGAGTGACGCTGTGGATCAACGGCCCAATGATTTATCTCATGGTATGCGCAAGCGTGCCACCATCGCTCAAGCACTGATTGGTGCTCCACAAATTGTGCTGCTTGATGAGGCTACTGCTGGGCTTGACCCAGTGCATGCCCGCGAAATAAGAGAATTGATTAGTACCTTAAGCAATGAAGCTACTTTTATCTTGAGTTCTCATGACCTAAGTGAGCTTGAACGTTTGTGCGGTCAAATATTGCATCTAGACCAAGGTAAATTGACCGAACATAGCGCATTAAGTCAAGGTACAAGTAATCAGTGCTTCGTCACATTACGACTGGCCCAAAAATATGAGGATGTAGAGAAAATACTTTTTGCGTTAGCAGGAGTGCGTAATGTCCATAATAGTCAGGCTAAAGAGTATGTAATTGAATATGAAAAGTCAGGTGAGGCTTTCGACATTCAATTGCTTCAATGCTGTCATCAACAAGGTTGGCAATATCAACAGCTGGTTAATGGCAACACCCTAGAAAATCAGATTTTTCATAAACAACATTAAGTTTTGAGAAGTGAACAGGGCTTATTGCAACTAGAAAGAAAAAGCCCGGCCAAAGGCCGGGCAAAAGGAGCTAGTTAAAGCACCTAACGACAGAAAAGGGTTGAAACTAATGGTCGTTGCTGTGTTAGCAAAAAATGATGTAGTCAGTCCGGGAATAACAAACTGAGCACACGATCCTCGCTTACGCAGACGCTACAATAGCTTTCATGTCGATCATGTATCCGCGAAGTTTTTCGCCAACACTTTCCACGCCATGAGCACGAATTGCTTTGTTAACTAGCACTAGCTTCTTGTTGTCCACGCCCGTGGATTTTTCCGTTAATCCACCGCCAATATGTTCGGCGGTAATTTTTGGCATTAACTGTTTATGCAGCAAGGGCAACGCCGCGTTTGTAAATAAGTAGTTTCCGTATTCAGCCGTATCTGAAATAACCACGTTCATTTCATACAGACGCTTTCTCGCTATTGTGTTTGAGATAAGTGGTGTTTCATGTAATGACTCATAGTAAGCTGACTCAGGTAGAATACCGGCTTCAACCATCACATCAAAGGCTAGCTCAACGCCCGCTTTAATCATTGCAACAAGCAAAATGCCTTTATCAAAAAACTCTTGGTCGGAAATTTTACCGCCATACGTAGGTGCGTTTTCAAAACCGGATTGACCCGTTTCTTCGCGCCACTTTAATAAATTGGCGTCGTCATTGGCCCAGTCTTCCATCATATTGGTTGAGAAATGCCCACTAATAATATCGTCCTGATGCTTTTCAAATAGCGGTCGCATCATTGTCGTCAGTTCAACTGATAATTCGTGAGCAACAATTTTTGCAGGATTAGACAACCTATCCATCATGTTGGTTACGCCGCCGATTTTAAGCGCTTCAGTAATGGCTTCTAATCCATATTGAACTAACGCACCTGCATAAGCTGGATCGACACCGTCGGCTACCATCTTATCAAAGGCGAGTATTGCGCCTGTTTGTTGCATACCACATAAAATGGTTTGTTCACCCATTAAATCTGACTTTACTTCAGCAACAAAAGAGCTTTCAAGTACACCGGCCCTATCGCCACCAGTTGCGCTTGCTAATGCTTTAGCCGTCGTCCAGCCTTTATTTTCAGGATCATTTTCTGGATGCACAGCAATCAGTGTTGGTACACCAAACCCACGCTTATATTCTTCCCGAACTTCAGTTCCTGGACATTTGGGCGCGCACATAACGACGGTAATGTCAGCACGGATTTGCTGTCCTTCTTCAACTATATTGAAGCCATGCGAATAACTGAGTGTTGCGCCTTTTTTCATGAGTGGCATCACTGCTTCAACGACGCTTGAATGTTGTTTGTCGGGCGTTAAGTTATACACTAGGTCTGCGCTGGGGATTAAGTCTTGATAAGTCCCAACGGTAAAACCGTTTGAGGACGCTCGTAAAAACGAATCGCGCTTTTCATCAATAGCGGCTTGGCGTAATGCATAGCTGATGTTTAAACCAGAGTCACGCATGTTCAAACCTTGGTTTAAACCCTGTGCGCCGCAGCCCACGATGACAATTGACTGGCCTTTAAGATAATCACATCCGTCTGCGAATTCGTTTTTGTGCATAAAGCGACACTGACCGAGTTGGTCTAGCTGCTTGCGTAACGGTAAGGTGTTAAAATAATTTGTCATTTTCTGTCCAATAATTTTTTGAATCTGCTTTTCAAGCATCTCACTCAAACTGCTAAATAATTTAAAGCCGATTGAATGTCAATTTTTGTGTCTGTGACGACATCCTTTTATAATAGGTAAAACATTTTGTTTTATAAAGTGATATATTTGAAACTTAATATTTCATAAAATGAAACGTTAATTTTAATATTTTATTAGTTGATGTTTAAAACAGGTGATAAAAATGGAATTGAAGACGCTACAAATGTTCCGTCACTTGGCCAAAAGCCTGCATTTTGGCAAAACGGCTCGCGCTATGTTTGTCTCACCGCCGACCTTGTCGCGAGCCATCAGCCGGTTAGAGGAAGAATGCGGTGCTGCCCTGTTTGTGCGTAATAATCGCAGTGTTAAAATGACCGCAGCAGGACAACGATTTTTAGAATTCGCTGAATTAACTATAAATGCTTGGTTGCAGGTGCGCGCTGATATTGGCCAACAGCAAACCCAATTGAGGGGGGCACTATCGTTATATTGCTCGGTAACGGCAAGCCAAAGTCATTTGCCCAAGTTATTGGATAAGTTACAGGCACAATATCCTCAAATCGAACTGCAACTAGACACAGGCGATCATTCTCTTGCCATAGATACTATTGAGCAGCACAAAGCCGACATTGCTATTGCTATTCACACCCCGGAATTTCCTGATCATTTATCGTTTATACAAATTGATAAAGTACCCTTGGTTCTGATTGTTCCTAAAACACTGCAGATAGCCAATATTGGTGATGTGAAATGGCATGAACACAACGTCGTAATGCCAGCTGGTGGACCGTCTAAAAGAACCGTAAACAACTGGTTCGCTGAACATGGCGTTAAACCAAAAGTGTACGCCAGTGTGTCAGGAAACGAAGCTATTGTTAGTATGGTCGCTTTAGGTTTAGGCATAGGTTTTGTACCACAAATTGTTTTAGACAACTCGGTAGCTAAAACCAAAGTCACCAGTGTTGAGGTAGAAGATATTGAGCCTTACTCCTTAGGTCTGTGTTTTTTGCGCGAACGGGAAAACGAAGCTTTGATGCGTGTCATGATTGACCTTTTCGAAAGTTAATGTGTGTAGTTTGAAATAAAGGCTAGTGCGGCCCTGTTTTGTCTATTGCGTTTAACCCTATGAGGCGATTGGACACGCAAAATGAAGCAATTTTTTAAGTGGATCAGGGTAGCTAGTTCACTCAGTGAGTTCAGTTAACATTCGGTCAAAGCTCCTAAAACTAAGAGCTTCGGCCAAATGTTGCTGATTCACGCGTTCAACGCATGCTAAATCTGCAATAGTTCGTGCCACTCGCATTGTTCGGTGATAAGCACGCATCGATAAATTCATACTCTGCATAGCTTTACTTAAAAATAAACTTTCCGTTTCACTTAATGGACAATACTGCTCAATTTCGCTACCACTTAAGCTTTTATTTAACTTGCCCTGACGTTTTAATTGGCGTTCTTGAGCCGCTACTACACGGCTTTTAACGATTGCACTGCTCTCAATACCAGAGCTCTCAATACCAGAGCTCTCAATACCAGAGCTCTCAATACCAGAGCTCTCAATACCAGAGCTCTCAATACCAGAGCTCTCAATACCAGAGCTCTCAATACCAGAGCTCTCAATACTAGAGCTCTCAATACCAGAGCTCTCATTACTAATGGGGGATCCAGAGGCGGGGATCTCATCATAGGGTCGATCAATACAGGAGGCGAGCTCCGAATTTGACGATACTTTCAAAAGATGGACATTACTGCTTATATTTGTTGGCTTGGTATCAATAAGAGATTTGCTTTGGTGTTTTATTTTTAAGGCTTTACTCAAATCGATTTTTGGCACATTGACTTGGAGGTCAATGCGATCAAGAAAAGGACCCGAAATTCGATTCAAATAACGAAGTACTTGGTCGGGGTTTGAGCGTTGATCATCTATATCACCCGTTGGGCTTGGATTCATGGCGCAGACTAATTGAAAGTCAGCTGGATAAACCACTTTCTGTGCCGCGCGTGAAATATTGATTTCACCGGTTTCCATGGGTTCGCGTAGCACATCTAATATGTGCCTGCCGAACTCAGGTAGTTCATCCAGAAATAAAACTCCTTTGTGTGCGAGTGAAATCTCTCCTGGCTTTGGATAGCTGCCCCCACCCACCAGTGCAATAGCTGAACAGGTATGGTGAGGCTGCCTAAATGCGCGATTACGCCACGTTGATGGACAAATTTGATCACCCGAAATAGACCGAATGGAAGCTGATGTTAATGCTGATTCTTCGTCCAACTCTGGCATAATTGACAATAGTCTATTCGCCAACATACTTTTCCCTGTTCCGGCGGGGCCAAAAAATAGAATGTTGTGGGCCCCCGCTGCGGCAATTTCTAAGGCTCTTTTGGCGTGCTGTTGCTCGACAATTTCCGACATGTCACCATATATAGAGGGCGTTACTTTTACTTTTTTGGTGATGTGGGCACTTATTTTACGTTTGTTACAAAGGTGCAAATACACCTCTGTGAGTGAATTGGCGGCGATAATTTGCGCTGCACTTACTAAGGTTGCTTCATCACCGTTGCTCTTTGGTAGCACTAGTTGTCTGTTTGACTTTGAGGCTGCAAATGCCATAGGTAATGCACCCTGTATTGGGCGTAAATTGCCCGACAAAGCCAACTCGCCGACAAATTCATATTGGCTCAAATCGACTCTTTTAAGTTGTTCACTGGCCGCGATGATGCCAATCGCAATGGCTAAGTCAAAGCGACTTCCTCCTTTTGGTAAATCGGCAGGCGCCATGTTTACCGTGATCCTTTTTGCAGGAAATTCAAAGTCAGAATTGATAATGGCGCTGCGGACACGGTCTCTTGATTCTTTTACGGTCGTTTCTGGCAAGCCCACCAAGTTAAATGCGGGTAGTCCATTTGACAAATGCACCTCAATTGTCACTAGCGGTGCAGCAACCCCCAAATTAGCCCGGGTGTAAACGATGGATAAAGACATGCAGTAAATCCTATTGATTTCATTTACCATAGCCTATTGGATGGACGCAATAAAAACAGCTGACCTTTGTGAGAGTATTCTTAAGAAACCCTTGCGAAGCACCTAGAATTAGGGCACATTGTTCATGTGACGACCCTATGAATCAATATTTTCAAGCATCTTCGTAACACCGACATACACACAAAATGTGCAATGACGGTAGTTGAGCGAGGGCGCAGTGCATTCTCAGGATCCACAAAACCCTCGACTGAAGAGGGTTTTTTGGTTTTAACGCCCTTACTCTTTTAACGGATATCTTGCTTTAGATTTGCTAACACATTGTAAAAGTGGTGTTTGCAAAAGCGGGTAGATAAGATGCACTGTTCAACGCATAGATGCGGGGCTTAGCTTTGATAATAAATGTCAAGTAAGCCACGCTGTTAAAGGCAATGTGCGTGAGCCATCAAAATTGGATTATTAATGCAGTCAAATAACGTAAATATGAACAACGCGGCTCCAAAGAGTTCGACAGCCACAAGTCTACTGTCGCCATATCAATATTTAACTAAAATATTATGCGCACCTGTGTATGAGGCCGCAATTAATTCGGATATGGATTATTTAGCTAGTTTGTCGACTGAGCTTAAAAACAAAGTTTATTTGAAACGTGAGGATCAACAGCCGGTTAAGTCGTTTAAAATTAGAGGGGCTTATAATTGTATTCGCCACCTCACTGATGAACAAAAAGCAGCAGGGATTGTTGCTGCTTCAGCAGGTAATCACGCACAAGGTGTCGCTTATGCTGCTAAAAAGTTAAATATTAAAGCGACAATTATAATGCCCGAAACCACGCCTGAGATTAAGGTAGAGGCGGTAAAGCGTTTTGGTGGTAATAACGTCACAGTAGTGCAATCGGGGACAAGTTTTGATCAGGCCAGTGATTTAGCCAAAAAATTGTGTGCTGAAAATGGTTATTCGATGATACCGCCCTTTGATCATCCTGATGTCATTGCAGGACAGGGGACGATAGCGAAAGAGATGTTGGAACAAAACCCCAACTTAGAATACTTGTTTGTGGCGGTGGGTGGTGGTGGTTTGGCTGCTGGGATCGCGATTTACGTAAAGCAACTGCGTCCTGACATCAAAATTATTGGTGTAGAGTCTGTTGAGTCTGCCTGTTTAACCGCGGCAATGGAGAAAGGTGCACCTGTTACTTTGCCGACCGTCGGTATTTTCGCAGATGGCGTTGCAGTGAAAACTATTGGCAGCGAAACTTTCAGATTATGCCAAGAATACTTGGATGATGTAATTACCGTTTCAAATGATGAAATTTGTACCGCAATTAAAGACATTTTTGACGATACGCGAGTGATAGCTGAACCCGCGGGGGCCTTATCAGTGGCTGGTATTCGCAAATATACCAAGCAATACAAGCTTCAAGGCGCGGTGATTGGCGGTGTTTTATGTGGTGCGAATATTAATTTTCACACACTTCGATATGTATCCGAACGCTGTGAATTAGGCGAGCAAAAAGAAGCTGTTTTCGCCGTAAAAATACCCGAGGCAAAAGGCTCATTTAAGGCTTTCTGTGCCATGTTAGGTGGTATCACAATAACTGAATTTAATTATCGCTATGCAAAAAGTGACGAAGCGCACATTTTTGTCGGGGTTAAGCTAAAACGCGGTATGCTAGAGTTGCAAGCGTTGTTAAAGCGACTGAATAAAAATGGTTACGAGTGTTTCGATATGTCGGATAACGAGTTAGCCAAGTTGCACGTTAGACATATGGTCGGTGGTAAGCCGCAAGAGCATATCAACGAGCATATATTCTCTTTTTCCTTCCCTGAATACCCTGGTGCGCTAATGCACTTTTTAACAAAATTAGGAGAGCAATGGAATATCACGCTGTTCCACTATCGCAATCATGGTGCCGCCGAAGGTTTAGTTTTAGCCGGCTTTGATATTGATGACGATAAGCGCTCGTTATTTGATTTGCATGTCAGCGAGCTTGGCTTTGAAATGCATGAACACAAAGATAATCCTGCGTATAGATTGTTTTTATCAGGGCAGAATTAATCTGCCTTCTTGCTTATATTTTCTCTAAATGCTGGGCGATTTCAGGCCAAACTAACTCCATAATGGCTTTTTTTAAGGCTAAGCTGTCTTCTGAAAATTCTAGGGTCCCGCTCTCGAGCGTGTTGAGTAATTTGTTTTCACGCAATGCGTTTACGAACGACCCCAATACATTTTTATCATAAAACTCTGGTGAGCTCATTCCATAAAGTGTTGAAAGGCGTTCGGCAATAACACAGCTTTGCTTCTCTAAATGAGAGCGGGCAATGGTTTTTTCTTTTTCCAAAACTCTTAATACGACCGCATAACGTTGCCAGGTTTCTTGCATTGCACGACTCAATAACCAAGCCGAGTGGAAACCGTCGTCACTCGACGAGGGTGGTGATAAAAAGTCTCCGTCTTGCTTCAATAAACCCTGCTTTTTCATTTGCACAATAAGCGCTTCAGCATGTTCAAGAGCTTGCTCTAAAGAGAAATGCATAAAGAATTCACGTTTTAGTAAAGGATAGAGTTTGGCAACCATCTCAATGACCGCTGAGTTCTGCGTTTTTTTGTGATTGAAAATCACCGCCATGATCAAACTTGGTAAAGCGAACACGTGCAAAATATTGTTGCGATAGTAAGTAAGTAGTGCCGCGGTATCCTCTTTGGCGGCGACTAATTTTCCGTATTGGTCGCTTGATTGTTGAAATCGATTGAGTGCCAGCGTGGTTTGCACTAATTCCTGTGCCGGTTCTTTTGGCAGTGTAAAATCGACACTAAAAGGGACTTCTGTCAACAGTGATAAGTAATCTTTGATTGCTCTAGTTAGTTCTGATCCACTCATAGCGTGAGTTTTCGATGAAAGCAAGCATAGCGCAACTAACGCAGTGCCGTTCAATGCTGCGGCTCGGTTAATTCGCGTCATGATGGTGTTAGCAAGCACATTTACTGCCGGTGTTAGCCACGCCGGTTTCTTATCCGGGTCATCCGATGTTGTTACGCTCCAATTTTCTACGTGTTTGTCCAGGAATTGGTTAATCTGCAAGGGCTCACCGAAGTTCACGAAACCATGGCCATAGTTTTTGAGTTTGCGAATTGCTGAAAATACCTGAGTTGGCGATTCTTTTTTCTTGCCCTTTCCTCTGAGCTCCTTTTGATAGCTCTTTACTTCCATTACATGCTCGTAACCTAAGTAAACAGGGACAATCGAAACCGGTCGATTGATGCCTTTAAGCGCCGCTTGCAGGGTCATTGCTAGCATACCCGTTTTAGGAGGCAGTAAGCGTCCGGTTCGTGATCGTCCACCCTCTGGGTAATATTTAACTGAATACCCGCGGTTAAATAGTAGCTCTAAGTATTCTCTAAAGGTCGCTGTGTAAAGTTTATTACCGGCAAAACTGCGGCGTAGAAAAAATGCACCGCAACGTCTAAATATCTTACCGACTGGCCAAAAGTTGAGATTTATACCGGCTGCAATATGGGGCGTAACCAAGCCCTCATGATGAATTACATAGGTTAACAATAGATAATCCATGTGCGAGCGATGACAAGGTACGTAAATAATTTCATGACCATTTTGCGCCAGTTCACGCACTCGATAAGCGTGGCCAACATGTATACCGTTATAGATTTTATTCCAAATGCGGCCCAATATGCGTTCGCTGATGCGAATAAGACCCACGCGATAGTCCGCTGCAATTTCATCGATATAGCCGATGGCTAGTTTTTTTGCTTCTTGGGTGCTGATATTTTTCTGCCGCATGGTGTCTAACATGGCTTGTTTAACTGAATCGGAGCCTAGCAATGAGTTGTACAAGGTTGAACGTTCTAAAAGTGTTGGACCGTTCAAAACTTGGCGCTTGCGTTGAAAGTGAGTCCTTGCTACGCGGACTAATTTTTGAGATATCTTTTGATTTGAACCATGCAGCTGTCCCATCTGCTTTGTGGATACGGCTTTACTGTAACTGACCACATTGTCACGCCCCAAAAAGATAACAATGAGGAGTTTTCTCAACCAACTAGGAGAGGCTCTGTCGGCTAATAATTGCGCAAACCCAGAGGACTTTTTACTAGCTGATCTGCCCCAAGAGATAAACACGGGCACTACTTGTAAATCAAGATCCGGATTTTCGCGATGCAAATGGAACATGTTTGTAAACACATCCTCAATGCTGGTCTTCTTCACTTTTCTTGATAGTAAGCTTTGCGGTCGAGTTAAGAAGTAACAACGTTTATGCTCTTCTCCCAAGAATTCAATAGATGAAGTGGGATCAGGCAAGCCTAAACCGGCTGCCGACTTTTGCAAAGCAGCGAGGTCAGTAATTGATTCGGTTTGAATCAAGTACAAGAGAGGTTTCTTTTTATCTATACCTAGTTCAACTTCAATATTCGCAGGAACGCTGTTAACAGAAATCAGCCAACGAATGGGTAAAGTGAATATTTTAAGAAAAAATGCGCGTGCGCCAGTCATGAAGTTTTCCAGATAAAAGTCAATACGCCATAATAATATCACGACAGTTTAGCATTGCTTTAGTTCGTTTATATACAAATTGCATACTTAAGTGATTGTTGTTTTTACGATCGTTTTCAAACAAATAATGATTTGATCGTTGCCATTTGCGTTTTCCCGTATATACTTGAATTTAACTGTATAGAAAAACAGGCTGTTTATGCGTCCACTAACTCCCAGGCAACAAGAAGTACTCGACCTCATTAAGAGCACGATGATCGATTCGGGCATGCCGCCCACTCGTGCTGAAATAGCGCGTCATTTAGGTTTTAAATCGGCTAATGCCGCGGAAGAACATTTAAAAGCACTCGCTAAGAAAGGCGTGATCGATATTATTCCTGGAACATCGCGTGGCATTAGGTTGAATTGCGCCTTGGACGATGAAGCCCAAGAAGGTTTACCACTCATTGGTCGCGTTGCGGCGGGTGAACCCATTTTGGCAACTGAACATGTTGAATGTCACTACAAAATTGACCCTAATCTGTTCAAGCCAAATGCCGATTTTTTGTTAAGAGTCAGCGGTATGAGTATGAAAGATATCGGCATTATGGATGGCGATATCCTGGCGGTGCATCGCACAACAGACGTTCACAATGGTCAAGTTGTGGTGGCTCGGGTTGACGAAGATGTCACGGTAAAACGTTTCGAAAAACGCGGTAGCCAAGTATTACTGCATGCAGAGAACGAAGCATTCGCTCCTATTAAAGTTGATTTAGCTTCTCAGCCGTTCAATATTGAAGGAATTGCTGTGGGCGTTATCCGAAATTCAGAATGGATGTAGTGTTGGGCAAGCTATATATGCTTACTCGCAAATAAAAAATATCGTAGTTTAAAAGACCGCTATTTAGCGGTTTTTTTTTCCTTAGGCCCCGTCGCAATATCCAACCTATAAATACCCCTTTGTTTTAAGTCTGTTCATAATGGCCATCATTCTTGCCTTGGGCACCCTAGAATCTGTCTGTATATTAGCAACATTGATATGCAATATTACGAGTTCCATTTGCCTATTATTGCATGGTATTTCATTAGCTTGCGTGCATTATCTGTTTTCTACAGGGTTAATCGAAGAGTACAATAATGGGGCTAACAAAAGCACAAGTAAATGCGATAAATCGTTTGATACGCATTACTGCTTATTCATTGAACACGTCGGTCCAGCTAAATTCGACTAGTTTATAAACGTAGTGTTTAAAAATTAATCGCTATAAGCATATTCAATCTAATTTCAAGAAAACACTAGACTATGCAGGGACTTTGTTTAATCATTGCACTGTGATTTACATCAAGATAACAAAACAAACAAAATCTTCACACTAAATGTTAAAAATTAACAACTCGACGAAGAAGATTAGAGAGGAGTACCAAAGTGAATCGAATATTTACATTGCTAATCGGCGTTATGTTGACGTTTAGTAATTCAGCAATAGCCACAACCGCCGCAGAGCGTTCCAACGTCAACATGCGCCCAGGAGCAAGTGACATCAGTTTGGAGGTTTATGAGTTGCACATGCTGATGCTTTGGATCTGTGTTGTCATTGGAGTCCTCGTGTTCGGGGTGATGTTTTATTCGATGGTGATGCATCGTAAATCTACCGGCGCGAAAGCCGCTAATTTTCATGAAAACGTAAAAGTCGAAGTTTTGTGGACTGTTATTCCGTTTATTATTCTGATTGCCATGGCTTGGCCAGCGGCAACAACGCTTATAGCGATGGAAGATACCAGTGAGGCTGAGGTTACGATATTAGTGACCGGCTCGCAGTGGAAATGGCATTATAAATATCAAAATAATCCAGAAGTTGAATTCTTTTCTTTACTTGCAACCCAGCGAGAACAAATTAGCAACAAATTCACTAAAGGCGACAATTATCTGCTAGAAGTAGATCGTCCATTAGTCATCCCAACAGGTAAAAAAGTCCGCTTTTTGATCACCTCCGATGACGTTATTCATTCGTGGTGGGTACCTGATTTTGCGATTAAAAAAGATGCTAATCCTGGGTTTATCAATGAAGCTTGGACTAACGTAAATGAGCCCGGCATCTATCGTGGTCAATGCGCTGAACTCTGTGGTAAAGACCATGGTTTTATGCCGATTGTGGTGATTGCCAAAGGGCCTGCTGAATACAGTGCATGGGTGCAAGAACAAGAGAGCGCAGCGAGAAGAGCAAACGAAGAAGAGCAACGTTTACTTGCGATGAACATGAGCATGGAAGAGTTGATGACGCAGGGTAAAAAAGTGTATGACACGGCCTGCGTCGCTTGTCACCAAGCAAACGGTGGCGGTTTACCACCCATGTTCCCAGCCTTAAAAGGCAGCAAAATTGCCATAGAAAAACAAAATATTCCGGTACATATAGACAATATCATTAACGGTAAAAATAATATGCCAGCCTTTGGCAAGCAGTTATCCATGTCTGAAATAGCCGCTGTGGTTACTTATGAGCGAAATGCTTGGGGTAATAATACCGGCGACATGGTGCAGGCCAAAGATGTTAATTTTGTGATTAACGGTAAATAGGAGGTCATCAAAATGAGTACAGAAACTTTAAACGACGCACATGATTCGCCCGATGGCCACGACGCCCATCACGAGCATCATATTCCTAAAGGCATTTTAAGATGGCTATTCACCACTAACCATAAGGATATAGGAACACTTTATCTTTGGTTTGCTTTCATCATGTTTTTGATTGGTGGTGCAATGGCCATGGTTATTCGCGCCGAATTATTTCAACCGGGCCTACAAATAGTTGATCCTCACTTTTTTAACCAGATGACCACAGTACATGGTTTGATTATGGTTTTTGGTGCCGTTATGCCGGCCTTCACAGGTTTAGCTAACTGGATGATACCTATGATGATTGGCGCGCCAGATATGGCATTGCCACGGATGAATAACTGGAGCTTCTACATCCTTCCATTTGCCTTCATAATTCTGCTTTCTTCATTATTTATGGATGGCGGCGGTCCCGCATTTGGTTGGACTTTCTACGCGCCTCTATCAACTCAATACAGTGGCGACAGTACCGCTTTATTTGTATTTTCAGTTCACATTATGGGTATTTCATCGATTATGGGTGCGATCAACGTCGTTGTGACCATTCTAAACATGCGTGCGCCAGGTATGACCTACATGAAAATGCCACTGTTTGTCTGGACTTGGTTGATCACCGCATTTTTACTTATTGCCGTTATGCCAGTGCTTGCAGGTGCGGTAACAATGGTACTCACCGACAAGTTCTTTGGTACTAGCTTCTTTGATGCCGCCGGTGGTGGCGACCCAGTAATGTTCCAACATATTTTTTGGTTCTTCGGTCACCCCGAAGTTTACATCATGATATTGCCTGCTTTCGGTATTATCTCGGCTATTGTGCCCACATTCTCACGTAAACGGCTATTTGGTTACGCCTCAATGGTATACGCAACCGCGTCTATCGCGTTATTGTCATTCATTGTTTGGGCGCATCACATGTTTACCACGGGCATGCCGGTAGCCGCAGAGATGTTCTTTATGTTTGCTACCATGCTAATTTCAGTGCCAACCGGTGTGAAGGTATTTAATTGGGTAGCAACGATGTGGCGCGGATCGTTGACCTTTGAAGTGCCAATGATGTTTGCGATTGCCTTTATTGTTTTATTTACTATTGGTGGCTTGTCTGGCTTGATGCTTGCGATTATACCTGCTGATTTCCAATATCATGACACTTATTTTGTGGTTGCTCACTTCCACTACGTGCTCGTAACAGGCGCTTTGTTCTCTATTATGGCGGCGGTTTACTATTGGTTGCCAAAGTGGACCGGTAAAATGTTCGATATTACCTTAGCAAAATGGCATTTCTGGTGCTCACTGATTTCGGTTAACGTGTTGTTCTTTCCTATGCATTTTGTAGGACTAGCAGGCATGCCTCGTCGTATTCCCGACTATGCATTGCAATTTGCTGACTTCAACAAGTGGATCAGCATCGGCGGGTTCGCGTTTGGCTTATCTCAATTGATTTTCCTAGCGCTAATTATCAAAGCGTGCCGGAAAATTGGTGAACCGGTATCTGATCAAGTTTGGGAAGGTGCTGAAGGCTTAGAATGGGAAATTCCATCTCCTGCGCCTTACCATACTTTTTCAACACCACCGCTTATAAAATAAACGAGGATAGCTAAGGTATGTCTGAACAGCCTGAATCTAAAAGTACAGCTGAAAAACCCAATGTTGCGCTCGAGAATGAGCGAACAGCGCATGCTGAGATACCAAAAACACGTGCTCAGATGGCGTCTGAAAACGCCAAAACAGCCAAGAAACTGGTGTTTGTTGTGATTGGTATGTTGGGTTTTAGTTTTGCCTTAGTGCCCTTATATGATGTGTTTTGTGATCTTACCGGCATTAATGGCAAACCATCAAACGAGGCGGCTGTTTATGAATCGGTCGTAATAGACGAGTCTAGGACGATAAAAGTTGAATTTATTACGCGTACGCATTCTGGTATGGCCTGGGAATTTAGTGCGCAGACTGCTGAAATTAGATTACACCCAGGCGAAATGGGTGAAGTTGAGTTTTATGTTCGTAATCCAACTGAGCATGACATTATCGCACAAGCTATACCTTCAATATCACCCGGGATTGCTGCTTTGTATGTTAACAAAACAGAGTGTTTTTGCTTTAAACATCAACCACTAAAAGCCGGTGAAGAGGCAATAATGCCCATGAAGTTTTATGTTGACCCACAACTGCCAAAAGAGTTTACGTTTTTTACATTGCAGTACACGCTATATGACATATCTGCAACAGTACAACCTGCTGTTGTCGTTGCCATGGACAATAGCTAATGGAGAATAAAATGGTTGAAGAGAAACACGAAAAATATTATGTACCCGATCAAAGCATCTGGCCCATCATTGGCGCTGTGGCGTTATTTTTAATCGCCGTTGGTGCTGGCAATTTTGTTATCGAAACTACCCGTGATAAAAGTGGCTATGGTTTCTATACGCTCATGGCAGGCTTTGCCTTATTGCTAATCATGCTCACGGGCTGGTTCAAAAACCAAATCGACGAGTCAATGAGCGGTCTTTACAGCGCCCAGTTAGGGCGTTCCTATAGACAAGGTATGGTGTGGTTCATATTTTCTGAAGTCATGTTCTTTGCCGCATTCTTTGGTGCTTTATTTTATGCTAGAACAATTAGTATTCCATGGTTAGGCGGAGCATCTAATAATGCGAGTACAAACGAAGTCTTATGGAATGGATTTGAAGCCACATGGCCTTTATTAATAACCCCAGCGGATGCAATAACGACAGGTGAGGCTTCAACCAAAGCCATGCCGTGGACTGGACTTCCGCTTATTAACACCGCCATATTATTAGCTTCTTCAGTAACATTGCATTACGCCCACGTTGGCCTAGAAAAAGTCAAAAGAACGCAACTGATGGTATTACTTGGAGCGACTATTGTATTAGGTTGTATTTTTGTTTTTTTACAAGTTCAAGAATATGTTCACGCTTATGTCGATTTGGGCTTGAAGCTTGATTCAGGTGTTTACGGTAACACGTTTTTTCTATTAACCGGTTTCCATGGGATGCATGTTACGTTAGGAACAATCATACTTATGGTCTTATTCGGTCGATGTTGGAAAGGGCACTTTACGCCCAAAGACCATTTTGCATTCCAAGCAGGTAGTTGGTATTGGCATTTTGTTGACGTCGTTTGGGTAATGCTATTTTTCTTTGTTTATATTTTGTAGAGACAAAAAGGCTATTTCAAAAGAAATGGCCTTTATATTTGCGAGCAGGGTTAGTTTATTCATTAACGCGATTTAGTCAGTTTTTTATTAACGTTAATTAATACGGTGTTGGGTTGGGTTGGATGATACCTGTTGCTACCGCAATGAGGATAAGTCCAACAATGAGGGCGGATGCAAGTACACGTCTACCAATGTATTTACTCATGTTTTGGTTTTGATCGTTTTTCAGCATGATCATCATTGCTTGAAAGAGACTATACACCATGAAAATGAGTAGTCCGCCAATTGTCAATTTTACATATAACATTTGCACTCTCCCTAAATATTAGTTCACTCTGTTAAAGAGTTCCAAAGGATGTTGAAAGGTCATTATAAGAATATGTGGATTCGAAAACTTCCTATACTACCTACCATAATCACTTTATTGTGTGTTGTCATTATGTTTGGTTTGGGTATTTGGCAATTAGAACGAAAAGCAGAGAAAGATATCCGCTTAGCGCAAATTAATGAGCGCCAATCGAATAGGCCTTACAAGCTCTTTGAACTATTACTTGAACAGACCGTCAGTAATAAAGATGCCGATATTCAAGACTTCCCCGTGAGCTTTAGTGGAACCGCGCAAATGGATAGTTTGTTTTTTATTGATAATAAAATAGTCTCAGGTAAGACCGGCTATCAGCTTGTGGTGCCAGTAATGACGATTGCAGGTGATATCGTGCTGACCAATTTTGGTTGGCTTAGGGGTAACGTCAGACGGGGTCAATTGCCGTCGTTAACTTCGCAGGTTACGGCTTTATTTAGCAATCAATCACGACAATTTACTGGGGTCGTGAGTTACCCATCAATGAACACCATGGTATCGGAAACTAATATTGCCTTTGGCGAGTTTCCAGCACTACTGCAACAAATAGACATAAGGCAAATCAAACAACACTTAAGTGCTACTGGGTTTTTAACGTCAGGAAAACTCTTTCCCTTCGTTGTCAATTTATCGCCGCAGCCTGATTCGGAATTTGTGCGCAATTGGCAACCCGTTGTGATGAGCCCCGACAAACACTTAGGTTATGCTGTCCAATGGTTTGGCTTAGGCATTGCTGCACTGACAATTTATCTTCTAAGCCTGATGAAGCTATTTAACACTAAAAATAATAAAGAGAATTAACATGCAACAAAAATCAAAAAAACTCACTGCTTTAGCGCTCATCTTAGTTTTTACCCTGCCAGTCATACTGGCTCAAATTGCATTGAAAAACGGGTGGTTCAACGAAGGCGCTACCAATAAAGGGCAATTATTAAACCCCATCATTGAAGCCGGCGACTTGTTTATCATTGCGGGCGAAGAGCCGCATTGGCGCTTAGCTTATATTGTTCCTGATGTGTGTGACGCTGCATGTGAGAACGCTATCTTTAGTATTAGCCAAGTTCGCACTGCCGTGGGTCGTGCCATGGACAGAGTAGATGCTGTGTTTATTGTGACGGGCAATAGCGACGCCAAGGCTGTCACAAATCTAGAAGTAAATGATTTCGGTAAATTGTTAAAAACTGACATAAATAATGTTAATAATATGTTTCAACAAACCGGGAATAATGGTATTTTCTTAGTCGATACCTTAGGTAACGTAGTACTTAAATTTGATACTACGCTAGAACGTGAACAAGCAATTATGGATAGTCGTGACATTTTAGCGGATCTCCGCAAGTTATTAAAGCTGTCTCGAATCGGTTAGAACAGGATATAAGAATAATGAAGAAATTGGTGCTTGCTAGTATTTTTTTAGCACTATTAATCATTATCCTTAGTGCCTATATGCGCTTAATGGATGCAGGGTTGGGTTGTCCAGATTGGCCTGGTTGCTATGGGACTTTGGTGGTTCCTCAGTCTGTAGAATTGGTAGAGAGTGCAAATCAAGCCTTTCCTGAACGACCATTGGAAGCTGAAAAAGCATGGAACGAAATGATCCATCGCTATTTCGCTGCTGGCTTAGGCTTTTTCATCGTCGTTATATTTTTTACATCAGTAGCGAAAAAAATGCGTGGTTCACGCGGTCCGGTGAAACTACCTTTTTTAATATTAGTTTTGGCGTGTTTTCAAGGCGCTTTGGCTATGTGGACAGTTACCCTTAATTTAATACCTGTGGTTGTAATGGGACATTTACTCGCTGGATTTGCCGTACTGTCTTGTTTGTTTTTACTCTACCTAAGATTAACACCCTATCGAATTCCTGGTGGTGATGCGCAAATTAGACCTTATGCGAAGTTTGGTGCACTGGGTATCGCAATAGTAGTCTGGCAAATTGCGCTGGGCGGCTGGACTAGTGCAAACTATGCCTCGCTTGCCTGCACTGAACTCCCTATTTGCGAAGGTGATTGGTTTGGAAATTTAGATATCGTGGGCGCATTTAGTGTGCCGTTTGCTGAAAATTATGAATTTGGAGTGCATGACTATCAAGAGCGCGCGACCATGCATGTTATGCATAGAATTGGCGCAATTATTACCTTTATTTACTTATGTTGGTTAGCTATTACTCTGTACAAGCGTTCTTCTTCAGGTTTAGTTAAACGACTAGCAACAATGATGACTTTGGTATTAGGTGCTCAAGTATTGTTGGGCGTAAGCAACGTTGTTTATAGCCTGCCATTAACAGTTGCTGTTTTGCACAATGCGGTTGCCGCTTGTTTATTACTCGTCATGGTGCTCCTAACCTACACAATGTATCGGAAGTATTAATATGACTGAGTTTACTATATTCAATTTTCTAAGGAGAAGCGCATGAGCCAACAAGCTATTGCTTCCAAATCCATTCGCCGTCAAGCCACCTGGCGTGACTATTATGAAATGACCAAACCTCGCGTGGTGATGTTGTTGTTACTCACAGCATTGGTCGGTATGTGCCTTGCTACAGAAACATGGATTGATCCGCAAATATTGGTCTTTGGCATGTTGGGTATTGGTTTGCTGTCATCTTCAGCCGCCGTGATTAACCATGTTGTTGATCATAAAATCGATAGTTTAATGGCACGAACCTTTAACCGCCCAGTTGCAACCGGTAAAGTTTCACCAAAACAAGCGCTTATTTTTGCTTTTGTTATCGGTGCGATTGGTTTTGTGTCGTTGGCACTTTTCGTCAATATGTTAACTGCGTGGTTAACATTGGCCAGCCTTGTTGGTTACGCATTTATTTATACGTCTTACCTTAAACGTGCGACACCGCAAAATATTGTGATTGGTGGTTTAGCTGGCGCAGCGCCTCCGCTATTAGGGTGGACCGCAGTTACTGGCGATATTCATGCCTACGCTCTGTTGTTAGTCTTAATCGTATTCACGTGGACACCTCCGCATTTTTGGGCCTTAGCTATTCACCGTGAAAAAGATTATGCCAAAGCTAAAATCCCAATGTTACCTGTAACGCACGGTATTGATTTCACTAAAACCTGTGTTTTGTTATATACGGTTTTATTGTGCTTGGTATGTGTATTACCTTATTTGGTGGATATGAGTGGCTTAATTTATCTCATGGGTTCTACTATTTTGAATGCGGGTTTTATGTATTACGCTATAAAGCTAAAATATAATCCAACTGCAACAACAGCGATGGATACGTTTAAATACTCAATTTACCATCTTATGATTTTATTCGTGGTATTGCTGGCTGATCACTACATTCCTTTGTAAACTATTCTGCTAAGATAAGGTCTATGTGATTAGACCTTTGTGTATTCCTTGAATGAGAAGTTGTCGATATGAATCAAAATAAGTGGGTAGGTGTTGTTGCCGTTGTTTCTTTAATTCTGGGTATTTATCTGGCCATCACCATTGCGCCGCCCGACAGTATGAAAAAACCACTCAGCGAACAAACTAAACACATGAGTTGGTATCCACAAGCTCGTGCCCTGCATGATTTTACCCTTACAAATCATAATAATGAAACAATGACTAACGCTGACCTTAAAGGGAAGTGGACACTGGCATTTGTCGGCTATACATTCTGTCCTGATATTTGCCCTGTAACACTCGCCGAAATAAATAAAGTTTATCCTGAATTAGCACAACAGGCTTCATCCACGCCGCTGCAAATTTGGTTCTTGTCTGTTGATCCAGAGAGAGACACAACCGAGCGCTTAAATGAGTACATTAATTACTTCAACCAAGATTTTGTTGCTAGTACCGGGCCGCATGACCAGTTATTCCCTCTCGTTCGCAGTATGGGCATGATGTACGCCATGAGTGATGATATGAGCAATCCGAATTATCTCGTTGACCACAGTGCTTCAATTGTTGTGATCAACCCTGAGGGTAATGTTGTTGGTCGATTCAAGCCAAAGCAGGAGCTCGGTCAACTCTCAATCAGCGATATGGAAGAGTTAAAGGATGATGTTCCCATTCTACTTAAACAGAGTTAAAGCGGTTTTATAATTGAATATCCAGCGCGGTGATGTGTCGCAATCCGATGTTATAGCCGAGCTAATATTTGCTTCTGAACCTAGATTACTTAGCTTCTTATTCGGTGGTGAAATTCAATGCAAAGCCTATTTGCACCAAGCATGCCATCAAGCCCATGGGCAGTTTAGTGCAAGCTATCATTGGGTTGCGTCTGCAAAAAATAACTCAATAAAGGGAATATGCGCGGCTTGGTTTAGTGTAATGCCGATTGAATTTCAGCAAGGAACGATTTCGTCTTTAAGAGGTTTGTTAACAGCACAACAAATTATTCACCTTGTTGCCTACAAAGAATCACTTGATTTATGCTTTGCTCCGCCTGCACCCCATCAAATTTGTATTGGTCATGTGTCGATTGAGCCAAGTAGCCGGCGTATAGGTATCGCTACCGCCCTTATTGCTCAGGTATTACATGATGCCAAAGAAAACACCAAGCGCGAACTTATTTTAGATGTTGAGACAGCAAATACGGGTGCCTTCCAATGCTATTTGAAAGCGGGTTTTGATGAAATAAAACAAACCAGATTTGAAGCAACGCAGCAAATATTCTCTCGAATGCGATTACTTATCTAAGACCTCATGTTTTCTTCTTTTACGCTCCGTGGATGCTAATGCACTGTTAGTAAATCGATTTTCAACAGGGCTGTCGGTGTGATTATTGCGTGAGCAATAGATGTATCTTTGTTATCGACTATGGCTCATCAGGGTCTCTCGTCTTCAATAATACCAATGATTTGTTGGCACTGCATCATGCAAGGAATTCAACGCAGTCGGCTAATGAAGAAATTAGCGTTGATAAAATCGTTGCGAATTTAAACGTTCATATTGTCAACTCGCTTTTGTGGTCTATTTTGTTGATCCGTCGAGCATATTTTTAAACTTAGTCTAAACTAATTATTAGAAGCATTAATTTTCACTAATACATATTTTTAGCATTTCTATTAGAAGTAACATTATCAGAACAGACACTATTAGAAGCAACCATTAGACACAAATATAAGATACAACTATTAAATACAACTATTAGACACAATTATTAGACACAATTATTAGACACGACCATTAGACACGACCATTAGACACGACCATTAGACACAACTATTAGCCAGACACAACACTACTACAAACATAAGTAACTATACGCTGATAATAATAATAACTCCCTAAAAGGGATATAAGGAAATATTCGCTTAAAATACCTATTGGAGACTGCCAATGAGCATCTTTGAACAATACCAACAACGATATGAAAGCCATCAGCAAGAAGAATATTCGCTGTCTGATTATTTGAAATTATGTAAATCTAATCCTGAAGTCTATGCCAATGCGGCTGAGCGAATGTTAATGGCGATCGGTGAACCTGATCTTATTGATACTGCTAAAGATCCTCTGTTAAGTCGTATATTTTTTAACAAAATCATGCATCAGTATCCGGCTTTTAAGGGATTCCATGGTATGGAAGACTCAATTCAGCAAATTGTTGCCTATTTTAAGCACGCTGCACAAGGCCTTGAAGAGACCAAGCAAATATTATATTTATTGGGTCCTGTGGGCGGAGGCAAATCCTCTATTGCGGAAAAATTAAAATCGTTGATGGAAATACAATCCATTTATGCCATAAAAGACTCTCCCGTATTTGAAAGCCCACTTGGACTGTTTAACCCTGAGGAGGACGGTAAAATACTCAATGAAGAATATGGTATTCCATTACGTTGCCTAAATAACATCATGTCACCGTGGGCCGTAAAACGTTTGAATGATTATGCTGGGGATATCTCAAAGTTTAGAGTCGTTAAATTAAGACCGTCAATTTTAAATAGAATAGCCATTGCAAAAACAGAACCCGGAGATGAAAACAATCAAGATATATCTGCCCTAGTTGGTAAGGTTGATATTCGAAAATTAGAAGAATTTGCACAAAGCGACCCCGATGCCTATAGCTATGATGGCTCATTGTGTCGTTCTAATCAGGGAATGATGGAATTTGTTGAGATGTTTAAGGCACCTATTAAAGTCCTCCATCCATTATTAACAGCAACTCAGGAAGGCAACTACAATGGCACTGAAGGTATGTCGGCATTACCTTTCCGTGGCATTGTGCTCGCTCATTCAAACGAGTCTGAATGGACCAGCTTTAGGAACAATAAAAATAATGAAGCTTTTCTGGATAGGGTTTACATTGTCAAAGTGCCTTACTGTTTGCGTGTTAAAGAAGAAATTAATATTTATAAAAAGTTAATTAATAATTCTTCTCTATGTGAAGCCCCCTGCGCCCCTAACACACTAGAAATGTTGGCTCAGTTTTCAGTATTGTCACGCTTGATTAAACCCGAAAATTCTAGTGTTTACTCTAAAATGAAGGTCTACGATGGTGAATCGCTTAAAGACACTGACCCAAAAGCTAAGTCCTATCAAGAATATAGAGACTATGCAGGTGTTGATGAGGGAATGGATGGTCTATCAACACGCTTCGCATTTAAAATTTTATCACGTGTCTTTAATTACGATTCAACTGAGATTGCGGCAAATCCGGTACATCTACTTTACATACTTGAAAAACAAATTGAACAGGAACAGTTTCCTCAGGCTATTCATGAACAATATATTGAAAACATTAAGGCATTTTTAGTACCTAACTATATAAACTTTATAGGCAAGGAGATCCAAACATCGTATTTAGAATCCTATTCAGAGTATGGTCAGAACATATTCGATCGTTATGTTATTTATGCTGATTTTTGGATCCAAGACCAGGAATATCGAGATCCAGAGACGGGTGAAAATTTTGATCGGCAACTACTTAATGACGAACTAGAAAAGATAGAAAAACCAGCCGGCATATCAAATCCAAAAGACTTTAGAAATGAAGTTGTTAATTTTGTTTTAAGAGCGCGTGCTAGCAATGATGGGATTAATCCAAAATGGAACAGTTACGAAAAATTGCGCACCGTGATTGAAAAGAAAATGTTTTCAAATACTGAGGATCTGCTTCCAGTAATTTCTTTTAATGCCAAGTCCTCAGCAGATGATAACCAGAAACATGAAGATTTTGTTAGTCGAATGGTGTCCAAAGGCTATACAAAAAAACAAGTTCGTCTGCTTTGTGAGTGGTATCTCAGGGTAAGAAAATCATCTTAATTCTGGAGGTGCTCTATGCAGATAATAGACCGAAGGCTAAATCAAAAGAACAAAAGTACGGTTAACCGACAACGCTTTATTAGGCGTTATCGTTCGCAGATAAAAAAATCGATTGCTGATCGGATCATCAATCGTGGCATTACTGATGTTGATAAAAATGAAAGTATTTCTATCCCATCAAAGGATATAAGTGAACCTTCATTCCGGCATGGTCAAGGAGGAAACCGAAACCGCGTTTTCCCGGGTAATAAAGCGTTTTCGGTAGGGGATAAAATATCTCGTCCAATGCAAGGTGAAGGGCAGGCGGGAAAACGCTCTAGTGATAGTGGTGAAGGCAATGATGAATTCATGTTTGAACTATCTAGTGATGAATATATGAATATATTATTTGAAGATTTGGAATTACCAAATCTTCAAATAAACCAGCTTAAGAAACTGATTAATTATAAAAATATTCGCTCCGGATTTAACACCGACGGTACGCCTTCTAATATTGATATAGTGCGCTCCCTTAAAGGTTCTTTGGCAAGAAGAATAGCAATCAAAAGCCCCTTAAAAAAACAACTAAAAAAACTAGAACAAGCATTGCAACAACTCCCCAGCGAAGAGCGGGTGCAGAGCAAACGATTAAATGACGAAATTAGTGCTCTAAAACGCAGAATTAAAAGGATACCGTATATCGATTCATTTGATCTACGTTATAAACATTTCACAAAATTACCTCAACCAACGACCAATGCCGTTATGTTCTGTTTAATGGATGTGTCAGGTTCAATGGATCAGGAAACCAAAGAAATCGCTAAACGATTTTATATTTTGCTATACATGTTCTTAAAGCGCTCTTATAAGGATGTTGACGTTGTTTACATTCGTCATCATACCCATGCTAAAGAAGTCGATGAACATGAGTTTTTCTATTCTCAAGAAACCGGTGGAACCATCGTTTCCAGTGCCTTAATACTAATGCAAGAAATCTTAGCTGATCGTTATAATCCTGAAAATTGGAATGTTTATGCTGCGCAAGCGTCAGATGGTGACAATTGGGATACTGACTCGCTTAAGTGTCGTAATTTAATGAGCACCTCAATTTTACCGCGTATACGATACTTTGCGTATGTTGAAATAACTGAGCGAGAACCACAAACACTTTGGTATGAATATCAAAGTTTGCTTGAACATTTTGATAATATTGCCATCAAAAAAATCACTCAACAAAGTGATATATACCCTATCTTTAGAGCGTTTTTTGAAAAACAAGGCATTAATTCGAAATTCAACAGTCGTCTTAAAAGTGGAGGTTTATGATGTCCAAGAAACGATTAAAATCTGAAAAAGTGACCGCCTCTAAGCCGATTTCAAGGGGCGCAGACTGGAACTACGATCTTATTAATCAATACTATGCTGCCATTGAGGACATCGCCAACGATTTTGGCTTGGATACTTATCCGAATCAAATGGAAATTATATCTGCAGAGCAGATGTTAGATGCGTATGCCAGCGCCGGTATGCCGATAGGATATAATCATTGGTCTTTTGGCAAGCATTTTATTAGTAATGAACAATCCTATCGGCGCGGTCAAATGGGTCTAGCCTATGAGATAGTCATTAACTCAAATCCTTGCATCGCCTATCTAATGGAAGAGAACAGTATGATGATGCAAGCATTAGTTATTGCGCATGCTTGTTTCGGACATAACTCATTCTTTAAAGGAAATTATTTATTCAAAACTTGGACTGACGCTGAAGCAATAATCGATTATTTAGTGTTTGCAAAAACTTATATCAGTGATTGTGAGCAAAAGTACGGTGTTGATGAGGTCGAAAGTATTTTGGATTCTTGTCATGCATTGATGAACTATGGTGTTGATCGTTATAAACGTCCTTCGCCAATATCAATGCGCGAAGAAAAACAGCGTCAAAAGGATCGGGAGCAATATTTACAATCACAGGTTAATGAGCTTTGGAATACCATCCCAGAAAAGTTACAAAGTAAGGATGGCAAAACTCGATTTCCCAGTGAACCGCAAGAGAATATTTTGTATTTTATCGAGAAAAACGCACCCTTGATGAAGTCATGGCAAAGAGAGATTGTGCGAATTGTAAGAAAAACTGGACAGTACTTTTATCCACAACGTCAGACGCAAGTGATGAATGAAGGGTGGGCTTGTTTTTGGCATTACACGATTTTAAATGAGTTATACGATAGATGTCATGTTACTGACGGTTTTATGATTGAATTTCTACAAAGTCATACCAACGTCGTTGCTCAACCTGATTTTGATAGCCCCTATTTTAATGGCATAAATCCCTACGCCTTAGGCTTTAATATGATGATTGATATCAGACGTATTTGCGAGAAACCAACTGAGGAGGATAAGAAATGGTTTCCCGAACTCGCAGGAACACCCTGGAATGAATCATTAACCTTTGCAATGCGAAATTTTAAGGACGAGAGTTTTATTGCACAATACCTATCACCTAAAGTTATCCGGGACTTTAAACTTTTTGCCCTCAATGACGACGCTGGATTAAATGAACTTAATATTACCGCTATTCATAATGATGCTGGATATCAAGAAATTCGCAATAATCTTTCAATGCAATACAATATCAGTATGAAGGAACCCAATATCGAAGTTTATGATGTTGATATTGGTGGTAATAGATCCCTCACTCTTCGCCATATAACAGCCAATAATATTAATTTGGACGAGACTACTTCAGAGGTCATGAAACATCTTCATAAATTATGGGGCTTTCCGGTTAAATTAATTTCTGAAGATGCAAATGGCGAACAATACGTATTGAATCGATGTCCATTAGAAGAAGTGACAGACACCAATGGTTAATTAAGATACGTGCCGTCTTCTTGCGGCGTAAAAAATGGAATTGAATACCAATAAAATCTGCTGCTCTGTTGCACACTAGGCGCTGTGCAATTGACTCTTGTTCTGCCAGCATAGAATGGGCTATCGATATTGATACTAAAGCCTTTTTCAGTTTTTGTTATAGGCAGGGGATCTCCGCCAAAGTAACAGGCAATACGATTAAAACTAATATCATCTAGTAAAACATTAATTTTTACTTCACCGATTACCTCTCCTATTGCCATCACATAACGATGCGGTATTACTTCCGTTACAGGCATAGCCAAACTGTTGATTTTGGTTAGTAAGGTATCGAGGTTTGCGAAGCGCCCCGCTGCTGGATAGCGAGGGAGTGATTGCATATCGCTCAATTCACCTACGCCACCGGAATGTTGGCCGAATCCTATATAGCCCATCTCTTTGAGCAGGGCTTTAATGTTAACGTCAAATTCACCATATGGGTATGCCAGCCATTTTTTTGAATAGCCAAGTTGTTGGCTTAATGATTCCTCAGCCGCGTTAATATTTTGCTCAATACGAGCCAACCAATCAGCTTTACTCTCTTTGGGATATCGGTCGAGTAAATGCAAATGGTCTTGCGTATGATTTGCGAAGGTAACCCCTTCGTTGCTCATTTTTTTCACCTCCTCCCAGGACAGATGAGAGCTCAATGTATCGATTTGAGCAGGGTTAATAAAAATCGTATATTCAAACCCGTATTTGGTTAAAATAGGATGCCCGTTGTCCAATATATTTTTATAGCCATCATCAAATGTTATCACCACGGCCCCCTTGGGGAATGGGGTCTTACTGGTGAGCCCATTAACGGCAGTTTCTAATGAAATCACGGTATGATATTCAGCTAAATAAGCCATATGCTGCTCAAGCTCTTGTGGCGAAACAGAAGTGCTCCTTGGCGTTTCGGTACTAACGTGATGGTACTGCAGGATAACGAAGCTACGATCGTTGCTAGGCACGTCTAATACCACTTTTGTTGCACTGACAATATTTCGTGTTGTTGCTGCTGCTGATACAGCTGGTTCACTGGGGGTCTGAATAAGCGGCTCAGACATATCTACTTGATAGGCATGAGTTGAAAAAGAGAGGCCCACAACGAGGGTTGATATTGCCGCTAGTTGCGACGTTTTGTATTTACTTAAAAAGGCGTTAATCATTGCTCGCTCCGCGTAATGGCGTTAGTCTCTCATGCTATCAGTAGTCAAGCATATCGTAAAAGGTAATTAATAGCATGGTGCAACAAACAGAGTATAGCGGCCGTAAACCGCATGTTTGGCATCTCTTTTTTTTAGCTATTCCTTTAATTTTGGCTAATATTACAACGCCTCTATTAGGGTTGGTGGATACGGCCATTTTAGGCCATATGGATGCGACGCATTATTTGGCAGGCGCATCTATTGGCACCCTAATTTTAACTCAACTGTATTGGATTTGTGGCTTTCTAAAAATGTCGACCACAGGTTTAAGTGCTCAGGCCGGTCGCAGTAATGTTGAGGTTCAGGAACAAAAAAGACGCACCAAGGTACTGGTGCAAGGTGTCTCTTTTGGAATGCTGCTGGGCATATTATTTATATTACTGCAAACACCCATCTTGAATGCAGGATTGTATTTTTCGCAATCGTCAGAATTGCTTTCACAAAGCACGCAGGCCTATTTTAATGTAAGGATATGGGGAGCTCCTGCCGCGCTTGCAAATATGGCCTTAGTGGGTTGGTTAATAGGTCAGCAAAAAACTAAAACCGTGCTAATGCTTCAACTTGCGGTTAATCTCATCAATATTATTTTTAGCCTGTTGTTTGTCTTCGTATTTGAGTGGGGCGTTAAGGGTGTTGCTGCCGCAACAGTGGTGGCGGAATTTGCACTTCTAGGGCTATCACTGTTGGCAACCAAGAGCCTTATTAACATGTCGTTGTTTCAATCGACTTGGTTAAAATGGCTGTCACTTAAACCGTTATTGACGCTTAATTCTGATATCTTATTCCGTAATTTGGCACTGCAACTTACCCTTGCATTTATTATTTTTACAGGGGCTGGTATGGGTGCACAAGTGGCAGCAACTAACGCAATATTGATGCAGTTTTTTGCACTTATCGCTCTCGGGTTGGACGGCGTTGCCAATGCAGTTGAAGCGCTAGTGGGGGAGGAAAAAGGCAAAAAAAACGAAACAGCTTTAGCCTATCATGTCAAAGTCGGCCTATTGTGGTCTAGCTTATTCGCAGTGGTTTATGCCTTGGTTTTTTGGCAATTTGGCGCACAAATTATTCAGTTACTGACGGACCAGACCGCGTTGCAAAAAGAAGCTTCAAGCTACCTCGGCCTCATGATCCTGCTGCCCCTTGTTGCGCATTGGTGCTTTCTATTTGACGGCGTATTTGTTGGTTTGAGCAAGGGAAAAGCAATGCGCGACTCCATGATACTAAGCGCTATATTTGGTTTTTTCCTGATTTGGTGGTTTGTTGCAGATTTAGGCAATGTTGGTTTGTGGGTTGCTCTGCTTAGCTTTTTAGCCTTCAGGGGGGCTATTTTAGGCAGTTGGTATGTGTTTCTAATAAGTAAACCGCAACAGCGTATTTTTGATAATAATGCGGGTTAACAATCTCAATTAGCGTTTCGCGCATACCTTGATATCGAACTTGCAAATTTTAGAACTCGAATAAAAGAGGATAACGTCGCAAAAGTCGAACGTCGAACGTCGAAAAGGTTACGGGGGGTGGCAGTGTGATGTGGTTAACACTATTAGTGTTGGGCTCAACGATAGCCATGAGATGCCGGCATAGTTAACCTAAAGGGTCTAACGAAGGCAATTGAATAACGAGAAGAGTAAGGCAAAGTAATTGAACATCACAAAAACGTTTTATTGATTACTTTGAAGTCCAGTTTTGCTGGGTAACAGCCTGCAAATGAGTATTTGTAGATAGCCAATAACCGATATAATAGTGCCGCAGAATAGAAAAATGAGGGCTATAATTTTTGATGGGTCACTGTAGGTATAAACTGCACCGACGGAAAGTCCAAGGTATACTAAAGCTAATTCTGAATACCATAAAGCAACACCAACCATAAAAACCGCAAAACCTTTTATAAAACGCTGCCAATGGCGAAGTGGTTCATGGGTTATTTTATCTATCCAGCTTTTCATTCGGCCTGCGCCTCGACTTTTCATTCGGCCTGCGCCTCGACTTTTCATTCGGCCTGCGCCTCGACTACACGTCACACAAAAACATAATTAAAGGTAACAGCTTAATCATGTTTATTGCGTATGGCTAATAATATCTATTATATTTAGTAGTAAGAATGCTCACCAGCTTCATGCTCAGTGGCGTCTTTAATCGCCACTATTTCGCCTTCAAACTCTACTAACATTTGTTTTTCAATACCGTTTTTCAAGGTCACATCGACCATAGAACAACCATTACAACCACCACCGAACTGCAGTATGGCAGTCTTGTCTTCAGTTACTTCAACTAACGACACTTTACCACCGTGACTCGCAAGACCCGGGTTGACATCGGTCTCAATCATGTAGTTAATGCGTTCAACCAAGCTTGCATTATCGCCGAGCTTCTTGGCTTTTGCGTTTGGCGCTTTAAGGGTAAGTTGCGAGCCCATTTGGTCTGTCACAAAATCGATTTCTGCTTCTACTAAATACGGCGCACTTTCTTGGTCTACGACGGCATTAAAGCCGTTGAAAGGAAGTGTAACATCCGTTTCTTCTACGGCATCTGCCGGACAGTATGACACGCCACATTCAGCTGTTGAGGTACCCGGGTTTACCACAAATACTCTAATATTGGTGGCTTCGCTTTGTTGCGATAAAAGCTTACCAAAGTGAGTTTGTGCTGATTCTGATATATTGATCATAGTGACCTACCCAAGTTAAATTATTATATGCTGACTATAATAGCAAAATTACTTGAGTAAAACAGTCGGGTATTCGACTTTTTACAACTATTTTATAATAAATTGTATTATCAACTTAAAATACTGTGTTTTTACATATTAGGATATAGGGTAATATGCTCAGGAATTAGAAACTTAACGTTCGCTTGTGATAAGAATAAATAAGACAGTACTCAAAGGAATTTATATGTTTAATCCGCAACATTTTATAAGTCGCCAATCATTGGTGACTATTGTTCTACTGTTTTGCACATTGTATACAGTACAAAGTTTCGCAAAAAGTAACGACCTTGATTACCTTCCTAAGGAACAAAATTACAACAGTGCCATACCCTTGCCTGCCGATATACTAGGCTATCCAGTTGGAACATGGCATGTGCGCCACGATCAACTCGTCAACTACATGTACGCATTAGCTGAAGCATCTGACAGAGTGACTATTAAGGAGATTGGTCGTACTCACGAACAGCGCCCTCTGTTGTTACTAACCATTACAAGTCCCTCTAATCAATCAAATATTGATCAGCTACGCACAGATCATGTGGCCAGAATCGATGATGGAAAACCTGCCCCTGCAGATGCACCGTTAATTATTAACATGGGGTACAGCGTACATGGTAACGAGCCATCTGGCGCAAATGCATCAATGTTAGTGGCTTATCACCTTGCTGCCTCTAATGGTGCTGAGGTACAGAAGCTATTAAATGAAAATATTATTTTGCTCGATCCTGCGTTAAACCCGGATGGATTGTCGCGCTTCGCACAATGGGCAAACTCGCATAAAGGTAAAACCTTAGTTAGCGACAAGTTGCACAGAGAACACAGAGAGCATTGGCCTTCAGGCAGGACCAACCATTATTGGTTTGACTTAAATCGTGATTGGTTATTGCTTACTCACCCAGAGAGTCGAGCTCGTATTACTCAATTCCATCAATGGCGTCCCCATGTCTTAACCGACTTCCATGAAATGGGAACTGACAGTACGTATTTCTTTCAGCCAGGTATTTCCTCGCGTAAAAATCCTTGGACGCCGGATACAAATGTGACGCTAACTGCAGCCTTAGGTGACTTTCATGCGAAAGCGTTAGATGGCCAAAAGCAGCTTTACTTCACTCAAGAAAGCTTTGATGATTTCTACTATGGGAAAGGCTCTACTTACCCAGATGCGCATGGCAGTATCGGGATCTTATTTGAGCAGGCAAGTAGTCGTGGACATCTACAAGACTCTGTCAATGGTTTGCTGAGTTTCCCAGACACTATTCAGAATCAAGTCACGACATCATTGTCGACTTTTGCAGGCTCATTGGCTAACAAAAGTGCGATTTTGGCTTACCAAAAACAGTTTTATTCAGATACGCAAAAACTGATCAAAGACGACAAGATCAATGCTTTTGTTATTCAAGGTAGCCGAGACCAGAGCAGATTTGAACGTGTTCAAGAAATTTTGTCTTCTCATCAAATCGATTTTTCCATGGTGTCAAAAAATACGCAGGTAGAAAGTTTAGAGTTACAAGCGAACAATGCGTTAGTTGTTTCTCTTGACCAAGCACAATATCGCCTCATTCGCTCATTGTTTTCCGAGCGACAGCGCTTTACTGACAACACGTTTTATGACGTTTCAAATTGGAATTTACCCTTAGCCTTTAACCTAAATTATTCGCCGCTTAGCAAATCAGAAATGCGTAAACTGTCGACAGTAAAGTCTGTTGAGCGCAAAATTGCACAAACAACGCTTGATGCTAATGCTTACGCGTTTGCATTTGAATGGCACGATTACAAGGCGCCTGCGTTGTTGCAGCATTTATTAACCAATAAAGTTCAAGTGCGAGTGGCGGGTGCCGATTTTACCGCTGAAGTCGCTGCTGCGAGTTCAATAGTGTCAAGAGACTTCTCCAAAGGAGCGATCGTCATCCCGATGGCATTGCAACAACCCACTAATTTGCTTGATATATTGTCGACGCAAGCGAAAAAACTCAATATTAATTTATATAACGTTGCTTCAGGTCTTACCTCAAAAGGGATTGATTTGGGTAGCAGACAGTTTGCTGCCGTGACTTTACCAAAAGTATTATTAATTGGTGGGAAAGGAACATCACAATATGAAGTGGGCGAAATCTGGCATTATTTAGATACACGCGTAGGGTTACCAGCAACGCTATTGGATTTGTCTGATTTGAATGACGTAGACATTGCTGAGTATACGCATCTTGTTTTTGCTTCGGGCTCTTATACTACCGTTAACGATGACACAACCGCAGCTATAAAAGAATGGGTGAGAAAAGGCGGTGTGCTGATTGGCCAGAAATCTGCTGTAAGTTGGTTTAGTCAGCAAAAATGGATTGATAATGACGTTATAGCAACCAGTAAAGTGGACGACGCGTTCACTACCAAGGGTCTTAGTTTTGGTGATAAAGATGCGTTTGCCGCTAAAAAATTAATCGCGGGTGCGGTTTATCGTGCTGACGTTGATCTTAGTCATCCGCTTATGTTCGGTTTTGAAGACGATGATTTACCCTTATTTAAAACCACAAATATGGTAATGAAAGCCTCAAATAACCCTTTCAATGAGGTTGCCACTTATCAGGAAAAGCCACTTGTTGCTGGCTACACTGCTGATGAACTGCAAAAATTGATAGGCAAAACGACCGCAATCGTCGCTAAGCCCCTTGGTAATGGTGTTGTAATTGGTTTTGTTGACAACATTCATTTCCGTGGCTACTGGGATGGCACCAGTAAATTGATGGCAAATAGCTTGTATATGTCGCCGCTGATTGAGTAAATTTTTCAGCCGCAAGCAACAATAAGCACTCTGGTTATGTTTTTTCATCAGGGTGCTTTTCTATTTTAGTAAGGTAATAGCCATGGTCCATACTGAAATTTTTATCGTAGGATTACGTGTTTTTATAGCCTGGCAAACAGCATTAATAGTCACCCCGGTGGTAATGACATCGTCTATAACCGCAATATGCTTGGCGTTTATAATTAAATCACATTCAAACGCATTGCAGACGTTATCTATGCGTTGCTGTTTATTTAACTCTGTTTGCGCCAAAGTATGTTTAACCCGTCGAACAATCGGTTGGTTAGGAATGTGCGTCGCGATACTCAAGCAATCGCATAACAACTGAGCCTGATTATAGTGTCGTTGCCAATAACGTTTGTTAGATAGTGGCACGGGGATTAATAATTGTGGGACACCATTTGCTGCATTGGCTGCATAAATTGAGCTACAAGCGCGCTCTGGTGCTGGGGAATATGGCGCTATGCTGGTTCGCGCTATGCAAGGCCAGAATACAAAGCGCATAAACATCATCGCTAATGCTTTGGCTGCAACTGGCTTGTTACCAAACTTCATATCTAGGACCAGTTTGTCTATAGGCCAAACGTAATTGTCGATCGCGAATAAATGGTCATAGTTTGGGGTGTCTAGGTTTTTTAAAGCGTTGGGATTTCGCAATAAATCTGGGCTAGCTGAAAGATGTTGCCCAAAGCCATCTTCGAGCAATGTCTCGAGGCAATAATGGCAGACTATTTGAAAGCTATGTTGGTGACACAAGTAACAATGCTGATGTCCATATGCGGCTTTAATCCCCCTAATAAACTGCCACCCAGAGCGTACTAAAAATTTCTGCAGAATGACGCTCAGTTGTGTTAGCCTCAAATTAACTATTTTATATACCTGATTATTTAGCATTCACGTTATGAAAATTACGTCCTAATGGATAAAGACTAACATGTCGCTCTCTGCAAGTAGCCTGACCAAAAATACAGACGTCAATATCGGATTTATGCATGGTTGGGGTATGAATTCTGGCGCATTTACGCAACTCATTAAGATCCTGCAAACTCAATTAAAACAACGTCAGATAAGCGGTAACTTACGCTTTAATTTGTATACCATCACCTTACCAGGGCACGGTGAAAAGCATAGCGTCGTTCCTAGTCCGTTTGATTTAGTTGGGATTACCAATTCAATTAGTCCAGAAATTAAACAAAATACGATATTAATAGGGTGGTCCTTAGGCGGCTTGGTTGCACAATATCTAGCCATTAAACAACATCCGAATTTGATTGGGCTGATGACTATTGCGACAACGCCAAAGTTTCAGATGGCAGATAATTGGCCTGGTATTAAGCCTGACGTATTGGACATATTTATGGGCCAACTAAAACAAAACCATCACAAAACAATGTCACGCTTTTTGGCAATTCAAATGATGGGTGTTGAAAATGCAAAAGTATTGATTAGAGAAATTACTAATGCGATTGATGTTTACCCTACTGCCAATATCACTGCGCTATCCGGTGGCTTAAAAATTCTGCAAGATGCAGATATTAGGCAGCGCATTAAAGAAATCAAGGTACCCACTTTACGCACTTATGGAAGACTAGATAGTCTCGTACCTCATCAGATTATCAATCAAATTCAGCAGCTTCAACCAGCCAGTCGTCATTTGATATTTAAGCATGCTTCCCATGCGCCGTTTTTAACTGATGCGAATGAATTTTCAAAGCACATCGTCGATTTTATTAATGATGTGAGTACGACAACTTACTGATTGCTAATAAAAAAATAAGAAAATGCAAAAAAATAAAAAATAATAGCTAAAGAAATCTAAAGCTGTGCCGATAACACAGATACGGAAAGGTGTATAGTAACGCTGAGACTTTTAACGCTATACATTCAACTATGTAGAAAAGCAGGATATGGACACCTGCCATCCTTAGCAAAGAGGGTCTAACAAATGACAAATGGTATCGATACTGGCAATTCATCAAGTGCTTTCTATGCTGGCGTTCAAGGTTATAACCAGGGTGCTGAGCAAGTTAGGCAAGCTACGATTGATTTATCTTCAGCAAATAATTCAAGTCGTGAGAAGCCAATAAATATTAACCAAACTGCAGTCGAATTAATCTCCGGAAACTTGCTGGCAGAAGCGTCAGCTAAAGTCATAAAAACGGCTGATGGGATGCTTGGTACCATTATTGATACCTTCGCTTAACTTGCAGTTACTACGTTTTATTAAGATGAGAGTGTAGAGCAACAAATGAATATTGTAACGGTCATCCCGAATAGCTTTGGCTATCCTACCAATAGTGCAGGAACGGATGCCGTGCGTCGAGATAATGTTGCGCGTGAAGCGATCCCTTCAATTTCACAAGGCGAAAGAGGCGCTGCAGAAAAAGGCATTGGTAACGAGGGCGAGCGTAATAATCAAGCTAACTTATTCCAAAATCCTACGTACGATCGCCCATCAGTCAGTCAGGCTTTTGCGAACAACTTAAATGGTCAAGCTACCAAAGATAATGCGAATGAAGAAAGTGCGGGTAAAGAAAACGCGGGTAAAGAAAACGCGGAATCGAAGCAAGAGCAGCAAAAAATTGAAGACGGCAAACGCAATGCAGGAGCTCAAGCATTGAAAGCAGGGCTGGAAATAAGTCAACAAACACAGCAAACGGCAGCCGTAGTTAGCGGTTTTTACGCCAATGTTTTTGCACAATCAAAAAGTAGCTTGAGCTTTACGGTGTAATGCTCGGTCGTTTTGGTATTGCATATCCTTGGCAAAACATAAACGCTGAAGAGTGCCTCGTTTATTCGCTCTGAGACCATTGAATATCTTGATAATCAAATCCGGCCGTTAATGTGGGCTTTACCACTTCAAAGTATGGCGATAAGTCAAAATCCCTTGGCGTAAAATGACTAAAATGGCGTTTAGTTAAAAGCTGCTCATCTTTGAGCCGGATGACCTTTCTAAGGTTTATTAGTGTTGTTTCTTTGCCATCATTGTGTTGTTTAATAATACTGTTTGCACTGCCCAATTTGCTTTTATTCAGGTGGCTTTGCGCACTCGCGTCGGTTTGCATTAAATTTTCACACACATCGATTTGCATAGGTAAAATAGGATAACGAATTGACTGAAATGCCTGTGCTATTAAGGTTGAACAAATCGCTTTGGTTGGGTCGCCACTGCCGAAGGCCAACATACTGCGCCGAAAACGTTGAGGAACCGGTGGTGTTGGCAACAAATAACGCATCAAATCAAAGATGTTTTTAGTGTCGTACTGATGCCCGATCCTCTCTATGACAAAGCTCAATAAGGTTGTTGTATCTTCGGCGGTCAAATTGACAGGGCGGCAAATGCGTAAGTTGAAGCCGTCATATTTGTCCAGCGGTACCGTAATCACACCTTCAACTAGGTCCGCTTCTAGAATAGGGTACAAGCCGGGTTGCTCGCCAATAAAAATACACACGTGTGACCATGTAGATTGAGTGAGATACTTTATGGCTGAGCTAATGCGATTATTACCCTCAACCAAAATGAGGTCGCCAAGACGGAGATTGGCTTGGAGTTGCTCAGTACTCAACACTGAAAACGTTTTGTAATGCGCAGTGGGCTTAGTTAAAAACTTGGCTAAGCCATTGCCTACCGAGGACATCACTGCGGCCATAGCTATTTTTTCGCTTTATTAAATGCGTCGGCAAACGCATTGCCCATTGCCGCATTTCCGCTACTTTGTTTGGCTGCCGGTTTCTGTGCACGTGCAGGCGCTTGGTTTTGCGATTTTGTTTTAGTAGAGCGTTCAGGTCTGCCTTTAGGCGCATTATCAGATGCTGTTGGCGTGTCATCCATGCGCATGGATAATGAAATTCGTTTGCGCGCAACATCTACTTCCATAACTTTTACTTTGACCACATCGCCGGTTTTTACTACTTCACGAGGGTCGCTAATGTATGTATTTGTCATTGACGATATGTGAACCAAACCATCTTGATGCACGCCAATATCGACGAATGCACCAAAATTTGCCACATTACTGACAACGCCTTCTAAAATCATTCCTTCTTTGAGGTCTTTCATGGTTTCGACCCCTTCTTTAAAACTCGCGGTTTTAAACTCAGGTCGTGGATCACGTCCTGGTTTATCTAATTCTTTTAAAATGTCTTTTAGCGTAGGTAAACCAAACTCTTCAGTGACAAATTCTTCAGGATTAAGCTGCTTTAAGAGCTCAGTATTGCCGACCATGTCATTAACCGCAATGTTGGACTTTGATGCAATGATATCGATTAAGGCGTAAGCCTCCGGGTGAACGGCGGAAGCATCGAGTGCATTCTTACCATTCATCACTCTTAGAAAACCAGCGGCTTGCTCATACGCTTTAGGCCCTAATCTTTCGACTTTCTTTAGCGCTTTACGGTCTGCAAAAGCACCATTAGCATCACGAAACATGACAATGTTATTGGCTAAAGTTTTGTTTAAGCCCGACACATGCGATAACAACGCTGGGCTCGCTGTATTTAAGTCAACTCCGACCGCGTTTACGCAATCTTCAATGACAGTGTCCAACGATTTACCCAGCTGACTTTGGCTAACGTCATGCTGATATTGGCCAACACCAATTGCTTTTGGTTCAATTTTCACGAGTTCGGCTAATGGGTCTTGTAGTCGGCGTGCAATTGACACTGCGCCACGCAATGACACATCCATACCCGGCAGTTCATTAGAGGCAAGTTCCGAGGCGGAGTAAACCGACGCGCCAGCTTCACTTATCACAATGCGCTGTACTTTTAATTCGGGTTCGGCTTTCATCATTTCGCCAACCAGCTTGTCAGTTTCACGCGAGCCAGTGCCATTACCGATGCTGATCAAGTCTACTTTATGCTGTTTACATAAAGTAGAAAGCGTGCGCTTTGATTTATCCCACTGATTTTGCGGTGCGTGAGGGAAAAAGGTAGTGGTATGAATGACCTTGCCTGTGGCATCAACGATGGCTAATTTCACACCGGTACGAATACCTGGATCCAAGCCCATGGTGACTTTTGGCCCTGCGGGTGCCGCCATTAATAAGTCGTTAAGATTTTTCGCAAATACCTTTATCGCTTCGGCTTCAGCTTGTTCGCGCAACGTACCGAAAAGTTCAGTCTGCATATGCAAAAGAATTTTAATTTTCCATGTCCATTGAACAACTGATGTTAGCCATTTATCACGCGCAGAATCTGTTAAACGCATATTCAAAGATTGCTCAATTAGTTCTTCGCCATGCGAGCGACGAGCACCTTCTTCTTGCTGCGGATCGGCATCGATATTAATTTGCAGAATGCCTTCATTACGACCTCTGAACATAGCTAGGGCACGATGTGACGGAATTTTTGCGTACTTTTCAGTGTAATCAAAATAGTCTTTATATTTTTGCCCTTCAGTCTCTTTTCCTGGGGCAACAGCGCTTTTCACGTGTGCATTACGAGTAAGATACTGACGAACGCTTTGTAGTAAATCGGCATTTTCAGAAAAGCGTTCCATCAAAATAAACTTGGCGCCATCTAAAGCAGATTTAGTGTCTAGGATACTATGTTCGGCGCTAATATACTGCTCTGCAAGCGTTTCAGGTTGCGCGTCTGAATTACTGTATAGTTCGTTGGCGAGTGGTTCTAAACCTGCTTCAATAGCTATTTGGCCTTTAGTGCGTCGGCGCGGTTTGTAAGGTAAATATAAGTCTTCAAGGGTGGTTTTATTATCAGCTGCAAGTAATTTTGCTTTTAAGCCTTCTTCCAATTTACCTTGTTCATTAATCGATTTTAAAATCACTTTACGACGTGCTTCTAAGTCGCGTAAGTAGCCTAAGCGCTGCTCTAAGTTGCGCAATTGAGTGTCATCCAATCCTTGGGTTACCTCTTTACGGTAACGAGCGATAAAGGGCACTGTAGCGCCTTCGTCTAGTAAAGCCACTGCGGCTTGAATTTGTTTTGGCGACGCGTTTAACTCGGAAGCGATTTTCTCGATGATCATGAACAACTCAATAATTGAAATAGAGGATTGGATTGAATAAGGCGCTCTGCATAGTTTTTGTCACTTGTACTTATTATAAAATTTTTGCAATAACTGATATTAATAACTCGGTGAAAACTACCTTTGCAATAAATAGCATAGAGGCTTACTGTTTATATCATTGATTATAGCATTCAGTGATAGCGGTTAAAGTACTTTATGCATTAATATATAAGAATTGATATTCACCCCCGTTTACTTTGGATAACTGCTTGAAAACTAAACTGATCACACGCGAAGGTTACACAAAGTTAAAAGACGAGCACGACCATTTGTGGTATACCAAACGACCAGAAATTACCAAAATAGTGACTTGGGCTGCCGGTTTGGGTGACCGCTCAGAAAATGCCGACTACACCTTCAACAAAAGAGTACTTCGACAAATTGACCGTCGGGTACGGTTTTTACGCAAGCTATTACCTGAATTATCGATTATTGACTATCGCCCAGAACAAGCAGGAAAAGTATTTTTTGGGGCTTGGGTAGAGATAGAAAACGGCGAGGGCAACACCAAGCGCTTTAGGATTGTTGGACCCGAGGAGATTTATGGCGACGTTAAAGACTATATTTCAATCGACTCTCCTATGGCCAGAGCATTACTGAAAAAAGAAGTAGACGATGTATTTAAGGTGAACACACCCAAAGGCACAAGTGAATGGTATATCAATTCGATTGAGTATCAGAAGAGTTAACGCTTTATCTCGGCTTTTAGGCATAATCGCGCTAGCATATCCCAGAATTTAATAATTAGGTCAGCGTAACCCGATGTTCAACAAATTGTTTATATTAGTGATTAAAGGTTTACTCACCATTCTCCCTTTCGTGATCACGATCTATTTATTGACGTGGCTTATCAATACTACCGAAACCTTACTTTCAACCTTGATAGCGGAAGCCTATTACTTTCCTGGGCTAGGTATTGGCTTAGCGCTTCTGGTACTAGCCACTATTGGTATTATCGTTAATTTATATGTTATAAAACTGATTATCGAAAAAGCCAACAGCCTATTTGACCGCGTCCCTTTAATAAAAACGGTATTCGGCGCAATAAAAGATGCCGTCGATTTATTTCAAGTTAAGCAAGACCAAAATACCAAGAAAGCTGTTTCTGTGCAGGTATCTGAAGGCGTTAATTTAATTGGTTTTATTACCGGTGATTCAATTGCTGAAGTGCTGTATCCGGGACAAAATAAAACCGCAGTGTATGTCCCTTTTAGTTACCAAATAGGCGGGTATACACTGTATTTGGATGCAGATAAAATAACTGAACTGTCAATTGATGTAGAAACCGCTATGCGGATAGCCGTTACAGGCGGCAATTCGATTAAGCAAGCCAAGCCAGCTAAACCAGCAAGCGAAGAATAGTCGACGTTATGCTCAGGCTAGCTAGTCACCGCATTTGCTGTAACAGCTGGGTTTTCTAGGGCAAACCGCACCGCGAGCACAGATTAGGCGAGCGTCACTTTCAATACCGCGTTCAACCCAGTTGATATTTAAAATCCGGGCTACACTCGTTAGCTGTGACTTTATACTGGCAGAGATTGCCGACGAGCCACCTCCTTGCACACAAGCCTGCTTAAGATCCTCAGCAATAGACGCTGAATCACCGCCTTGCGCATCAATTGCTGGATTTAAGTCTATGCCCGTGCACAACACACGATTGTTGTTTGACATGTCTTTGACGTTGGTTGATTCGCAACAATAAATTCTCGGTTCATCGCCCACGTTTAAGATAGATATTTGCGCACTACTGCCTTTAACTGGTGTATTTATCATGCGAAATACCGCCCAATGTTGACAAGGGTCTTCTACTTCTCGCATATTCCCCCAAGGCAATGGGATACCATTTCCCCGATAAACTGCTTTGAGCTTACCCGGTGCATAGGCGTCAAAATAGTGCCAATGGCGATAGGAAGATACGGCTGTCATGCGGCGCATAGCAACAGAAGCCGAGACCCCGACTTGTTCATGCGTTTTGATTTCGTAGCCTTGGCGGTCAAGTAATTGCCGAAAAGGTACTTTCGGACAAAGCAACGCACCTGCAAAAAAGCTGGATTCAAAGTCACGCCATGCATGCAAGATATCTTGTGCGTCGAGAGTTGAAGATTGTTTTAGTTGGCTACCACCCTCTGAAAACGTATTGTTGGGGTTCAGACCAGTTAATAAAACGCTCTTCAGCCCGTCTCTGTTATGTAAAACACTGTGCCCGATGTGCACTGCAAGATCGTATTTCAAGCGGTTAGTGAATGACTTCAATATTTGATTAATGTAAATAGTGCTAGGTGAGTCAAAAAAACTGGTAACTAAACTATTTCCGCCGGTGGATGATATGACACCAATCTCTTTGGCTACTGCAGCAGGTAATTTTTTGAACCACTTGATCATCAAGCCCTGCTGTTTCGCGATCTCAAGTAAATCGTCAACGCTCAATGGCATGCGCTTTAAACCGACTTCTTCAGCAGCTCGTTCTAGGTCAGGAAAATGATTTTGATGATGTTCTTGATGCGCGCGGATCAGTAAATGCGCAAATTGTCTTCCGCTGGTGCCGGTTTGAGATAGCATTTCTGGGATCGCAATTTGCAGTATTTCATTTGAAAATAAAAAGCTAGGTTCCAGCGCAATGCCACTGATCCCGCCGCGGCTTCCTTTGATTGGCGTAATCGCTTTTTCTTCAGGTACATCATCTAAAAACCAATCCATCTGCTTTTGAAAAACAGACGCGATAACCGTTAACATATCTTCACTTGGCACGCGTTTTCCGCGCTCTATCATGGATAGATAAGATACCGATGGTGCAATTTCGGCGTTCACTCTAATGCAGCGAGCAGACAAGTCTTCCATTGTTAGATTATTACGCTTTCGCAAGTTACGAATTTTGGTGCCCATTAAATGGGACTTTCGACTTAATGACTTTGTATTTTTCATTTTTTATACACTTTACACATTTTGTAAAATTTACAGTGTGTAATTTTAATTGTGAAATTATTTAAAAAATTACTCTATGCTAGTCAGCAAGTCAAGTAAATATGCATTTCGAGCATTACTTACTTTTAGCGCAGATCAGTAGGTCTGGGTTACTTGTTAAGAATTAGATGTTAAGAATTAGATGCTAAGAATTAGAGGAATTGAATATGAACATGCCAGCTTTGAAATACAGTCAAATTCATCAGGGCTTTTACACCTTCATTAACGAAGAGGTATTGCCAGCGTGCGGCGTTGAGGTCAATGTCTTCTGGCAAGCAATTGAGGATCTAATTGCTGATTATTCAAGTCGGCCCGATGTTTATATTAATGCAGAACAAGATAACTCACCAGCCGCGAACGCAAAAATTGCACCGGTTATTGACCGTCAGCAACTTATTCAAGCTGCCAATAGTCAATGGACTAGTCTTTTTGACGCCGATGGCGCACAAGCTAATGCAAAAGCTAATGCTAATGCTAATGCAAAAGCATACCTGGATAAACACTTTGCACTTGAGTCAGGTTCACATGCAGACGTTAAAAATTACGTTGTTTACTATCACCATTTACTTGCATTTTTAAAGGATGGTAGTCAAACAGGGTTAGCTAATCCTAGCCAATTTGTGGCACTGTGCGGACATAAATGTGCGCCAGATTCTATTGTGTTAAAGCAATCATCAAAGACCCTACACACCGAAATTTTGTTTGATCGCAAAGGGACACGCGGTACCAATGATAATGCAGGTATCCAAGACATTTTAGTTGAAACCAATGACGCTATCATTGTTGATTTTAATGCAGTGCAAATTGATGGCGAAAGTAAAATTCAAGCGTATAGAAATTTACAGTCTTTTTTGCGTGGTGATTTACAAACTTTCACTATTGTGAAAGGCCAACAAACCATATGCAGAATGAGTAATGACAACACATTTACCGACTTGAATGGTGATGATTATTGTATTGCCAACCAACCACCTATTCAGGTACGTTGCGCTAATCAATCGTTGGTAACTGAGTTATTGAGGGACAGTAAACGTACATTGGCGCCGCAAGTGATCGTTGACGCAGTGGTAGCGAGCTGCATAATCCGCAAGGCCCAAACTGAGCAAAGTAGGGAAGTGACATTGTTACTTGAAAAAGGCAGCTTTACGCCTGCAATGATGCAGCGTATTGACGATATATTTGAGCTTTAGAAACCCTAACACAGGATAGCAAAGAAATTATCATTACAGAAAGGCAGCCCCTGCTTTATTGGGTCTGCCCTTTTTGTTTTTACGCATCAATAATTGCAATTGCTTTGTGTACAGCGAAGTTGCATAAAACTGACATTGCTAAATTTCAGTGCCATCGTGTTGATTAGCTAAGTCATCAAGATCAGAACAGGTATAATCAAATTTGCCTACTTCATACTCATATGAAACGGAGACTGAATTGGATGCTTTAAATAGTTTAGCTTTCACTTCTGCTTTTGACCAGTGCTTGAGTTCGTTTAAAAAACGATTGGCAACTGATGCCGAGGAGAACTGATAGCGAATTTCATTGAGCATGGAATAAAGCTTATTTGTGCATTGAATGGATGACCATCTTCGTCATTTTGGCGCTTGAGTCAAGAAAAGATGAGAGAGTGCTGTAACACTCGCTATTTTATTCTGAAACATTGTAATCATCACGAGATGGTAAAGCTGATCCATAGCGGCAGCGTTGATTTAAGACTAATGTCTCTCATAGCTTGAATTTGTAAATAATAGTTTATTTTTCGTTCGTTTAATATGGCTCTTCTGACCGTGCCTTATAACTGCGGAGTAAATATAATATCCAAGGTAAGCATGATTTGTTGACGTTTTGGTTTATTTAATCATTCATTCTTTTAGAAAAAGAGTATAAATTAATAATTTAACTGCTTAAAGTTTAAACAATTAAATTGAACTAAAAGTAAAGAATGTAAACTAAAACATAGTAATATTCGTACAAATTTTCCAAGTACTGGTGAAAGTTGACTAATTGCGGTTAGAACAATTTATCTTCAGTCCATTGTAATGATGATTTAGAAAATCGATAACGTGTCATCACTGGGAAGGAGCCCGAAATTCGAAGTACATGCTGTTTACTGAGAGGTAGCCGCATTAATGAGGTGAACTAGGAATGCATATACAGCATCAAAACACAGAGCATCTACAGCAAATACCTGTGGGGCAACAATTTATTTTGTTTTTTGGATTTGTAACCTTTATTACAGGTTTGATTTGCTTTGGCTATGCGCTGCTAGCGTCGTTTTTATTGCCTTTTTCTAGCCGTATTCTGCTTATAGCTTGTATTGGCTTGATAGCTGCTTATTTAGGTAGAAAAGCATTGAGACGAGGCAGACAAGAAATAACCCTCTAACACATAATTCTAATGCTGAATTAAAGGGTTATTGTTCACAAAGTAACACCTATTCAGTGTCACCCGCCTACATTTTCTGTTGCCCGCTACAATTAATATTTCTGCATTGGGCAAGGTGTTCTTATTGCTCAGTCGCTGCTGCTTCAGACTCGGTAACTTCGAGTAGTTCCACTTCAAAAATAAGTGTCGAGTTTGGAGTGATCTTACCCGTTGCGCGTTCTCCATATGCCATATCTGATGGAATAGTAAAACGATACTTAGACCCTACTTGCATTAGCTGAACACCCTCAGTCCAACCTACAATTACGCGATTTAATGGGAAGGTAGCAGGTTCTCCGCGAGCGTAAGAAGAGTCAAACTCAGTACCGTCTAATAAAGCACCTTTATAATGTACTTTTACCGTTGATGTTGGAGAAGCGGGGCTTTTACCATCGCCTTGGGTTAGCACTTCATACTGAAGCCCCGACTCTGTCGTTACAACACCTTCTTTTTTAGCGTTTTCGGCTAAATAAGCTAAACCTTCCGAGATATTAGTAGCAGAGGCGTTGGTCGCTTTTTCATCTTGCTTGGTTTGTAGTAACTCATCAGAAGCACGGGTAAAAGCTTGTAATTCAGGCACAGTGTACTTGGTAGCGTTAGCTAGACCGTCTTTAAAGCCAGCCATTAATGCGGCTTCGTCATGTTCAATACCAAGATCGGTTTGTTGCTCTAATCTATTTTGAGCGAATAAACCCATGCTTGCGCCTAATGCATATGAATATTTTTCTTTTTCAGTACCATAAACGTCTTCTTTTTCGCCCGTTACTGCCTCGTTAACTTCTGTTGAAGCAGCCTCAGTAGCTGTTTTGTCAGTTGCTTCTTGTTTTTGACAGGCAGTCAAAGCCAGTGCTGCCAATACTGCTAGGGCCAATGTAGCCTTTTTCATTCTATTTTCTCCATAATCAGCTGTATGCTGTTAGTTGCTATTCAAGATATACTACGCTAATAGTAAACGTGTGAAACTAAAAGCGAAACCCATTTTTAAATGAATAAGACAGTCTTTTTACTTTTTTGTTGCCTTTTTGTACTTTTTTGTACAGGTTGCTCTATTCCTGAAACTGAGCCTGATGCTATATCATCTGTTTCAGAAAGCGGCGTGTACTCGGCAGATATTAGTAATTCAGGCGATTTTGCTGTAATTTCCAGAGTTAATGCGGATATTTCGGTATGGTCACTAACACAAAATAAGACCTTATTTAGTTGGCGACATCAGGAGAAAGGTCGCAATATCGTGGCTAATATTCATATTTCAGCTGACGAAAGCCATGTTGTAACCGCAGACAATGAAAATTTTGCATTGTGGAACAAGGCCAGTGGCGACCCCGTTGGTTTTTGGCGAATAGATGAGTCTTCTATTCGTGATATTGCTGTTAGCAATCGAGGCCGAGGCATTTTGGTGGGTAAAGCGAATGGCAACGTTATGTTTTTTGAGCCAGAGACTGGCCGCAGTCTCGAGTTTTTAGGGCATGAAGAAAAGGTAAATAGCGTAGATATATCGCCCAACGGAAAGTATGCATTGAGTGGTGGCAATGATTACAAAGCGTATTTGTGGAGTACGGAAAGTGGCCAAATCATTCATGTTTTCAATCATGCTAATCGAGTCACGAAGGTGGTTATTGACGACCAAGCGCGATTCTTGTTTACTTCCGATAGCCAAAGCGACAGTCAGATTTGGGATGCACAAACAGGTAAAGCTATTAGTCAATTGCACTTTATTGAACGGCAATGGGTTTTTACGAGCGCAAAATTTTCTGATGATGGCAAGTACTTACTAACAGGATCACCAGCAAGAAGACTGGCGCTGTGGGATGTTAATACAGGGGATGTGGTAAAAGAGTGGCGTGTTGCACCTTCGAATGGACCCGCGCCACAATCTGCGGTTGTTTACGGCATTGGCCTGATTGGTAATGAAGTTGTATCAATTTCGAGTAGTGGCAACCTTGAGCATTGGGCTTATAAATAACAAATAAACTGAACGAGAGCGAAAAGTGACGGATAAGAAAGCGACAAATATATCAAACGAAACCATTGAGCAGATGAAGGTAGCCATCGAACAGCTTGAATTTAAGGTCGCTTATCAAGAAGATAATTTTGAACAAATGAATGAAATAATCACAAATCAACAATTTATAATTGATCGCCAAGCGCACCTTCTAAAAGGGGTAGTTGATAAAATTAAAACCATGCAAGTTGCTGACTCTGATAACGATCAAGGAGATGATTTACCACCGCATTATTGAGTGCTTATATTAAACGTAATCGCTTGGAAATCATGCTCAAAGTAACGAACTCAAAATAGTAACTGCAAAACAGGAGAGGTTTTTACGTGCATGTTATTATTTTTCCTCTTTAATGGCTTGATTACCGTTTTTAGTATCGGAGCTTAGTAATTGTTCTTCCATTTGCCACGCATCGCCAATGATCGGATCGTCTGCTTCAGGCTGCTTTTCCCACTCGTACTTTTTCATCATTGGCTTGGGATCGAGTGAATGCCAAAGTAGTGCGCACAACGCACCGGAAAGTGCGCCAAAGAAGTGATATTCGAATGATATACTAGCTTCTCTTGGGAAAATAGTCATTGTCATACCACCGTACAAGAAGAATGCGGTCATCATGATTGCGACCGAACGTTTGTCACGACGGAAAATACTAACCACCAATAGATAAAAGAACACACCGTGTGTTAACCCGCTGGCTCCAATATGATAACTTTCTCGACCAAATATCCAAACCCCAACACCGGACAGTAGCCATACAGTTGCTAAAACTCGCCAACGACTCTTGGGATAGCCATACAATAATAATGTACCCAATATAAGCATAGGAAGCGTGTTATTAAATATATGTTCAAGGGAGCCGTGAATTAGCGGGGCTGTCAATATTCCTATTAGACCGTGCCAGGTTTGCGGGTAAACACCCAGCCAAGAGAGGTCGATAAGAAAGATAAATTCAGAGGACTTTATACACCATACAATACCCACTGCAAAAGCGGTTATTAGCATACTGTTTTTAAGAGACGATTTTATCATTTAATATATTTGAGGGCAGATGCTAAAATAGCAAGGCGCACAATTGGCGTTATATAGACTCACGTCATAAACTTTGTCGCTAGCGCTTTTTGGCAAGAAATATGGTGTGCTTACTGCCCTTTCCCTTGCGCGATCTGGCAATTCGAGTGCTCACTTCATATCCTGCTTTTTTAAGCCGTGTAGTAAACAGATAGTCCGGTCCTGCTGACCATATTGCCAACATACCTTTAGGTCGCAACACTGTATAAATATCTCGTAGGCCCGGTAAAGAATATATCCAATTATTGTCAGAGTGCGTTAACCCTTCTGGGCCATTGTCAATATCCAACAAAATAGCATCAAATGTGGGTTGATGAGTTGTAAGGAGCTCTCTTACATCGCCCATGTGGACCTTTGTGCGCGGGTCGTCCAGCGGATTGTTGGCGCAATTCCCTAGTGGCCCTCTATTCCATTCAATAACCTCAGGAATTAATTCTGCCACTGTGACCTGAGAGCTTGTAGAAACCATCCTAAGAGCTTCCGACAGGGTGTATCCCATACCCAACCCGCCGACCAATACCTTGCTAGTTTCTGTCAACTTTATATGTGCACAGCCCATTTGCGAGAGCTCTTTCTCTGAGTTATAAACCCGGCTGTTCATCAACTCACCGCGGATACCTGACAGACGAATAGAAAATTCTTCAGCTCGCTGAGAAAATGTTAATTCGCCGCCATTGTTAGGAATGTGTGCTTTGCCTAGTCGAACCCATGGGATCATATTACGCCTTAATAGCTTTGTGGGTTATGTGAAGTGACTTCCGGCGCAGAATAAATACCAACTAATGCACCCATTCTTAATGACATAGGAGTAGTGTATTGCCATTATGTTTTTACTTAACAGAGCGACTTTATTTGCTAAGGTTTGAAAATCCCAATAACGCTCTCGGATGGCCGTGTAGCGGCAGCAACTTTGGGATCAGTTTGAGTTTCTTTGAAGTCGCACTTAACACACGCCAGTTTCTCAACATTGTGCTCGAAATATAACATCAGTGAATCCTGGCTTTTGCATGACGGGCACGTTGCACCTGCAATGAATCGCTTACGGTTTTTATTACTCATAACCCTCTATACTAATGACCTATTTTGGGTAGTATACGCCCTTGTCTGTGTAACAGTGCAAAAAGTTCCTAATTTAACTTTCTGACAAGCAATATTTATACAAATTAGGCGCAAACGAGAACCAAGCCAGAAGTAAACAATGTCTGCTTCTTTATTGTTCTTTTGACCTAGACTGTTGAATGTTATCCTATGTATACAGGCGGCCCTGCATAATTCGTTAAGAAGCTATAACTAAGACATGATTCAAATACAAAATTTGTCGCTACAACGCGGTGTAAAAGAACTAATTAAACAAGCCAATGTTGAAATCTATCCGGGTCACAAGGCCGCGGTTATTGGTCCGAATGGCTGCGGAAAATCAACTCTGTTTGGTTTGCTTCGAGGCGAGATACAACCAGATATGGGAGACTGCCTAGTGCCTAAAGGCTGGCATATTGTGTCAGTTGCGCAAGAGACACCCGGTACGGACCGTTCAGCAATTGATTATGCGATTGATGGTGATGCTAGATTACGTCAATTACAAACCGATTTGGTGAAAGCAGAAATGTCACATAATGGTGACAAGATCGGTCATCTGCATGATTTACTCGCACAAACGGGTGCTTATGATGTTGAGGCTCGAGCATCTACTATTCTGTCTGGACTGGGCTTCAAAAACGAACAACTTCAATTGCCGGTTAGTCATTTTTCAGGTGGTTGGAGAATGCGTCTAAATTTGGCTCAGGCTTTGTTATGTGATTCTGACTTGCTGTTATTGGATGAGCCAACTAACCACCTTGACTTAGATGCGGTAATTTGGCTAGAGACTTGGATCCAGCGTTATAAAGGCACACTACTGCTTATTTCGCACGACAAATCATTTATAGATGCCTGTGTGAACAACATTGTTAGTTTTGAACAACAAAACCTCATCAGCTACTCTGGTAACTATTCAAGTTATGAGCATCAGCGATCGGAGCGCATGCGTTTGCAAGCCAGTGAGTACGAAAAGCAAGAACGTAAAAAAGCCCATTTAAACTCTTTTATTACTCGTTTTAAGGCTAAAGCAAGCAAAGCAAAACAAGCGCAAAGCAGAGTGAAGCAACTCGAGAAGATGCAGGATATTTTACCCGTACACCAAACTTCAGGGTTTCAGTTTTCATTTAAGCCACCTGAAAAATTACCTAATCCTTTGGTGCGAATGGAAGAAGTGCAGGTGGGTTATGCTGATAACATTATTCTCAAGCAAGTGAAAATGAACTTAGCTCCTGGCAGCCGCATTGGCTTATTGGGTAAAAATGGCGCGGGTAAGTCTACTTTTATCAAATTATTAGCTGGCGAACTGCAACCGTTGCGCGGCGAATATGCCACCTCAGCGGGCTTAACTATCGGTTATTTCGCCCAGCATCAGGTTGAGTTATTGCACTTAGAAAGTTCAGCTTACGAGCATGTTTTCAGATTAGACAAAACTCAAACTGAACAGCAAGTCAGGGACTACTTAGGTGGTTTTGGTTTTCAGGGTAATGATGCCTTAAAAGCAGTTGCACCGATGTCGGGTGGTGAAAAAGCCAGACTGGTCTTAGCACTTGTTGTGTTTCAAAAGCCAAATCTGTTGTTACTTGATGAACCAACCAACCATTTAGATATGGAAATGCGACATGCATTAACCTTCGCGTTACAAGCTTTTGAAGGTGCGATGGTATTGGTATCACATGATAGATTTTTGTTATCAACAGTGTGTGATGAATTTTATCTTGTCGATGCAGGTGGTGTGAACGTGTTTGATGGCGATCTCGATGATTATAAAAAATGGTTGTTTAGTGCTGCGGCTAGTAATAAAACTGCGGATAAACTAACGACTGCATCAACAAATAATGTCACCACTGCCATTGTTCAACATTCAGAAACTTCAGCGCAAAAAGCGAATAGTGATGTCGATAAGAAAACGCGTAAGCGAATGGAAGCCCATTTTCGCCAAACCACGAAGCAATTTCGCGACGTGATCAGCAAGGAAGAAAAGCGAATGGAAACGTGTAATCAACAATTAAGCAAGCTAGAAACTGAATTAAGTGATGCAAGCTTGTATGATGCAGAAAACAAAAAAAGACTTAATGAAGTATTAAGTAACCAAGCTGGCTGCAAAGTTGAGTTAGAAGCGATTGAGCTGTCATGGCTTGATGCACAAGAACAATTAGAAGCAGCTTCGGCAGAATTTGAGAAGAGTTTGTAGGCTGATGAATGGTGCAATATGCTGGCAGTATTTTCCGCAAATGGTGGTTAATAAAACCAAGCAAGGCAACAATAGTTGATTAATATGGTGGGGAAGCATGTTTAGGAGCAAATTCGGTAAGGTAGTATCGTCTACATTTCAGGCACCCAGTTGGGCTCGCAATGCACATGTTCAAACTATTTGGCCGCGTTACCTGATTAAAAAGCCAGAGTTAAATACACAGAATGAACGCATCAGCACACCCGATGGTGATTTTTTGGATATTGCTTGGTGTCTGCCTGACGATATCCTAGCACAAAGCGCAAAAGGTGTTGTGGTGGTATTCCATGGTCTTGAAGGCTCGGTTAACTCGCATTATGCAAGACACCTTATAAATCGCATAAAAGAAGACGGTTTTATTGTCGCCCTAATGCATTTTAGAGGCTGTAGCCACGAGTCAAATATGACGCCACGCGCCTATCACTCTGGAGAAACAGTTGACCCGATACAAACGATAAGCCATGTTAAACAGCGTTATCCCAACTTGCCCGTATTTGCCGTTGGCTATTCACTGGGCGGCAACATGTTGTTAAAGCTACTGAGTGAAACCGCTGGGCAAAAAGTGCTTTGCGCCGCCGTGGCCGTCTCAGCGCCATTATTGCTGGCCGAATGCGCACTTCGAATGCAGCGTGGATTTTCACGTTTGTATCAGCACTACTTACTTAACAGTATGAAAAATAAATTGCTGGAAAAAATGCGGTTTCTAGATATCCGTCGTTCGTTGAACATCGACGAAAGCAAAGTAAAAGCCTTGTCTACTTTTAGAGAGTTTGATCAGGATGTCACCGCAAAATTACATGGTTTCGAGGGCGCAGACGATTATTATGCTCATTGTAGCGCCATGTCGATGCTTAAGAATATAACCACCAACACCTTGGTATTGCATTCCAGAGATGACCCATTTATGACTGAAGCGGTGGTGCCAAGTGAAAATCAGTTATCCAATTCAGTAGCTTATGAGTTAAGCGAAAAAGGAGGTCATGTTGGTTTTTTGCATGGCACGCCTTTTAGACCAAAGCTTTGGTTGCAAGAGCGCATATCCGAGTTTTTGGAAGAACAGCATCAACGAATTTTAGCCGCCGAAACAACAAAGAAAACTGAGATGAACGTATGATCATTCCCGCTGACTCCATTGACAATGAAACACTACAAAGCCTGGTTGAAAGCTTCGTTTTGCGCGAGGGCACAGACTATGGTGAAGTAGAAATTAGTATGCAAGAAAAAGTGGATCAGATTATTGAGCAACTCAGGCTGGGTGATATTGTAATCGAATATTCAGAAGAACACGAAAGTGTGAATATTATTAAAAAACCATAACGCCATCGTTATCAGTTACAAACGCCATTAGATACTGTAAAAGCGGCTTATTTTCACCTTATAACTTTTGGAACCCGTATTGTCACGACTCCCCGTTACTACCATCGCACTAATTGCAGTTTGCACTGGCTATCTTATTGCACCAATGGGCTTGGCTGCAGTGAATGTAGCGATCCCTGTTTTAGCTGAAGATTTGCAAGCAAGTGCGACAAAAGTATCTTGGCTACCAACCTTGTACATTTTAGCTAACGTTGCCTTTATGCTGCCTTTTGGCAAATTAGCCGATAATTTTGGCAGGAAACGTATCTATGCTCTGGGGCTTTCACTCAATGCTCTAAGCGCGTTCATGTGCGCAATAGGTACCAACATTGATTGGATTTTGTTTTGGCGTTTCATTCAAGGCGCCGCCGGTGCTATGATTTTTAGTACTGGTGTGGCGATTATTACCTCAGTGACTCCCTCTAAGAAAAGAGGCGCTGCGCTAGGTTTTTTGGCTGCTTGTGTATATATTGGTCTTACTCTCGCCCCTGCAGTGGGTGGTTGGCTAACCGAATTATTAGGCTGGCGTGCGGTGTTCTATTTTCAAATTCCACTGGTTATCGCCCTACTAATATTTATAAAATATAAGCTGCATGGCGAATGGAAAAACCAACATCACTCACGATTTGACTGGATAGGGTCGGCTATATTTATTACTTTTGCCTGCACCCTAGTTTATGGCTTAAGTAAATTACCGAGTCTGTTAGGTGTCGGTTTACTTGCCTCGTCTTTACTGAGCTTAGCGGCTTTTATCGTGCATCAAAGTCGTGACAAGCAACCCTTGATCCGGGTGCAGATGTTTCGTGAAAGTCGAGTATTTAGTTTATCCTTATCTACCTCGTTCTTAATGTATGGCAGTAACTTTGCGATTATCTTTTTGCTTAGTTTATATTTACAATATATTAAAGGTTTTGGTCCCGCGTATGCTGGCCAAATTTTGTTGATGCAGGCGCTTTGTATGGCAATTATGGCGCCTATTGCGGGTAAGCTAGCAGACCGCTTTCAACCTAGAATAATTGCCACGCTAGGCTGCGCTATCGTTGCCGTCGGTTTTATGTTTCTTATTCAAATTGATACACAAACAACTGCGTTTTATATCGGCGGTTCACTCGGCTTAGTTGGTTTAGGTTTTGGCCTGTTTTCAACACCCAATAACAGCGCAATAATGGGTGCGGTGAAGGAACAAGAAGTTGGTGTCGCCTCCGCATCCATGAACTTATCGCGGACGATCGGGAATTTAGTTGGTATGAGTTTGGTGAATTTGATGATGCACTATTACATTGGAGACGCTAATTTTGGCCCCGAGAGCAATCCAGCACTGATGAGCACGATTTCTTTAGCTTTATTGATGTCGCTTTCTTTTGTGATCGTAGCGACTGTTATTTCTGCTGTAAGGGGAAAGCAATAGAACCGTTCTTACCAGCGACCACGGAGGTCCAATCAGGTGCTATTTATAATCAACTATCAGTCAACCCAGCTACCAAGACAACGTACCAAAAGCCAAGATACTTTACACAGTAATGCAAAATAGTGTTTATTCAGTATTGCTCCTGCATATAGTTTTAAAGCAGTTTTAGGTATACTCGATCATTCTGATTTTTATCACCCATAAAGTAGTGTAAATGAGCTTCATAATTTCCTTAATTCGTAACTTACTCGGTGGCATCATGGTTTTTTTTGATGTTATCACGCGCGGCGCAAAATTAAAGCGCACCAGGGAGGCACAACAGCAAGTTGAAAAAGACGTAGCAGGACTAACACTTTATCAATTTTTCGCCTGTCCTTTTTGTATTAAAACTCGACGAGCAATGTACAAAATGAACCTACCTATCGTTAAGCGTAGCGCATCTAAGGGGTCGCCATACCGCGACGAATTGCTGCAAGGTGGCGGCAAAATAAAAACCCCTTGTTTGCGCATTGAAACGGCAGACGAGGTAACATGGTTGTATGAGTCTTCGGAGATTATTAAGTATGTGCAGCAGCGCTTTAAATAGCGGTATTACCGGGTATTTATAGGGACTTAGGAGCAACGGTATCAAACCAACCCATGGCCGGCGCGATTAAAATCTATGTAATACCCGTAAGCACAAACCGAAAACCCTAAAATGAGTCATTTCGACCCATTTAGTGATGTTGTTCAACGAGCTTCGTACCCAAAAATAGTGTATGAGTACACAAAGTAGGAAACTCGTCTTACAAAATAACTCTATTGCTTGAGCTTCATTTTATTTTTCAATAATGTTTCCAACTTCGAGAATGGGTGAAGCGTCGACATGTTGCGCATCCATCATTAACGCAATGCGTTGCAAGGTCGCTACCATTTGGCTTTGCTCCCATTCTTCCATTGCTTTAAAGCGATTGGTAAAATGTTCTTGTAATGGCAATGGAGCCGTCGACAGAGATTGTTCACCGTCTTTTGTTAAAAATACACCGACCTTTCGTTTGTCTTCTGTGCTTCTGATCCTTTCAACTAGATTTCTCGCTTCCATGCGATCCAGAATATTGGTGACAGTAGCCGAACTAAGGTTAATGTCTTCTGCGATTTCTCGCACCATCACACCTGCTTGTTTACCCACCTTTTGTAATATCATTAATTGTGGGCCTGTTAACCCCACTTCTTTACTCAATTGGCGTGACCGCATACCAATAGCGCGAATGATTTTCCTTAACGCTACTAGCAATTCTTCGTCTTTTTTTAACATTGAACTGAATTCTCCTTATCGCATCAGATGCAGAAAATACAAGTGTTTGTGATATTGGTCAACAACATCATTGATTAAAGCTGTTTTTGACCATCCCATGACACAATAATCTTGTCCGCCTTCACCAAGGTGGACTTCTGCACGGTAATAAACTTCATTTTGAGAAGTATTGTTATCATTGGCAAAGTCAGGCTGCGCATGCAATTTAGGAAGGATCGCATAACTAAAGCCTTGGTCTTCACCTTGTTTTACAGAAATAGTGATCCCAGCTTCGGTTTGTTCTACTTCCGCTTCTATATCTAATTCTTTTAATTCTTTCTTCACGGCTAAAAAAGAGCTCGACCCAGTTTCATTAATAAATTGCGTTACGCGTTTTTTGCTGGGAAAATCAACGATACTTTTTAGACGTTCACGCCAATTCTCTTCATTGCTGTTACCTTGCAAAATAATCGGGGTGTACTGCTGGCTATCTTGTTTAAAAGCCTCGACCCTTAACGCTTTTATTAAACCAAACATCGCAATTAACAGCACCACCGCAAAGGGTAAAGCACTGGCAATAGTCATGGTTTGCAATGCGCTAATGCCATCAGCCAGAAGCAATACAGCGGCGATAACACCCACACCAGCAGTCCAATATACACGCTGCCATAAGGGCGTATTATTGTTACCATGACTGCATAGCATATCTATTACCATTGCACCCGAGTCACATGATGTGACGAAAAATACCACTATCATTAATACTGCAATCCCAGATAAAAAGCTCGACCATGGAAATTGTTCCAAGAATAAAAATAACGCAACCGGTGTGTTATCAGTTGCTAAGGCTCCCAGCATCTCATTGCCTTGATTAAGTACTAGGTCTATCGCACTATTACCGAATATGTTCATCCAAATAAGGGTAAATACGGTGGGAACAATCAAGACACCAAGAATGAATTCTCGAATGGTACGTCCACGCGAAATACGAGCAATAAAAATACCCACAAATGGAGCCCAAGCCAACCACCAACCCCAATAAAATATGGTCCAACCACCGATCCATTCGGTTTTTTGATAAGCGAATAAGTTAAAAGTATTAAGCACCAGATCCGACAAATAAGCCCCGGTATTTTGCATTAGTGCTTTGAACAAAAATACGGTTGGTCCTAAGATTAAGATAAGTGCTAATAAGCCAACTGCGAGTATCATGTTGAATTCGGACAGTATCTTTATGCCTCTGTCTAAACCACTCGCCACTGAGATAATCGCAATACAAGTGATACCGATAATTAAACCGACTTGTGCAATGGTGGTAGTAGGAAACTCAAATAAATAGTTCAGTCCCGCGCTTATCTGCAAAACGCCAAGGCCTAAGGATGTCGCGACGCCGAATAATGTGCCAGTTACCGCGAAGATATCGACTAAGTCGCCCCGCCAACCATAAATTTTATCACCAATTAACGGGTACAAAGCTGAGCGCAATGTCAGTGGTAGGTCATGCCGGAAACTAAAATAAGCCAAGGTTAAAGCAACAATCGCGTAAATTGCCCAAGCATGCAAACCCCAATGGAAAAACGTGGTTTTCATTGCTTCTTTCGCTGCGGCAACTGTGCCTGGATCTGCTGTGGGTGGGACTAAGAAGTGCATTAACGGCTCTGCAACGCCATAAAACATTAAACCAATACCCATGCCCGCTGCAAATAACATGGATAACCAACTAACGTATGAGTAGTCGGGCGTTGCATGATCCGGTCCGAGTTTCACATCACTGAATCTCGAAAAACCTAAATACAGGGTAAAAACGAGAATGACGGCAACTGTAAATACATAAAACCAACTAAAATTTTCGACAATAGAACTTTGCAATGAAGCAAAAAAACTGGCTGATGCTTGCGGAAAGATGAGTGTAAACAAAAGTAAGCTGATGACTAAAAGGGAAGCAGGGTAAAACACCGCACTATTTAGTTTGCCTGGTTCATCTTTATTCACTTACTACCCCTTAATTATTTAGAGCTTCAATCATATTACATTGCATTGAATTAAACACGATTATTCTATTGTAAATGTGAGATTAGTTTCACCCTAGAAGTGATAAAGTCAACAAAAGATCGCGTGTAGGCCTAAAAATATTCAAATTAGTGTGTTATATTGCAGGCTAATAGATACACTCCTAATATTTAGTATACTAATTATTATATAAAATATTACTAGTTAAACGTTATTTAAACAGGTGAAACCATTGAAAATTAACAAGCTTAGTTATGCCATTGTCACAGCCCTAGGTACTTCATCGTTCGCTATGGCGCAGCAAGCCACTGACGAAACTGAAACCGGCCGTGTTATTGAAACAATTCAAGTGACAGCTACTAAACGTACTGAATCAATTCAGGCAATTCCAGTAACCGTCAGTGCCTTGAGCGGCGAAGCGTTAGAAAATTTAGGGGTCGATAATTTTCAAGATTACGTCGAGTTTTTACCTAACGTTGTATTCCAAGGCACAGGCCCTGGCCAAAATGAAATATATATTCGTGGTGCTGCGACATCGCAAACCAATATAGCCGTATCTACGGTGCAGGCCCTGCAGCCGTCGGTTGCCTTTTACTTAGACGAGCAACCAGTGTCGATGCAAGGTCGAAACCTTGATATTTATGCTGCTGACGTTGCACGAGTTGAAGTTTTACCTGGTCCTCAAGGGACTTTGTTTGGTGCAAGTTCGCAGTCCGGTACGGTCCGCATGATAACCAACAAGCCTAATTTTAGTGGCTTCGCTGGTGGCGTCGATTTAGGCTCAAGTTTCACAAAAGACGGTGAAATGAGCAACTCTGTTGAAGCCTTTTTAAACTTCACCCCAGCTGACGATTTAGCTGTTCGTGTTACTGTATATAACGATAACCAAGGTGGTTGGATAGATAATATTCGTAACGATCCGGAGCAAGGTGGTTTTGGTGGAAGCGCCGTCGTTATTAACAGAATTTCAGGTGGTGTACTGACTGATCCTGACAACATAGAAGTAATTGCACCCAATAATGATAACCTAGTTGAAGAAGATGCTAACGACGCAAGTTATGCCGGTTTTAGACTCGGTGTTGCTTACGAAGTGAACGATGACTGGGATTTGTTAGTTCAGCATACTCAGCAGCAGTTAGATACTGAAGGCGTATTTGCATACGATCCTAACCTTGAAGGCACCCAGTCGGTCAATCGCTTTCAAGCAGACAAAAACTCAGATGTATTTGGTTTAACTACATGGACGCTTAGCGGACGTTTAGACGAACTTGACATAGTTTACACAGGTGGCTTATTGAATCGCGATATCGCGTCTACTGTAGATTATACTGGCTATACGAATGGTGGCTTATTTGCCGCATATTATGTGTGCAACCATTACACAGCGGCCACACCTGCTGATGTAAAATGCCTAGATCCAAGCAAATTCTATAAAGAAGAAACAGATACGTCGCGCGTAACCCATGAACTTAGACTCAACACTGATGCTAGCAGAGATTGGCGCATTACCGCTGGTATTTTCTACGATTCACAGGAATTGAGCACAGTGGGTAAATTTAAAATACCCAATACCGAGCTTTTTCCTGATCTAGCCAGAAAGACCGTTGGCCAAGAAGGCATTAACAGCGATGGCGGCCCGTTTGAATCAGAAGTTGGTTTCGTTAATGATGTAACCCACGGTATCGACCAAATTGCGGTTTTCGGCCAAGCAGAATATGACCTATCCGATACGCTAACGGTAAGCTTAGGTGCTCGTTGGTATGAAATCGAGGATAGCTACAAGGGTTCCACGACTACGGTAGACGTTACCCGTAGACTCAGAGCGTTTGGCACATTGGACCCTGCTGAACTGATTGAAGTGGGTGAAGACCCAGCGGCGATTGACGCAGCTATAGCGAGCGGACAGTTAGATGTGTCGTTACTAGATGACGACGGCGCACTTACTGTTGATGATGTCATTTATAAGGCATCTGTCGATTGGAAAGCAAGTAGTGATATGCTGTTTTTTGCTACTTATAGTGAAGGTTTCAGACCGCCGGTAACTAACCGAGTTGGTGGTGGCTTAGCGACCAATCAACAGGGCGCGTTTGATGGTTTCAGAATTCCCGTTTATTCAACCACAGATACGCTTACAAACTACGAGTTCGGTATGAAAGCGGACTTCTTTGACGGTATTTTCCGTGTTAACGCAACGGCTTTCTTTTCTGAGATTACTGACTTACAAACGTCTCGATTTGACCCGACCAATATTAGTTTCTTAGTATTTACCGATAACGTTGGTGATGCTGAAATCCAAGGTATTGACGGTGATATTACGTGGCTTGCTACTGATAACTTAATTTTAGATGCGTCTTTCAGTCTGTTAAACACAGAGCTTACTCGCGTTAATTCTGAGTTAGATGGTATTGCGCCGCCAGTGGGCAGTGAGTTACCTTATTCAGCTTCGTTCTCTGGTAATATCAGAGCGCGTTATTTCTATGAAATGGACAATGGTTTAACCGGTTTTGTGAATGGTTCACTTGTTTACACAGGTGACCGTTTAGCCAGTATGACAATGGATGCTTACGTACTTGAAGATACAACAAGACTTGTGTACGGCACAGGTAGTGGACTAAGTATTGAAAATGAAGCCAGCGTATTTGAAGGTGTTGGCTACAGAGACACTAACGGAGAGCTCTTCGCAGGTGGACGCTACATTCAAGATAGTTACGTACTCGCTAACGTTGCCTTTGGTATTACTAATGATGAATGGAAAGCGGAGATATACATTGATAACTTGTTTGATGAACGCGCTATCCTGCATATAGACAATCAGCAGTTCACACCGAAGGTTGTGAGTAACAGACCACGTACTATTGGCTTCAGATTATCATACGACTTTTTCTAAGTAACATGATATAACTTGTCATTGTAGTATGTTTAAGCCCCTTTTTAAGGGGCTTTTTTGTGTTAGATTACGCGAACGAATAAAATAATTTTAGGCAACTATTTGGGACACTATGTCAGACACTATGTCAGTACAAACACTATCTCCTAAGAATGAACTCAAACGCATTCAGCAATTGCTTCAACAAAGTAAATTCGTCGATGCTGAACAAAGCGCTATTGCATTATTGAGGCACAAGATTGATGTTGAAGCACAAACACAGTGCTGGTATTTATTGGCTGTATGTAGACGACTTCAAGGTCAACATGAGACTGCCATTGACGCGGCTCAGCAGTTACTCAAAATCAACACCGAGCACGCTAGGGCGCATCAAGAGTTAGGCTATAACTACCGTACTTTACAAAAAGGTAAGTTAGCTAGTATTCATTTTTATAAGGCGACTAAGCTAAACCCAGCATTATTATCTGCATGGCAGGCCCTACTGCCGATTTATCAACAAGCGGATCAGCAAGAAGCGCTTGTGTTATGTACAAACCAAATTACCCATTTGAGTGGATTACCCAAGTCCTTACTATCCGCAACTGACCTGTTGTATGAAGGCAACATAGTCGAGGCTGATGCATTATGCCGTCGTTACCTGCAAGAAAATAAACATTCCCTAAATGGCTTGATGTTGTTAGCAGAAATCGCAGTGTCTTCAAAAGCGATATCTGAGGCCGAATTTATATTAGAAACTTGCATACAGTTATCGCCAACTAATTTGGAGGCCCACTATCAATTATTTAAAATTTATAGCAAATTAGGCAAGTTTGCTAAAGCACTCTCTTTGGGAGACATCCTAGTTCAACAAGACTCTAACAACATTTTCTATCGGGTAGCGAAAGCGACGGCATTAGTGGGTGTGGGAGGCATTCAAAAAGCCATAGATATTTATCTACAGATCGTTAATGACAATAAAGCAGAATCGAATGTGTATTTGTTACTAGGTCATGCATATAAAACCCAAGGCAACATTGAACAGTCGGTAATAGCTTATCAGCAGGCTTATAAACTCGAGCGTCACTGCGGTGATGCATATTGGAGTTTAGCCAATACAAAAACTTACCAGTTTAACGCCGAAGAAATACAACATATGCTGGCTGGAACGGAAAGCAGTGATGTTAGCTTAAAAGACAAAGTGCATTTACATTTTGCTTTAGGTAAAGCTTATGAAGATGAGAAGCAATATGCGCCTTCTTTTTTACACTACGATTTGGGCAATAAATTACAGAGTACAACATTAACTTACTCTAGTGATAACCACGCGCAGTTTGTACAATCACAAATTAGCGCATTCACACCTGAACTAGTTACAAAATTCGCAAAAGTAGGTCATCCGGACCCGTCCCCCATATTTATTGTCGGAATGCCGAGGGCAGGTTCTACACTTCTTGAACAAATACTGGCCTCTCACTCTGAAGTAGATGGCACTATGGAGCTGCACGAGATTTTAGGCTTAGCCAGTAACTTGAGTAAAAAGCAAGGTAGTAAACCGGTTTATCCACACAATATAGACAGTATTCCCGAACCTTATTTTGCTCAACTAGGCCAAAAATTCATTCAGGACACCCAAGTATATAGACAAAATGGTGCGTACTTTATTGACAAAATGCCAAATAATTATATGCATATAGGTTTAATCAAACTTATTTTGCCGAATGCAAAAATCGTTGATGCCAGGCGTGAGCCTATGGCATGTTGTTTTAGTGGATTTAAGCAATTGTTTGGCGAAGGCCAAGAATTTAGCTATTCGTTAAGTGATCTTGCGCAATATTATAAAAATTACGTCAAACTAATGGACCACTGGCAACACGTATTCCCGAATCAAATTTTACAGGTTAACCATGAAGATGTAGTGAATGATACTGAAACACAAATAAGGCGTCTGCTCGATTTTTGTGACCTCCCTTTTGAGCTAGCTTGCATCGACTTTCACAAAAATAAACGAGCAGTAAAAACGCCGAGTGCTCAGCAAGTCCGCCAGCCCATTTATAAAACAGGGCTTGAGCAGTGGACTCACTTTGAACCCTACTTAGGAGACTTGGCTGATCCATTCACTGCCTGACTCATTTATTGATGGACTTATTTATTGATGGACTTATTTATTTTATTGATTAAAAGTAGCGCTAAAACTCAAGGGCACCGCTTTAGAAATACTTTTCAACATCGCCACTTGTTGCAACGCGGCCACGCCTTCATCAAGACTAAATGTAGTTGTGCTAATAATCTTAGACTTATTTGGAGTGCACAATATAACAAGCAATATAGTTTGTTTCATGTCGTCATTTAGTTTTTATGTAAACATGTATTAGCAAATGAACTTTTGCGAATGTATGTTTGTTATTAATTATTAGCTTGGTCAAATCTAATGTTTTTTTACTATTGTTGAAATTAATACTATACTCGCTTCCCGACTCTGTGGTTTATGCCATAGCAATTAATTCAATGAGCGCAATAATACGAAAGCGTAATGTGCGTTTATACTAATATTAGGGTGGTTTGAACAGCGTGTTTAATCGCTTCATCAGTATCACAATGGTCATCCTTTTGCTCGTCGCGCAGGCAGGAGAGTCTTTTGCTGTCTCTTCAATGGCTTGTTTCAGTCACGAGCGTAAAATGATGATGAGTGAAAGCATGATGCATAGCGACGAGCATGTTGTTGTCGGGACCATGAATGCTGAACAGAGCCACATAATGGCCATTAATGATGGCATGTTGGGCCCGACATCAGTAAATAAAGAAATGACCGAACATGAATGTTGCCAGCAAGACTGCGATTGTCCTGCGGGCATGCTTTCGCTTGCCGTGCTTATTGAGATTAATATTCAAGTCATTTCGCATTTAACCGACGAGCAAAAAATTGACAGCGAACGTCGTCTAGTCCATGCCTTTATCCCAAGTCAGAAACGCCCCCCAAAATTGCCTTTATCTTTCGCAGCCTAGATCTGTCTGGCAATTTCAAAGAGACTATCTCGCCATTTCTTGATGTTTTGAAACTACCTGTTCGATCCTAATTACAGTGTTGATTGAATACTGTAGTAAGTGAAAACTACATTGGTTCCATTTCACTCTTAGTAGAGTTTTAGTGTCGACTTCCAATTCTTTGAAGTTATGCGTTAAGTTATTGCCGACAGACTCGTCAGGTGTCGCATTGATTTACCTAAATCGACAGTATCTAGGCATAGGCCATAATTAGGCATAAGCCAAAAGTTAGTCTTAGTCCAAAAAGAGTCAACCATGAAATTTTCCAAAGTAGATCATTTACGTGCGCTGCGAGTGGCATCGGTTAGCGTAATATTATTTAATAGCGCAATGCTGAGTTTTAGTGTCAGCGCGAATCAAAGCGACAATAAAAATAACCACAATCAGCCCCCACTGAGTCTGACACAAGCGGTATCCATAGCGATTGAAAATGACCCTTGGCTCGCCCGCAGTGAGTTACGTCAAAAGGCCATGATGGATACCAGTGAAGCTGTTGATTCATTGCCTAATCCTATCGTTTCTATTGGCTTAGCTAACTTGCCCACCGATGGTTTGGTTTTTGACCAAGAACCCATGACGCAATTGAAAGCGGGTGTGATGCAACAATTTCCGCGCGGCAACAGTCTTGATATTCAGGTTAAGCAACTGCAAGAACTTGCCCTACAACATCCGTTATTACGACAAGACCGAATGGCTAAAACCAAGGTAATAGTGTCGTCACTTTGGCTCGAGATTTACAGAGCCCAGCAAACAGTAGCTTTAATAGAAAACGATAGAGCGTTGTTTCAGCAATTAGCCGAAATAATACAAGTCAGCTACTCATCTGCAGTGGGTAAACTGCGTCAACAAGATATTGTGCGTGCACAGCTTGAACTTACGCGCCTTGACGACAGGCTAAATACATTGATGTCGCAAAAAGAACAAGCGAGCGGGCAACTGCTTGAATGGTTGAGTAATGGTCACGATTGGCAGTTATCTTCGGCTGACTTCACGCAATATAAACGCGTGTCCGCTAAACTGCCTATGATTGCTAGATTAGATCCGTTTGCGCTAACCTTATTAGCCGCCAACGATAGGCAAGGCCTCGCGCAATTGCTAGGCGCTCACCCTGCTGTTCTCGCCATTGAGCAACGTATTGATGCCGGTAAAACCGCTGTCGAATTGGCCAAACAATCCTACAAGTCGCAATGGGGTGTAAATGCAAGCTATGCCTACAGGGCTGACGATCAATTAGGTCGAAGCCGGGCTGATTTCTTTTCGATTGGGGTGTCATTTGATTTGCCTTTGCTGACGCAAAGTTCACAAGATAAAAAAGTGTCAGCGGCAGTGAGAGAAGCTGAAGCTATTAAAACTGACAAACTACTTGCACTTAGAGGACTACTTTCACAATTACAATCAACCTGGTCTGGTTACCAACGGATGCGTAAACGCCAACTCATATTTGACGATAATATTTTAGTGCAGATAAGAGAGCAAGCAGAAGCCTCCCTGACGGCATATACCAATGACGACGGCGATTTTTCTGACGTTGTGCGAGCTCGTATTGATGATTTAAACGTGCGAATTGACGTGCTTAATATTCAAGTTGATCTATTAAAGGCACAAGTTGAGCTGAATTATTTTTTTGCAACAGCCGTTTTTGCAACAGCAGTTAAGGTAGGGCAATAAGCATGAACAAAACACATAAAACTCAACGTCGGTCCTTGTCAACTCTTACCTTACTTGGAATAGGTTTGGCGGTTGGTGTCGCTTTAACCGTCGCTATCGCCACGTTTGTGCTGGAGCCAAACAGTCTGTCCTCAGACCGCCTTCAAAACACACCTAACGAACCCATGTATTGGGTGGCGCCGATGGATCCAAATTTTAAACGGGACAAGCCTGGCTTATCGCCGATGGGTATGGACTTGGTGCCGGTATATGAAAATACCGCTAGTGGTGATGAGCAAGCTAGCCCGGGAACGATTAAGATTAACCCAAATGTGGTGAATAATTTGGGTGTAAGAACCGCTAAAGTACAACGCAAGTTATTGAATTTAACAATACAAACATTGGGTTACGTGCAGTATAACGAAGACACACTGGTGCATGTTCAACCCCGTGTTGAGGGTTGGATAGAAGTACTGAATGTTAAAGCTGCTGGTGAATATGTAAAAAAAGGAGAGCCATTATATGCGCTATATTCACCTGAATTAGTGAATGCACAGGATGAGTTTTTACTGGCAGTAAGGCGCGCTAACAAAAACTTAATGGCAGCTGCAAAATCTCGTTTAAAAGCACTACAGATGCCTGAGGCTGCTATTCAAAAATTAATTGCGTCTGAAAAAGTGCAGCAAACGGTTGTATTTCCTGCCCCGCAAACTGGTTTTATTGACAACCTCAATATCCGTGAAGGTTCATACGTCAAGCCGGGTATGACACTTATGTCCATTGGTGCTTTGGATGAAGTTTGGGTTGATGCAGAGGTTTTTGAACGTCAGTCAAACTTAGTGAAGCTAGGATTGCCAGTACTGATGACAATGGAATATCTACCCGGTAAAACATGGCGAGGAAAAGTAGATTATATCTATCCTACTTTGGATGCAAGCACCCGCACACTCCGTGTTAGGTTGCGATTTAACAATGAGGACTATTTCTTAAAGCCCAATATGTTTGCTCAAGTAAGTATTTTTACGAGTTTGCCTCCAATGAATGGCGGTGCTGCCGAGCAACCCAACATCGTTGTACCGTCAGAAGCCGTGATCCGCACCGGGTCGCAAAATCGAGTTGTACTAGCCTTAGGCGATGGTAAGTTCAAGTCGGTGGAGGTGCTGATAGGAAATGTTGTTGAGGTTAATGCAAGCTTACCTGCATCTGCGCCTGGCATAACAATGCACGAACCATTACCAACAGGCAGTTACACTGAAATTTTGTCCGGCTTAATGGAGGATGATTTAGTCGTAACCTCAGCTCAATTTTTATTGGACTCTGAAAGTAGTATTAGCTCTGATTTTATCCGTATTGGTGGCGACGCGGATCTGTCTGCTCAAACGGACAGGCATGTTGAGAATGATCATACGTACGGGATAATTGATATGAGTGATATGCAGAGCCAAGGTGTGGACGACATGAGCGCCGCTGTATGGGTTCAAGCCACTGTTGATGATGTCATGCCAGAGGACAGGATGGTGCGACTAACGCATGAAGATATCGATGCTTGGGAAATGCCCGGTATGAGCATGATTTTTATGGTCGCTGAGGAGGTCGATTTCACTAAATTAGAAGCGGGCAAGACGATGCAGGTATCACTCAAAAAACCGGTATCAGGAATGTTCGAAGTCGTCGGTATTAAAGCATGATTGCGGCTATTATTAGATGGTCGGTATATAACCGATTCTTCGTACTATTGTGCACTTTTATTATCGTCGGTGGTGGTTTAGTCACGCTTAAAAACACACCGATTGACGCCATTCCAGATTTGTCTGACGTGCAAGTCATTATTAAAACTAGCTATCCGGGTCAGGCACCACAAGTAGTCGAGGATCAAGTAACTTATCCGCTAACTACGGCCATGTTGTCGGTGCCGGGTGCGAAAACAGTGAGAGGTTTTTCGTTCTTTGGTGATTCATTTGTGTATGTCATTTTTGATGATGATACCGATTTATATTGGGCAAGAAGCCGTGTTCTTGAATATCTGTCACAAGTCACGCCGAGTTTGCCGGACAACGCCAAACCTCAATTAGGGCCAGACGCAACAGGCGTGGGTTGGGTATATATTTATGCGTTGACCGATACCACGGGGCAGCACGACATCAGTGAGCTGCGAAGTTTGCAGGATTGGTTTCTAAAATACGAGTTACAAACCGTTCCTGGTGTCTCTGAAGTCGCCTCCGCTGGCGGCATGGTTAAACAATATCAGGTAACAGTTGACCCTGAAAAACTGCGCGCATATGGCATTCCGTTGTCGCATGTACAAATAGCAATTCAACGCGGTAACCAAGAGATAGGCGCTTCAGTAATTGAAATGGCCGAAGCGGAATACATGGTGCGAGTAACCGGTTATATTCAAAACCAACAGGACATTGAAAATATTCCATTAGGTGCTAGCACTAACGGCAAAGGTGCTACTTTGTTAATTAAGGATGTTGCCAACGTGGTTGTTGGTCCACAAATGCGTCGTGGCGTTACTGAACTGAATGGCGAAGGTGAAGCCGTTGGTGGCATTGTAGTGATGCGCTTTGGCGAAAACGCTCAGCAAACCATTAATGCCGTGAAGATAAAACTCGACGAATTGAAAAAGGGCTTACCCGAAGGGGTTGAAATAATTCCGGTGTATGATCGCTCCGCATTAATAGAGCGCGCAGTGGATAACTTAAGTAGTAAGCTGGTCGAAGAATTCATTGTAGTAGCGCTTGTATGTATTGCGTTCTTATTTCATGTTCGCTCATCGATGGTTGCCATCATTAGTTTGCCCGTCGGTATTTTTATTGCCTTTATCATTATGTATTTTCAAGGTATCAATGCCAACATTATGTCCTTAGGTGGCATTGCTATTGCAATCGGTGCGATGATTGATGGTGCTATTGTAATGATAGAAAATATGCACAAGCACATCGAAAAGACACCCCTTACGAATGAAAATAGATGGCAAATAGTCATTAATTCTGCCACTGAAGTTGGGCCTGCATTGTTTTCAAGTTTGCTCATTATCACGGTTAGTTTTTTACCCGTGTTTACGCTCGAAGCCCAAGAAGGACGGATGTTTGCGCCCCTTGCTTATACTAAAACTTATGCTATGGCCGCGGCTGCGGTACTCGCCATTACCTTAGTGCCGGTATTAATGGGCTACTTTATTCGCGGCAAGATACTTCCAGAGCATAAAAACCCAGTTAATCGGTTTTTATCCTGGATCTATTTACCCGCGCTTAAAACAGTGATGAGTAACCCTAAAGCTACGTTGTTCGCAGCCTTACTTTTGCTGCTTGTGGGTTTTTGGCCTGTTAACAAAATTGGCAGCGAGTTCATTCCGCCTCTGGATGAAGGCGACTTAATGTATATGCCGACCACGTATGCAGGTATATCTGTTGGCAAAGCGAGACAAATTCTACAACAAACGAATAAGCTTATTTACAGTGTTCCAGAAGTTGAGACCGTCTTTGGAAAAGTCGGGCGCGCCGAAACAGCAACCGATCCAGCACCGCTAACTATGATTGAAAGTTTTATTCAATTAAAGCCCAAAGAGCAATGGCGTGAAGGACTAACCACGGGATCTCTGATTGATGAATTTAATAGTTTGCTAACTATTCCTGGCTTAACTAACGCTTGGGTAATGCCGATTAAAACCCGTATCGATATGTTGGCGACGGGTATTAAGACCCCTGTTGGTATTAAAATAGGTGGACGAGATCTGAATGAAATTCAAAAAATTGGCCAACAGCTTGAAAAAATACTAAGTGAAGTTGAAGGCACCGCATCAGTTTACTCAGAGCGCGTTGCCGGTGGGCGTTATATCAAAGTTGATATTCAACGTGAAAAAGCCGCACGCTACGGTTTAAATATTGCCGACGTACAATCAGTCGTAGCCAGTGCTGTCGGTGGCATGAATGTGACCCAAAGCGTAGAGGGATTAGAAAGATACCCCGTAAATATCCGTTATCCACAATCCTACCGTGCTTCTCCTGAAACGTTGGCTATACTACCGATTGTTACGCCGCAAGGAAAACGTATTGCGCTTGCTGATGTTGCCAATATATTTATTGAAGACGGTCCGCCGGGCATTAAAAGTGAAAATGCACGACCCAACGGTTGGGTTTTTATCGACATTGAGAATATTGATTTAGGTAGTTATGTTGCCGCTGCTCAAATTGCGGTGAATGAGCAACTTGATTTACCTGCGGGATATTCAATAGCATGGTCAGGACAATATGAGTACATGCTTAGAGCCCAAGAAAAATTGTCATATGTGTTGCCGCTGACTTTAATGATCATTATTGTTTTATTGTATTTAAACTTCAAAAATATTGCTGAAGTTGCCATGATTATGGGTACGCTGCCTTTAGCAATGATTGGTAGTATTTGGTTGATATATTTGGAAGGCTTTAATTTCTCGGTTGCTGTTGGTGTCGGCTTTATTGCTTTAGCGGGGGTGGCCGTTGAAATAGGCGTTATTATGTTGGTTTATTTAAACCAGTCTTTCAATAGCATGCTTAAAGATTGCAGTGAAAAAGGTATACAACCCACCCGAGATAGCTTGTTTAGCGCCGTATTGCATGGCGCTGCAATGCGAGTGCGACCGGTGATGATGACTGCAGCGACCATTATCATAGGCCTAATGCCGATACTTTATGGTGTCGGCACAGGCTCAGAGGTGATGAGTAGAATTGCAGCACCAATGGTCGGCGGAATGGTTAGTGTACTGCTGCTAACCTTGCTAATTTTACCCGTGATCTATTTAATGTATAAGCGAGCGCAATTGAGGAAGCAGTTTAGTGAGTTTTAAATGGTAGCTGTGATGCGTCAATATCACCGATAGCTAATCTTGTTTGTTGGGCTGCAGTTTTTGCTTTGGTCATTTAGCGGTCTGTACATGGTACTTGTTCGTAGTCTTAATAAACCGACAAAGCAAACATTAAGAGCCAGCGCAAATAGCTCTATTCTTCATTGCTTTAGTTGCTAAGAACTTGATCACCGGAGGAGCGAGATTTTCTTTTTTGGTACATCCTCGTATTGGTGTATCCAAAAAATCGCCGTTCCGGTAAGTTTCGCGCTTATTCTGTTAATCGCCATTTTAAACCTAGTACTTGTGCTCGTTATCAGCGTTTTCACTGCCTATGTCTGCAAATTAGTATTAGGTAAGTGGTCTAGATATTTCGTGGGAGCATAGTTAATCGGTAGATATTACATTACGATAATCGTTAATAACGTCATCTATTTTTCGCCGGTATTCATTAAAAAGTTCCAAAGATGACCAATCTTTTGACCCGCTTACGTGGCGAATAATAATCTTTGCTCACAATCGAGCCTAAGCTTGCATCAAATACAATGCGATTGCTTTTTATCATTATTCAATAAGCAAAATGTCTGTAACAATTAATTCAGTGTCAATAAAGTGGTTGTATTCATATAGTAGTGAGTATCTCCGCGTTTATCTCCCTCCTAACCCTAAAGAAAACCCTTCCATCGTATTTCCTACTCGATAATTAACATTTATGTTACATTTTTGTTTCATTTTTATGCGACGCCATCGGCACCACTTTTATTCTCAGGATATTCATGAAATCTACCCTATTATTAAGCGCTACTGTTATTTTTTGTTTATCCTCTTGTGGCGGCAACTCCGGTAGCGCAACACCGGTGGCGATCCCTGAACCGCTTCCGATCGTTCAAGATGGAGATAATGATGGCGTTGTCGATTCCACTGACGCCTGTTTAAATTCGCCTGCGGGAGATGTTGTCGATTCAACCGGTTGCACTGTTCCTGAAGATGGCAGCGCGCAAAGCGTAGTTGCGTTGTTTGATGAAAATACTGTCCTAGAGCCGCTGAGCCGTTTTGTTCGAGATGACGGCGTATTGGTAACAAGAATTGGTGACCGCGGCAGGGATCGTCACGCTAAAGATATTACAATTCAAGACCACTACGACCATTACCTAGCTCACTATTGGCAGTTTAGAACGGCTCGAATTCAGCTTGAAGATTATGTTCCAAGCGGTCAAAGCTTGATTAGAGCGACCTTTATTACTGAAGCGAAATTAGGTGCCAGAGAATTTCGAGTCTGGTTCTGGGGTCGCAATACGACAGGCCAATTCCACTTCAACCCACAAAAAGAGGAAGAAAAGGTAAGTCAAAATGAAACCGGCGTTGTGTTTGTTGGTAAAGGAACTTGGAACGATAACTTTGAAAAAATTAGTGATGAGGGAACGCAACACAAGTATACACTCGATATTGTTAACAAGTGGGCAACTGGAGGTCAAGTACAGACAGCACTTGCAACGGGTACTAACATGGAATTTGAAGTCAGCCAATTCTTACTTAATCCGCCTGCTGGTGCGCGTTTAAATTATTATGGCACCTCATTTGTCTATGTTGTTGGGCAACTTGGTGTGGTTCCTTTTGAATGGCAACGGGATATTGAAAACCAGGGTGGCTCAAATGATGGAACCCCAATTCCATCTCAGGGCCTATTGGGAGGAAATACAACTCTTGGTTTTAATTATAGCGAAGAGCCCGCAGGCAGATTTATGCAAATGGCGACCAACTTAAGTTCCCACAATGCACAGGCTTTTGTCGAAGGTCGACGTGTCCACCATACTAATTTTGACGACGGCACGCATGACGAGCGAAGCGACAACCCAGTATGGACAGAACAAATTGGTAAAATAGGAAATCATTATATCAACCATTCTTGCGCGGGGTGCCATGTTAGAAATGGTAAAGCATTGGTTGAAGATGTGGGCGGCAGCTTAGATAAGTGGGTATTCAAAGTAGGTGATGAAAATGGTGATCCAGACAGTTTAATAGGACGAGTATTACAACCGAAAATAGAGTCAAACGGAACTCCCGAAGGAAACGTAACACTCGGTGAATGGACTGAACATGCAAACGGATTACGCTCACCTAACTATGTTTTTTCTGGGCGTACTCCAGCTCAGTTTTCCGCACGAATAGCCCCGCAACTGGTTGGATTAGGTTTACTTGAAGCGGTACCAGAAGAACAAATACTAAGTTGGGTAGATAGCAACGATAACAACAACGATGGAATTTCGGGACGAGCTTCAATAGTCCAGGATCCAACAACGGGGGTTCAACGCCTCGGTCGTTTTGGTTACAAAGCAGGTACTTTTAGCGTAAAACATCAAAGTGCTAGTGCATTTAATACCGATATCGGCGTAATGACCTCGATGCAGCCTAATCCTGATTGTGGCAGTGAGCAGCAAGACTGTGGAAGTGCTGATATTGAGCTATCAAACCAAGAGCTAGACAAACTGGTTAAGTACCTAAGTCTACTCGGTGTTGGTGCTCGCCGCGACTATGATGTTAGCAGTGGCGAGACATTATTTGAAAATGCAGGTTGTGCAAACTGCCATCGGCCGTCAATGACGACGAGCGCTTTTCATCCTTTGGCAGAGCTTCGAAATCAAACTATTCAACCCTATACTGACCTACTCTTGCACGATATGGGAGAAGGGCTGGCAGATACCTTGGCTGAAGGATCTGCTTCTGGTGCAGAGTGGCGTACGGCTGCACTTTGGGGCTTGGGCCATGCAAAAAGTGTTATGTTAGGTGACGCAAAAGGAAACGATGAAGTTTCGTTAGCGGGTCGAAGTGATGATGATACTCGCATTGGTTATTTGCATGATGGCAGAGCTCGTACTATCGATGAAGCTATCTTGTGGCATGGTGGGGAAGGCGAAGCATCCAAACAAGCATACGCGGCAATGACAACTGAAAATCAGCTTGCATTGTTGGCATTCCTAGAAAGTTTGTAGCTGGTAAATATAGATATAAGCACGGCACCAAGTCATCCAAGAAAACCGGTATTGTCGTGCTTTGCTAATTACCCAATTACTTATAAGCTAACTACTTATAAGCTAACTACTTATAACGAATAATGCCTTTCCAATTAACACGCTGGTCGCCAAGGACAACGAAGTCTGGATTTTCGACTGAGTCGCGTTGATTGTAACTGAGTTCATCAAATGTAGCGGCGACAATTCTTCCGCCCGCCTCGTTAATAATGCATTGAGATGCGCCTGTATCCCACTCACCAGTAACACCTAAGCGCATGAAAACATCGGCTTTGCCTTCGGCAATAAAGCAGGCTTTTAAGGAACAACTGCCAGCAGGTAGAGTCTGATAAACGCGTTTTTGCGACATTCTCTCAAACACTTTTTCGCGCGATTGTCGGCGACTAATAGCGATCATGATCACGTCTTCGCTGGGCACCTTAAACTCCCTAACGTTAATCTTTTTAGTTTCGATATTGCAGCGTTTATAGGCACCGTGGTCTCTGCTTGCAAAATACAAAGTTTCGCCGGCAGGCCAATAAATAACTCCAATTACCGGCTTGTTATGTTCAATAAGCGCAATATTTACTGCAAAATCGCCTGAACGGGCGATAAACTCTTGCGTACCGTCAATGGGATCAACAAGCCAATATCGAGTCCATTTTACGCGTTCGGCTAGAGGCAGTTGAGGGGTCTCCTCGGACATCACCGGAATATCTGGCGTTTGTTCTTTCAATATTTTCATAATGATGTCGTTAGCGCGATAATCGGCACTCGTTACTGGCGACTCGTCTTCTTTTTCATATTCTTCAAAAACGCCTTTGTCGTAAATATCCAGTACTTCTTGACCCGCAATACAGGCTGCTTCTTTGGCAATTTCTAGTAATTCTGCAATAGAATGATGCACTTAACTATTTTCCTTCATCCACTTTTGTAATAACAACAATGCGGCTATGCATCTGGCTTCAACAAAGTCGTCTCTTGCGAGTAATTCATCAGCTTTTGATACCGGCCACTCGATAACATCGAGAGGCTCAGGTTCATCGCCTTCTAATGATTGCGGTGTCAGGTTTTCAGCAATTAAAATATGCATCTTCGCATCAAAAAATGTCGGCGCCATGTGCACTGTGTGCAAGGCATGTAATTTGCTGGCCTTGTAACCGACTTCTTCTTGTAACTCTCGATTAGCTGCTTGCTCTGGGGTTTCGCCTGGGTCAATTAAGCCTTTAGGAAAACCAAGTTGATAGGAATGCGTACCGCAGGCATACTCACGAATGAGTAGCATGGTATCAGCATCTTTTAATGGCACAATCATTACCGCGCCGCGCCCACCGCCGACCATTCTCTCAAACTCGCGTGTTGCGCCATTACTAAATTCAAGGTCAAGCCTTTCTACTTTGAAAAACTTAGATTTAGCAACTATTTCGGTCTTATGAATTGTAGGTAACTCTTTTTTATTATCTATTTTACTCACTCCGAATTCACGATAAACTATGGGTTCGTTAACATCTCATATCGCTACATTATCACAAGGAAATTCGCTTGGCACTCTTACCTTGGCATAACATAGAAACTGTTTTACTCGATATGGATGGAACACTGCTCGATTTGCATTTTGATAACCAATTTTGGCTTGAACATATTCCGTTAAAGCTGGCTCTTAAACACGGTAAAAGTTTACAACAATGCAGGCAAGAAATGCGCGATTCCTGTGCCAAAGTACAAGGTCAAATACAGTGGTACTGCCTCGACTATTGGACCGAGCAATTGGATTTGGATATCGTTGAGGCGAAGCGTGAAATAGCTGATTTAATTAGCCTTCGTCCCGATACACTGCCGTTTTTAGATGCATTAAGAGCAAACAAGAAAAAAGTGGTATTGGTGACGAATGCACACCCCGGAAGTTTGTCGTTAAAAGTAGAAAAAACACAATTGGATGAGCATATCGATGAGCTTATTTCGACGCATCAGTTTGGTGTGACTAAGGAGTCTCAATTATTATGGCAGAAACTTCAAGCACATCTAAAGTTTGATCCTGCAAAAACCTTATTTGTAGACGACAGCCAAGTGATACTAGATGCAGCAAAAGAGTACGGTATTGGATACACCCTAGGGATTACCAACCCGGATAGCAAAATGCCAGAAAACGAGTTACATGGGCATGTAACGACTAACGACTATTTGCGTTTGTTGGACGATATTATATAAGGTACAGCAACAGTCATTTATCTAGCCCTGCAAATTTAGGAAGTAATAAAGCATTATGAAAATTATCATTGCGTCTAAAAATCCGGTTAAAATTGAAGCGGTTCGAAAGAGTTTTTGTATGGCCTATGCTAATGATGAAATTGAAATCATTACCGTTGATGCGCCTTCCTTAGTCAGTGACCAACCGATGAGTACTCAAGAAACTCGGGATGGCGCTGTTAATCGAGTGACGTATTGCCAACAACGCTATGAGGCAGATTACTACGTGAGTTATGAAGGTGGTGTGGATATTTTAGATGATATCCCTAGTACCTATGCTGTGGTCTGTATTGCCAATGCAAAAAAGCGGCAGACTGGCAGAACGGCATCACTGCCATTGCCTGATCAAATATATCAAAAGCTTAAAATGGGCGAAGAGCTGGGCCCAGCAATGGACAATATGTTCAATACGGTAAACATTAAGCAAAAAGGCGGTGCCATTGGCCAACTAACCAATGGACTAGAGACGCGAGAAAGTATCTATGTGAGCGCGACATTATTGACTTTAAGTGCGTTCTTTTACCCTGAACTGTTTGTTTAATGACTCCAAACGGCTGCATTAATAAAGGCAGGATCGTTGACTATCGTTCGCTAATATTGAGCATAATGAAGCCCTCTATAAGTCGATTTTACGAAATCCTTGATTATCCGCTGCTCCGAAAAAGTTAGCTGCTTGATGGACTTCTCTTGGCATATCATCTGAGGGCTTAAACCGCCCGTTAATTTTGTATTTTCCAGAAACAGACAATAATACCGTGGCATCAAGGTTTAGTTTGTTCTGTGGCATCACTTGTATTGCAAATTGGTCGCCTTCACAAGCAAGATTTGCATCGAAATTGCCGAAATCAATCACGCCCGTAGGACCACTAACCGTGCCTTTTAACCAACTTCCTTTGCCAGTTAAGTTGACGCATGCATTGTCGAACTCAAATTCTTTTATATCAACTCTAAAACGACCATCGGCTGTCACGGGAACGGGTAGTCGTACTTGTGCCATTACGCTGCGTGCAGGTAAAAATACTTTTAAGTCGTGTGCGCTTACATTTTTTGGATTAAACAGCGACGCACTAATATTGCCCCTCACATACGCTTGCTCGCTTTCTCTAATTTTGCCGCCTTTAAGGTCAATATTTGCTTGACCAAGGAATAAAAACCAAGGCGATAACTCCCAGGTTACGTTATTCATAACAATACCTTGAGTAATAATCTGGTCTACTTTACCGGTCCACAATGTGCCTTCAACCTTACCTAACGCGACAGGTAATGAAGGATTATTAGTTTGCACGTAGTTAACTATGTGAATGGCAGGGATATAAGCAATGAGTAAAATTACATAAGTAAAAATAGCTAATAAGACCCACTTCCAAGGCTTCATTTCGATCATTTAACGACTTCCTAATTGTAGGCGACGAACTTGCACGTAGCCGGCATTGTTTGTTTCGGTTATGTCGGATTGAATGACAACAACGCCGCGGCGCTCAATTAAATCGAGCCAGGTGACGAGGTCGGAAAATAACACGTCATCAATACTAATTTGCAGGTTGTCACCGACCGGTTGCATGCGCGCTACCTGTATGTTGCTCGTGCGAGTGGTTTGATTAACTAGTTGTGTAAGTGAACCTGTAAAGCTTGCACCAGAAGCTGACTGTCTTAATTTGGCGGCTCTAACAGCCTGTTCATCTACCCAAGCAGCAAACGCGGTTTGACTTTCAAGCAAGCCTTTTTGCTGTGCCAACGTGTTGTTTAGTGGCGCCCATATTGCGAAATAGAAAATCACGAAGACGGAAATTATGCCAGCCAAGCTGACCATTTTTTGTTCGCGCTCTGAGAGCGCATAAAACCATCCAAAATATTTTTTCATGTTTTTACCTTAGTGGCATACAGTAGTAGCATACCTTAATCGCTTGCCTTAACCGCTGCCGGTGATAGCGCGTTTAGCCTTTGATAATGATCGTTCCGACCACTTGGTCGCCTTTATTATTAATAGCGCCTTGGTCAACCTCAAAGCCTAAGGCTTGAACTTCGCGGCGAAATTTTTCAAGAGATTCAAAGTTACTGGCTACCGATTGCATGCGCAACTCAGTGCGCGTAGCATCATAACGAATTGACTGCGGCGTAACACCGGTGTTGGCAAAAGATGGACTCATTTGAGTGAGCATCACTAACATTGAGATACCACCGCCACCTTGTTCCAGACGTGCCATTTCATTTCTAATCGCAACTTCTTTATTTCTTGATTTGGGTAACTCAGGAAAGCCTTGATTAATACTGCTTTGTAAGCTCGTTTCAATATTTTGGCGTTGGCTTTTAATTGAGTTTAATTCAACCGTTTTACTGACTAAGTTGACACACAAGGCGACGGCCGCGAGCACGGCAGCAAGGCGCCATTTGTCCCACTGGGCCGTGGTTTTTCGTTTAAGCGCAAAATCGCCTTGTAGTAAATTAAAGTTAGCGTCTAAAGCGCCGTCCAACAATAGTTGCATCGGCAGCTTATCGTAGTTTGCTGTTAACGTTGGAGCGTCGCTTTTAGCTTCCTCCGCGGTATCAGTTTGTGCAAAAAATGCTTCTAAATACTCAATCTGCTGTTGCTCTGAATATGTAACCACCGACTGTGGTTTGGCGTTTAATTGTCTTTCTAAAAGCACCGAGGTCCAACTTTTTTCACCCTGATATCCAGTCCATTCATCGGCCCTAACAATAAATGCAGATTGCTCATGACGACCTAAACTTAATAAGCTAATGGTGTTTTTTGAATAAGGCAGAGCGAGCGTATCGGGAACCAGTAAATCGCAATATAAGTCAGCTTGTTTTAGTGCGTCTTGCCAAAATTCAAGTTGTTCACGCAAAACCACGGCTACTTGCTGGGAATCACCGATGCGTTTGCCGAATGCAAAAAATGACTTTGCGATGTCTGACGCAACTTCGTCTTCCAACATAAAAGGGATCGCGTTTAGCACTTTTCGATTTGCTCTAGCGGGTAATTGCACGGTTTTTAATACCACATCACAACCAGGCACAATACACACCACTTCAGCATGAGGTGCGCGTTCTTTTAGTTGTGCTAAAGCGTCAATATTAGGCAGTTCACCTGATGCAATGATTTCTTTTTCAGTATCAGACCATACCAACCAGTGAACAGGGTCGTGGGCTGTTGAACCCAAACGGATCGCTAGTTTTTCCATTAATTAATGCCTCCAAATTCTCTACTTATCACGCTAACGCTTCCACTATCGCCATCGAGTTTAAAAATGCTGGTCATTTTAAACGTCGCATTATTGTAACGGGTTTTAGTCAATAGCATGAAATAATTTGTTTTTAAAACAAACCACTTTTTCTGATCATCGGTTAGTTGTTTGGCCATAATTTCTGGTTCAGAGAAAAAGTCGTTGGTATTTGCAAATCCATCCAGTGGACGCGATGCTATAATGCGTTTTGCGGCATCCACCGTAATATTCAGGATGGCGCCAAGTACGTGCGCATTCTCTTCTGTTACGGTGTTAATATTTATTTCCATGATGTTAAATGCTAAATCAGGAATAACACAAACATGCGGTAGTAAATTACGCAGATCACTCATTTCAATGCCATTAATTAAACGTAATTCCGATTTATTTGTCATTAATGCATTTGCTGCGACATAGGGGAAACGCAATGACTCATACTCTGCGTCCTCAGCGCCATAACCGGTAATATCGCCGTCGGCATCAAGCCAATCAATGAGTGAATCGCGCACTGTGTCAGCGGTAAATGAGTCAACATCGTCGATGCTTAAAAGCATGAGCTTATAAAAAGCTTGAGCCGTGCCGTTTGCTGCTTTGTTTGGATCTTGTGGTTCCTGAGGTTGAGGCAGGCTCAATGTGTTTAAATTAAAACAAGACTGCAAGTCAACTAATTCAGCTTGAATGCCACCACCATCAATTGGGTACTCAAATACTTGAGCCCAAGGTTGACCTAAATTCATACTATCAGGCGACAAGGTCATGAGTTGGTTCAACGATTTTTCGGCAAATTGCTCGGCGCCAACGGCATACCAATAGGCTTGATTGTTGTCTTTGATGTTTACTGTTCTGGCTATGTTGAGTTGTAATCGCGCCATCATTTCAGTGGCTAGGACGCTCACAATAGCGACAATAAGTAAAATAACTAAAAGGGCAATGCCGCGTTGTGATCTAGCTTGCAGGTTTGATAAATACTTGCGCTGCACGTTGGCTCGATTTAGCTTCATCGACGCACCTTAAATTCGCGTCGAATTTCGCCGTAGACTTCCGATTTAATAATAATGGCAACTGCAATAGGGAGTTCATCAACCGACTTTGCTTCTTCCCATTCAAATGATTTTTTATCAAATTTTTCTAAAAATTCGAAGCTTACTGATTCAACCCCTTCGAGCAAAACGCGCACTTTGGGCTCAAAACCAATCGCATTATCAACATAAGTCGAATATAAACGCTGAAGTTCTTTGTTCTGCGTTCTGTAGGCGACCGATTGTAATGTACTTCTGCGTAAGGTTAATTGTGGATTATGCCAACCTGAACGCACAAAGCCTAAACCGTCGCTTTCACTTTCAAAGGCGAACCTACCGGCAAATACTAAGGTGTCTGATACTTCGCCTTCTAGTCTGGTCTTACGTGGTACCATTTGCAAAAAGTCGCGCTCAATAATCAGCATGGCCCGTTGCATTGCCTGCAGTGATTGCATGCGTTGGTCTGATAAGTCGTTTTTAGCCGAAACTGCGGTCAACATAGCAACGGAACCTACCGCAATCAACGCAAAAATAGCCATCGCAACAAGAATTTCAATCAGTGTAAAACCCGATTGCTTAGTATTTATTGGGTGTTTATTGAGTCTACCCATTAGACTTCGCTACATAGGTAGTGACTGAAAGAATAGTGCCTTTATATTCAGGGTCATTGCCCACAGAGATGATAATCGCCTTGAGCTTTTCGTCGGTAGTAGCTTGCACTTCTTGTTTCCAATACCAAGTTCGGTTCAGCATGTCGACGCTGCCACGTTCATTATTTTTTGGTGGCCAAGTGTTTTCAGACTGCAATGTCGCGCGTGTCAATTGATTGTTAGCTACCCAAGTGGCAAAGGTCATTTCCTCGAGCTTGCCGACAGAATTGATGTGCTCAGTCGTGGTTTTAATAATAGCGGCGCCAGCAACGGCAAAAATAAACATAGCGACCATGACTTCGAGTAGCGTAAAACCAGCTTGTTGAGGCTTAAACTGAACACCTTTTGCACAGGTTAATACTTTACTCATTGCTGCATGTCCTCTGGCACAATACGTTCTATTGGAGTTACGTCTTTGGCTCGTAATGTAAAGGTAATAGGGCCCTCGTTGCTGAATGTGTCCTCAAACGTAATTGTTAATTCAAATGGCGTAAGGTCACCACTTGAAAGCAAAAATAGTTGCGGTGGCGGCGGCACAATGTCCTCTTCATTGCCTATTTCAACACCGTCGTCACTGACGCTTAATTCTTCGTCAAATAGGCTACGGTCAAATAGTTGCTCTTCTTGCTGCCATGGCAAGTCGTCGAGGAAAAGCTGAAGTGTCATGTCCTCGGGCAATTGATAGCTTTCAAACAGTTTTTGCCCGGCTAACTCTACCCAGTCGTCGTCATCATCGAGGGCAACATAGGTATAGGTGTTTTCTTCTTCATCGATACGAATGCCCAGTTGAACCTGATTCAATATGGCGTAGTCACTGGCCATATCAAATACGACTTGAAAGCGTTTTGCTTGTTGGTTGACTTTGTCGTAGTTGTTGGTGCCAAGAGCAGTATAGGAAACAACAGAGATCATTAGACCCATCAGTGCAAGTACGAGCATTATTTCGATGAGTGTAAAACCTGTTTGCTGCTTGCGCACGTTATCCCTCGCTTTTATTAAGTCGATTTTTTTACTGAAGATAATCGTTGATATTCCAAGTACCAATATCATCGTCGGTACCTTCTTCCATATCGGGTCCAAAAGAATAAATGTCAACGATATCGATTTCGCCGGGACTAAGCAGTTGATACGGATTCCCCCAAGGGTCAAGCGGTAGACGTTTGATAAAGCCTTCGTTCGGGTAATTTCTTGGAATAGGTTCAATGGTAGGCATGGTTACCAACGCGTCTAACCCTTGCTCTGTGGTCGGAAAACGATTGGTGCGTAGCTTAAACATTTCCAGTTGACCTTCGAGCGTTTGAATATCAACAGCCGCCTTTTTGATCTGAGCTGTGCCTTGGTTTTCGAAAATCTGTGGTGCCACAAATGCAGCCATCATACCGATAATAAAAAGTACCACCATAATTTCGATTAAGGTAAAACCCAACTCATGCTTTGTGCCGTTGCGAGTTGCCTGTTTGCGTTCATTTAACGCCATAACACGTGCCTGATTACTCATAAAAATTACCTCTTAGACTAAACTGTTTAATGCCAATATAGGCATTAGAATTGCCATTACTATAAATAGTACAACACCGGCCATAACAACAATCAGCACGGGCTCGAATATTTTCAGAGAGATGCTCACGGTCGACTCAAACTCTCTATCTTGGTTGTCGGCGGCTCGCGCTAACATTTGTTGTAACTCGCCAGAACGCTCACCGGATGCAATCATATGCATCATCATTGGTGGAAAAATTTTGGCATGGTCCAACGCGCTTCTTAAGCTCGATCCTTCTTTTACCTTTGAGGCTGCCTCTTTGACTGCGCCTTTAAGGTGAAGGTTTTCTAACACGTTGCCTGCAATGCGCATTGATTCTAATAAAGGCACAGCACTGGCGGTTAATATGCTCAATGTGCGAGCAAATCTTGCAGTGTTGGTGCTCCTTGTCAAACGACCAACAAAGGGCATACGTAATAATTTCTTATCATATTTTAATCGTATGCGAGGGATAGTTAATAGTTTCGCCACTAAAAATATAATTAGCACAAACAAAATAGCCGCATAAATTCCGTAGTTTTGCACCGCGTTACTGATGGTAATAAGAACGTTGGTGATGGTGGGTAACTCTTGTCCCATTTGATCAAACTGGCCAACAATAGTAGGGACGACTTGCACTAACAACATAATCACAACGGCAACAGCAACAGTCATCATTATTAAGGGGTAGACCAAGGCTTGAATAATCTGATTACGCGTTTTTTCTCTATTTTCAGTGTATTGGGCGAGTCGGTTTAGTACGGTATCCAAGTGTCCAGATTTTTCACCTGCGGCGACCATGGCGCGAAATAGGTTATCAAAAACATAAGGAAATTCAGATAATGCTTCGGCAAATCCGTGGCCTTCGACCACTTTGCTGCGCACCGCCATCATCATGTTTTTATGACGTGGTTTTTCGCACTGCTCAGCAACGGCGAGTAAGGCTTCTTCAATGGGCAAAGCTGACTCAATCAACGTCGCCATTTGACGTGTTAATAAGGCCAGTTCACTGGCCGAAATCTTAGCTTTAAATAATGAGAAGGAGGCCTGATTCTTCTTCTCTTGCTCAGCTACTTGCTCAACTTCAAGTGGAATAAAACCCTGCTCACGAATTTGTTGGCGGATTTGGCGGGCGTTATCGCCTTCCAATACACCGTTTTTGGATTTTCCATTGGCATCCATGGCCTTATATGCGAAGGCTGCCATATTATTCCTCTCTGGTAACTCGTAATACTTCCTCTAAAGAAGTGACTCCGAGTAATACTTTGTCGCAGCCATCTTGACGAATAGAAGGAGTGGTTTTGCGTATGTGCTTTTCAATCGCTTGCTCACCCTTGCCTTCGTGCATCATTTCGCGGATACGTTCATCAACGATCAACTGTTCATGAATACCGGTTCGGCCTCGGTAGCCAGTGTGGTTGCAAGCAGTGCAACCAACGGGGCGATATATAACCACTTGTTCGCCATTCGCAATATTCAATGTTTCGCGCTCAGTAACGGTTGGTTCGTGAGGCTTCTTACATTCCTTGCACAATTTGCGAACTAGGCGTTGTGACAACACTGACAATAAACTACTCGATAACAAAAACGGCTCAATGCCCATGTCTTCTAAGCGAGTAATGGCGCCAGCCGCGGTATTTGTATGCAACGTTGACAATACCAAGTGGCCGGTTAAACTTGCTTGTACCGCAATTTGTGCTGTTTCAAAATCACGTATTTCACCGACCATAACCACATCAGGATCTTGGCGTAGTATGGCTCTTAAGCCTCTTGCAAACGTCATGTCAACACGCGGGTTAACTTGTGTTTGACCAATACCTTCCAAGTCGAATTCAATCGGATCTTCAACCGTAAGAATGTTGCGGTCTTTAGAATTTATCTCGCTTAAACCGGCATATAGCGTGGTACTTTTACCTGAGCCTGTGGGGCCGGTGACCAACATGATGCCATGTGGTTTGCGAATAAGACCAGAGAAGTGAATGCGATTATCTAGGGTCATGCCCAAGTCTTGTAAATCAAGACGCGCATTATTTTTATCGAGTAAGCGCAATACCACACGTTCGCCATGACTCGAGGGCATAGTGGATACACGCACATCAACTGCACGTCCTGCGATCCGCAAGCTTATACGCCCATCTTGGGGTACACGTTTTTCAGCGATATCCATTTTTGACATGACTTTAATACGCGACACCAACATAGAAGACATTTTGCGGTGAGGACGTAATATTTCACGCAACACGCCATCAACACGGAAGCGAACGACTAACTGATTTTCAAAGGTCTCGATGTGAATATCAGAAGCACCTTCTTTAATTGCTTCCCCAAGCATGGCGTTAATAAGGCGAATAATCGGTGCGTCGCCTTCACTTTCAAGTAAGTCTTCTGTGTCGGGTAAGTCTTCGGCTAATGATAGCAAATCGCTTTCGTTACCTAAGTCTTCCATTAACTGTTTGGCGGCACTTGAATCGCGCTGAAAGCTACTGGTCAGCAATTCTTCAAAACGGTTTTCAGCAATTTCTTCAAGCACAAAGGTTTGCTTTAGAAAGCGTCGAACTTCAGCAAATACAGACAATTCGGTGCTTGGCGTATGGTAGACCTTAACCGGTTCGTGCGCCGACTCGACTAACACTTTAAAGCGTTTGGCAAAGCTAAATGGCAGTTGCAGTGCAGCTAAGGGTTCAGCTTCTTCAATTGCGCCTTGCGTAACCTCGTCGGTAACGAGTGCCTCGGTTTCTACTAAACTAAGATCATTGATAACGTCCGACATCGCTAATCGTTACCTTGTTTGGCTTTCTTTTCTTCGTCTCGCAAGTAAGTATCAAAAGAAGGCGGTAAAGTCATCGAGTCATCCCATGCAGGTAACGCAGGCCCTTCGGTGAATGGCATTAATGGTACACCTTCAGATTGACGTTTTAACTGCTCTGCACGAATATAATTATACTTTTGTAAGCTAATTTTATTTGAGGTGATACCGTCTCGTATGATGGTAGGACGAATAAATACCATCAAATTACGTTTGCGCTTGCTCACTGTTGTTGACTTAAATAAGTGGCCAAGAATGGGTATATCGCCTAGTAAAGGCACTTTAGAAATACTTTCTTGAACGTCCTCATCAATTAGGCCGCCCAACACAATTGTACCGCCATCATCCACAATAACCGTGGTTTTGATTTCACGCTTATTAATTGAAATATCAACCGAGGTTGCACCAGATACACTGGATACTTCTTGTTCTATTTGCAATTGAATAGCGTCACCTTCGTTAATTTGCGGCGTCACTTTGAGTTTAATACCAACATCTTGACGCGTAACTTGTTGGAATGGGTTAGCGTTATTCGAGCCGGTAGCAGAGCCAGTAATGATTGGCACTTCTTGGCCGACTATAAAAAAGGCCTCCTCGTTATCCATCGTGGTTAAGTGCGGTGTTGCTAGGATATTAGAATTGGTGTCTGTGCTGACCGCTTGCACAACGGCGCCCCAACCATTGTTGACAACGCCAGCAAGCAAACCATTAGCACCGCCAAGTAAGGCAGCAAGTGGCGCATAGTTACCTTCTACAGTAGTGGTTGTTGCCACTGTGTCAGCATTTGAATTAGTCGTAAAGCCTTTCACTTCAGTACTTTCTGCTTCACGCAAAGCAACGCCGAGTGAACCAACACCAATGACACCATTCGTAAATTGTGTACCTCCGCCTTCTTCTGATACCCACTGTACACCTAATGTAGTGCCGTCGCCTTCGAATACTTCAACGATAATCGCTTCAACTTGCACTTGTGCACGACGTACATCGAGTCTGCGTATAACGTCTTCAAGTGAGCGCATCATGTCGGGCTCAGCAGTGATCACCAATGAGTTAGAGTCTTCATGCGAATCGATACTGATATCACGATTGCTATTGCCACCGCGACGCTGGGTTGTGCTACCACCTTGGTTATCGGCCTGAATACCAGCGCTGACGCCTTGTAATACGTTGACTAAGTCTTCAGCTTTGGCGTAATTTAAGCTAATCACACGCGTATTGCCGTTGGTTTCCAATTCTTGATCCATGCGACTAACAAGGTTAATTAAGCGCTGACGCGCTTTTATATCGCCGCTGACAATGATGCTGTTTGTGCGGTCATCTGCGACCACACGAGGGTCTGATTTACCCACTCCACCGGCTGACTTACCTTGCGATTTATTAATACTTTCAATGATACGCACCATTTCGGTCGCAGACGCATATTTAAGTTTGATGACCTCTACTTCTTCATCACCAGCGCGGTCAACGCTTTCGATAATTTTTACTAAGCGGTTTACCACCGCCGCGCGTCCAGTTAGCATCATTACATTTGATGGGTCATGGCTCACCACGTTACCGCCACCGGCTTGGTCATTCAATTGACGAAGAATAGGTGCCAGTTCACGTACGGGCACATTGTATACTGGAAGCACTCGGGTAATCATTTCATCGCCCTTCAGAAGATCGCCATCGACGACGGGGATATTTGATGTTTTGGCGTCTTTTGAACGGACTATTTTGAGTATACCACTTGGCATCTCAACAACCGCGAAGTCATATACTTGCAGCACGTTCATGAAAAATTGATAGTATTGTTCTTCCGTCAATAAGTCGTAGCTACGAACGGTTATTTTACCGCGCACATTAGGGTCGACGATAATCGTCCGTTGCAGGTTTTTACCGACAATATTAATAAACTCAGTAATTTCGGTATTTTTAAAATTCGGACTATATTTCGTTGCGTAAGCATTACCGGCAACGAACAAGGTCGCTGCTATACTTGCAGCAATTGTCGTCATCTTTAAGAATTGACGAATGCTGGTGGTTCTTTGGCTGTCCTGCCTCATAATACGACCTTTTTAATTATTCTTCAGACGACGGAATGTCGATATCAAGTGACAAAGCCTCATCGCCCCTTAGCACTTCCATCTGCAGAAATTGTGCTTCTCTAAGAACGTTTATTGCTTCTAGTGATTGTGCTGGATCAGATAAATCCAATCCATTGATTTGGGTAATAACATCACCTGAGCGCAATCCGACATTACTGAAAAATTCAGCTTGTTTGCCGGGTGACACTTGATAGCCAATTAACGCTCCATTCGGTGCATGAGGTTTGATGGCAATAAAGTCGGTGAAGCTGGTTGGCGACTGATTAATTTGCTCGCGCATTTCCCTAACGCTAGCGGAAGACTGATCTGGATCACTGTCCGGCATTTGAAATTCAACAGGGCCTTGTGGGGTCTCAAATTCTTGCGCCTGTTGAGGGTACCCTTGTTGCCTAATTTGATTTGCTTCATTAAAATCAATGCCGTCTAGCATCAGTGTTTCGCGAGCCAAGCCGTTTTTGATAATTACGCGGTCAATATACAGTTGGTCTAACGTGGCATTGGTGCCATCAATCTTATCACCCACGCCATAAGTATTTTGTTTCCCATTGTTTTCTACAACGGCTGCCCCCACTTTTGGGTCAGTACTGGAAACTACGCCAGTCAGTGTGAGGTTTAATTTAGTTTCGGGTGCATCGGTGATCTCAGCTAACGCAGTGACAATCGGTTTTGCATCAGGGTTGCCAAATAAATTCAATTTAGTCAGTGGCGATATATCCAAACGAGATGCGGATTGGGCCGTCGAAGTGTTAGAATTGTTGAGCAGCCTCGATTGCGACGATTCAGGCTGCGGGACAAGTCGCCAAGTTAGTTCGGCTGCGAATGCGATAAGATATAGCGAGAGCAGCACAACAATCAAAAGTATGATTTTGTTTTGGTGCTGACTATACATTCGTAAAGCAGGTTGCAATGATAAATTGGTTACTGTCATTTTCTCTGTAATATTAATATTATGAACTGTAGCTGTGTGCATCATATCTAGTCATAAGGACCTGAACAATAGCTAAGCTCATAAGAGATACAATTTTTTACACTTAAAAATAACTGGTGATAGCTAAAAGACAATGAAAAAACAAAATAGTGCAAATACAAACAAAAAAAACGCCAGCCAAAATAATATAGCTAAGGCGGATCAAGACGCAAAAAATGTGCGAATTGATAAATGGTTATGGGCTGCACGGTTCTGTAAAACACGTGCGATTGCCAGAGAATTAGTGCAATCGGGCAAGGTTCAGTATAATAAACAGCGTTGTAAATCCAGCAAGTTGGTTGAGTTGGACGCGACAATTCAAATTCCAGCCGGTTTTGATCAAAAAATAGTAATAGTCAAAGAGGTTATCGGGCAACGTAGAAGCGCACAATTGGCGCAATTGCTGTATGAGGAGACAGCAGAGAGTATTGCACTTCGTGAAAAGAATGCAGTGGCCAGAAAATTAAGCATTTTTCATAGCCCAAGACCAGACGGTCGACCGGATAAGAAGCAGCGTCGACAAATTATTCAATTTAAACATCAGTAGATAGTTTATGACTTAAGTAGAGATTTATGACAGTTAAGCAAGACCAGTTAGATAGATTCTTATTTGAAGATCGCAATGTGCGCGGCGAATTAGTCAAATTGTGTGATAGTTATCAGGGTATTTTAGACTCTTATCATTATCCCGCTATTATTCAAGATCTTTTGGGTGAGCTAATGGCGGCTGCCTGTTTGTTAACCGCAACACTGAAATTTGAAGGCGAAGTGTCCCTGCAAATTCAAAGCGAAGGCTTGGTTAAATATGTGGTTATTAATGGCACACATGACCAAAAGTTACGCGGTGTTGCGCGCTGGAACGAACAATTTAAGTTGCCCTCTTGTTTTGCCGAGTTATTTAAAAAAGGCTATTTGGCTATTACATTAGCACCTAAAGATGGTGAACGTTATCAGGGTATTGTAGCGCTGGACAAGCCGACATTGGCCGAATGCTTAGAAGACTATTTTTTGCAATCTGAACAGTTACTAACAAAGGTGAGTTTGTTCACGCAACGTGATGACAACGGCGCTGTTGCCGGTGGTATGTTGTTGCAAGTGGTTCCTGAAAGTAGTGAAACATCTCAAGCCGGCGAAAACCCTGATTTTGAACATTTAGGTCACATGATGAACACGCTAAAAATTGAAGAATTATTTAGCTTGCCAACGGAAGATATTTTGCATCGCTTGTATCACGAAGAAAAAATACGTCTGTTCGACTCTCAGCCGGTTACTTTTAGTTGTGATTGCTCAAAAGAGCGCAGTGCCATTGCATTACAAAATGTGTCTAAAGCTGATTTGCTTGAGATTGTAGCTGAGGAAGGTGCTGTTGTGATGAATTGCCAGTTTTGTCATCAAGAATATCGTTTTGATGCGATTGATGTTGAAAATATACATGCCGACAACGTGGTGGTTGACGAACAAAGGCACTAATTGCCGGTGGCGTCATATTCAGTTGAATAAATATCGCCCCTGCTGCATTAATTAGGTGCAGATTTTGTGCTTATTTAACTTCATTCACGTAAGTTAAAATCATGTCGAAACACAAATAATATTTCAAGTTTTTAAGATGTAAAATATAAATATTATTGTTATATATCAGAGTGGTATATAACAATATTGTTTTGATTTACACGGCATTGCATTCGAAGTCAAAATGTACCATAATTATCCTTGGTTCAATATTGTTAATATAATGATTTAAAAATTCTAGAAGAAGTAAGATGTTAGCTTAATGATGGGCCGCCTGATTTTACTCAGTCTGAGTTAAAGGATATTTATCAGAACATAAATAGTTGAACTCATTCTTGCAATTAGATAATAGAAGAGAAAAACATGAAATGCGAATTTAGTGGCTTTCGAATTCCCTCAATACAATCACTGCCCAAAGAAGACTATGCTAGCAACCACAATGTGGATTGTAATGACAAAACCACCCGTCTTTTGAACTCCGAACGGGTGACTTTGTGAAAGGCTTTAACCCTCGTTTTACAGACTTACCGGACTACATCCTCAAGTGCACTGCTCAGATCTGGGAAGGTCGTGATATAGCTGCGCTTGATTGGCACTATGGTGAAAATCTTATGGTAAGAACTCCAGCAGGCATAAACCATGGCAGTGCTGCAGGAAAAGCAAACACTATGGCAGCGCTCAGTGAGTTTCCAGACCGTCAATTGCTAGGTGAAGATGTGATTTGGTGCGGCGATGACCAGTCAGGTTTTCTATCGTCTCATCGGATTGTATCAACGGCAACACACTGCGGCGGTTCCTTCGGCCCAGCAACCGGACGCCCTGTTACTTTTCGTACCATTGCCGACACATTCTGTCTCCAGAATAGGGTATGGGATGAATGGTTGATACGTGATAATGGGGCGATCGCCACACAATTAGGGCAGACTCCCCAAATAGCAGCCCAAGCTCAGATTGATTCAGGGGATCTAGCATTACCATTGACACCAAACTCCGACGTTGTTGGACCCTATACCAGTGCCGGCAACGACAATGAATGGGGACAAAAACATGCCGAGATATTAAAACAGGTCATGAATGCTGAATTTTCGATTATCGAAAACACCTATGATCGCGCTTGTCATCTGGCTTTACCTTGCGGCGTGGAGGCACATGGTACTTCTGCTGCTAAAGAATTTTATATTGGTTTACGCAGCGCACTTCCTTCAGCGATCTTTAAAATTGAACACCAAATTGGTCGCCACGACCAAATGCTAAGTCCGCGCAGTGCAATCCGTTGGTCCTTGACGGGAAAACATGAGGGTTATGGTCGCTATGGAGCGCCAACTGGCGCAGAGGTGCATGTTATGGGAGTCAGCCATGCTGAATTTGGGCCATGGGGTCTGCGTCGAGAAACAACCTTGATTGATGATATCGCTATCTGGAAACAAATATTGCTGCAAACCAGAGAACAGGGGTGAACGAGCCACTTCTTCTTCTACCGGGAATGATGTGTGACGCACGATTATTCGCTGCACAGATAAGTGAGTTTTCTGCAGACTATCCTGTAATGATCCCCGCTCTGACCGGGCAATCAACATTTGCAGCGCTGTCTAAAGATATTCTCGCTCATGCGCCGCCCCGATTTGCGCTTGCGGGTCTGTCGATGGGTGGCATTATCGCGATGGAAATTGTCCGTCAGGCACCGGAACGCGTTTCGCGCTTAGCTTTAATGGACACCAATCCTTTGGCTGAGCGAGCGACCCGCGCAACGGAGCGTGACGCGCAAATAGATCGCGTTCGTAATAATGGCTTGAGATTGGTAATGCGCGACGAGATGTTACCGAACTACTTAGCTGATAGCTCAAAAAATGCACATTTGCTCAATTTATGTATGGAAATGGCTGAAGCACTGGGCGAGGACGTTTTTACGCAACAATCCAGAGCCCTGCAGCAACGACCAGATCAGTGCGATACCTTGCGAGGAATCGATATGCCAACGCTAATCCTTTGTGGTGAACAGGATACTGTATGCCCGCTCGAAAGGCATGTGATGATGTGCGATTTGATTCCGGGGGCACGCCTCGCCGTCATTTCCGGTGCTGGTCATCTGCCAGTATTGGAACAATCCGAATTAACCAACAAAGAAATTAAATTATGGCTGAACACTTAGTACCCGATGATTTAATGACCCTTCATCAGTGATCCGTTCGCGCAGAATGGATTATTTTAGATCGATGGCTGCTGGACCGAGTCCATCGGCGGCTGTTATCCAAGATACGGACTATCCCAGTTGTATCGCCGGTTGGTGGGGTGAGGTGAACGTCGCCGTGCATAAAGGTTTAGGCCTCAAAGGTGCCATTACTAATGGCGTAATGCGCGATCTTGACGTGATCGATGACGGATTTCCAGTATTGGCAGGATCAATAGGGGTGAGTCATGGTTTCGTTCATGTGCTAGAAATCGGAACAGTCGTTAATATATTTGGTCTCACTGTGGCACAAGGTGAATTAATTCATGCCGATCGTCATGGTGCCCTAGTGATCCCCAGTGACGTGATCCCACATCTCAAAGCGGCAATAGAAACTGTTGTTTTCAACGAAGCTATCGTGCTCGAGCCAGCCCGTCAAAAAGACTTTAATATTGAAAAACTTGAATCGGCTTGGGCTAAGTTTGAAACACAAAGGACCTGAGGATATGCACAGCACACGTCCAAAGGTGTTAGTTACTCGTAAACTGCCAACGGTGGTGGAAGATCGTTTGCGTTTAACGTATGCAGTAACGCTTAATACGACTGACCAAGCTATGAGCAAAGCAGAGTTGTCAGTCGCGATGTCGAATTTTGATGCTTTGGTGTCAACAGTCAGCGATCCGCTCGATGCAAGTGTGCTGAAGGTCGGTGAACGTCAAGTTCAACTTATTGCTAACGTTGGCGTTGGCTATAACAACATCGATACTAAAACGGCAGGTGACGAAGGCATTACGGTTTCGAATACACCCGATGTTCTGACCGACGCAACAGCAGATATAGCGTTGCTATTGATACTGAGCGTGACACGCCGCGCCTATGCTGCAGAGCGCAAGTTGCGCGAAGGTCGATGGGAGGGATTTTCGCTTATAGACGGTTTAGGTAGAAGCATGCAGGGCAAAGTTATTGGTATTATCGGTATGGGGCGTATAGGTCAAGCGACGGCGCGCCGTGCATTATTTGCTTTAGGAATGAAGGTCGTCTTTTATAATCGTTCACCCATTACGAAACTCGATTTCGAGGCAACGCAAGTAGATACAATTGATCAAATTATGGCGTCGGCTGATGTAGTGTCGGTGCATGTGCCTGGCAGTAGGTCATCCCCTACGGTGACGGCAAAACATATTGCGCTACTTAAACCCACAGCTTATTTGATAAACACAGCTCGAGGCGACAGTATTGATCAAGCAGCATTAGTAGCAGCACTGGTCGAAAATCGAATCGCAGGCGCGGGCCTTGATGTTTACTTGGATGAACCTGTGGTACCTAACGAACTGCGCATTTTAGATAATGTTACGCTTTTGCCACATGTTGGTTCTGCAACCGAAGAAGTTCGTACCGCGATGGGAATGGTTGCGGCTGACAATTTGGATGCTTTCTTTTCGAACACATCATTGCCCAACAGAGTCGTATAACCGTTTTTAGAGTGAACTGCACTTGTTCTGTAGTAAAACTCGGTAGATATATTTATCTTGTAAAAATAACTTAAAGCGAGTTTCTCATGATGGCGTTGTTGGTATTCTGATGGGCCTTTTTTTTGTTCTTTTTGTTGCTCTTCTTGTCGTTCTTATCGTTGTTCTTATTTTTATGACAGCGCAAAAGCTTAAGCCAGCAACATAAAAGTGAGTTAGCTGCTATAGGGAAGGCTAAAGCCAGCAGAAAGGCCACCAGACGCGTGATTTGTGAATAGCATTTTACCGCCGTGGCTTTCGACAATGCGTTTGGTTATCGCGAGGCCGAGTCCTGATCCAACTGAACCGCGTGCTTTGTCGCCCTGTGCGAATGGCGCGAACAGCATGGGAATGTCAGATTCAGGAATGCCTTTGCCATAGTCACGTATATTGCAAATCAAGGATTTGGATTGATGATCAACTTTAGTGATAATACAAATGTTCTTGCTACCGTATCGAAAGGCGTTTTCAATCAAATTATCGAGCACGCGCTTTATGCCAATAACGCGTAATTTTGCATTTGGTAACTGTGTTATTTGTAGTTCAATATTATGTCCAGATTCTAGCAATCGACCTTCAATGAGTTCTTTTATGAGGCGGTTTAAGTCGACGTTTTCAGATGCTTCTTGTTGGTCTTGCCGCGCATAGTCAATAAATTGGTCGATAATCGCATTCATGTCTTCAATATCATGCTCAATACCGTCTTTCACCCAATCCTGATCGTCGGGCAACATTTCACTGGCCAACCGGATCCGAGTTAACGGCGTTCGTAAGTCGTGTGATATACCAGCTGTCATCAATACGCGATCGCTTTCTAGTTGATGAATGCCTTGTGACATCTTATTAAAGGCATTGCTTACTGCAACCATTTCACTACTACCTTCAAGCGGCAACGGGTCGGGGAACTGCCCTTTACCCACTTTACGTGCGGCTTTCTGCAGTGCTTGCAAGGGCCTATTTAATCGCCTTACGAATAACCAACCGCCAGCAACACTTAAAATACTGATAACAATGAGGTAGATGGTAAGTGGTGAAAAGTCGCTTTCTTCCAATCCTTGCATTGGAATTGAAATCCAAATATTGGGGTCTTGCGGTGGACGTATCCAAATTAAATAATTAACGCCACCGGTGGTTCTAACATCGGTTTCACCACCAAGACGCTGTGAAATTTCATCAGACATAAAGCTGTAATAAGTAGCGTCTCGCAATCCAGCATGCATAGCCGTTTCTGTTGTATGAAAGCGCGTGCCAGTGGTCTCCATAAATTCTTCATGCAGGGGATTATCTGGGGAATTGAGGCCCTGTAAAAATATCTGTTCAACTTGGGTGGCAACTAAGGCGTTTATTTGCTGGTAGCTGGGGCGAATAAAATAATTGATGACGGATATGTAGGTAACGATTTGGTTGATTAGCAATAAACCTGCAATCAACATAACTGTTTGCCCAAAGGTGCTCTTAGGAAGGAATCGCACGTGGATTAAACGTCTACTGCACCGTCGGGAACAAATACATAACCTAAGCCCCAGACTGTTTGTATGTAGCGTGGGTTAGTCGGGTCTTCTTCAAGCATTCTGCGCAGTCGAGATACTTGTACGTCGATGCTTCTTTCCAATGCGCTGTAATCTCTGCCGCGGGCTAAATTCATTAATTTGTCGCGTGAAAGTGGCTCGCGAGCATGTGTTACTAGCGATTTTAAAACGGCAAATTCACCACTTGTGAGTGTCAGCGGTTTACCATTATCTGACATTTCGCGGGTGGCTAAATTGAGTTTGTAACTACCAAAGCTAACGACTTGCTCGGACTGCGACGGTGCTCCGGGCGCTTCGGTCGTTTTACGCCGCAAAACCGCTTTTGCTCTGGCAAGCAACTCTCTGGGGTTAAACGGTTTTGGTAGATAGTCATCTGCGCCCATTTCAAGACCGATGATGCGATCTACTTCATCACCTTTTGCAGTTAGCATAATGATCGGGATTTGATTTTCTTGTTGACGTAAACGTCTGCAAATAGACAAACCGTCTTCATCCGGTAGCATTAGGTCTAGAACCATCAAATGGAAATTTTCGCGTTCTAACAATCTATCCATTTGTTCACTATTAGCAGCAGTGCGTACTTGGTAGCCTTGCTCAACTAGGTATCTCTCTAATAAAGAGCGTAAACGCATGTCATCATCAACAACTAAAATCTTCGAGGTTTCCTGACCCATGGCTATTACTCAACTCTTTATTTAATAACCCATACTATATGCCATCAATGACAAAGTCGAAAGAGGCGATAGGGTGATGATTGTTACAAATGATTTCAGATATCAATATATACCTGCTTGGTGCAAGCGAAATAATGCAACGACTGAATTTTAATCAAAAAAAACCGCCGATAAACGGCGGTACAACTAATCCACGCAATCAACGAATTAGCTGTTTTTCTTCACTACATCCACAAGATAGCATTTTGCTATTTTTATACAATACTTAATGCTAGAAAAAGCTCAAATTTTGCGCTAACTTATTGTCCGAATGAGGAATTTATTCATCACTCCAGACATTAGTCTATTTATTTTCTGCTAACCAATCCATCTGGTAACCAGCTCGGCGTTTTTGGTCGAGTAACTCTTCAATTAACGGTGTTAGAATTAACTCCATAGCTAAGCCCATCTTGCCACCAGGCACAACAATCGTATTGATGCGTGACATAAATGCACCGTCGATCATTTTGAGGAGATAAGGGTAGTCAACACTTTTCATTTCACGACGAAAACGTACGACCACAAAACTTTCATCTTGAGTCGGAATTTCGCGCGCACTAAATGGGTTCGACGTATCAACCGTAGGCACTCGCTGAAAGTTAACATGGGTACGCGAAAACTGCGGCGTAATGTAATGAAAGTAATCGTCCAGACTACGCACAATGCTACTCATGACGGCGTCGCGAGAATGCCCTCTGTCGGTGGTATCACGTACGATTTTTTGGATCCACTCTAAGTTTACGATAGGTACCATGCCGACTAATAAGTCGACGCGAGAGGCGACATCAACCTCGTCGGTCTTAACGCCACCGTGTAAGCCCTCATAGAATAATAAATCGGTATTTTCAGGCAAGTCTTGCCAAGGTGTAAAAGTGCCGGGCATTTGGTTGAACGGCACCGCTTCATCAAAGCTATGCAGATACTGCCTGTGCTGGCCTTTGCCCGTTTCGCCGTATTCTACAAACAACTTACTCAGTAATTCGAAATCGTTAGCGTGTGGGCCAAAATAGCTAATATGCCGACCTTGTTCCTGTGCCTTTCGGATCTCAACTTCCATTTCAGGACGCGTGAAACGATGAAAGCTATCGCCGCCAACAGAGGCTGAATTCACCTTCAGGTTTCGAAATATATGCCTTATAGCATTAGTCGTTGTGGTCGTGCCAGCACCGGATGAGCCGGTTATTGCAATAATAGGATGTTTTAATGACATAGGCTTCTAGGGTAATTGAATTACCCTAGTTATAAGCAACCCTGAACAGGAGTCAAGGTGTTTTTCAGTTCTCGTTGTTTTCACGCGCAATTGCACGGTACGCAATATCGGTTCTAAACATGACACCTTGCCAGTCGATTGCATCAACTAAGGCGTATGCATTTTGCTGAGCTTCGGTAACTGTTTTGCCCAAACCGGTTGCACATAAAACGCGACCGCCATTGGTCACAATTTTATCACCATCTATTTTGGTGCCTGCATGGAATACCTTACCTGGCAATGCTGCGGCGTCTTCTAAGCCATGTATCTCGTCATCTTTTGGATACGCACCGGGGTAGCCCGCTGCAGCAAGTACCACGCCAACCGCAGCGCGCTCATCAAAGTCAATTTGTGCTGTATCGAGTTGTTGCTTGCAAGCTAACATGCACAGTTGCACCAGGTCAGATTGCAGGCGCATCATAATCGGTTGCGTTTCAGGATCACCAAAACGGCAGTTGTATTCTATGACCTTTGGCGTGCCATTAGCATCAATCATCAATCCCGCATAGAGGAACCCAGAGTAAGGATTACCTTCGTCAGCCATGCCCGCAACAGTGGGTTCAATAATTTCTTGCATCACCCGGTCAAAAATTTCAGGCGTGACTACAGGCGCGGGTGAATAAGCGCCCATGCCGCCAGTGTTTGGCCCTTGGTCTTGATTGTAAGCACGTTTGTGATCTTGGCTAGTAGCAAAGGGCAGAATGTTTTTACCGTCTACCATCACAATGAAGCTGGCTTCTTCACCATCCAAAAACTCTTCAACAACAACACGACTCCCGGCGTCGCCAAACACGTTGCCAGCAAGCATGTCTTTAATCGCATCTTCTGCTTGAGACAACGTCATTGCCACAATAACGCCCTTTCCTGCAGCTAAGCCATCTGCCTTAATCACAATAGGCGCGCCTTTTTCTCGCACATAAGCAAGAGCAGGTTCTATTTCAGTAAAGTTAGCATAGTCGCTGGTTGGGATTTTATGCCGAGCTAAAAAGTCTTTTGTGAATGCTTTTGAGCCTTCTAGCTGAGCAGCTCCTTTTGTCGGGCCAAAAATAGCGAGGCCATGCGCTTGAAATAAATCAACAATACCAGCAACTAGCGGTGCTTCTGGGCCAACAATAGTAAGCCCTATTTTTTCAGACAAAGCAAAATCTAACAGTGCTTGGTTATCTTCAGCTGCTATCGCAATGTTAGTCAGTTTAGATTCAAGTGCTGTACCTGCATTGCCGGGGGCAACGAAAACGTCGGTGACCAACTTTGATTCCGCTACTTTAAACGCCAAAGCATGCTCTCTGCCACCACCACCAATAACCAATACTTTCATTTACTTTCTCAATTTACTGAATTTTGTTAACTTGGATTCGTTGGTTTTTTATAAAAATAAGAATAAAAACCAAACCAGTACTTCGAACGCTGCCGCACAATTCTCTTATGCGTATATTATCGCGACACTATATTATCGCGACATATATTAGTGCTTAAAGTGTCGCATACCTGTGAATACCATCGCGATACCGTGTTCATTGGCTGCTGCAATTACTTCATTGTCACGCATTGAACCGCCTGGTTGAATAACCGCTTTAATACCAGCCGCCGCCGCTGCGTCAATACCATCACGGAATGGGAAGAAGGCGTCTGAGGCCATTACGCAGCCATCAACTTGCAAACCTTCATCAGCCGCTTTAATACCTGCTACTTTTGCAGAATATACACGGCTCATTTGACCAGCTCCAACGCCAATAGTCATGCCGTCACGGCAATATACTATGGCGTTTGATTTTACGTATTTCGCGACTTTCCAAGAAAATAGTAAGTCGTCTAATTGCTTATCAGTCGGCTGCATTTCAGTGACTATGCTTAAGTCATCTTTTTCGACCATACCGAAATCTCTTTCTTGTACCAATAAGCCTCCGTTAACGCGCTTAAAATCATAACCTTCAGTTAATTGACCCTGCCATTCACCACACACAAGTAAGCGTATGTTCTGTTTTACCGATATTATTTTTTGCGCTTCAGCGCTTACGGCAGGGGCAACGATGACCTCAACAAACTGGCGGTCAATAATGGCTTGGGCTGTTTTAGCATCCAACTCACGGTTAAATGCGATAATGCCACCAAACGCTGAAGTAGGGTCTGTTTTATAAGCGTTGTCATATGCTGCATAAATATCCTCAGCAATTGACACACCACAGGGGTTGGCATGTTTAACGATAACGCAGGCTGGGTCTTCAAATTCTTTCACACATTCAAGTGCTGAATCGGTATCGGCAATATTGTTAAAGGATAATTCTTTACCCTGCAATTGCACTGCCGTGGCAACTGACGCCTCTTGTATTTCGTTCTCAACGTAAAAAGCAGCTTCTTGATGGCTATTTTCACCGTAACGCAAGTCTTGCTTTTTGGTCATTTGAATATTAAATGTGCGCGGAAATTCGCTATGATCATGCCCACAATCTTCCTCACATGATTGACTCACCTCTTCAATTTTAGCGCCGAAGTAGTTAGCAATCATGCCGTCATATTCAGCAGTATGTTCGAATGCTTTAATGGCTAAATCAAAACGCGTAGCGAAAGTAACGCTGCCGCGATTGTCATGCATTTCTTGCATCACTTTAGTGTAATCATTAACGTTCACCACGATCGTGACATCATTATGGTTTTTAGCTGCAGCACGCACCATAGTTGGGCCGCCAATATCTATATTTTCAACAGCGTCGGCCAGGCTACAATCTGGATTTGCCACAGTAGCAGCGAATGGATAAAGGTTCACAACCACTAAATCGATAGGCGTAATATTTTGTTCTTGCATTACACTTTGGTCAATATCGCGGCGACCTAAAATACCGCCATGAATTTTCGGATGTAATGTTTTGACGCGACCATCCATGATTTCTGCTTGCCCAGTGTGCTCAGAGACATCTTTGACATAGATCCCATTTTCTCTCAATAATTTGGCGGTGCCGCCAGTAGAAAGAAGCTCTACGCCTAGGTCAACTAAAGCCGAAGCGAAGTCGATGATACCGGTTTTGTCTGAAACGCTTAATAAGGCTCGTTGGATAGGTTTAGCTTTTTGCATTGTGTTCTCTACGGTTATTCGCTTTATGATAATAGCTTTAACGTTATTGATTCTAAAGTCAGCGTTTTACAACTAACAAATTGAGGGATTTAACGGTCTCTGGATGGGAGCAGATGATACTAAATTTTGCTGTTTTTAGCATCAAAAATATTGGTTGATGTTGCACAATACTATACCTTCTTTCGTAATCACCTTGTTATACTGTACTTAAAGTAATGCTAAATCTAATTTGGCCTTGCGTACTGATACATTTAACGATGCAGCCACGAATGACGAAGGATAATCGTATGAACATAAGAAAGTCAGTGTTAATTTCAATTGTAACACTTAACATCATTGGCATCAGTGGCTGCGCAAATATGAACCAAGCACAGTGCGAAACAGCTAACTGGCAAGCAATTGGCTATGAAGACGGTGCTGCTGGTGCTCGTGATTCGCAGTTCTCGCAACATCGTCAAGAATGTGCTAAATATGGTATCACTGCGAATATTGAGGATTATTTGCATGGTCACGACAAAGGGTCTAAAAAGTACTGCACTCAGACCAATGGTTTTTTCCTTGGAATGAAAGGGCAAAATTATAATCGAAATTGCCCCCAAGATTTAGCGCCTGTATTTTTAAGAGGCCTAACCGATGGCAAGCAAATTTATTCTGCGCAGCGCGTCATAGATTCAGCCGATGAAACTTTAGAGCGTCTTTATATAAGAATTGAAAATTTTGAAGAAGTGATATTAGATAAAAATAATTTGATGATAGCTGATGGTTTGGTGCGTGCCGAGAGACTTGAAATTAGGCAGCAAATAGACTCGTTGGAAATCTCTATGCTTGAGCTTATTGAGCTTATTCCCGAATATCAAGATGCGCATTCTCGTGCCATCCGCAACTACGAAAGTGTCAAGCAGTCGTTTGCTAATTATTTTTAACGCGCAAAGCTAATTGCAGGTGTCTAGAGTAACTTGTTAAGACAATAAAAAAGCTGATGTGGATTAATCCATATCAGCTTTAATTTTATTGACAAATGTAAAACTTGGGAGTGAGTTTTGGCAATGTAAGACAGCATCTAATAATGCCAAACAACAATCAAAGCTTTATTAATTCATGCCATACTGTTTTAATTTTTTTCGTAATGTACCACGATTGATCCCCATCAAGTTTGCTGCTCTTGTTTGGTTGCCACGGGTGTATGTCATTACTTCTTCCAACAACGGCGCTTCAATTTCAGCCAGAACTAAGTCATACAAGTTGTCGATATCTTGATTTTCTAGTTCTTTTAAATACTTATTAACCGCTTGCTTAACTGACGCTCTAAGAGGCTTTTGAGTTTGAGCTTGGGTTGGCGTAGTTACGGTTGTTGTAAATGGTGAAGTTAAGTTTTGATCGAACATAATACTTTTACTGCTCTTTATTAAGTAAAAACTATGCCGCAGGCGATACAGACAAATTGTCTAGCTCTGGCAGCGACGAAAAATAAGCAACTAATGCTTCAATTTGGCTTTCGCCCTCTTCGATAGCATTAAATGCGCGCCGAAAGGTTCTATCAGAATCATATTTATCGACATACCAACCAACATGTTTTCTAGCAATACGCACGCCCGTCGTGTCGCCATAAAATTGCTGAACATTTTGAATGTGCTGTGTAAGCACGTCTAATTTTTCAGCGATTGATGGTTCTAATAAATATTCTCCGGTACTCAAAAAATGACTAATTTGACGAAAAATCCAAGGGTTACCTTGTGCTCCTCTGCCAATCATTATTCCATCTGCCCCGGTGTATCTAAGAACTTCTTTCGCGTCATCTACGGACATTATATCTCCATTAGCGATGACTGGAATACTGATAGTCTCTTTAATCTTTCTGATCGTATCGTATTCCGCATTCCCTTTATACATACAGGCACGCGTTCTTCCATGTACTGCGAGTGATTGAATGCCATTTGCTTCAGCAATTTGAGCAATCTGAACACCATTCCTGTTATCAGTGTCCCACCCTGTACGGATCTTTAAAGTAACCGGAACTGCTACTGCGTCGACTACTGCTTTCACAATAGCCTCAACCAATTGGGGTTGTTGCAGCAAAGCAGAACCTGCAAACTTTTTATTCACTTTCTTAGCCGGGCAGCCCATATTGATATCGATGATTTGTGCACCATTATCGACATTAAACTGCGCTGCTTGCGCCATCAATGATGGCTCTGAACCAGCAATTTGGACCGAACGTACACCCGATTCACCTTGATGATTCATTCTTAGTTGCGATTTAGTTGTGTTCCACACTTTCGGATTACTCGATAGCATTTCAGATACAACCAAACCAGCGCCCATATTTTTACACAACTGCCTAAAAGGCCTATCTGTTACTCCAGCCATTGGAGCAAGTATCAAGTTGTTGTCTAAGATGTAAGGACCAATTTTCAATTAGAATTCCTATTTTCCTACGCATGCTAAATTAAAACGACTATCGTAGAATCACAAAATTGTAACTGGTCTACCTTGGGCTACAATGTGCGCATATTACTACTTTCTGTACAAAAAAAAAGCACAAAGTTTTTTTTAATAACCGAATAACATGCTTCAAAAAAAATATTTTGATTTATGTCAATTAGTTAAGTGTGAATTTTAAATTGATTTTTTTTCAAGGCATCCCTTTAATTACAAGTACTTAATAGATCAAAAAGTGGTTTTAAACGACCAGTTAAGACGTCTTTTGTGCACTGAGTCGAACCCATTCGCCCTGTATTTCGGTTGGTTGAAAAGTGAACTGATTTTCATAATGTGATTTTACGTCTTCGGCTTGCTCGATCAATATGCCAGACATAATAAGTTGCCCGTTTTTGGCACAATAATTTGATATTACAGCACTCAATTCTTTTAATGGAGCGGCCAAAATATTAGCCATCACTATATCTGCTTTCAATTCTGGCTGGTCGGCAGGCAAAAATACTGAAAGTCGACTCTCTACCTTGTTGCGAGAGGCGTTGTCCATGGTTGCCTGCAATGCTTGCGGGTCAATATCAATACCAATCACTTTTTCAGCATCCAGTTTAAGTGCTGCAATGGCTAAGATGCCTGAGCCGCAGCCAAAATCGACGACTGTTTTGTCTTTTACGTCTGCTTGGTCGAGCCATTGTAAGCATAGTGATGTGGTTGGGTGAGTGCCGGTTCCAAAGGCTAAACCGGGATCGAGTAATATATTAACGGCAGTTGAGTCCGGAGCATCTAACCAACTTGGACAGATCCATAAGCGTTTACCAAATTGCATGGGATGGAAATTTACCATCCACTCGCGCTCCCAATCTTTGTCCTCTAATTGGTCGACAACATACACAAAATCTTTGCCCAGCACTCTGGCTTTCTGCAAACGCTTAATCACTAAGCTCAGGTCGTCGCTGGCATTAAATAAACCAACTACTTGTGTGTCAGGCCATAGTAATACTTCGCCTGGTTTAGGTTCGTACATAGGAGTGTCTTTAGCATCAACAAAAGTGACAGCCTGTGCTTTGTTGGCCGTTAGCATATCGCCAACGGCTTCAGCATGTTCAGCTTTCACGTTTATTTTTAATTGTTGCCAAGCCATTTATTACCCTTAATTCATCATTCAAAAACGGTCGCTGTTGGTCTTTTTCTGCGAATTGTCGCATGTTAATTACCAACTGTTTTAGCGAGGGGGGGGAATATACATCAAATGGGCTGCGGGGTAATACTTCATTATGACTTTTTCTTTAAAAATAGTACGCTGATTGATTGAATCTTAGACTGTAACGGACTCAATGGCTACTATGCAATAGCCATTCGCTGCAAAAATCAGCAAGTAGGGAGAGCCCTAATACTTATTTATTTTTTTCCTTTTCTTCAATGGTTTGTATTTCGGTCCATATGGACTCTGATTCAGCAGTTAACATAGAATATGTTTTGATATCGCCTTTACGCTGAGCATGCATTGCTTGCTCAAGCTTCATGTCGTAAGCTTTGCGAAGCTTTTTTGTTGGACTAGATTTGAATAAACCGAACATAATTTTTCCTGAATTTTATAGTGTGTAAATATATACGTACAAGCTGTTTTTTGGTGCACTTCTTTTTAACTATTTAATAAAGTCTTCTATTTTTCGTTGTTGTTGGCTTTTTAATATTGCAACTCCGTTATTAGAAAATAGGCTTTCAACTAGACAGAGCTGTTTAAATTGCTGCTCAAACTCTTGACTTTCTTGCATGCACATAAAACGTTTTTTTAACGCTATCAAGGTCTCTGGTCTCGGGTATTCCTGATCTATCAAACGTTGCTGATCATGGGCATTCAGTTCATCTGTTAAAAATGCTAGGTTAAGTTTACTCAAATCTTTGAATCCTAGTTTACTGACTGCCTTTTTACAAAAAATAATCCATTCGTCCTGATAGCTTGCATTCAATCGTTCTGGAAAAAAAGGTAAGTCTTGAATGTCTTTCTGAAGGTTAACAATGTCATTAGGTTGATCGAGCAGGTAGCGATAAATAAAAAGACTTGAGAGGCTAAGATCAGCGTTTAGCGCATTGTAAAAACCTGAATTTCTAATATGAGATATTACAGACCTAAACGCATCAGATTTGTCATTCATCTTGCTACCTATTACCTAAAATTATTATCAGCTTTATACGCTTGCAAGGTTAAATTGATCATGGGCACTGTTGACTCACTTCTTGATGGTCAATTCATCATGGACGAAGAGGATCCCCTTCAGTATTCGTTTAATGCCTGCATAGTCGAACCTCATTATAAAACAACGCCCAATAGTCTTTCGATGAACTGGGCGTTTGATATTTTTACGCGGTTAATGCAGCGCGTCTTGCGTCAACAGTGCGTCCTTCGTCAACAGAGCGTCCTTCGTCAACAGAGCTTCTTTCGTCAACAGAGCTTAAAACAAACCCAACTTTTTTTCCAAGTAGTGGATGTTAGTGCCACCATTAGAGAAGTTTTCGTCGGCCATGATAAGCTGTTGCAGAGGCACATTAGTTTTTATACCCTCAACTACTAACTCTCGTAAGGCATGGCGCATTTTTGCTATAGCCTCGTCTCGAGTGTCACCGTAGGTGATCAGCTTACCTATCATTGAATCGTAATACGGAGGAACCGTGTAACCAGAATAAATATGAGACTCCCAACGAACGCCTAACCCACCTGGGGCGTGAAACATGGTTATTTTACCAGCACAAGGTATAAAAGTTTGTGGGTCTTCGGCATTAATTCTGCATTCAATAGCATGACCGCGAATTTGAATCTGCGACTGCTCAATTGATAATGGTTGCCCTGCCGCAATGCGCAGTTGTTCTTTGATTAAATCAACGCCAGTGATCATTTCTGATACTGGGTGCTCTACTTGAATACGTGTATTCATTTCAATGAAGTAAAATTCACCATTCTCATATAAAAACTCAAATGTCCCTGCGCCACGGTAGTTAATTTCGATACAAGCTCGACGGCAACGTTCTCCGATTTTTTCGCGCATTTGCTCAGAAATACCCGGTGCTGGGGCTTCCTCAACAACTTTTTGGTGACGTCGTTGCATTGAACAATCTCGTTCACCTAAATGAATTGCATTGCCTTGACCGTCCGCCAGCACTTGAATTTCAATGTGACGTGGATTTTCTAAGAATTTTTCCATATAAACGACGTCATTATTAAACGCAGCACCCGCTTCCGCCTTCGTCATGCTAATCGCTTCTTCTAGCTCAGCTTCACTGCGTACAACACGCATGCCACGACCGCCGCCACCGCCTGCGGCTTTAACAATCATTGGATAGCCAATGCGCTTGGCAATTGTTTTATTCTTTTCAATATCGTCACTTAATGGGCCATCTGAACCTGGTACGCAAGGCACGCCTGCTTTTCGCATGGTAGCGATAGCTGAGACTTTGTCGCCCATTAAGCTAATAGTTTCAGCTGTGGGACCAATAAAGACGAAACCGCTTTTTTCAACGGCTTCAGCAAACTCAGCGCTTTCAGCTAAGAATCCGTAACCAGGATGAATGGCAACTGAGTTTGTGACTTCTGCAGCAGCAATGAGTCGCGGTATATTTAGATAGCTCTCATTGGCTGCTGGCTTACCAATACAGATTGATTCGTCTGCTAGTAAAACATGTTTAAGATTTCGGTCAGCAGTTGAATGTACTGCCACAGTTTTTATGCCTAGTTCTTTGCATGCGCGTAATATCCGCAGTGCAATTTCACCTCTATTGGCTATGAGTACTTTATCAAGCATAGTTGTCGCCTTATTCGATAACGAACATAGGTTGATCAAACTCAACAGGTTCTTGGTTATCCACTAGGATTTCTTTGACCACACCTGCTTTATCAGATTCGATTTGGTTCATCATTTTCATCGCTTCGACAATACATAAAGTATCACCTACATTAACGCTTTGACCAATTTCTACGAAGGTTTTTGACTCGGGAGAAGACGAACGATAGAAAGTACCCACCATTGGAGATTTAACAATATGCCCCGTTTGCACTGGGGCTGGGACTTCGGCTGGTGCAGCGGCTGGCATCGCTGGAGGCGGCTGCATCATAGGTGCGTGCATCATTTGTGGTGCATATTGAACAGCCGCAGAAGAACCGCCGCGGTGAATACGTACCGATTCTTCACCTTCGGTAATTTCAAGTTCAGATATGCCTGATTCCTCGACAAGCTCGATAAGTTTTTTTATTTTTCTAATGTCCATACTCTGTCTCTTTTTTGTATTAATAGTTGTGTGACAAACCCGAAGTCAGTGTTAACTGGGCTAGTTTAATTTTTACTCTTATTCTGTAATGTTGTTATTAATGCATCTAAAGCAAAGCGATAGCCTTGTTCCCCTAAGCCGACTATCACGCCTTGTGCGATATCTGAAAAATAGGAATGATGACGAAAGCTTTCACGTTTATGCACATTGGAAAGGTGCACCTCAATGAATGGCAGATTGACTGCAAGTAGCGCATCTCTCAGCGCTACGCTGGTATGAGTGAACGCTGCAGGATTGATGATAATAGCGTCAATTGGCGCGTTCGATGCTGCACCCTCAATAAGGATAGATTGAATCCGATCAATAAGTTCGTGCTCTGCATTTGACTGAAAGTGAAAGAGCATCACATTTTGGCTATTAGCATAACCAGTAAGATCAGCCAAGATAACGTCTAGCGTCTTTGAACCATAAACTTCCGGTTCGCGTTTTCCTAAAAGATTAAGGTTAGGCCCATTTAAAACTAAAATATTCATTAAAATGCTTATATTTTCGTTGATTAAGTCGTTAAGTTGACCGTATTTTGACATTTTAGTTCCTGAGGTGCCAATAAGCGGTCGCTTTTTTTTAAAATCGTTCTTAAATTATCTGATATGTGAAATATACACAGATCGCTACAAAGATTCAGCAAATTACTGGTCTAATCAGCGAAGTTAAGGCGATGGGATCATACTAAACCACAGGGAAAATCCAATACCGGTACGTGACAAGTTAATGATGCACGCATTCGATACAAATCAGGAATGCAACAAGCCAGATGTCAGTCCTCAATATCGATCTTTAATATTCAGCATCGACGCACTGATGAATAAACTTATTCTCAACACTCAAAAGACACCTAAGCCTTTGCTAATTGAAAATAATGACTTTTTTAGCTTTCAATCAATTGGCGAAAGTGCGAGCATTTCGGCAAAATCTAATCGACGCATGAATATTGCGATTGTTGACGATGTCAAGTCTTCGGGGATCGCCATATCGGCATTGGTTTCTGAGTTTAATTTTAACGTTGAACATTTTCAAAATATAAAAGAGCTCAACAAACGGCTATTTAGTGTCGGCGTTGCTGGCTTGGCACAAAACGAAAGTTTACCTCATGCAGTTAATCAAGCTGACCAAACACTCTATGCGTCTAAAGAAGATGTCCGCAATAAGATAACCATCTTTGAAGAAACCAGAGAACAATAGAGACGTACTGAAATCATAAACATTTCGCTTTAATTCAGAGATTTTTCTACATGCTGTGCAAAAGGCTCCGCTTTCATAAAGCCCGTAACTCGCGCACGGGGTAATTCGTAACCATTTTTGTCGAAGAACAGTATGGTGGGTAATCCTGTAATATTAAATTGCTCTTGAAACTCGAGTCCTTGTGGTGTGTTGACGGTCAGATCAATCTGCATCCACACTGTATTCGACAGCGCCTTGATAACACCTGGATCGGGGAAGGTACGGGCCTCAAACTCTTTACACGCAACGCACCAGTCAGCATATAAATCGACCATCACTGATTTGCCGTCAGCGCTAGCTGCGGCGACTTTAACGTAGAGGTCTTCTAGGCTTTTAACAACCATGAATTCAGGATGACCTTTTTCGTTTAGCGCAGTAGCTGTGCTTTTTTCAAGCAGCGCTATGGGCGCACTTTCGTCTCGACCCGATACGATTAATGCATTAATTGCATCTCTTAATTGATCAGCTTCATCTCTTAATTCACTAATCGCATTTTGCGTGTTTTGTGCCTCTGATTTGGACGTTGGAAACGACAAACTATGCCAACCCAATTTCGCAGTGCTGCTGATACCAGCAACAATTGATAGAACCAATCCAACTATTATAAACAGTGTACGAAGGCCTTTTAAGAAGGTCGTTTTGGTATCTTGGTTAACTACAAACCAGTAACTAAATACGGCCAAACCGAGTGCTACCCAAAGTAACACTGTCCAATCTGCAATAATAAATCGTTCTACAAATAAAATGGCGACGCTGAGCATCATGAAACCAAAACTTGCTTTCACTACGTTCATCCATTGACCCGCTTTAGGTAATAACTTACCACCAGTCATACCAAATAAGATGAGTGGAATGCCCATACCGATACTCAATGCATACAGAGCGGTAAAGCCCAGTGTTAGGTCTCCACTTTGTGCAATGACTAGTAAAATTGCGGTTAGTGGCGCGGTGGTGCAAGGTGATGCAACTAAGCCCGAGATAACGCCCATAATAAAGACACCGGTTGGATTACCTGCTTTTTGGCTGTTACTTACGCCATTGAGCTTTTCTTGCCATTTGGATGGTAACTGAATCTCATAGCCGCCGAACATGGCAATAGCAAGCGCCACAAATAAAATAATAAAAGTGATTAAAATAACCGGGGACTGCAATGCTGCTTGAAATTGTACGCCAGCAGAAGCGACAACTAAACCTAATAAAGAGTAGGTTATTGCCATACCTTGAACGTAAACAAAAGAGAGAAAAAATGCTCTGGATGTGCTTAGTTTTTCCTTACCGGCACCTACAATAATGCTAGACAAGATGGGGTACATAGGGAATACACACGGAGTAAATGCGAGTCCTAAGCCAAGCAAAACGAATAAACTCAAGGTGATTAACAAGCTGTCGTTTGAGAGCAGACGATCAGCTAGTTGGAATTGTTCTGATTCTGGTGCTGGATCGCCTGCGTCAGAAGAGGCGAGTGAAGCCTCCCCTTCGGCGTCTAAATATATCACTTTGGTCGTCGGGGGATAACATAAGCCGGCCGTTGCGCAACCTTGAAATCGAAGTTTAACTATAGCGTCTTGCTGGGCAGAAATAATGTCATACTCAACCACCATATCTTCAAAAAAGACATCTGAAATACCAAAAAATTCGTCTTCAATTTGGGTGGCTTTTGGATAAGTTGGTTCGCTTAATTCTGCGTTTTTGACTACTGTTTTAAATTGTTTTTTGTAAAGGTAGTAGCCGTCTTCAATGTCCCAGTTAACGACGAGTTTTCCGTCTACTTGCTCAAATGCAAAACCAAATGCTTCTTCCACTTTTAAAAATGTAGGTTGATCGTCAAATAGACTTTGTAATGAATCTTTTTTATCAGACTTATTACTTTTGGTATCATCGGCAAATCGACTAGCTTGCCCTGCACTCGTAGCCGCTGCATTAACTGCTACTGCGTCGAGATAGATATCGTTTTGTTTTGGCGGGTAACATAGACCGGCTTCCGCACAACCTTGAAATCTTACCTTAATTACAGCATCTTGAGTTGCTCTAATAATGGGGTAAACAACCTTAATATCTCGTTTAAATACCTCAGATAATCCAAAATACTCATCTTCAATTTGTTCTGCTTTCGGATAAACAGGTTCGCCTAAAAGTGCGCCATCGGCTTCAATGCTAAATTGCTTCTTGTATAAATAATACCCTTGTGCAATGTCCCACTTTACAATTAATTCATTGCCGGATTGTTCAAAATCCATTTGAAAGGCTTGGTCTACTTTTAGAAAACTGGGTGTGTCTTGGAAAAGAGTTTGAGGTGACACATCGATCTGTGCTTGGCTAATTTGCGGATAGCCTATAAAAACCGCCATCATAACTAGCGTCCACGATCTTAGTGACATTCTGAATTGCTGAAAAAACTTCATAAAACGTTGTAACCTCTTATCCAATTGTATGCAGTATGTCTCTTTATAGTCATTGCATGCAACAAGACCTGCTGTAACCTTGTCTTCTTTCACATACGTTTGACTATTTTCGAATTATTTTGCAGGCCTAATTAATCTTATTCTGTATCTGATGAAGGCACCGAGCATCTATTTATATATTTCACCTAGCACTCTTATACGCAATTGGAGGTTAATTAGATGCGCAAATATACGGGCAAGGCCGTTACGCAAGCTACTCTTGAAATAATGTCGTCAGCCCTAATATAGATACCTTATACAAGGTTTATTAACAGAAACTTAAGATATCAGGAGACGGCATGTTTGGTCGCTTATTTATACTTTTTGCAATACTGCCTATTCTCGAAATCATGTTGTTGATCAACGTGAGCGACAATATCGGTGGCTGGAATACGTTTGCAATAGTACTTATTACTGCCTTTTTTGGTGCCTATTTTGTGCGCAGAGAAGGCGCCAACACCTTGCGTGATGTGCAACTAAAAATGGCACAAGGACAAATGCCAGGTAAAGAACTAAGCGAAGGCTTGTTATTACTGGTTGCCGGAGTGCTTTTGGTTACCCCTGGCTTTATTACGGATGTGCTTGGTTTACTCTTTACCATTCCATTCACCCGAACTCCGATTGCGGCTGCTTTAGTAAAATCTTTTTTGAAGTCGGGTAAAGTACAGGGAGGTTTTTCATTTAATCAGCAAGGTTTTAATGCTTCAGCGTCCTCAAAGTCCGATCGAAATGATCAACAGGGCAGTGTATTCGATGCTGAGTATGAGGACACGACTAATTCGGCAACAACAAGTACTGATGTGCCTTCCATTGATAAAAAAATTGATAAAAAAATTGATAGAAAAGACGATAGTAAATCCGACCCGTCTGCTTATAAAGCGTCATCTGATGTGCAAAGCAATAGCGATTTAGATGATAATAAAGAAAAAAATCGCCCAAATTGATATTATTTTATAAAAGCCCCTTGAGTTATGTGAGCGCAACCCCATTTTACACGCAATCCAAATTTTACTCGTAGTAAAACTACTACAAAATCGCGGCTGATTATTTTGTAACAATCAGTTGTTTTAACTTAAACCAATTATATTGGAATTTTCAGGAGATTTGAAAATGGCAATTCGTCCTTTACACGACCGCGTCATAATTAAACGCGAAGAGCAAGAAAGTAAATCAGCTGGTGGCATTGTATTAACAGGCTCTGCAGCTGAAAAATCCACTCGCGGTAAAGTCATCGCAGTGGGTAACGGTCGCGTTTTAGAAAACGGCGACGTTAAGGCTTTAGACGTAAAAGTAGGTGACATGGTCATCTTTAGTGACGGCTACGGTGTGAAAACTGAAAAATTAGACGGCGAAGAAGTGCTTATCCTTAGCGAAAACGACATCTTAGCGATTGTTGAATAACGACTCCGGTTTAATTATTAACGTTTAATTAGGACTTTTTGTTTTATGGGTCTTATTCCCACAAAAACGAAAAGTTGATAGCAATAAATTTAGAGGAAATTAATCATGGCAGCAAAAGAAGTACGTTTCGGTATTGATGCTCGTAATAAAATGTTAAATGGCGTAAACATTCTAGCAAACGCAGTTAAAGTAACGCTTGGTCCAAAAGGCCGTAACGTTATTTTAGAAAAGTCTTATGGTTCTCCAACTATCACTAAAGACGGCGTATCAGTTGCTAAAGAAATCGAATTAGAAGATAGATTCGAGAACATGGGCGCACAGATGGTCAAAGAAGTTGCGTCTAAAGCAAATGACGAAGCGGGCGATGGTACAACTACTGCGACTGTTTTAGCACAAGCTATCGTAGTTGAAGGTCTTAAGTCTGTTGCTGCTGGCATGAATCCAATGGATCTTAAGCGCGGTATCGACAAAGCGGTTATTGCTGCTGTAGAAGAACTAAAGAAACTTTCTACAGAATGTGCAGATACCAAAGCAATTGCACAAGTAGGCACTATTTCTGCTAATTCGGATGAAATTATTGGTCAGATCATTGCTGAAGCAATGGATAAAGTGGGCAAAGAAGGCGTCATTACCGTTGAAGAAGGCCAAGCACTTCACAACGAATTAGACGTTGTTGAAGGCATGCAGTTTGACCGCGGTTATCTTTCTCCCTATTTCATGAACAATCAAGAGAATGGTACTGTGGAGCTAGATGCACCGTACATTCTATTAGTAGATAAGAAAGTAACTAACATTCGTGAGTTGTTGCCAACGCTTGAAGCTGTAGCAAAGGCATCTAAGCCATTGTTACTTATTGCTGAAGACGTTGAAGGCGAGGCACTAGCCACGTTAGTTGTGAATAACATGCGCGGTATTGTTAAAATTGCGGCTGTTAAAGCACCTGGTTTTGGTGACCGTCGTAAAGCCATGTTACAAGATATCGCCACATTAACTGGCGGTACTGTGATTTCTGAAGAAATCGGTTTAGAACTTGAAAAAGTTCAGCTTGAAGATTTAGGCACTGCAAAACGTGTTGTCATCACAAAAGATAACACAACGATTATTCATGGTGCTGGCGAACTAGAAGCGATTAAAGGTCGTTGCAACCAAATTCGCGCACAAATTGAAGATTCATCTTCAGACTACGACAAAGAAAAACTACAAGAGCGTTTAGCTAAACTAGCTGGCGGTGTTGCAGTAATCAAAGTAGGTGCCGCAACTGAAGTTGAAATGAAAGAGAAGAAATCACGTGTTGAAGATGCACTTCATGCAACACGCGCAGCAGTTGAAGAAGGTGTTGTACCTGGTGGTGGTGTTGCCTTGGTTCGTGCCGCAGCGAAGTTAGCTGACTTAACTGGTGATAACGAAGACCAAACATTGGGTATTAAATTAGCACTACGCGCAATGGAATCTCCTCTACGTCAAATCGCTACTAACGCTGGTGCAGAAGCATCTGTAGTTATTAATGCAGTTAAAAAAGGCACAGGTAACTTCGGTTACAATGCTGCTAATGACACATACGGCGACATGCTAGAGATGGGTATTCTTGACCCAACTAAAGTAGCTCGCTCTGCATTACAATTTGCAGCGTCAATTGCTAGCTTAATGATCACAACTGAAGCAATGGTTGCTGAAGCTCCTAAAGAAGATAGCCCTGCAATGCCTGATATGGGCGGCATGGGTGGTATGGGCGGCATGATGTAGTTGCATTAGATTGCATTAGATTGCATTAGATTGCATTAGATTGCATTAGATTGCATTGTCGTGCATTGCATAAGATTGCAATGTAGCAGTATTAAAGCCCGCAGATTTTATAGTCTACGGGCTTTTTTATTTCAAAAGGAAAGCGCCATAAGGTATCGTAAATAGCCTATCGCCGAAAGAAAGAATCGATTCGCCATCATAAAATACGACACCTTTGATAAACTTATCACCGATTGAATCACGCAGTTTAATCAAACCTTTGAAGTCGTTCATTTGAATGCTTGCTGAAGCTTTAACCTCGATACCTGTGATGTAGTTTCCGTTTCGTAATATGAAGTCTACTTCTACTTTATCCTTATTTCTGAAATGATAAACGTCGAATGCCGAATCTTGCCAGCCTATATATTTCTGTAATTCCTGAAATATGTAAGTTTCTAAAAGTTGCCCTAACAGGTTTCGGTCAGTTTTTAAATCATCTGGTTTTATATTGAGTAAAGCACAAATTAGACGTGTGTCTGTAAGGTGCATTTTTGGTGTTTTGATAAGTCTGCTAAGTCGGTTGGTGTGCCAAGGCTGAATTTGTTCAACTAAAAATAGTTGTTTAAGTAATCCAATATATTCCTTAATAGTAGGGCGGCTAATATTAAATGGAGAAGTGAGGTCTGATACGTTGAATAGTTAAGCTGTTTGACTGGCACACAAACGCAATAACTTAGGCATGACATTGATATGTTGAATGCTTGCGATGTCTTTAATATCACGTTGAATGAGCGTATTTGTAAAGTCTTTATACCATGACATTCTTCTGCTTGCCCTTTTTCGATTCAGTGCTGAGGGATACCCACCGGCTGCGATTAATTCGGTTAATTTTTTGCCTAGTTTAGAGTAACCCGTGGCAGTCAGCTTATGATCCAGCTCATATGAAAATAAGCTATTTTGTAGCACATGTAATATGCAGTATGTTATTTGCTGACCTTTGTTCAAATGACACACTGGAAAAAGATATGTTTGTCGCATTTACATGACTAAAAGTCATCCGGAGCTGTGCTTATCAAAATCAACAGAAATTCGCCATGCCCCTGCGGAAGCGGCAAGAAATACAAAAAATGTTGCTTACTAACGCAAAGTAATGAGCGAAGCAGTTTAGCGAGTGAGGTGAACGAGGAGCTGTCGGCGTTTCTGTCTCAGTTTGAGGGTGAGTCACTGGAACAATTACAGTCACTTACTGACCAGTTTATGCACGCAAAAAACGACGAGCCTATTGATGATTTCTTAGGTCTATCGTCAGAGCACGTGCATCAGTTACTACACCCTTTATCACAAGATGGTCAACATCAAGGCTCTTGGTATCGTATTCAAGACCAATTAGCATCTGAGCCTTCAGCGCCAATATTGATGCTGGTAAATGCTATCGCAGCGGCTATTGGTGCAACTCAAGGCAAAGGATTAAAGGCTACTGCTAAAGGCAACTTACCGCAAAAATTCTGTCAAACAGCTTTTTTGGAGTATCGTGAAGAATACCTTGAATCAAGCATTTATCGGTATCTAAAGGTTAACAAAGAAGATGACTTTTTTGATTTGCAAGTAGCGCGAATAGTCTTGCAATTAGCAGGCTTGATTAGAAAAACCAAAGGCCACTTTTTCTTAACGCAAAAGTACAAAAAATTGACGGTAAATAGCGATAAAAGGCGACTATTTCCTGTTTTGTTTTTCACCTATTGTTTTGAGTTTAATTGGGCCTATGGTGACCAATATGGCGACATGTCATTCATTCAACAGTCCTCGTTGTTTTCTTTATACATGCTTCATTCAATGGGCCATGTGAAACAAGCTCAAAGTGTTTATATAAACGCTTTTTTAAAAGCGTTCCCGATGGTATTAAACGAGGTTGAATATGAATACTCATATACAACGGTGGAAGAGCAGGCGCAAAGTTGCTATTCCAGCAGAGTGCTGAAGGGCTTTTTTTGGTTCATGGGCTTAGTTAGCCTTGAAGACCTCGAAGGCGCAGATCAATGGGAAAGTGACCAGTTGATTAAAAAGCTACCGCTGTTTGATGAGCTTGTAAAGTTCATGCCTCTTCAACGCTAAGGGCTTATTTTTCATTTGAAAGTGTAATCTTAGAAAATTAGTGTGAGGTTAATTCCTATATAGTGAAAAAGGGTTAAGTCTACCAAAGGTTAATGTAATGATTAACCTTTGGTAGACTTAACCCTTTTTCACATGTACATTAATCCTAAGCTCTACTAATTAAGATGAATGTGAAGAAAACAGAACTTGCCACTAAATTACACAAGCTGCAAAAATATACAAAGCACTCTCTTGTAACGATTGCTCAATTCAGGATGTTGTTTCCTGAGTATCAAGATAGTGTGCTCAAGGTTAGGCTCAGTCAATTAACTACATCTGGCGTATTGGAAAAAATTTGCCGAGGAGTATGGTCTTTCCCAGAAAGTGAATATTACGCTACAACCGACTTACGATATTTGCCACACCTTCTGCGCCGAACTGACATAAACTATATCAGTTTAGAGTCGGTGTTAAGTAAACATAGTGTTATTAGTCAGCAAATGTTTGATTACTTGACTGTTATGACAACGGGTCGCAGCGGTACTTTTCAAACGCCAATGGGAACGTTGGAGCTGGTGCATACCAAAAAACAGCCTCTGTTATTATTGGCGGATACTGCTGCTGTTGAAAATGTACCCATTAGGGAAGCGTTGATAGAGCGTGCTTATAAAGATCTTAAAAAAGTGGGTCGTAATCTTGATTTAATCGATATGGGCGAATTACAAGAAGCTATTAATGGGCAATCTACCCGCCTGCATACTATTAATAGAGACGTTAAAACTTTAATGGATAACGAAGTATGATTAATATAAAAGACCTTACTACATTAATTTGCCAGTCGGACCCGCAGCTATCATCACTTAAAACGACGGTTGAAAAAGAGTTATTGCATTACGAAATTATGATGACGATGGCTGAAAATGGTTTTCTTAAGCAACTCACTTTTCAAGGTGGAACCTGCTTACGAATGATGTATGGCTCAAATCGATTGTCTGAAGATTTAGATTTTGCCGGTGGGCATGAGTTTGATTTTACGCAGTTAGAAAACTTGAGAGATTGCCTGCACAGTGAATTAAGTAATAAGCACAATCTAAAAATCAATATATCTCAACCTGATTTAGATAAATTAAATCAGCAGCAAAATGTGAAGGTCGGTCGCTGGAAGGTATCTATTGAAACAGCACCTGAGGATAAAAGCGCACCTTGGCAAAAGATAAGATTAGAAATTGCGACCGTTCCCGCCCATAGCGCAAACCTTCGACCAATGGTCAAAGCATACCCACAATTGCCCGATGGCTATCAAACTGTTTTGGTTAATTGTGAATCATTAGCAGAAATTGCGGCAGATAAATACGTTGCACTGGCGTTAAGGAAAACGATAAAAGCAAGAGATGTGTGGGACTTAGCTTGGTTATATCAACAACGCGTAGAAGCATCGCCGCAGCTAGTCATGCAGAAGTTTAGCGATTACCAAAGCGATAACGGTATAGAGCGATTAAGTGCGAGACTTAGTGAAGTGCCACAGTATATCGAATCTGGATATTTTGTGACAGAAATGGAGCGGTTTTTACTTGCATCGGTGGCGCAAACCAGCATCAGGCAAAAAGGATTTAATGACTACGTAAAAGAAACAGTGGTAAGGCAAGGGCAAAAGCTCTTCGCGGCATTTAGTAATGCTGATAGTTCACCGTTCAAAATGTAGTTAGTTTCTATGGCTTAATGATTGAATAGCGTAAACGTATTTTTCGAATTATTACGGATACTTTTGTGTTGTCGGCTTTAATTTTTCATGGTCTGTCAAAATGAACAGTATACCCATTGCATGCGATTGCATAGAGTTGCATTAAGTTGCAATATTTAAGGGGTACTAAGTGGGGTACCTTTTTTTAATAAAACTCAAATAGTCAATAAAACAATGTTCTAAGTCGAGTATGGGCTGCATGATGTAATTGCATGCGCTTGCTTCACTACCTTTCAATGAGGCTTCATCACTACTATTTTGACTCCTGTCGTATATCTACGAGTAGTGTCTTTACAATGGATCCAATGTCAACAGCACTCTTCTTTGTCTCAATGAACTGGGTGGAGAACGATGTATTGCCCCTTTACCGTCATTTTTTGGCCAAGCGTCCCCTTTCAGCAATAGAACATCGCCTTGTTTTGCGCTCAGTATTGTAAGCTCATCTACCTCTTGGGAGGGCATTTTTGATCGATTTAAAGATACAAGGTCATCATCAGCATTTGGCAACCACTGAGTACCTTTACCCATATAAGTGCAAATGAGTCGGCCGCTAATTTTATCTGTATGAAATTTGGGGCACATTGCATGGTCGAGGGTTGTTAATCTTAAGCCCACAGACTTGCAATCAAATATGCAGCACATCATATCTGACAATAAGTGCACGTCTTCTAGGAAGGCATGTTTGTATTGTGAGTCAGGTAATAGATTATTAAGTATAGAAAAGACTTCTTCAGGAGACATTGCCCGGACTATTTTTATTTGATGTTCAGCGAGTAATGTCGCGTACTCATGTACAGGATGAGAAAGCTTGCGTTGCCATCCGCACACATTAATATGCTCACTAAAGAAATGGGTAAAGATATCATGGTGATACGACATGTAAGTGGTTGAATTTAGTTCGAGTTGAGCGGAAATCATCCTTTAATCTCCCGCCCGTCTATTTCCCATATTGGAAATGGGTCTGGCAAATCCCGCCAAACCTTTTGACCTTCCAACATTTCTGCTTGGGTCAATAAACATTCATCAAGCGCTTTTTGGATTTGCGATTGGTCCAAACCTTGACCAATAAAAACCAGTTCTTGGCGCATATCACCGAAGGGTTCCTCCCATTGTGAACGGATTGCTTCAAACGAGGGTGTATCCTCCGGCCAATCTGATTTGGGTATTGCTTTCCAAAAAAGCCCGGCAGCACCATATCTAGCCATACCGCCGGCTTGACTCCATTGTCCTGCAATCATTGGTCTGCTAGCTAGCCAAAAGAAGCCCTTGGAGCGAATAAGCTTACCTGTCGGCCATTCTTGATGTAGGAACTCAAAAAATTTATTAGGATGAAAGGGGCGCCTAGCTCGGTATACAAAGCTACTGATGCCAAACTCTTCAGTTTCTGGTATGTGTTCGCCGCGTAGTTCTTTTAACCACCCAGGGGACTGTTGTGCCTTCTCATAGCTAAATAACTGTGTGTTCAATACTTCGTCTAAGGCGATATTTCCATTTGAAATTGGGACAATTTTCGCATCAGGGTTGAGTGAGAATAAAGTTGCCTTTACCTCGTTCAATTGCTGAGTGGAGATCAGATCAGTTTTACTGATCAAAATGACGTTACAAAACTCGATTTGGTCAATAAGCAGGTCGGCGACACTGCGTTCATCGTCCTCGCCTAGAGATTCTTGAGTGTCGCAAAGATCTTTGGCTTCTTGAAAGTCGCTTAAAAAATTTGCGCCGTCTACCACAGTAACAAGCGTATCGAGCCTAGCCACCTTTGCCAAATTGTTACCGTCTTCATCTTCAAACGTGAATGTTTCGGCCACGGGCAGGGGTTCAGAGATACCAGTAGATTCTATCAACAAATAATCAAATCGGTTTTGTGCGGCTAGATCATTGATTTCTAATAATAGGTCTTCTCTGAGAGTGCAACAAATGCACCCATTACTCATCTCGATGAGCTTTTCATCTGTGTGCCTAAGGCTTACTTCATTGTTGATGTGAGCAGCATCTATATTAACCTCGCTCATATCATTTACGATCACCGCAACGCGGATATCTTGCCGATTATTGAGTATGGCGTTAAGCACCGTAGTTTTGCCTGCGCCTAGATATCCTGACAGCAAGGTTACCGGTAAGCGATTGTCATCGATAGATGTGTGCATAGTTTCGTTCATATATGTTCCAGTTGATAAAATTCGTTGCGAATTAGGCCCAATTAGGCCCAAATAGGTCAGTAGTCCATTCGTCTAGGCAGTGCTTTCACGCTTTACTAGGTTTAGACTAAGAAAATGCGCTGCGATAAGGCAAGTCGAACCTAGCATTGTCAGCCAAACTTCATTCACACCATGGTGAAATTGTGCAGCAATGATTGTGATAAAACCGGCACTAGCCAGTATGAGTAGCCATTGATTTCGCGTAGCCAGCCAACGCTTCGGTACACTGCTTAGCGCAATTATAAGCACCGGAAGTAACAGCAGTTTATGTATCCATTCTGCTTCTAAGGCGCCTAAAAAAACATTTGTTCCCATAATCAAAATGAGTAGTGGCGTTAGCAAACAATGACAAAGGCACAAGGAAGAGAAAAAAATACCGAGTTTGTCTTTCATAAATAAGCGTATTCTTATGTTGATTGAATTAATGTTATAATATAACATTACGTTTAAAAGTAATGCAACACAAGATTATTCAAAACACAAAGTCCTTGATGCTTTTAGAAAAGGCCCACTATAGGGATAAAGAAGGATGACATGAGTAAGAAAATAATTAAGCGATTAACTGGCGCTTTAATGGTGACAGTTATAGTGTTTCACGCCAGTATTTTAAACGCGGGGCCACATGTGCATGGTGAGGCAGAGCTTACCATCGCTATGGAAAATACAAGCTTACAAATACAACTACTTGCCCCAGCTGCCGATATTGTCGGATTTGAACATCAAGCTAAGACACCTCAAGAGCTCAAAAGCATGGCTGGTGCAAAAAAAGCGTTATCACAGGTAGCGCAATTGTTTGTCATAACAGGTGCGCGGTGTGAGTTATCCGAAGTAACCATTGATATGAAAGACTTGGTGGATGCAAAGCGTGACACTCATGCACATCATCATGATCATCTACTCAACAATATTACGGCTAATTATGAATATAAATGCTACAGCTTAGATGAATTATCGACAATAGAAGTAAACGCTTTTGATTTGTTTCCTGCCTTATTGCGAATTAATAGCATGTGGATTACCGAGCGTTCTCAAGGCAGTCAAGTATTGTCAAAAACGACTAGGCAAATACGCATCGACTAAATAAACTAAGTAAATTAGTACCGGTGGAATAAAAGAATATGCATAGCTTAACGAGCGAATTAATTATACGGAGACGGAAATGGTATCAAGAAGATCGTTTAATAAAGGTTTAGTGGCTTTAGCTCTGACTGGGCTTTCACGGCATATCTTTGCTGGAGAATCAGGTTTTACTAGCCAACTTCTTTCAAAAAATCTAGCTTACGGCGAATTAGTCAGTGACCCAAACGGTATACTTGATTTACCAAAAGGCTTTTCATATGAGGTTATATCAGCCTTTGGAGAAACGATGTCAGACGGTCTTAAAGTACCTGACCGTGCCGACGGGATGGGCTGCTTCCCCTTAGATAACGACAAAGTGGTGCTAGTGCGTAACCATGAACTGTCGCCATCAAACCTCGTATTAGATAATGTAGCTAATGCAAATAATATTGCGCTCGACCTTGCGTACGATATTAATTCCCAACAGCAGGCTTTACCTGGCGGCACTAGTAATCTCATTTACAACCTAAAAACAAAACGCTTAGAGCGTCAGTTTATGTCGCTTATTGGTACGATCAGAAACTGCTCAGGTGGCATTACGCCATGGAATAGCTGGTTAACGTGTGAAGAGTCTGTGTTAAAGGCTTCTGATGAAATTGGACAGGATCACGGCTATGTGTTCGAAGTCCCTGCAAATGCCAGTTCCTTAATAAAAGCAGCGCCTATTGTAGACATGGGTCGCTTCAATCACGAAGCAGCAAGTGTTGATCCTAACACTAACATCGTCTACCTAACGGAGGATCGTAATGACAGCTTGTTTTATCGATTTATCCCAAAAACACCCAAAAATTTACTTGCCGGGGGCCGTTTGCAGGCCCTGGTGGTAATACAAAATGACAAATTTGATACTCGTAATTGGGATTCCGTGGCTATGCAAATGGACAAAAGCTATGCTGTTAAATGGATTGACTTAACTAACGTACAAAGCCCTGAAGATGATTTACGACAGCAAGGTTATGCAAAAGGCGCGGCTTTGTTTGCAAGAGGAGAGGGCATACATTGGGCCACGGATGAACTGTATTTTTGTTGTACAAATGGCGGCGAAAAACAACTTGGTCAAATTATGAAATATATTCCCTCTAAATTCGAAGGTAAGCCTGAGGAAGCAAATCACCCCGGTCAGCTAAGTCTGTTTGTTGAAAGCCCTGATAAGCTTACCTTCAACTATGGGGACAACATATGTGTAGCGCCAAATAATCATTTGATCGTATGTGAGGATCAATATTCTGATAGGGTCAACAACAAATTAAAGGGCATTACACCCGATGGCGGTATTTATGACTTTGCCCGGGTACGTTGGCAAACAGAACCCGCTGGCGCGTGCTTCTCGCCTGATGGCAGCGTGCTATTTGTTAATCTGTATTCGCCTACTCGAACGCTTTCTATCACAGGACCTTGGCAGAATTTTCGTACTTGAGGGGCTTAGTTCGCTTTAATATGCATGTTGTCCAAAATCATCAGCTTGGCCTGTAAACTGTTCGATGCTGATTAAATCAAACTGATACGCTGATGTCCCTAATACATCTTCGTACAAACTTTGTTTTAACACCCCGATAACCGTATAGGCAATGTTAATATCGGGTATTTTCATTGGGCTGTTGACCCGTACAAAAATCATCTGATTGGGCGGCGGAGGGGGATAGTGAATGCATGCGCCAAAATAAGGTACTAAAAAAAAACTGGTCAACAGTTGTTCACTGCCAAGTTCAAGCGGTACTATGAATCCTGATACAGCACTTTGCTTCCCTAGCAAAGCTTCTACGACATTTGTTGAAAACATCGCGTCGCGATATGTTTCGTCGGTGCTAGCATTTATTGACAGTAAAATTTGTTCTGCGAAGTTCATTGCTATCGGTTGTTGGTACTTCTCTATTATTTGTCGTTCTGTAACTGGCATTAGTTGTTCCCACGAAAGGTGAGTTGCGTCTTGTTGCTTATATTTAACAAGTAACGATTCATTAGAAGTCACATACACATAGTTAAAAGAAGGTATTATAGCCGACAGTTTATCTGCTAGGGGCACTCTGAAATGCCAAGTAAGCAAGGCTACAGACCACGTTAGGCAACAAGCGATGGTGAATTTGTTCATTTTTATAAGCACGTTATTACAATACCAATAAAGAACATTGAACTCTTTGCTTGTGCTCAACTATGTGTAGAAGTGATTTTCTAACCTTCATAAGGACTTATGCCTTCGAGTCGCAAACTATAAGCTGCCTTACCTAATAAGTTGTCTATTGTTTCAATTTTAATTTGTCCTTCAAACCAAAATGCGTCTTGCAAACTATTTAAGCGTATTTTTTTATCTGTTTTGACATGAAGTATTTGATTAGGTGGGGGCGGCGGCAAGTGCATACATGCACCAAAATAAGGAACAATAAAGAATTCACTAATGTTCTGTTTTTCATCAGACACCAAAGGCACAATAAATCCTGGAATACGAATACGCTTATTATTAAAATCTTCGATTATACGAGTCGAGTCGAGTGCCTGAAGGTATCTGGCTGAGCGTGGATCGTTGTTATCACCTGTAAGCAGCATGTCTAAAGAATCAAGGCGTGAGCCCTCGTCTATTTCATCTAAAAACGCGGGGGGGGTTAACAATGCCTTAGAGCAAAATAAGGCAGCAAAAATAATCACTAGCATTGTTGCGCGTAAAAAATAAGAAACTTGTATCATATGTATATTTATAGTCTATCTAGCAATACCTTTAAACATGTTATAACATAACATAAATTGAATGTGAAAAGATATCCCTTCGTTTATGAATTTAACAAGCGACACAAATAAGGATCAGCAAAACGAACTTGCAATTAAAGTAGAAAACATGAGTTATAAGTATGATAAAACTCGGATTAAACCCGACTTATTTATTGCTGATTGGCAAGTTTATGCAGGGCAGCATGTTTTTTTAAAAGGTGAGTCGGGCTCAGGTAAAACCACACTTCTGAATCTACTAGCGGGTGTACTAGTGCCTGACAGCCGTGAAATTACCTTGCTTGGAGAACCATTTTCGCAGTTAAGTCCACAAAAAATAGATGCCTTCAGAGCTAAGCATATCGGAGTTGTATACCAACAGTTTAATCTTATTCCTTTTGTTTCAGTACTTAAAAACGTGCAGCTTGCCGCTCATTTTGGAGGCACTTGTGCTGACCAAGTGGAGCAAACACTTGCTGACTTGCTGCCTAAACTCGCTTTGTCAACCGACTGTCTTGGGCAAGCGGCGGGTCAATTAAGTGTGGGTCAGCAACAGCGAGTGGCGATCGCCAGAGCATTGATTAATCACCCCGATATACTCTTAGTTGACGAGCCAACTTCTGCCTTAGATTCCGCAGCCCGTGACGCGTTTATGCAGGTGTTACTGGTCTTATGTAATAAATTTAACACAACACTATTGTTCGTAAGCCACGATCCGCATTTACAGGCGTTTTTTACAGATAGGGTAAATATCGCCGAATTAAATATCGCACAAGGAGACGTAATATGATGCTTTCCTTTGCTTGGGACAGTATTAAAAATAGACGAAAATCGGTTGTCTTGACGTTTATTTCCTTAGTAATAAGTATCAGTGTACTTATGAGCGTGGAGCACATAAGAGTGCAAGCAAAAGAGAGCTTTAATCGAACCGTTTCTGATGTCGACTTAATTGTGGGTGCCCCTAGTGGACAGTTAAATCTTCTTTTATATTCTGTTTTTCGCATGGGAAGCCCAACAAGTAATATTAGTTGGCAAAGCTTTACAACCTTGAACGAGCTTGAACAAGTCAAGTGGGCCATTCCTATCTCGCTTGGTGATTCACATCGTGGATATCGAGTGTTAGGAACCTCTAGCGCGTATTTCGAGCATTTTAAGTACGGTAATCAGCAACCACTAGTCCTCTCTTCAGGACACGCATTTACCACTACCTTCGAAACCGTCATTGGTGCTGACGTGGCAAAGCGCCTAAATTATGTTGTCGGTAGTAAAATAATAATCGCACACGGCATTGCTGCAGTGAGCTTTAAAAATCATGACCAAAGCCCGTTTGTGGTAAGTGGTATTTTGGCACCAACAGGCACACCGGTTGATAAAACCGTGCATGTCACCTTGGCAGGAATTGAGGCTATTCATTTGCCATCCGCGCAACTTAAGGCATTTATAAGCCAACAATCATCCACTGGAGCACTTAGGACGCTAACGCCCTCTTCGGTTTCTGCTGTAATGCTGGGCTTAGAATCCAAGATGAGTGTTTTTACACTGCAGAGGAGCATCAATAATTACCAAACAGATCGTCTTATGGCTATTATGCCGGGTGTTGCTTTAGCCGAGCTGTGGCAGTTAATGAGTATGGTAGAAAATATATTAATTATCATCAGTATTTTGATTTTAGTATCTTCGTTGATTGGACTCGCCGTAATGTTGTTGTCATCGATGCGAGAGCGGCGTAGAGAAATTGCTATTTTGAGAGTTATTGGAGCAAGCCCTAGGGTTTTGTTTTCACTAATTATGACCGAGGCTTTATTGTTGGTAGGGGCGTCCATAGTCATCTCCTTAGTTTTGCTCAATCTAAGCTTCTTCCTACTGGGTGGGTGGTTGGCAGCAAGTTACGGCTTGTTTATAGATGCGAACATATACACCCTTAACACTCTTATATTGTCTGTAGTGGTGTTAGCGTGTGCGGGACTAATTACCTTATTCCCTGCTATTGATGCATATAGAACCGCATTGCACAGCAGTTTGTCATCAACTATGTAATGACTACCTTGGAGAAAATCAGTCAGGCTGATGTCGATGTCGAAAAACTGCTACCATGGAACGTCGCTAAGCTCTAAGTAGTATTGCCGAACGCTTATAAATAATCTAAAATAATACCGTGAAAATTTAAGAGAGTTAATTTATTGTTTTTTAGTCGTTTTAAATACTTTTTTATATTATTTTTTGTCATTAATATTCCAACGTATAGCAATGAATCCCGTTCAGAGTTTATTAACGAATATTCTGTTGAGATGCTAACAGAGAAAGATGGTTTTGTTTCTTCTAAAATATATTCTATTATTCAGGATAATCAAGGTTTGCTTTGGTTTGGCACTGCTGAAAATGGCATTATGCGCTATGATGGCCGAAAGGTAACCCTCTTTGAATTTGATCGTATGAGTTCAAACGGTTTGACCCATAATGATGCTGGCAATCTCATGTTAGACCGTAAGGGAAGAATATGGGTTGGTACTTGGGGGGGAGGTGCTAATCTTTATGAACCCAAAACAGGAAAATTTCAGCACTTTATTAATGATCCTCTGCGCACTGATTCTCTCTCATCTAACCGAATACAATCTTTATTTCATGACCAAGAAGGTTCCATTTGGTTAGGTTCATATGACAAGGGTTTAAATCGATACCTCGGTGACAACAGCTTTGCGCATATTGATGAGGAGACATCTGGTTTATCGCATAATAGGATCTGGGATATTGAAGACAACGATAATGATAGCCTTTGGATTGCAACTAGCTTTGGCTTAAATCTTTATGATAAAAACAAGCAGACCTTTTCTCATTTTTTGCCTGCTCCAGACAATCCCACACCGACAGACGCAAACCAAATTAGAAGTATTTTAAAGACTTCAAAAAATAAGCTTTATGTGGGCACACAACAAGGTCCATTCATATTTGATAAACAAACAAGCCTTTTTACGCAATTAAAAACTTTTGATGATCAATATCTAGGTCAAGTGAACTCTATGATTGAGGATCAGGAAGGCCACATTTGGTTTGTCTCCAGCAAAGGCTTGTTTCGACAATCGAACTCAGGTTCTCAAATTGAACAGTTTGACCTTGAGCATAATCATGGCCTGAGGATAGTTTTCGAAGATAACTCGAGAACAATTTGGGTTACTAGCGAAACTCACGGTATATATAAAATAGTGCCGCACCGAAAATTCAAGTCGATTAATAGTCCTGCATTGACAGTGCCAAATGGTATTGCAGTTGATGCCAATGGTGATTTATTAATTGTATCTTCATCATCTCAATTATATAAGTGGCATGTAACATCACAGAAACTAGAAATATTATCTACCCCAATTTTTAGTGATGAAAACGGGTTTGGAGAAAATCAGTTATTAGAAAAGCCAGTTATATTTGCAGATGGTCAGAATATTTTATGGGTTGCGCAAGATGATGGCCTAGCTAAATTTAATTTAAAAACTAAGCAGGTTGAGTTAGTAGAATACCCTAAATCTGATCCAAACTATATGGAGTTTAGAGAGGTACGAGCGCTTAACACCGATCAATATGGAAACCTTTGGATCGGTACTTATAAAAATGGCGTGTATCGCTACGATCCGTTGACTAAAACCTTTACTCACTTAGACGATTCTTTCGGCTTATCTCATCCAGAAGTGTTAAAAATATTTAAAGACAGCGAACAAAATATTTGGGTTGGTACTGGATATGGTTTAAACCTTTGGGAGGAAGAAAACCAACGATTTATTTTTTTTACAAGTGATAATAATCAAATAGATAGTTTATTGGGCAACATCGTTCAGGATATTCATCAAGCAAGGAATGGAGAAATTTGGATTGCCACTCAAAAGGGACTTAACTTATATCTCCCTAAAACAAAAACGTTTAAACCTTTTGGCAGAAGAAATGGATTACCTACTTCTTTAATCCGCGGGATTGCAGATGACAAGAATGGTAATTTATGGCTGACGACAAATAAGGGAATTTCAAAGCTAAACCCATTGTCGGGAGAAGTGACTAATTTTGACAGTTATAATGGCCTATTAGGTTTAAACTATTATGCCAATAGCTTGATAACAGGTGGCAATGAAACACTTTTCACTAGTAGTCCAAGAGGCATTGAATTCTTTAATACGTCAAATGTTGAAACAAATAATAGCGAGTTCAATGTTGTTTTAACGGGGTTTAATAAAATGGGGCAGTCAGTAAAACTTGAGCGGCCTTATTCTTATGTCACTGACATTCAATTGTCTTATATTGACTACTTTTTTTCTTTTGAATTCTCGGTATTAGATTTTATTGCTCCTCGCAAGAACCAATATGCTTATAAGCTAGAAGGCTATGATGATAATTGGATTAATATTGGTAATCAAAATGTTGTTTCTTTTACTAATTTAGATGGTGGCTCATATAAATTTATGGTTAAAGCGACCAACAGTAGTGGTAAATGGGGAGAAAAATTACTGTCAATTAACTTGACTGTATTACCAAGTCCCTGGAAAACATGGTGGGCATATAGCTTGTATGTGTCAGTTGGTATAGCGATTATATTTACTTTTATTTATTTTAGAACACGTTTGCAACAGACAGAAATATCAAGGCAGAAGCAATTTGTTTTAGCGCTTGAAGAGCAAGTTGCACAGAAAACAATCTCATTAAACACCCAAGCTAGTGATTTAATGGCAGCAAATAAACAATTGGAGGCGCTAACCTACAAGGATGGGTTAACAGGGCTATATAACCGCCGTTATTTTGATAAAAAACTGATGATAGAAATAAACAGACACGACCGTCAGAAGCAGCCATTATCTCTTATTCTTGGTGACATTGACCATTTTAAACTATTTAATGATTTTTATGGGCATCAGCAAGGTGATAGTTGCCTAAAACAAGTGGCTCAATGTATTTCTAACAGTGCGGCGCGAATGACAGATGCAAATTGTCGCTACGGTGGCGAGGAGTTTGCTATTATCCTACCAAATACATCGATCGAACAATCAACTACTATTGCTGAACGTTTATGCTTGGCAATAGAAAATATGCAAATCCCTCATGAAGAATCTGAAACTAGTTCATTTGTCACTTTTACTCTTGGGGTTGTGACTATTCCAGCAGGAGAAAAAACATCTGTTGATTCAATTATTTTGAGTGCCGATGAGGCCTTATATATTGGTAAGTCAAATGGGCGGAATCGGGTAATACGAGCTGATTAGCACCTGACTACTCAAACTTAACCTTATCAACAAGCTTAATCATTTCGTTAATGTTATTCAAGGCAGGGTAATCAGCAACGGACTGTTGCTAATGATGCAGTCGCAGTAATTACACAAAGTGATGAGCCATAATTCAGCCGATTACGTATAATTTTGATACAAAAATTTTGCATAAAAACAGCTCATTCATGAAAAAATCGACAAATTTAATTGCCTCATTTGCACTGTTCACCGTGATAACCTTGGTCATTTATATTGCATTCAAGCTTGTTGCTGCTGGTTATTATATTACAGCACTGATACCTATTACCTTGTTGTTAGTTGGTTTAATTATTGGTATTTGGTACATTGTTAAACAAGAGTAATCTGTGTCGTTTTTATTAGTCGTTATTACAACACTAGAAGCGGCGATCTCTTTAGCAAGCACAAAATTATAGCGTCTCTCTTGGATAGTCCTCTTGGGCTTGCAATAAAAATCAGGGTTCATTGACTATAGTGGTAATGCAATCGCAGATATAGCGCCCCCAAATAGTGAATACGCTGTTCAGCCCCAGATACAGATCTTTCAAATCAGTTTAGTTGCGATAAACTTTAATAAAACAAGTGCATATTGAATAGTTCAAGCTTATGATTTAATTTACATATACTATAAAGAAATCTGATTAAAAAGTCCTCACTATAATAGTAGGAAAATTTCACCTTAAATAAGGATAGTGCTATGAGTCCCTTTGAAGTCGCAACAGAGTTTTTTCATTCCTGTGAAAGTTTAAAAGGCTGGGCTGGTTGCCAACAATTTGTGGCCAGTGGTGCTGAATTTTCTGCTCAATGTGAACCTTTGACAGAGGTGACTACCGTCGAAGGCTATTGTGAGTGGATGGCAGGTTTAGGTGGAGGCCCTTTAAAGGGTTGTTACTATGAACTACATTCTAGTGCCTACGATGAATCAACATCGACAGCGCTCCTTTTTGGAACGTTTCACGGCACCCATGTAGGTGACGGTGGACCAATACCAGCAACGAATAAAACAACGGCTAGTGATTATGTGTATTCGATAACAATGGACCAGCAAAATAAAGTGTCGCGAATGACAAAAATATGGAATGCGCCTTGGGCTCTTGGCGAGCTGGGTTGGGTTTAATGCTGACTGTCCATTAACTATATTACTTCGCCACTATCATGAATTATCATGTTGAGAATAGTGATGGCGAGCAGGCCATCACTATTTATGCCAAAAGCAGATGACGCCAACAAACGCTTTAGACCAATTTTGCTCCCTCAGCCAAAGCCGATAATTTTGCGTAAGCAATATCGGGCGTAACTGCACCAAATCCAGCAAAGGTACCAAAACCGCAATCGGAACCGGCAATGACTCTTTCTCGTCCAACTATATCCACGAATTTTTGAATACGTTGAGCGACTAATCGCGGATGCTCAACAAAATTGCTGGTACTGTCTATTACTCCAGGGATCAAAATTTTGGAATCGGGGATATCTTGTTTTCTTTGTGCGAAAACTTCCCATTCATGGCCATGGCGTGGGTTTGCTGTTTCGAATAGGAGTTGTGCTGCGTCAACAGACATTAGTGTATCGAACATTTTTTGCATAGAAATATCACACACATGTGGGCCCTCATAGTTCCCCCAACAGATGTGAATTCGCACGCGTTCTTTGGGTAAATCTGCAATCGCATAATTAAGTGCCTCAACGTGAGTATTTGCAATTTTAATAAACGCTTCATCACTTAGGTCTTGAAACAGCATATGTCGTGATAGTGCTAGATCTGGGCAGTCTAATTGCAGGTCGAAACCAGCATCTATAATTGCCCGATACTCGGCTTTCATAACTTCAGACAGTGCTTCAATATATTTTTCCCTAGAGGAATAATATTGATTTGGAAGAAAGAGTGCTATAACGCCCGGAGATGCCGCATTCATAAATGCTTTTTTTGCTCGCTGTTTGTTAACCGCTAAGCGCAAATTATCTAAATCATGTTGCAGGTCAGCGGTTTCTTTGCTTTTTATTTCTCCAGTACAAAATGGCCGAGCATATGTCGGTGTGCCACCAGAACGAGACAATTTTTCAAGAAAATCCGGGAATAACTTTAAATCTGCTGGTGCGTTTCGAGGACTATCACCGGAGAAGCCTGTATATCGATCTTTCACATAGGTCGCATATGAGATCTTTGACGTTTCACCATCAGATACAATATCAATACCGGATTGCAGTTGTTTTTGAACGACAGTCGATACGGCATACGTCATCTCACTTTCAAATTTTTCTAGGTCATATGTTTGCTCATTCTCTCTCGCAAAAATAAAATCGACGGTTGATTGCGAGCGTGGCAATGAACCAACATGGGTAGTTAAAATGGGTTTATGCATAGTACTTTTCGTTTCAACTTATATATGCTGGGTAATATAGTCTAGTTTAGGAGGAGAAAAAAGGCAGGATCTCAAAAGTATAAATTTTGCTATTAAAAAAATCTAATTAAAGTGACATAAGACCCTAATGTCGATAATACTAACCATGTATTTTATTTTTTGACCTCATTAGTTATTTAATACGTAAATTATCTTAGCTTTATTTTAAATTAGGTTTAATAGATGAGAGCCATTATTTTCGGCGGAATAGGCACAATAGCAAACACTTCATATCTTCAAAGGAAGGCATTTAATACCGCGTTTGAGCAATTGTCTATTGCATGGCACTGGGGTGAAGAGGAATATCGTCGCTTAATTGTTGAGACCGGGGGTGAATCTCGCATCGGTCAATATAATGAAAAGTATGGCGGCTTACCTAAAGGCATTTTGCCGCAACAAGTCCATGAATTAAAATCAAACTTATTCCACAACTTTATGAATAATTCAAAATTGCCGCTGCGTCAAGGTGTAAAGTGGGTGATTGATCATGCTAAGTTTAACAATATAAAATTAGCTTTTGCGACTACGACTAGTCGAAAGAATATTGATATTTTATTAAGTTCAACCGGGCTAGACCCATCTATATTCGATATTATAAGTAACCGAGCATTAGTTGACGCACCTAAACCGGAGCCTGAGGTCTACCAATACTGTCTGAACAAATTGAATGTCGGAGCCAACAATAGTGTGGCAATAGAGGACGCTAGTTCTGGTGTTGAAGCAGCAGTAAGCGCGGGTATAAAATGTGTTGCGTTTCCGAACGAGTTCACCGCTAATCATAACTACTTAGACGCGATAGAAAAGACCGGTGATTTAAGAGAGTCAGCTTACCTAAGTGCGTTCTTTACATCTCAGGAAGGACTCATCAAAAATTAGTACTTATAGTGTCTGTTTTTTTATAGTTTGTTGGTCAGTTGGCAAATGAAGAGATTAATTACACTTTTCTCTTCAATTACCAACGCTCGCCTTGCTCAGCTTTTAAGCGGTGGGTTGCTTAAATACATGACTAGTTGAGAAGTTTTTATTAAATGCCAGTATGTCACAGACAGTCGTGTCGACTGTGATCTTACTGTTTTCAATTTTTAATAAGGTAATAAAAGGCAGTCTAATTTTATTTTCACCTTCATCACCATCTAAAAACCACTTTATTGCAACATCCTGACCCTCGATTGCAATATCCTCTATCTGTGTAAACATTCGAGTCAGTGTATTTATTTTTGATAATACGAATTCAAACAATCGCTCTCTTTTTTGTGGGTGTTTGTCGCCAGGCAAATTAATAACTGCGTCATCGTTATAAAGTGTGTTTATATTGGCTAATTGCTTTTGACTCCAAATAGCCCACCACTGATCAAGGATTTCTACATTTTGTGCTTGCTTACTAATTAAGTTAGATGGCCATGCAATATTATTTTGTAGATTATCTTGCTGATCGTAATCAGATATAACTAACGGGTCTGTAGAAGGTAAGTTATCACTTACTTTTTCTGGGCTATCTTGATTTAAAGCCGCTAACTGAACAGTATCGACTATTGCTAGAACTGATTTAACCATTAGTTGGTTGGTTTCCAACCAAAAAACGTAATTAATAGTTCCATTTTTATTTGTTGGCTCAAACGTCAAGTACACAACATAGTGGTTGTTCTGCTTGATAGTTTGATGTGCTAGTACGGTACATTTACCGGTCAAAGCAAACCAATTACCGAGGATCATGTTTAGCTTTTCTGAGCCGTAAAATTTTGCGTTATGTTGTCCCCAATAAGCACTATGCAGCATCTTAGAGTTTAGGTCAGCTAAATCACCTTTAGTAAATGCGTTAATAATTGAATCTAGCATTATTGCGCTCCGGTATTATGGTTGGTGCGATTGAAGTCTCTAATAAGATTGGCATAAGCGGCCACTTCATCAAATACGGTCCATTCTTCGCTAATTTTTCCGTCAACTAAGCGTAAATGGGACGCACCTAATATGAAAAACTCTTGTCCTCGATACATGGACAATCTTTTGTCTTTTGAAGAAAAAGACCCGGTTAAAGACCACCGGATCGCAATATCAATAACATCTTTTTCCTGATCGAAGGGAACAGTGCATACATGATCACAGGTAACCTGTGCTTCTGGACAAGCTGCCAACCACTGAATAATGGTTCCTATAATACCTGGTATGCCGACTGCTTGGCGTCCACCAGGCCATTGTAGCTTTGCATTCAAGTGATAAAAGGTATTTGCTTTACCAAAGTTTTTTTGATTAAACAGGGTATCTAGCCATCTGTTACTAAATTCAACAGCCGCTTTGTCAATGGGCGCTTTCCATTGATGTTCACTTGGCTCTTGCGCTTTCACTCTGGATATCTCAGCTTGCCGCCAGTTTTCAAATTTTGGATGTGCCGGAATTTTAGCGAAATGCTCACTCGCATCCAACACATCAATGCCTAATTGTTTGACCAAAAAGCTGTTATCGCGCACTAACCATTCATATACAATTTTGTTTTCAACACAAATACAATCTGCAATAGTAGTAACACGTCCAGTTTTGTGTGTTGCATCGCCAAATTCTGATGGGCCTTTGTTAGTCATAATACTGGTAATTCTATGCGAAGAGTAATATCCCTCATTAGGACCAAGATCCCGCCAAATTACGTTTTCACCAATTAGCGATCGATCGGGAAAAGCGCTGATGGTTTGCAATGTTCCAGTGACTACGCTTGATACGGCGTCTGCATAAGCACCTAGGGTATGCACTGGGCAGTACTCTGCGTAATAGTCGTTACACAAGCCCACATTTTTTTGTTCCCAAATCCGATGAGTAATGCGCACAATGTAGTCAACAATATCGATAAATTCATCGTCAAAACCTCTCAGCAATTGGCTTTTGGGATTGCTTGGGTTTAATAATTCAGGCAGATTTTTCCAATACAGTTGTGTGACCTCACCTTGTGGCAAATGCATAACGTTATTCGTTGGTACCGTTTTATGATTCATGATTTATTACCGTATTTACAAAATTACTGCTTACTCAAACCAAGTCAAGTTAGCCTATTAGCGATTAAACGCTGGTTTTCATTAAAGCGAAAATATCTAATCCCATTTGTTTGCACATATGAATAATGTCAATTCCTACCCAGTTTTCCTTTAACAAATCGCCTTCGCGTCGCCATATATCAATGACTCGTAATTCAAGTGTTTTGTTTGTTGGAGGCAATCCTAACCAGCCGCCTACCGAGTGAGTTCCATGCATATGCGGCCAACCTCCGGTTGCGACATAGTTGCCTTTTTTTACAACGCACGCTTTATGGTCTACTAATCGGTCAGGAAAGCTAAATACAAAGGGTCCTTGATGACGCTCGCGAAAACTTTTAATACCTTTAGTTGTGCCAATACCAGCAGGGCCATACCACATGAAGTCCGGATGCCAATAGTTTTCTAACTGCATACTCAGCAGTGATTTGCCGTCAAACTTACTAAGTTCCTCTAGCATGTTTAAAACCAGTTGCTCCGATCCATCAGCCTGCAACTCATTGACTTCCACAGGCGATAATCCATCCATCGTGGTTGGTGGTAGAATTTGACCGCAGTGACCTAGACTTTTGCGTAATGGATAAATACCTGCTTGATGCATGACATCTAAAAAATCAAAAATAATAAAATACTCAGATATTTTGTTATTGTTTATTTTGACCAATTCAGTGAAACGCAAATATAGAAGATTACCGGTGGCAGGGATCCCAAGAAAATCATTAACGAAAATGCCGCTAAAATAACCCGTTGCAGCAATCCACTGATCGCTTTCGTAATCGCTATCAAACTCGATAAACGCTTTACGCTCTAAGTGCTCGAACGCGCTTTTAAATTGCAGCCAATAGTCGCTTTGAATTGCTTTTACGCCGACTATTTGATTAATTGGATACGATACATTGAGCACAGCATCTTCAGCTACGATTGCATTGAGCGACTTATCTGTTTGTAAACAGTTGTAAAAATTATCAATAATTGAACTCATGTTATACCTTACACCATATATTGAAATGACCACAAAAACACGACGGTCAGAATAAAGAAAGCGAACAACCAGTAGTTAATGCGGTCAACTTTACCTGGTACGCGATACCAACCATTCTCTTTTTCATCTAAGCCTTCGCGAGCAAATTTTAATTTTTGTCCCTTTACCGTGTACTCAGACAATTCAGTTTGTTTGCCGTCAATAGCTCTACTAGCAATCAACGTGGCTACTATGTTTACGGTAGCGCCAATCAGGCAGTACCACGGCCAAGCAATGTCGGTACCTAAGGCGACTGCAGCCACCACAACGAAGCTGGTGAACGTGCCCACTAACAAGCCATTTTCAGTTGCTTGTTTAAAGAAAAAGCCCAAAGTAAACATACCTAGTTGGGCGCCAACAAAATAAGACCCTACCTTACTAAGTACCTCTAGTATCGAGCCTGAGCTATAGATGTGGTACATAATGGCAGGGAAAATAATTAAAACCGCCCAGAACAAGGTAAATAGGCGAGTTACCTTTAAATAATGCGAATTTGTTTCATTTTTTCTAAAATATTTTTTATAAAAATCGATAGTCGAAATAGTTGAAAGGGAATTAAACGCTGAGTCGAGGCTCGACATAGAAGCTGCCATTACCGCTGCCGCGATTATTCCCATTAGTCCTGGCATGCCGTATTCAGCAGCGAACTGCAAAATAATAGTATTCTCGTTTTCGAAAGTGCGACCTTGATAGTAGTTGTAAAATAAGACGCCTAAGACAATGAAAAACAGATAAATAAAGAAAGCGGCAAAGCCCATCAGCAAATAGGATTTTTTAGCATCCCCTATATTTTTAGCCGCTAGGGTTCGCTGTACCATCATCTGATTCGTGCCATATACCGTTGTATGGTAGAGCGACATAGCTATGATCCCGCTCCAAACGGTGGTAGTAGCAGTAAAGTCAAAGTCAAAGTTTAAGGGGTCCAGTTTGCCTTGTTCTTTTAATTGCCCTAGTGACTCCATTACCGATACACTACTCTCTTGCACCAGCACGTAAAATATAATACCGGCACCAGCAAATAAGATGAAAGACTGAATAACGTCAGTCCATATAACCGCGGTTATGCCGCCCATCACTGTGTAAATAAGTGCAATAACCGTGATGATGACTATTGCCGATATAACATCTATGCCAGTAATAAAACTAAGTACAACAGAGGTTGCATATAAAACAGCGGCTGAGGACATTGTTTGTGAAACTAACCAGATTGAGGAAATTAACGCTCTGGCCCGTTTGCCAAATCGCTTTTCTTGATATTCATAAATAGACGCTACGCCGGCATTATAAAAGAAGGGGAAAAAGAAAATAATAACGGCCATGATGACCAGCGGATAATTAAGATGTATGGCAATCACGCTTATACCCTCTTTATAGGCCCATGCAGGGGCGCCCAAGAAGGTCATAGCACTTACATAAGTGGCAACAACAGAAATACCAATTGCCCACCAAGGTGTATTTTTTTGTCCTATATAAAAGTCTTGATCAGTTTTTATCTTTTTCCCAATTACTAAACCCAACAGTATGTTAGCAACAACATATACGATGAGTATACTCCAGTTAAGGACGCCGAATTCAGTCATATTAAGGCCTCTATGTGTATTTTTTTAAGTTTTTATTTACATTTCATTTGTATCATATTATTAATTGACTTCGAAGTCATTAGTAAATAAACTTTTTGTTCATTACGGTAATTAACCAACGGGTCACTACAATGTCGAGTTATCAACACGAAAAGCAGTTCGTATTAAATTATTTTGCCGATATGGAAAGCGCAAATGCCGAGCAACTAGTTTCGGTGCTAGAAAAACATGTAGCCGATGATTATGAGTTTTATGGTGTGTACCCATTTAATAAAATTGATAATTTAGGAGACGTTGCTAAGCAAGTTTGGCAGCCTTTGTACAAATCATTTGCTAATATTCAGCGCAGACAAGACGTGTTTATGGCCGGTACTAATGAGGTCAGCGGCGAGAATTGGGTAATGAGCATGGGGCATTTCATGGCTTTATTCGAGCAGGATTGGCTGGGTATTAAGGCATCGCGCAAAGTTGTGATGTTAAAATATGCTGAATTTAACTGCGTCGAGAATGGTAAAATAACCAAAACAGGATTGTGGCTAGATATCATAGGGCTAATGCAACAAGTAGGCATTCATCCATTACCACCACAAACCGGTTCATCAATATTGCACCCCGGCCCACGACATCATAACGGTTTATTGTTTGATGAGCATTTGCCAGAAGAAGCCGAGCAAACACTAGCCGTATTGAATACGATGATTGAAGATCTGAGTAAGCTTAATGCTAGTGGTAACGATCGCGCTGGCCCGGAGGTAATGCAAAAAAATTGGCACGAAAATATGGGATGGTACGGCCCGGCTGGCATTGGTTCTACGTATACTATTGCGCGTTATCAAGAGCAGCATATGTATCCATTCAGAGAAGGGCTCAGCGACAAGGTATTTAATGGTCATGTGTGTCGTTTTGCGGAAGGCCAATTTGCTTGCTTCTTTGGTTGGCCAAATCTTTCTAATAAATCTAGCGGTGGTTTTTTGGGAATGCCCAGTGGTGATAAGCGCGCCGACATGAGAATTGTAGATGTATATTACCGTGAAGGTGACAAGTTGTTAGAAAACTGGGTACTTATGGATATTCCTTATTGGTTAAAACAACAAGGAATTGATGTGCTGGCCAGAACAAGTACTATTTTAAATCCAAAAGTATAAAACCCTTAGTCTTAATATGTGTGTTAATAGGAATCTTCTTTAATGTCCACTGAGCTAATAGAAAAAGAACTTTACCAATGTAAAGAAAGAATCAAAAACCTGAGCCGAGTTCAGTATGATTTCGAGCCGGATAAGGTCGAAAAGTGCCTTTTAGATTTGTTTGCCACAACGGCTAAAGTGCAACTATGCTTTCCATTTGAAGATTTAGATGGTGCAAAGGGTTTGTTCGCCGACGCCATGATGCCATTATATCGATCAATGCCAAATATAGAGCGACGCGACACCATTATTATATCGGGGATCACCGATAATGGTAACATTTGGGTTGGGTGCTGCGGATACTACTGCGGTACATTTGAAAAACCTTGGTTAGATATTCCAGCAACAGGTCATATAGCATCGTTACGTTTTCATGAGTTTTACCAATTCGAAGATGGCAAAGTAACGCAATACCAAGGTATTTGGGATATCCCTGAGCTTATGCTGCAAGCTAATGCATGGCCATTAGCGCCCAGCCTTGGCAGAGAGTGGCAAGTGCCGGCGCCAGCAACCTCAGACGGGATTGAACGTCCAATTCACGACAATGCGCAAACTCAACAAGCTAAAAATATCGTCAATGACATGTGCATTGGACTTGGCAAGTATGCCGAGGGTGGTGTAGAAGCGATGCAGCTTGATAAATACTGGCATCCAAAATGTTCTTGGTACGGGCCTTCGGGTATCGGTACAGGACGCTCAATTAGCGGCTTTCGAGATTGGCATCAAATCCCCTTTTTGAATGGCCTGCCGGATCGTGTTGGCGATCCTAGTAGAGGTCACTTGTTTGCCGATAATAACTATGTGGCTTTCACAGCGTGGCCTGGGATGTATATGACGGTAAGTGGTTCAGGCTGGCTTGGCATTGCTCCTGGTGATCAAAAAATAACCATGCGCAGTCTCGATTTTTGGCGTGTTGAAGGTAATCTCATCCGTGAAAATTGGGTGTTAGTTGATTTGTTATCGGTATACGATCAATTAGGTGTAGACGTATTTGCGAGAATGCGGGAGTTTAATAAAGCGAGGCAGCGTTTTTAAAAACACATAAATTGTGGGTTGGGTAGGCGATGACTTCGCAGTCGTTAATTTCTATATTTTGATAATATGATTTTCGTTAAATTCTTACATAAATTCCTCATTTTAACTCAAAAAACGAATAAAACGCTTCTTTATTCCTTTCCTATGTCTTTTTTAGAGTATTTTTCCTTGATTTAATATTGAATTCGAAGTATTTTTGATACAAATCTTTTTTTTAACAAAAATAATACAAGTATCCGGTCGCACGATTACGCAGACAAATTAGAAATTGCTTTAGGACGAGACTTATGAAAAAAAAATACAATATGCTATCTAAAACAACCGTTGCTCTGGCAGTCGCAAATGCGCTTGTTATGTCGGGCGCATATGCCCAAGTAGAAGCAGAAAAGGAAATTGAAATAATAGAAGTGAGTGCTACAAAGCGCGTTACTAATATTCAGGACGTGCCATTAGCAGTCACTGCTATTAGCGGTAGTGCATTAGTAGACATGCAAATTACCAATGTAATGTCGTTAGAGAAAGCAATTCCTGGCGTAACGATTACGAGTTTTGGTAATAATCCACAGATAATATTACGTGGCGCAGGCAGCGCAGGTACCACCGATATTGCAGTTCCTATCTACCACAATAACATGTACTTACCTACCACCGGACAAGCGCTTGCAGGTTATTTGGATGTTGAGCGTATAGAAGCGCTTCGCGGTCCTCAAGGGACTTTATTTGGTCGCAATACGTTTGGTGGCCTAATTAATGTCATCACCAAAAAGCCTGAGCTTGAAGAGTTTTCATTCGGCGGCGCGGTAACACTCGGTGATTTTAATTTAGTAAAAACCGAAGGTTTCGTGAATGTTCCTGTTAGTGAAAATATCGCTTTTCGTATTACTGCTGCCGATGAAAAACGCGACGGTTTTGTGGAAAACATCAACAATCCAGCTGGAGATATAAAAGACTCCGATTACACCTATGTGCGTGGTCAATTGCTGTTTAAGCCTACCGATAACTTATCTATTAATTTAACCGCAGCGCATTGGAAAGACACTGGTAACGGCAGCCTGAATTTTGGTTATAAGCCGGCCGGCATTCCGCTTGATAAAGATGATCCTACTCTCATCAATGCCGCTAATGGATTCTTAGATCCTCGTTTTGGTGTCTATGAGGGCTGTGCTGATGGTTCACCGGACAGACCCGGTGGCAGAACAGTTTCAGGTGGTAACGTTTGTGATGGCGACCCTTTTGCTACTATCGTGCCGGGCGCGAGAACCATTGACTATGATTACACGCCTAATCGAGAGCTTGAGGAGACCTCATTTTATGTAAGTATTGATTGGGAAGTTGCTGAGCACAGCGTATTAGTGAATGCTGCGATGTTTGACTACCAGTCAATTAACTTGATGGATGCTGATCTTTCTGGCCTAGCTTCTTGGGTAGACGGAAACTATAGCACCAGTAAATCAAAGCAGCTTGACGTAACTGTGTCGTCTTTGTTTGATGGTCCCTTGCAATATACTGCGGGTGTATATTATTTTAATAGTCAAGATCCAGCCAACCGCTCAGCTTATATTTTTGGTAGCTTAGTAGACTCTTATTCAGGCTATGCAGGCGCTACTCCTGACACGCCGTCTTGGGCCTATTGGAATAGTGAAGGCCGTGGTGGCACTAAATCAACCGCCTTATACGGACAAGCAACCTATGCGTTAACTGAAAAGTTAAACCTGACTGCGGGTATTCGTTACACTGAGGATGACCGAGAATCACAAAGTGCTGATCCCCTCAGTTTTGGCGATACAGCAGCGCGCTTAGGGCCAAAACTGCCAACCCGTACTTACGGCATTAAAGAAGTACAACGAGGCGTAGATGAGAATACTGATTATCGTTTAGGTGCAGATTATAAAGTCAACGCCGACCTCATGGTTTATGCAACGTATGCCACAGCCTATATTGCTGGCTCAACTGACGTTGCAACGCAAACGCTGCTAACTCCACAAACCAATAAAGCATTTGAAATAGGCGCAAAATCAACCTTATTAGACGGTGATTTACGTTTAAATGTGGCGGCTTATAGTGGCAAATTTGAAGGGCTAACAACCACCGCCTTTGTTGAACAGGGCACCACTGGTGTTGCTGTCGCGACGCAGGTTCCCGGTGGATCCATTTTATCAAGAGGACTCGAAGTCGAAGGTTTCTGGGATGTTACTGATGCGCTCGTTGTTGATTTTGGTGTGTCGATTGATATGTCCGAGTATGACCAATTTATTGTCGATGCAGGTAACCTAGTATGGAATTATGGGGATGGTCCTGTTGGTCCTATTGGTTCGGAAACTATCAATGAGTCTTTTGTTTATGTAGTTGATGGTCAAGATACTCCCTATACGCCTGATATGACAGTAGGTTTAGGTGTTTCTTACTTTATCGACTTAGGCGATATGGGCACCATAAAGCCACATGTTTTTGCGTATTACAATTCTGGCTTTATCAGTAATCGTGCACCAGTATTTTTTGCTGACCAGAGCGCCTATACCAAACTAGACCTCTCGGTAAAATGGGAATCTGTTGATGGCAATTATAGCGTACAAGCTTATGTCAATAATGCCACCGACGAGCTGATTAAAACCTATACTGAGATATTCAGTCGCGCTCGAGTTGCATACGACTATAATTCCCCGCGTAACTTTGGTGTGAGGTTTGCGTATAACTTCTAAGCTTTAAAGTTGTGCACTGCTAGTATATATTGGCCTACATGACGTAGGCCTTTTTTATTGCTAAGCACGCTCAAAATATAACAAGGAATGCAGTGAACCAACGAGTCGCTAATCAATTACAACAAGGTTTTCAGTTACTACAAAACGAACGCTTACTAGATGCTCAACTGATATTCGAAGATATCTTAAAACATGAGCCTTTAAATCAGCACGCGTTGAATCTACTGGGTGTTGTATTCATTCAAATGCAGCAAGCCGAGAAAGCCATCCCGCTATTGGAAAGAGCACTGACTGTCAATGACAAAGATGCGCAAACCTTCAGCAACTTAGGCCTCGCATACAAAGATCAGCATCAGTTCCAAGACGCTGAGAAAGCGTTTAACTCATCTTTAAGCTTGAACACCCAACAACCGCAAACGCTTAACAATTTGGGCAATGTATTAGCCGCGCAAGACCAGCATAAACAAGCCGTTTTAGCGTTTGATGCAGCCCTTAAAATTGACGCCAATTACCCTGAATGCCTGTCTAATTTTGCACAGTCATTAAAAGAACTGGGCAACTTAGCAATTGCCTTAAAAGCCATTGACCATGCCAACCATCTGGTACCAAATAATAGTTATTTTCTAAATGTTAAAGGTGAAATTCAATTAGCAAAAATTGATTATCATAATGCGCGGCAAAGCTTTGAAAAAGCGATAGCGCTAGATAATTACATGCCTGCACGTATCAATTTATCTACGGCACTAAAGCAGCTTGGCAACTATGTTAAAGCAAAAGACTGTTTACAATCTGCTATTGAGCATGAACCCAACAATAGCGAAGCTTACAATCATCTTGGGGTACTCCAAGAACAACTGGGTGAATTTGATTCAGCGGCTAACAGTTTTCGAATAGCGCTAACGCATACTCCTAATCATGCTAGTTCATTTTATCAGTTAGCCAAGCTTAAAAATCAAATATTAAGAATTGAAGAAGTCGACAAAATTACTGAACTACTGTCTGATAGCTCGACACCAAGTGTATTCAAGGTGTCTTTATTTTTTGCATTAGGAGTTTATTATGACAAGACCAAAGAATATGCCTTAGCGATCAAAAACTATGCATATGCGCAGCAAATAAAAGCACAAAAATTTCCATACAACGCGAAACTAACTGAGCAATATCGAGCGACAGTGGAAGGTATTACGCTAACTACGTCGGCTGATGTTAGTCTCGCCCAGATTCATTCTATTTTCATTATTGGTATGCCGCGCTCAGGTACCAGTCTGGCAGAGCAAATATTGGCCTCTCATTCGCAAGTTTTCGGAGCCGGTGAACTCGGTTACATAAATGATTTAGTTAAAAAAGCAGAACAAATTACTAACGCATCGTATCCTTATTGCTTAGCTAAACTGAGCCATTCACAACGCACTGAATTTGGCCGGCAATATAAACAAAGGATGCTCGACACCTTTGGGAATCACTCTTTTTTCACTGACAAAAATCCGCTTAACTTTAATTTTGTTGGCTTTATTAAAGCTATTTTGCCTGATGCCAAGTTTGTGTACTGTAAGCGTAATCCAACCGACAATTGCCTATCTATTTTCAAGCTGCCGTTTGATGATAGCCAAGGTTACGCACACGATCTGCACGCTCTAGGCCACTATTATCGTGAGCATGAACGGTTAATGGCTTTTTGGACGTCTATGTATAGCAAGGATATAACGACAGTAGTTTATGAAGAAGTTGTTAATGACCAGCCAAGAATAACCGCACAATTACTGGCATTTTTAAGTCTTGATTATGAAAAATCGACAGAGCGTTTTTATCAAACACAACGGTTGGTGATGACGCCAAGTGCTGAGCAAGTTAGGCAACCTATTTACAGAACGAGTGTTGATAGCTGGCAAAAATATGGGGACGTGCTGCAACCGTTACTGCAATCTCTCGAACAACACCGTGTTAATAAATATCGAGAGTAGGATATTCCACATGGTTTGAGAAACTAACATCAGGTTTCGTGGCCTTGTGAATACGTTGATTTTTATCAGTGCGCAAATCGTCTGTTAGCGGCCCTGAATCAACAACAGAAATGATGGTTAGCGTAGACATAAGTGAGTTTGAGATCTACTACGGGCTCAGTTACTTAGACGCTATAATCGTTAAATTAACCAGTCAAATAAGAATAAAAATATGAGACAAACCACGAAATATGCCAACAAATAGTAGGACGCTCTGTCTATCCTTCCTGGTATTAAATACCAGCCATCCTGCATTTCTGGATAGTCCATTTTGCGGAAAAACTCGGCTTGCCCTTTTACCGTGTATTGATGGTTGTGCGCTTTGAATCCTTCAATTGATACGCTCGCTATCCAGGCCACTACTATACTTACAGCGCCTCCAATTAGACAATACCAGGGCCAAGCAATGTCATAGTACTGGTCAGCAACGAACAGTGACAAAAAGCCCATTGCAATGCCTATAAGGAGCCCTTTCTCATTCGTATGTTTGGAGTAGAATCCTAAGAAAAAGGCGCTTAATTTAGCACCCACAAAAAAAGATCCAATCTTACTAAGAATTTCAAGTACAGAACCCGCAGAGCCGACGAACAATATTGCGGGGATAATAATTAAAACAGCCCAGATTAATGTAAATATCCGTGACGCTTTAAGATAGTGGGTGCCGGTTTCATTTTTTTTAAAAAATTTCTTATAAAAATCGATTGTAGTTACCGTTGCCATCGAATTTAGGCTTGAATCGAGGCTTGACATTGCGGCAGCAATCACCGCAGCAGTAATCAAGCCCATTAAACCTGGTATTTGTGCCACAATTGCAAATTCAAGAATGATTTTATTGCTATCTTCGAACACCTTACCCTGGTAGTAGTTATGTAATAAAACGCCCAGTAGAAATAAAAAGAAGAATATTACGAATGCGGCATAACCCATAAAAATATAAGATTTTTTTGCATCCGCCATTGTTTTTGCTGCCAATGTTCGCTGCACCATCATTTGATTTACACCATATACAACCACATGATAAATCGACATTGCGACAATACCGGTCCAAATTGTAGACACGACAGAGGGATCCGTTGAAGTGTTGAAAGCATAAGTCATGCCCGAGGCCTTAAGTTCGCTTAATGCTCCAATAAGACCGCCAGGCAACACATTTATCAATGCAAAGAATATTATACATAATCCAAGCAATAGAATTACTGACTGCGCTACATCAGTCCAAATTACTGCAGACATTCCTCCCATCCACGTATAAGCCGTAGCGATAACTGCGACTAATAAAATGGCTAATGTAACATCAAGACCAGTAACAAAGCTGATAACCAATGCGGTGGTGTAAAGCATGATCCCTGAATATGCGATGTTACCAAACAAAAATATGCTGGAGATTAGTGTTCTTGTTGTGAGTCCAAACCTTTTCTCAAGGTAGTCGAATATGGACGCGACCCCAAGATTGTAGAAAAAAGGTAAAAATAAAGTAACGACAATAACGACGGCAATTGGATAATTCACGTGGATCAGTAGTACCGACATACCAGTTTCGTATGACCATGCAGGGGCGCCTAATAATGATAAAGCGCCAATATACGTGGCGGCAACAGACATACCAATAGCCCACCATGGAGTTGATTTGTCGCCGACGTAGTAGTCTTGATCTGACTTCACACGTTGACTCAAAACAACTCCAAGGAAAAGAGTACCAATAATATATACAGCAACTATAAGCCAATTTAGAATGCCGAAACTCGTCATCTCGTTTTCCTTATATTTTACTTAACTCTGACGGATCTCTCTTACACGCTTGAGTATGTCTAAACCTTGCATAGAGAGAAAATGAAGGATGTCGATGTATACCCAATTTTCCGCTAATTTATCGCCATCGCGACGGTAAATATCCACTACTCGCATGTCAGCAGGTATATCTGATGCAGGCATGCCTAAAAACCCGCCAGTCGACTTCATACTTAAATTTGGCCAGCCAAACCAACAGGCAAAATCACCTTCCGCGAATCGACAAACATGGCCGTTAAACTTTATATCACCTAAGTGTCTTTCAAATGGTCCTTGGTGCTGATGCTGGTAGCGTTCGACCGTGTATGTTGAACCTATCCCAGAAGGACCAAACCAATACATATTATCGTGCCAAGTTTGACGTAATTGCTCATCAGGACTACCCATACCAGAGCCAGTTAGGTCGTCACACATTTGCGTGACCAAGGCTAGAGTCTTAGCTGACATAGTTGGATTTTGCGCATTATGTAGCAATCCATCGTGGGTTGCTGGACCAGGGCGAATAATATCAGACGCCGTTTGCTCGGGTAAAACATTCACACCCGCTTGTTGCATGACGCTGATAATATCGCAGAAAAAGGCGACCTCTGATATTTTACCATTTTCAACTTTGGTAAACTCAACATAAGGAATAAATGTTAATTTGTGCGTGGCTGGGATCCCTAACCAATTGTTGTCAAATAAACCTGAAAAGTGACCACTGCTGCAAACCCATTCGCCATTTTCAATAGCGTTGGTGCCGGCCATAAAAATGTCTTCTCGACGATGAAGGGTAGTAAATGCTTTTTTTAATGGTGCCCAAAAAACGGCAGCCACATTGTCTGCTCCGTACTGCTCGTAAAAAGGATGCATCCCGCGCCACAAAAATTCTGGCACCATGTTGTCAGTAAGCACAGAAATAGCATCATCTGCACTAGCACCATCGAGCGCCGCTTGATAGCTACGCACTGTCTGTTTTATATCTTGGTAATCTGCCATTTTACTATTTCCTCAGTCAGCCATAGTTTGCATGAGTACGTCCAATTCATTGAACATCATCCACTCTTTGACAATCTTACCTTTGACGATAAAGTGCTGGGTTATACCCCAAAACTGTATCTGTTTGTTTGATGCTTCACCAAAAACGCCTGCCCCAGAATGTACAGCGTCGAGACTCCAACGCACAGATGTAAGGTAACCTTCCACTTCATTACCTGTCCAATAAACTTCATCTACTTGTGCATTACAGTCGGTTAGCGCGATATGCAGGTCTTTTAATAAACTTAGATAGCTGTCTAGGCCTGTAAATTGTCTATTATTAGAGCCGATAAATTCGATATCTGCTCGATAAAATAGACTAAGATCAGCACCTGTTTGCTTGCCTAACGTACTGCTAAATGCTTCACGACAGAAAGCATCAGGGTCAAATCCAACAATTGGTTGGGCGAGCGAAATTGCTTGTCTAGGACTACCTGCCTGGCGCAAGTTTTGCCACGTATGTTTATCCCTAGGCCAGCCAGGGGTGCTTTTGTCAGCCACCATATTTCTTGCAGTTTGCTTTAAGTCTAAGCCTAATTGTTGTATTAACGCGGCAGTATTGTAGAGGACGTGTTCAAGGTAGATTTTATTGTCTTTGGCGACACAGTTGGCAATCAACGGTACCTTTACCCGCCTGCCTGTTGCTGACCCAAACTTGCTATCACCATCGTTTGTGCCGACCATATAAACACGATGGGAGGTATGATATCCAAGTTCATCATTGCCTGCCCAAACAATATCATCGGTTATCAATTGAATATCTGAAAATGCGCCAGTTGTTGCATAAGTATCTGCAATAATTTTTTTGTTGCCACGCTGCAGACCAAAATCATCAAAAACATAGGAATCATTTGAATAAGTATCGCCTATGTAATCTATATCTCGGTCTTCCCATATTTTGTAGGTAATACGCACAATATAATCGATTATATTGGGGTAGATTTCTTCAAATCCAGCCATTGCCTGACGTGGCCCAAACGATTCTGGGATGCGTTTTTCTTCAGGAAGCCAACCGTCGCCAAATGCCTTTCGACCGAGATAAGATGACAATGAAATATTCGTAGTCGTAGGCATATGCTCCCGCGTCAATGGTGCGGTAAGAATTTGGTTAACACTTTGTTTATCAGACATGTTTAATTTCTTAATTATTCAATTAACACAAATGTCACATATAATGACTGCGAATGCAAAGAAATACTGTCGAATATGTTTAGTAACTCTTTTTAGGTACAGTTATTAAAATTTCGTCACAAAAAATAGAGTTTAGACTGAGTTACTCAAATAAATTGTTGGCTATTTTTATTGAGAAAACCACTTAAGATCATGCGTTATGACCTTATTAATACCCTGTTGGTTATAGTCTTGTGAAAACCACTTATGTGGACTGATAGTTAATGAATGCGTATTACCTTCGTATTCAAACAAGGCTACTTTTGAATTTATTGACGTTAATGAATAGGCTAATTTTTTATTCCAAAAAGGCGGAGAATAGTAATCACGGTCGGAATAATGCAGTGTAAGTGGTTCGCTTAAAAACTGTGGATAGTTAATAGCATCCATCTTGAAGTAAGCGTCTTTAATATCGGTTGGGTGCTCAACACTGACTTTGCCTGAGGTATCCGTCATAAGTGTGTAATTACTCGTAGTTAGCTTATTAGTATGAAGTATTTCATACATCTGATTATATTTATTAATGAAGGCGAGTTCGACCGTGCTTATCGACCAAACGTCTTTTTGCCACGACCATGTATCTGGATCAACTGTATTAATCCAATCAGGCGGATAAGGAAATTGAAAATTAGGGTTTATTTCGCCATTTTTTCCCGCTGCGGTTTTTGTCCATGTGCCATCGCCCGACATAAATGCTTCTGGGCTCGCGGCCATGGCACCGTAGAAACCACCTTGAACTAAACGAGGTAGAAAACAGCCCGAAAATATTGATGCTGAAGCGATTGTATTTTTAACGCTAGATTGCTCACCGGCGATGGCGAGCATAACCAATGCGGAGTCTCCTCCCTGAGAATGCCCTGATAATACAACCTTATTCATGTTTACTTTCAGAGGCTCTTGGCGAAATTCAATTAAAGCTAAGCTCTCTAGGCTATCGAGTGCATTAAGCATATCTATGGCATAAAATATAGGGCTGACATAACTCGCATTATCCCAGCGCTGCATGAACTCTATTCCTTGAGCAGGAACTCCGTTTACTGTGCCATGTCCACGCCAGCCAGGGGTAATTACCACATATCCCTGTTTTGCCATATTATCGATGTACTTTGCTTGACTTCCTTTTTGCTCAAGAAAGAAATTAAACAAAGGTGCATTATCAATCCCAACCCAACCATGGCTATAAAATAAGACTGGGTAGCCCTCTGCAGGGGCAGGTTGGTGCGGAATATCAATACGTGCATAGTTAGTTAATTCATCACTTTCATAGCTGAGCATAAAGGATGAATAACCACTACTGTTATTGCCCATAGCTGAACGTTTTACAAACTTGCTGCCATATTGCCTGTTGCGTAAATGCGGTATTGATAAGTTCGACAAGTCGCCAATGTCTGGCGTTGTCCAATCCATTATTAGTGGGTGTTTTTGATTTGAGTTTGCACTTGAACGAGAACAAACGATTAAGGAGCTTAATATTAAAATAGTTAATATTGTTTTTACCAACCAAATACTCTTACTCATCTTCTGCTTACCTCATTGTTGAACTTGCTTTTTTTGTTCAAATGTCGCTTAAAATTATCTAATAACCTCAGCGGCACATCAAGTATCAGGTAAGAAAATGAGCAGTGGTTTATTGTTAATTCCTTACGGGCCCTACCGTCTTTCCTTGAACCAACGCGCCAGACCATACGCGAAGTTGAGCTGGATTGTCAGGCGCCGCTATTTGCTCAACCAAAATATCCACAGCGGCTTTGGTCATTTGCTCTATCGGCTGCTTAACCGTAGTGAGTTGGTAACTATGCCAAAACACGGCGTTCACACCGTCAAAACCCACGACAGATAAATCTTCTGGAACGCGTAAACCACAGTTCTCTCTGGCTTCATCTATCACCCCGATTGCCATGGTGTCATTGCTGCAGACAACAGCGGTGGGGGCAGAATGTGATGCCATATAATTCGAAAAGGCCTGACGCCCAGACTGATAACTAAAATCGCCACAGGCTACTGGCACATCGTTGATACCTTTATCGGTGAGCGCTTTAATCGCTAATTCACAGCGTTCTTGGGCCACGTCAGAGTCCTCTGGCCCAGCAAGGACCAAATAATCTTTGTGTCCAAAGTCATGTAAAATATCGACTAGCTCAAAAATACCTTGCTCATGATTGCAACAAACAGAACTTGCTGAATGCCCAGCCACTCGCCGGTTATAAAGTACAACCGGGATTTGATGCTGTTTAAATTTATTGATACTTTTATGATCAAAATGGGCTGCAAGGGCTATCACGCCATCGACTTGAAAAGTCCATATGTGCTCTAAAATATCGTCTAAACCGGCCGCATCGTCTAAATTAAACAATAATACGCGTTCATTTTTTTCTGATAAACGTTCGTTCAGCAAGGACAATACTTCCGGATAAACAAGGTTAACCCGTGAAGATGAAATAACCGCGACCATCCCTGACCGTTTTGTGATCAGCATTCTCGCTATAGCATTGGGCTTATAGCCCAGTTCATTTGCTGTGGCTAAGACCTTTTCTCTGGTTTTATCAGACACACTGCGACCCGTCTGAAAAGCCCTAGAAACTGCCGATTGCGACACGCCAGCAACTTTGGCGACATCATAAGACGTGACGCGTTTATGTTTATTCAATATTATTTCTCGTATCTTCTCAGTCTTATGTCAGCTTGTTCTTTATGTCCAGCAAATCCTTCTACGGCGCATAATCTAGAACAGTAATTGCCAACCACTACAGAGGCTTCTTCAGTAATATATTGGAAAGTACATGTTTTAATGAATTTCCCAACCCATAATCCACCAGTATAGCGTGCTGCCTTCTTAGTTGGTAGTGTATGGTTTGTGCCGATGCATTTATCGCC